>NZ_JAYDXP010000089.1:0-534 GCF_036701605.1 Pseudomonas sp. FIP_A4 | reverse complement strand
TCGCCGATCGTCTCGCCGAGGCCTGCGCCGAATGGCTGCACGAGCGGGTGCGCAAGGAATACTGGGGCTACGCCAGCGATGAAGAGTTGAGCAACGAGGACCTGATCCGCGAGCAGTACAAGGGCATCCGCCACCGCTGCGGCGGTTCGTCCGGCTGCGCCAGTTCGGTGATCAGCACCGAGCCCGTACGGATATTGCTGCGAGTCTCGGTATCACAGCCGACTGCGCCAGCAAATCGTCAAGCCCGATGCCAAGCCGAACCTGTCGCTGGCCGACGTCGTCCCCCCGAAGGAAAGCGGCGTGACCGACAACGTCGGCGGCTTCAACTGCACCGCCGGTAACGCCGCCGACGACGTCGCCAAGTCCTACCAGCACAATGGAGACGACTACAACTCGATCAATGTCAAGGCGCTCGCCGATCGTCTCGCCGAGGCCTGCGCCGAATGGCTGCACGAGCGGGTGCGCAAGGAATACTGGGGCTACGCCAGCGATGAAGAGTTGAGCAACGAGGACCTGATCCGCGAGCAGTACAAG
>NZ_JAYDXP010000080.1:0-607 GCF_036701605.1 Pseudomonas sp. FIP_A4 | reverse complement strand
GGTCGATAACGTTGACCACGCCGCCGATGGCACCACCGCCGTACAGCAACGCAGCCGGCCCTGAGCGTCACGACACCGTGGAAGCCAGCAGCTACAGCGAGTTCAGGGCCGAGGAACACCGCACGACTCACGGCGACCGCAAGACCGAAGTCAGAGCCAGCGATCACCTCATCGTCGGCAACACCCAGTAGCCCTGCTCCGGATGGATCGCGTGCAGTACCGCATAGCCGCAGACCAGCGCGATGCTCATGCGCAGCGCATGACGGAATAGCAGCGAGGCGATGTTCTCGTCCCAGTCGCGCTGGGCGTGGATGTAGATCTGTTCGGCGCCCTTGCGGTCTTCGATGCGCAGTTCGTTGTAGCCGCCACCACCCGGCGAGCTCAGCGTCTTGTCTCAGCACCCAGGCACCCTGCTCCAGGCGTTCGTGACCCTGCTTGGCGACCTGGCGCAGCGCCGCCTTGGGGTTGTCGCGATCGCGCAGCATGTAAAGCTGGAACCAGCAGGCGCGCGTACTGGCCGCGTGCACCTCGGCCAGCGAGCAGATGCCGACCGTGGACAGGCTGAACGGCACGCCGGCCGCCGCCGCTGCCCGCGCCGCCTGCACCT
>NZ_JAYDXP010000067.1:0-639 GCF_036701605.1 Pseudomonas sp. FIP_A4 | reverse complement strand
AAGCAGCAGCTGCGGCGAGATTGCATCGGGGATGGCCTTCATGGCTTCACTCTGGCGGCAGGAACAATGCGCATTCTAAAGGCAGGCCAGCGTGACGCACTTGATCGACACGCACCTGCCACTCATCCATTAGGCGTAGGTAAGCGCGCCGCGGATTAATCATCCGTTGCCCTGCAAGCCCGCGCCGCCTGCGCTCAGCGGCGGTGGATCGCCCGCGCATCACTCAGGAGACCAGGCATGAACGTCAACTACACGGCCGAAGAGCTCGCCTTCCGCGACGACGTGAGCGCCAACCTGACAATCGAGATGACGGCGGATAACGCCGCCAAGGTCAAGCTCGCCAAGCACATGACCAAGGAAGATCACCAGGTCGTCATACAGAGCCACACCACGGTTGTGGCTACCGTTGCCGCCTTCTCCGCTCAGGCGGCCGAAGAACTGAAAGTCGCCGCCACCGCGGTGCCGCACGCCGAGATCCTCGAGTTCGTCAAACCCAAGCTTTCACGCAGCGCGTCGAGCACCACGCCATCGAAGCGGGCGAGCGCGGCGTCGGCACCGGCCTCGGTGGCACGCACGCGGGCACGGTCGACCTGGGTCGGGAAGTGCCAGGCGATATGCGGACCGAACGCCCAGCGCCGG
>NZ_JAYDXP010000051.1:0-2163 GCF_036701605.1 Pseudomonas sp. FIP_A4 | reverse complement strand
TAAGCGAAGCTACGAATGCATTTTTTCAAGGTAAACGCATCCTGGATTTAGTTTAAGTCGATGCAGATTGTGCGTACTTTATAAACAGAAAGTGGAAGCATTGAAAATTCTTGATTAGTCGGAAAACTATGAATGATTCTTCTATTTATTCATATATGTGATATATGGGTAATGTTTACATTTTCTGTATTGTTTTGGATATATAGTCTCAATAATTCTCATTATTTTTTTTTATAAAGTAGCTTTTGGAGATAAACATAAAATTTAGAAGTCGAGTTTAGGTGCAAGTTCAAGGAGCGAAAGGTCAATGAGTAGGTTATATAGGGATATAGAAGATATAGAACATAGCAAAGAGCTGCTTTTGAGCAATGTTTGTGGAAGCGGTATTCGCAATATTTTAGTAGCTCGTTACAGTCCGGTGCGTTTTTGGTTTTTTGAAAGTGCGTCTTCAGAGCGCTTTTGGTTTTCAAAAGCGCTCTGAAGTTCCTATACTTTCTAGAGAATAGGAACTTCGGAATAGGAACTTCAAAGCGTTTCCGAAAACGAGCGCTTCCGAAAATGCAACGCGAGCTGCGCACATACAGCTCACTGTTCACGTCGCACCTATATCTGCGTGTTGCCTGTATATATATATACATGAGAAGAACGGCATAGTGCGTGTTTATGCTTAAATGCGTACTTATATGCGTCTATTTATGTAGGATGAAAGGTAGTCTAGTACCTCCTGTGATATTATCCCATTCCATGCGGGGTATCGTATGCTTCCTTCAGCACTACCCTTTAGCTGTTCTATATGCTGCCACTCCTCAATTGGATTAGTCTCATCCTTCAATGCTATCATTTCCTTTGATATTGGATCATATGCATAGTACCGAGAAACTAGTGCGAAGTAGTGATCAGGTATTGCTGTTATCTGATGAGTATACGTTGTCCTGGCCACGGCAGAAGCACGCTTATCGCTCCAATTTCCCACAACATTAGTCAACTCCGTTAGGCCCTTCATTGAAAGAAATGAGGTCATCAAATGTCTTCCAATGTGAGATTTTGGGCCATTTTTTATAGCAAAGATTGAATAAGGCGCATTTTTCTTCAAAGCTTTATTGTACGATCTGACTAAGTTATCTTTTAATAATTGGTATTCCTGTTTATTGCTTGAAGAATCGCCGGTCCTATTTACTCGTTTTAGGACTGGTTCAGAATTCCTCAAAAATTCATCCAAATATACAAGTGGATCGATCCTACCCCTTGCGCTAAAGAAGTATATGTGCCTACTAACGCTTGTCTTTGTCTCTGTCACTAAACACTGGATTATTACTCCCAGATACTTATTTTGGACTAATTTAAATGATTTCGGATCAACGTTCTTAATATCGCTGAATCTTCCACAATTGATGAAAGTAGCTAGGAAGAGGAATTGGTATAAAGTTTTTGTTTTTGTAAATCTCGAAGTATACTCAAACGAATTTAGTATTTTCTCAGTGATCTCCCAGATGCTTTCACCCTCACTTAGAAGTGCTTTAAGCATTTTTTTACTGTGGCTATTTCCCTTATCTGCTTCTTCCGATGATTCGAACTGTAATTGCAAACTACTTACAATATCAGTGATATCAGATTGATGTTTTTGTCCATAGTAAGGAATAATTGTAAATTCCCAAGCAGGAATCAATTTCTTTAATGAGGCTTCCAGAATTGTTGCTTTTTGCGTCTTGTATTTAAACTGGAGTGATTTATTGACAATATCGAAACTCAGCGAATTGCTTATGATAGTATTATAGCTCATGAATGTGGCTCTCTTGATTGCTGTTCCGTTATGTGTAATCATCCAACATAAATAGGTTAGTTCAGCAGCACATAATGCTATTTTCTCACCTGAAGGTCTTTCAAACCTTTCCACAAACTGACGAACAAGCACCTTAGGTGGTGTTTTACATAATATATCAAATTGTGGCATGCTTAGCGCCGATCTTGTGTGCAATTGATATCTAGTTTCAACTACTCTATTTATCTTGTATCTTGCAGTATTCAAACACGCTAACTCGAAAAACTAACTTTAATTGTCCTGTTTGTCTCGCGTTCTTTCGAAAAATGCACCGGCCGCGCATTATTTGTACTGCGAAAATAATTGGTACTGCGGTATCTTCATTTCATATTTTAAAAGTTCGA
>NZ_JAYDXP010000065.1:0-269 GCF_036701605.1 Pseudomonas sp. FIP_A4 | reverse complement strand
CCCAGCGCACCTTGCCCATCCAGCCACCGCCAACCTCGAACAACCCACCACTGTCCTGGCATTGCTCGCTGGCGAGATACACCACCAGCGGGCTCACCAGCTCGGGCTTGAGCTGCTCGAACACCTGCGGCGGAATCAGCGCGTGCATGGTACGTACTCGCATCCGACTCCCGCCTCCGCTGCGCCGCCAAGCGGGGCGCCTGCGGGCGGGAAAGTCATGAGAGGGAACTCCGGCCCCTGCCGGCGGCAGGGGAACCGGGACTACAGCC
>NZ_JAYDXP010000040.1:0-491 GCF_036701605.1 Pseudomonas sp. FIP_A4 | reverse complement strand
CATCGACGCCGGTGGCGTGGACTACCGCGACAGCAACGGCGACGCCCAGCGCCTGCCGGCCGACTCCGTCGTCATGGCCATGGGCGCCGAACCCGACGATAGCCTCGCCACCCAGCTCGACCGGGCGGGCGCGGCCGGGGTTGCGGGCAATTCTCGAAGTCGCCGGGCGCGATCATCGGCGCATCACCTCGACCGATCTGGGCTTCATCCTCGGCCCGCGCTTGAACGCCGCGGGGCGGCTGGATGACACTCGGCTGCGCCTCGCGCAGGCCCAGTTCGATGCGCGCCTTGAGCGCCGCCAGCGGCGAGCGCAGCTCGAGGGAGGCGTCGGCGATGAAGCGAGCCTGTCGTTCGTGACCGACAATCGCACCGCGACGCCGCAGCCAAACGCCGCGCCGGCGCCCGTCGAAGTGGCGAGGCTGTGCGAAGGCGGTCAGATGTTTGCCAATCGCCTGCAGATGAACCTGCGCCTGTTGGTGAAATGGGCGCGC
>NZ_JAYDXP010000037.1:0-639 GCF_036701605.1 Pseudomonas sp. FIP_A4 | reverse complement strand
AGTTCAACGGCGAGCAGGATGCCGAACGCATCCGCAGCTTCCTCTACCGCCAGCATCGGCGCCTGCATCCCGAGTCGTCCGCCGATCTGGTGTAAGCTGGCCGGCCAGCGCTGCGCACCGGCATGACGACAGCGCCTGACTCTTGCGACGATTCCAGATCTCGCCGCTCCAGGCGCCGGTGCTGCGCAGGGAACGCCACATGTCGCGATAGAAGTGCCGGTCATGCTGGCCGGACGCGAACAACTTGGCGCCCGGCGCGGCCATCCGCGCGCGGTCCAGCCCGTAGTCGCCAATGCCGGCCGGCAGCGGATAACCGAGCGCCTGGGCGAACAGCTGGCGCACCCGCTCCAGCGCGTGCTGCTCGCGCGCATGAGCGGTGCCGGCTGGGCGATCCGCCTGCCGTGGGGCAGCGCCGAGGAGAAGGCTCGCGCCGAGCGCATCGCCGACGGCAGCCTGATCGCCGGGCGCTTCAACGATCGCCTGCTCGGCGCCGCCGTGCTGCAGCGTGGCAGCAAATCCGGCTGCCCGCAAACGACAGCTGTCACATTTGCCGCAGGCGCGCCCATCATCATCTGCCTGATAGCAGGACACAGTCATCGCATAGTCCACGCCCAGGCGCGCTCCTTCCTGCACGATCTG
>NZ_JAYDXP010000024.1:0-558 GCF_036701605.1 Pseudomonas sp. FIP_A4 | reverse complement strand
CATGAGCGTCTTGCGCAAATCCGTGCAGGTTTCGAACCCAACTGGCTCGTCGCGACCAAGTCGGCGTTCCGGCTGACGATACCGATGATTGCCGTCATCGCGAACGTATCGGTTTCGACCGTGGAGCGCAGACTCAAAAGGCGAACAGTCCCATGGCACATACCTCTTGATTTGGTCGTGCCGTATTGGACCGCCGCTTGGCGGAAACCATCCGCGATGGTGGAAAAATACTGCGTCCCCACGCCTATGCGTGGGGCGGGCAGGATCAGTCTTCGCGGCTGTGATCGGCGAAGCGCTCGCGGCGGTATGACCATCTTCTGCCCGGCTTTGAGGTGGATCTCGCGGCCGGCCTTGGTCAGCTGGGCGGTGCCGAGCTTGATGTGCTGGGTCTGGGCGATGGTGAGGTGATCGTCGGGTTTGACTTCCACCTTGCGGTCGACAGGCCCCTTGGGGACGCAGCCTGCTGTCGCTGGCGGCGCAGAGCGGACTGCCGCAGGTATGGGACGCCGATGCGCTGAACCTGCTGGCGGCCGGCGGCGTCCAATTGCCGACTGGGTG
>NZ_JAYDXP010000041.1:0-322 GCF_036701605.1 Pseudomonas sp. FIP_A4 | reverse complement strand
GCAGGTTTTCGAGGCGCTGGCGCAGGGTCATGGCGGCCACGGATAACGTGAAAGACCTGCGCAGGGTGCAGTCCGGCAGCGTGCTGCTGGGCATGCTCAACCCGTTCGACAATGACTGCATCGCGCGCATGGCCGCGCGCGGCATCACCGCCTTCGCGCTGGAAGCCGCGCCGCGCACTTCGCGCGCGCGCAGAGCCTGGACGTGCTCTCGTCGCAGGCCAACATCGCCGGCTACAAGGCGGTGCTGCTCGGCGCCCATCACTACCCGCGCTTCATGCCGATGCTGATGACCGCTGCCGGTACGGTGAAGGCCGCGCGCGTG
>NZ_JAYDXP010000001.1:0-200 GCF_036701605.1 Pseudomonas sp. FIP_A4 | reverse complement strand
GATGACCTACGCCAACCGCGCACGCGAGCCCGAGCACGAGCGCCGTGTCCATGCCGCTCTGGCCGAGCAGCTGGCCGGCTTGCTGGGGCTGAGCTATGGCGGTGAGTACGATCCGACCCGAGGTCACGAAACCCAACCCTCTCTGGTGCCGTCCGGCACGGTGATCGGCCAGCGCGAGGCGCAGGAGCTCGGCCTTGCTG
>NZ_JAYDXP010000100.1:0-201 GCF_036701605.1 Pseudomonas sp. FIP_A4 | reverse complement strand
TGATGACCTACGCCAACCGCGCACGCGAGCCCGAGCACGAGCGCCGTGTCCATGCCGCTATGGCCGAGCAGCTGGCCGGCTTGCTGGGGCTGAGCTATGGCGGTGAGTACGATCCGACCCGAGGTCACGAAACCCAACCCTCTCTGGTGCCGTCCGGCACGGTGATCGGCCAGCGCGAGGCGCAGGAGCTCGGCCTTGCTG
>NZ_JAYDXP010000099.1:0-555 GCF_036701605.1 Pseudomonas sp. FIP_A4 | reverse complement strand
AGATAGTCGAGTTGGAAGGCTTCGCCGATCTCTCCACGCGCATGCACTGATCGAAGGGCAACCACAACAGGCTCAGCAAGCACTTGCACATCCGGCTTTCGAGCGCCTCGGCGAGCTACCGGTCGACCAGCAATTCGGCATAGCCGACGATCAGTCGCGGCTGCACGAGCGCATCGGCATGTGTTGGAACGATCGTCTTCGGCAACGGCGGCGTTGATGGTTCCCATCTGCTTGATCGGTTCGCGCATGTTCTGAGCGCCAGCGCCGGATGCAGCCTGATAAGTCATGGCGCTCATCCATTCCACGAGCCCCGCCTCGGTGGTTTGTTCGAGGCGGGGCTCGCACAACACGGACTCAGCCAGCGCTGAGCGGTGGCGTCACGCACGCGTGTTCTGCCTGATCTATCGTTCTGTTCAGGGTGGCGATACCCGTCACATTTCAGCCCTTCTCTTCCAAACTCGCCGCGTTCCGCCGGTCGCCACCGTACCTTTTGGCATCATGATGATCATGCTGGCGATGTGGATGCTCTCAGGCTCAACCAGCGAAAGCGGCACG
>NZ_JAYDXP010000098.1:0-200 GCF_036701605.1 Pseudomonas sp. FIP_A4 | reverse complement strand
TGATGACCTACGCCAACCGCGCACGCGAGCCCGAGCACGAGCGCCGTGTCCATGCCGCTATGGCCGAGCAGCTGGCCGGCTTGCTGGGGCTGAGCTATGGCGGTGAGTACGATCCGACCCGAGGTCACGAAACCCAACCCTATCTGGTGCCGTCCGGCACGGTGATCGGCCAGCGCGAGGCGCAGGAGCTCGGCCTTGCT
>NZ_JAYDXP010000097.1:0-615 GCF_036701605.1 Pseudomonas sp. FIP_A4 | reverse complement strand
ACCTGCACCACCAAGGTCAGGCTGTCCTGTATCAGGGCCGACTCGTCGACCGTGGGCCACTGCGCATCGATGATCGCGTGAAGCTGCCGCCGGCCTTGAGGGTCAGTTCGATGCCGGCTTCTATGACCATCTTCTGCCCGGCTTTGAGGTGGATCTCGCGGCCGGCCTTGGTCAGCTGCCCGCGCGCTGGAAGAGCACGTGCGCGAGTACGACGTCGACATCATGAACCTGCAGCGCGCCAGCCAGCTGATCCCGGCCGGCGACGATGCTTCGGATGCGATGGAGGTCATCAAGAAGAGCTTTACGCCCGAGTTCCGCAACCGTCTGGATACCATCATCCAGTTCGATGCGCAAACGGTCGAAGTCGATGTTCTGGCCGATGAAAACCAACTCCTGGCGGCCGGGATCAGCTGGCTGGCGCGCTGCAGGTTCATGATGTCGACGTCATACTCGCGCACGTGCTCTTCCAGCGCGCGGGCCAGTTTCGGGCCTTCGGTTTCCTTCACCGAGATGAAGTTCTCGATGGCCAAGGATGCCTTCGACGTGCTGGTGGTCGGCGGTGGCCCGGCTGGCGCCGCAGCGGCCATTTACGCGGCGCGCAAGGGCATCCGCACC
>NZ_JAYDXP010000096.1:0-61004 GCF_036701605.1 Pseudomonas sp. FIP_A4 | reverse complement strand
GCCGCACACCAAGTTCGAAGCCGAAGTGTACGTGCTGTCCAAGGAAGAAGGTGGTCGTCATACTCCGTTCTTCAAGGGCTACCGTCCGCAGTTCTACTTCCGTACCACCGACGTGACCGGTTCGTGCGAGCTGCCGGAAGGCGTTGAGATGGTAATGCCGGGCGACAACGTGAAGATGGTTGTCACCCTGATCAAGCCGATCGCCATGGAAGACGGCCTGCGCTTCGCGATTCGCGAAGGTGGTCGTACCGTTGGTGCTGGCGTGGTTGCCAAGATCGTCGAGTAATATGTGACGATGATGAAAAAGGCCCCTTCGGGGGCCTTTTTCTATTATTGATCATTTATTGACACCCTATGGGCGCATCCGTACAATTGCGCCTCCTTTTACCGGGGGTATTGCGCCTGGTAGGGTGGCTACTTGGAGTCTGAGGTCAAAATGCAAAACCAACAAATCCGTATTCGGTTGAAGGCTTTTGACCATCGCCTGATCGATCAATCAACCCAGGAAATCGTGGAAACCGCGAAACGTACTGGTGCTCAGGTGCGTGGTCCGATTCCGCTGCCAACCCGCAAAGAGCGGTTCACTGTGCTGGTTTCTCCGCACGTCAACAAAGACGCGCGCGATCAGTATGAAATTCGAACCCACAAGCGCGTGCTGGACATTGTTCAGCCGACCGACAAGACCGTCGATGCGCTGATGAAGCTCGATCTTGCGGCTGGTGTGGAAGTGCAGATCAGCCTCGGCTAAAACCTGAGAGTTTTAGTCGTGTAACGCTCTGAAATGGGCGGCCATAGCGGGTGAAAGCCCCGTACACTCAAGAGGTTTCAAAATGACTATTGGTGTAGTCGGTCGTAAATGCGGCATGACCCGCGTTTTCACCGAGGATGGTGTCTCTATTCCGGTTACGGTCATCGAGATCGAGCCGAATCGCGTCACTCAGTTCAAGAATGAAGAGAGCGATGGCTATCGTGCAGTGCAGGTCACTGTCGGTGAGCGTCGCGCGTCCCGCGTCACCAAGGCTCAGGCCGGTCACTTCGCGAAGGCGAGCGTGGCGGCTGGGCGCACTGTCCTGGAATTTCGTCTCGAAGACGGCGAATACCAGGCGGGTGACGAGATCAAGGCGGAAATTTTCCAGGCAGGTCAACTGGTGGATGTCACCGGTCAGTCCAAGGGTAAAGGCTTTGCCGGTACCATCAAGCGCTGGAACTTCCGTGGTCAGGACAATACCCACGGTAACTCCGTATCCCACCGCGTCCCGGGCTCTATTGGTCAGTGCCAGACTCCAGGTCGTGTATTCAAGGGCAAGAAGATGTCCGGGCACATGGGCGCCGAGCGCGTAACCGTGCAGTCCCTGGAAATCGTGCGTGTCGACGCCGAGCGTAATCTGCTGTTGGTCAAGGGTGCAGTGCCCGGCGCCACCGGCGGTGACGTGGTTGTGCGTCCGGCTGCCAAGGCTCGCGGTTAAGGGGGAGTTCACATGCAATTGAATGTAAATGGCGCACAGGCCATCGAAGTCTCCGATCGCACCTTTGGTGGTGAGTTCAACGAGACGCTGGTGCACCAGGCGGTCGTCGCCTACATGGCTGGCGGTCGTCAGGGTAGCAAGCAGCAAAAGACCCGCTCCGACGTGTCCGGTGGTGGCAAGCGTCCGTGGCGCCAGAAGGGCACCGGTCGCGCGCGCGCCGGTACCACTCGTGGTCCGATCTGGCGTGGCGGTGGCGTGACCTTCGCTGCTCGTCCGCAAAACCACGATCAGAAGCTGAACAAGAAGATGTACCGCGCAGCTCTGCGCTCCATTCTTGCTGAGCTCGTTCGTTCCGACCGTCTGGTCGTTGTCGAGGATTTCGCCGTCGACGCGCCGAAGACCAAAGTGCTTGCCAGCAAGCTCAATGGCATGGGTCTGAATGATGTGCTGATCGTTTCCGAAGCTGTCGATCAGAACCTGTACCTGGCTGCGCGCAACCTGCCGCACGTTGACGTGCGCGATGTTCAGGGTTCGGATCCGGTCAGCCTGATCGCCTATGACAAGGTGCTGATCACCGTGTCGGCCGTGAAGAAATTCGAGGAGCTGCTGGGATGAACCAGGAACGCGTATTCAAAGTCCTGCTTGGTCCGCACGTCTCCGAGAAGGCAACCGTGCTGGCTGACAGCAAGAGCCAATTCGTTTTCAAGGTTGCTACCGATGCAACCAAGCTGGAAATCAAGAAGGCCGTCGAAAGCCTGTTCAACGTGAAGGTTGCGACTGTCAACACCCTGAATGTACAGGGCAAGACCAAGCGTACCGCTCGCGGTCTGGGCAAGCGCAACGACTGGAAGAAGGCGTACATCGCACTTCAGCCGGGCCAGGATCTCGATTTCTCCGGCAGTGCTGAGTAAGGAAGGGGTGCATCATGGCAATCGTTAAATGCAAACCGACTTCCGCGGGCCGCCGCTTTGTGGTCAAGGTGGTGGGTCAGGAGCTGCACAAAGGCGCTCCTTATGCTCCGCTGCTCGAGAAGAAGTCGAAGTCCGGTGGTCGTAACAACAACGGTCGCATCACCACTCGCCACATTGGCGGTGGTCACAAGCAGCATTACCGTCTGGTCGATTTTCGTCGCAACAAGGATGGCATTCCTGCCATCGTCGAGCGCGTCGAATACGATCCGAACCGTACCGCGCATATCGCGCTGCTGAAGTATGCCGACGGCGAGCGTCGCTACATCATTGCGCCGAAGGGTGTAAGTGCTGGCGATCAACTGCTCTCGGGTGTGAACGCGCCGATCAAGGCTGGCAACAGCCTGCCGCTGCGCAACATTCCGCTGGGTTCCACCGTTCACGGTGTTGAGCTGAAGCCGGGCAAGGGTGCCCAGATTGCGCGTTCGGCTGGTGCTTCGGCTCAGCTGGTGGCGCGTGAAGGTGCCTATGTGACCCTGCGTCTGCGCTCCGGCGAGATGCGCAAGGTGCTGGCCGAGTGCCGTGCCACTCTGGGTGAGGTCTCGAACTCCGAGCACAGCCTGCGTTCGCTGGGCAAGGCTGGAGCCAAGCGCTGGAAGGGCATTCGTCCGACCGTGCGCGGCGTGGCCATGAACCCGGTCGATCATCCGCATGGTGGTGGTGAAGGTCGTACCTCCGGTGGTCGTCATCCGGTGTCGCCGTGGGGCTTCCCGACCAAGGGCGCGAAGACCCGCTCTAACAAGCGCACCGATAACATGATCGTCCGTCGTCGCAAGTAACTAGAGGGATACGACAGTGCCGCGTTCTCTGAAAAAAGGTCCTTTTATCGATCTTCACCTACTGAAGAAGGTCGAAGCGGCGGTGGAGAAGAACGATCGCAAGCCGGTGAAAACCTGGTCGCGTCGCTCGATGATCCTGCCGCAAATGGTCGGTTTGACCATCGCTGTGCATAACGGTCGCCAGCATGTTCCGGTCCTCGTGAACGAAGACATGGTCGGCCACAAACTGGGCGAATTTGCCGGCACCCGTACCTATCGTGGTCACGTGGCCGACAAGAAAGGCAAACGTTAAGGGGTTTGGAAATGGAAGTAGCCGCTAAGTTGTCGGGCGCTCGCATCTCCGCCCAGAAAGCTCGCCTGGTCGCCGACCAGATCCGCGGGAAGAAGGTGGGCGAAGCGCTCAACCTGCTGGCTTTCAGCAGCAAGAAAGCCGCCGAGATCATGAAGAAAGTGCTGGAGTCGGCCGTTGCCAACGCCGAGCACAACGAAGGCGCTGACGTGGACGACCTGAAGGTCTCTACAGTCTTCGTCAACGAAGGGCGTTCGCTTAAGCGCATCATGCCGCGTGCCAAAGGCCGCGCTGATCGCATCGTCAAGCGGTCTTGCCATATCACTGTCAAGGTTGCGGACAAGTAACGGAGTCGATCAGATGGGTCAGAAAGTACATCCCACTGGCATTCGCCTGGGAATCGTCAAGGAGCACACCTCCGTCTGGTACGCAGACGGCCGTACGTATGCAGACTATCTGCTTGCAGATCTGAACGTGCGCGAGTACCTCCAAGACAAACTAAAAAGCGCGTCCGTGAGCCGTATCGATATTCATCGTCCGGCACAAACCGCACGCATCACCATCCACACCGCTCGTCCCGGCATCGTGATCGGCAAGAAGGGTGAGGATGTTGAGAAGCTGCGTCAGGACCTGACCAAGCAAATGGGTGTGCCGGTGCATATCAATATCGAAGAGATCCGCAAGCCGGAGCTCGACGCAATGCTGGTTGCACAGAGCGTAGCTCAGCAGCTGGAGCGTCGCGTGATGTTCCGTCGCGCCATGAAGCGCGCCGTACAGAACGCCATGCGCATTGGTGCCAAGGGCATCAAGATCCAGGTCAGTGGTCGTCTGGGTGGGGCTGAAATCGCCCGTACCGAGTGGTATCGCGAAGGTCGTGTGCCGCTGCACACCCTGCGTGCCGATATCGATTACAACACTTACGAAGCGCACACCACCTACGGTGTGATCGGCGTCAAGGTATGGATCTTCAAGGGCGAGGTCATCGGTGGCCGCCATGAAGAGCTCAAGCCGCAAGCGCCCGCGCCTCGTAAAAAAGCTGCTAAGTAAGGGGTACGCCAAATGTTGCAACCCAAGCGTACAAAATTCCGCAAGCAGATGACCGGCCACAACCGTGGTCTGGCTCAGCGCGGTAGCAAGGTCAGCTTCGGCGAGTTCGCGCTGAAGTCTGTTTCCCGTGGTCGTCTGACCGCGCGCCAGATCGAAGCGGCGCGTCGCGCGCTGACTCGTCACGTGAAGCGTGGCGGCAAGATCTGGATCCGCGTGTTCCCCGACAAGCCAGTTACCAAGAAGCCCCTCGAAGTTCGTATGGGTAAAGGTAAGGGTAGCGTCGAGTACTGGGTAGCCCAGATTCAGCCGGGCAAGGTGCTTTACGAGATCGAGGGTGTTTCCGAAGAGCTGGCGCGTGAGGCTTTCGCCCTGGCTGCTGCAAAGCTGCCTCTCGCCACCTCCTTTGTTAAGCGGACGGTGATGTGATGAAAGCGAATGAACTTCGTGAAAAATCCGCTCAGCAGCTGAACGAGCAACTGCTCGAGCTGCTGCGCGACCAGTTCAATCTGCGCATGCAGAAGGCAACTGGCCAGTTGGGGCAGTCTCACCTGCTCTCGCAAGTCAAGCGCGATATCGCTCGCGTCAAGACTGTGCTCAACCAGCAGGCAGGTAAGTGATCATGGCTGAAGTTGAAAAGACTGTCCGCACGCTGACTGGCCGCGTCGTCAGCGACAAGATGGACAAAACCATCACCGTTCTGATCGAGCGTCGCGTCAAGCACCCGATCTACGGCAAATACGTTAAGCGTTCGACCAAGCTGCACGCTCACGACGAAACTAACCAGTGTCGTATCGGCGACAAGGTCACCATCCGCGAGACTCGTCCGCTGGCCAAGACCAAGACCTGGACATTGGTTGACGTCGTTGAACGCGCCGTCGAAGTCTAAGGGCTAAGGGTCGGAGAAATTATATGATTCAGACTCAATCGATGCTCGATGTGGCGGATAACAGTGGCGCGCGTCGCGTCATGTGTATCAAGGTGCTCGGCGGTTCTCACCGCCGTTACGCCGGCATCGGCGACATTATCAAGGTCACCGTCAAGGAAGCGATTCCGCGTGGCAAGGTCAAGAAAGGCCAGGTGATGACTGCTGTTGTAGTCCGCACCCGTCACGGCGTTCGTCGTCCCGACGGTTCCATTATCCGTTTCGATGGCAATGCTGCTGTTCTGCTGAACAACAAGCAGGAGCCGATCGGCACGCGCATCTTTGGGCCAGTGACCCGTGAACTCCGTTCCGAGAAGTTCATGAAGATCGTCTCGCTTGCCCCAGAAGTGCTGTAAGGAGTAGCCGCATGCAAAAGATTCGTCGCGACGACGAGATCGTCGTCATTGCCGGCAAAGACAAGGGCAAGCGCGGTAAGGTGCTCAAGGTTCTCGCTGACGGCCGTGTGCTCGTTGGTGGGGTCAACCTGGTCAAGCGTCATACCAAGCCAAACCCGATGTCCGGCGTTCAGGGCGGTATCGTCGAGAAAGAGGCGCCTCTGCACGTCTCCAACGTCGCCATCTTCAATGGTGAAACCAACAAGGCAGACCGCGTTGGCTTCAAGATCGAAGACGGCAAAAAAATTCGTGTCTTCAAGTCCACCCAAAAGCCGGTTGGCGCTTGAGAATCATAGGTAAAACACCATGGCACGACTGAAAGAGATTTACCGGAAAGAAATCGCGCCGAAGCTGAAGGAAGAACTTCAGCTGGCGAACGTGATGGAAGTTCCGCGCATTACCAAAATCACCCTCAACATGGGTATTGGCGAAGCGATCGGTGACAAGAAGATCATCGACAACGCGGTTGCCGATCTGGAGAAGATCACCGGCCAGAAGGTCGTCGTGACTCACGCTCGCAAGTCCATTGCTGGTTTCAAGGTCCGTGAGGGCTGGCCGATCGGCGTCAAGGTGACTCTGCGTCGCGAGCGCATGTACGAATTCCTGGATCGTCTGCTTTCCATCTCCCTGCCGCGCGTGCGTGACTTCCGCGGCCTGAATGCCAAGTCCTTCGACGGCCGCGGCAACTACAGCATGGGCGTGAAGGAACAGATCATCTTCCCGGAAATCGATTACGACAAGATCGATGCTCTGCGTGGCCTGGACATCACCCTGACCACCACTGCCCGGACGGACGATGAAGGTCGCGCACTGCTGCGTGCCTTCAACTTCCCGTTCCGCAACTGATTGGAGTAGGACATGGCTAAACAAAGCATGAAGAACCGCGAGCTGAAGCGTCAGCAGACGGTTGCTAAGTATGCGCAGAAGCGTGCGGCGCTGAAGGCTATCATCGTCAGCCCGAACTCCACTCCGGAGCAGCGTTGGGAAGCCCAGGTCGCCCTGCAGAAGCAGCCGCGTGATGCTAGCGCCTCGCGCCTGCGCAACCGTTGCCGTCTGACCGGTCGTCCGCATGGCGTCTACCGTAAGTTTGGTTTGGCGCGCAACATGCTGCGTCAGGCTGCAATGCGGGGTGATGTGCCGGGTCTGGTCAAGGCCAGCTGGTAAAGAAGCACTCAGGACCTTCGGGTCCTGTTTGTTTTCTGATCAAGCCCCGATTGGGGCTTGATTCGTTTCTGGCAACTCTCTAGAATGCCCGGCTCGCCTGAGCCTCGCATTTTTTGTAGGGCTTCGACCGTTGGCGACACGAGCCGTTGAAGGCTTATTTTTTTGTATTAGGAGCTAAGAGCCCATGAGTATGCAGGACCCGTTAGCGGACATGCTAACTCGTATCCGTAATGCCCAGATGGCCGAAAAGTCCGTCGTAAGCATGCCGTCTTCCACGCTGAAGGTGGCTGTAGCCAATGTTCTTCAGGGCGAAGGCTATATCGCGGGATACCAGGTCAGCAGCGACGCCAAGCCGCAGCTGTCCATCGAGCTGAAGTACTTCGAAGGCCGTCCGGTCATCGAGGAACTCAAGCGCGTAAGTCGTCCTGGCCTGCGCCAGTACAAGTCCGTCGATCAGTTGCCGAAAGTGCGCGGCGGTCTGGGTGTGTCGATCGTCTCCACCAACAAGGGTGTGATGACTGATCGTGCTGCTCGCGCTGCCGGTGTTGGCGGCGAAGTGCTTTGCACTGTGTTCTAAGGGGGGGATAAGCATGTCTCGCGTTGCTAAGAACCCCGTCAAGCTGCCCGCTGGCGTCGAGGTAAAGATGGCCGGTCAGCAGCTTTCGGTGAAGGGCGCTAAGGGCGCTCTCGATCTGAATGTGCACCCGTCCGTGGAAGTAATCCAGGAGGCTGGTGAGTTGCGTTTTGCTGCACGCAATGGCGATCAGCAGAATCGCGCCATGGCCGGTACCACTCGTGCGCTGGTCAACAACATGGTTATCGGCGTCAGCCAAGGCTTCGAGCGCAAGCTCCAGCTGGTCGGCGTTGGTTACAAGGCGCAAGCCAAAGGCCAAGTGCTGTCCCTGGCTCTCGGCTTCTCGCACCCGGTGGAGTATGAGCTGCCGCAAGGCGTCACCGCTGAAACCCCCAGCCAGACCGACATCCTGATCAAGGGCGTTGACAAGCAGCTGGTCGGTCAGGTGGCCGCTGAAATCCGTGATTTCCGTCGTCCTGAGCCTTACAAAGGCAAGGGCGTGCGTTATTCGGATGAAGTGGTCCGTCGCAAAGAAGCTAAGAAGAAGTAGGGCATAGCAAATGAGCGTAAAGAAAGAAACTCGTCTGCGTCGCGCTCGCAAGGCACGCCTGAAGATGCGCGAGCTGGAGGTCGTACGCCTTTGTGTGTACCGCTCTTCCCAGCACATCTACGCCCAGGTCCTTTCGGCCGACGGCGGCAAGGTCTTGGCCAGCGCCTCGACTCTGGACAAAGAACTGCGCGATGGGGCCACCGGCAACGTCGACGCTGCCAAGAAAGTCGGTCAGCTGGTCGCTGAGCGCGCGAAAGCCGCAGGCGTCACTCAGGTGGCGTTCGACCGTTCTGGCTTCAAGTACCACGGTCGTGTGAAGGCACTGGCTGATGCTGCTCGTGAAGGCGGGCTGGAGTTCTAAGTTATGGCAAATAACGAGCAAAAGCGCGACGAAGGCTACATCGAGAAGCTGGTTCAAGTTAACCGCGTCGCAAAAACCGTAAAGGGCGGCCGCATCTTTACCTTCACCGCGCTGACTGTGGTGGGTGACGGCAAGGGTCGTGTAGGCTTCGGTCGTGGCAAGTCCCGTGAAGTGCCGGCAGCCATCCAGAAGGCCATGGAAGCGGCTCGCCGCAACATGATCCAGGTGGATCTGAACGGCACCACGCTGCAGTACCCGACTAAGGCCGCCCACGGCGCTTCCAAGGTTTACATGCAGCCTGCGTCCGAAGGTACCGGTGTGATCGCCGGTGGTGCCATGCGCGCCATCCTGGAAGTCGCTGGCGTGCAAAACGTTCTGGCTAAGTGCTACGGCTCGACCAACCCAGTGAACGTGGTGCATGCCACCTTCAAGGGGCTGAAGGCCATGCAGTCGCCGGAATCGGTTGCTGCCAAGCGGGGCAAGAGCGTCGAGGAGATTCTCTAACCATGGCTAACGCTACTGTCAAAGTCACGCTGGTAAAAAGCGTGAATGGCCGTCTGGCTAATCACAAGGCTTGCGTCAAGGGTCTCGGCCTTCGTCGTATCGGTCACACCGTCGAAGTTCAGGATACTCCTGAGAATCGCGGCATGATCAACAAGGCCTATTACCTTCTCCGTGTGGAGGGTTGATTCATGCAACTGAACGATCTGCGTTCCGCGCCGGGTGCCCGTCGCGAGAAGCTTCGCCCGGGCCGTGGTATCGGCAGCGGTCTCGGCAAGACCGGTGGTCGTGGCCACAAGGGTCAGACTTCCCGCTCCGGCGGTACGATTGCTCCGGGCTTCGAGGGTGGCCAGCAGCCGCTGCATCGTCGCCTGCCGAAGTTCGGCTTCGTTTCCCTGAAGGCCATGGACCGCGCTGAAGTGCGTACGTCCGAGCTGGCCAAGGTGGAAGGGGATGTCGTCTCCGTACAGAGCCTTAAGGATGCCAACATCATCAACCAGAACGTACAGCGGGTGAAAGTCATGCTGTCCGGTGAGGTTGGTCGCGCGGTCACTCTCAAGGGCATCGCAGCCACCAAGGGTGCGCGTGCGGCTATCGAAGCAGCTGGCGGCAAGTTCGAGGAATAAATGGCTAAGCAAGGTGCTCTCTCCGCGCTGAGTAATGGTGGGCTGTCCGAACTCTGGGCTCGTCTGCGCTTTCTGTTCATGGCGATCGTCGTCTACCGGATTGGCGCACACATCCCGGTGCCTGGGATCAATCCCGACCGGCTGGCCGAGCTGTTTCGTCAGAACGAGGGGACCATCCTTAGTCTGTTCAACATGTTTTCCGGCGGCGCGCTGGAGCGTATGAGCATCTTTGCGCTGGGGATCATGCCGTACATTTCGGCGTCGATCATCATGCAGCTCATGACCGCGGTCAGTCCGCAGCTGGAGCAGTTGAAGAAAGAGGGCGAGGCCGGGCGCCGCAAGATCAGCCAGTACACGCGTTACGGTACGCTGGTGTTGGCTGTCGTGCAGGCTGTCGGCATGTCGGTGGGGTTGGCTGGCCAGGGCGTTGCGTTCAGCAGCGACTTCGGCTTTTACTTCGTGGCCGTTACCACCTTCGTGGCAGGTGCGATGTTCATGATGTGGCTTGGCGAGCAGATCACCGAGCGGGGTATTGGTAATGGGATCTCCATGCTGATCTTCGCCGGTATCGTCGCCGGGCTACCTGGTGCTCTCGGTCAATCCTTTGAGTCGGCGCGTCAGGGTGACATCAATATCATCGCGTTGCTGGCTGTCGGCTTGCTGGCTGTTGCAATCATCGGTTTCGTGGTGTTCATCGAGCGTGGTCAGCGGCGTATTGCCGTTCATTACGCCAAGCGTCAGCAGGGCCGCAAGGTGTTTGCTGCGCAGACTAGTCACCTGCCGTTGAAGGTAAACATGGCGGGGGTCATCCCGGCTATCTTTGCCAGCAGCATTCTGCTGTTCCCCGCTTCGCTGGGGCAGTGGTTCGGCCAGTCCGAGAGCATGAGCTGGCTGGCGGATTTGTCCCAGGCTATCGCTCCCGGTCAACCTCTGAATATCCTGCTGTTCAGTGCCGGTATCATCTTTTTCTGCTTCTTCTACACGGCCTTGATGTTCAATCCCAAGGACGTTGCCGAGAATCTGAAGAAGTCCGGTGCGTTTATCCCGGGGATTCGGCCTGGTGAGCAGTCGGCGCGCTATATCGATGGTGTGCTGACTCGTCTGACCATGTTCGGCGCTCTGTACATGACGGCGGTCTGCTTGCTTCCGCAGTTTCTTGTGGTTGCGGCAAATGTTCCGTTCTACCTTGGTGGGACTTCGTTGCTGATCGTGGTGGTGGTTGTCATGGACTTCATGTCCCAGGTGCAGTCCCACCTCATGTCGCACCAGTACGATTCCCTGATGAAGAAAGCCAACCTGAAGAGCTACGGAAGCGGCATGCTTCGCTGAAGTGGTTCGTAAGGTTCGAGGAGTTGGTGATGAAAGTTCGTGCATCGGTGAAAAGGCTGTGCCGCAACTGCAAGATTATCCGTCGCGACGGTGTCGTGCGCGTGATCTGCAGCGCGGAGCCGCGTCACAAGCAGCGCCAAGGCTGATTGTGTAGAAGCGTGATAACCCGGCAGCTAGTGCGCTGCCGGGTTGAATATTTGTTTTTACAGCGTTAATATCTCGCGCCCTTTTCTTGGCTTCCGGGGCGTAGGTAGCTGTCAATTGGAGTTTCACTGAATGGCCCGTATTGCAGGCGTCAACATTCCGGATAACAAGCACACTGTTATCTCGCTGACCTACATCTACGGTGTTGGTCGCACCCGTGCACAGGAAATCTGTGCCGCTACCGGCGTGAATCCGGCAGCAAAGATCAAGGATCTCTCCGACGAGCAGGTCGAACTGCTGCGCGGCGAAGTCGGCAAGTTCATCGTTGAGGGCGACCTGCGTCGCGAAGTCAACATGAAAATCAAGCGCTTGATGGACCTGGGTTGCTACCGCGGCCTGCGTCATCGTCGTGGTCTGCCGGTTCGCGGTCAGCGTACCAAGACCAACGCGCGTACCCGTAAGGGCCCGCGTAAGCCGATCCGCAAGTAATCGCGTAGGAATTTAGTCATGGCAAAACCTGCTGCTCGTCCTCGTAAGAAAGTCAAAAAGACAGTGGTTGATGGCATCGCCCACATCCACGCGTCTTTTAACAACACCATCGTGACCATCACCGACCGCCAGGGCAACGCTTTGTCTTGGGCTACTTCGGGTGGTTCCGGTTTCCGCGGCTCACGCAAGAGCACTCCGTTCGCTGCCCAGATCGCTGCCGAGCGTGCTGGTCAGGCTGCCCTGGAGTACGGTCTGAAGAACCTCGACGTCAACGTCAAGGGCCCAGGTCCGGGTCGCGAGTCCGCCGTGCGTGCTTTGAACGCATGTGGCTATAAAATCGCCAGCATCACCGACGTGACGCCGATCCCGCACAACGGGTGCCGTCCGCCGAAGAAGCGCCGCGTGTAATCAGGAGACAGTGAAGAATGGCTCGTTATATTGGTCCCAAGTGCAAACTGTCTCGTCGTGAAGGCACCGATCTCTTCCTGAAGAGTGGTGCGCGCGCGCTCGAATCCAAGTGCAACATCGAAACTCCGCCTGGCGTTCATGGTCAGCGTCGTGGTCGTCTTTCCGACTACGGTACTCAGCTGCGCGAGAAGCAGAAGGTTCGTCGTATCTACGGTGTGCTGGAGCGTCAGTTCAGCGGTTACTACAAGGAAGCAGCCAGCCGTAAGGGCGCTACCGGCGAGAATCTGCTGCAGCTGCTCGAGTGCCGCCTGGACAACGTCGTGTATCGCATGGGCTTCGGCTCTACTCGTGCCGAATCGCGTCAACTGGTTTCGCACAAGTCGATCAGCGTCAATGGTCAGACCGTGAACATTCCGTCCTATCAAGTGAAGGCCGGTGATGTAGTTGCCGTTCGCGAGAAGTGCCGTAACCAGCTGCGTATCGCCCAAGCCCTCGAACTGTGCGCTCAGCGCGGTCGCGTTGAATGGGTCGAGGTAGATGCCGACAAGAAATCCGGTATTTTCAAGAGTGTTCCGGCTCGCAGCGATCTGTCCGCCGACATCAACGAAAACCTGATTGTCGAGCTCTACTCCAAGTAAGGGCTAGAAAATAGGTGTATCCATGCAGAGTTCGGTAAATGAGTTCCTGACCCCCCGCCACATCGATGTGCAGGTGGTCAGTCCGACCCGTGCCAAGATTACGCTCGAGCCGCTCGAGCGTGGTTTTGGCCACACCCTGGGCAACGCGCTGCGTCGTATCCTGTTGTCCTCTATGCCCGGCTGCGCTGTGGTCGAGGCAGAGATCGACGGTGTGCTCCACGAGTACAGCGCCATCGAGGGCGTGCAGGAAGATGTCATCGAAATCCTGCTCAACCTCAAAGGTATCGCCATCAAGCTGCACGGCCGTGATGAAGTGACCTTGAGCCTGGTGAAGAAGGGCGCGGGCGCTGTGACCGCTGCCGATATCCAGCTGGATCACGATGTCGAAATCGTCAATGGCGATCACCTGATCGCCAATCTGGCGGCCAACGGCTCGATCAACATGAAGCTCAAGGTCGCTCGCGGCCGTGGTTACGAGCCGGCTGATGCGCGTCAGAGCGATGAAGACGAAAGCCGTAGCATCGGTCGTCTGCAGCTCGACGCCACCTTCAGCCCGGTACGTCGCGTGGCTTATGTGGTCGAGAACGCGCGCGTCGAGCAGCGCACCAACCTGGACAAGCTGGTCATTGACCTGGAAACCAACGGTACGCTGGATCCCGAAGAGGCGATCCGTCGTGCAGCGACCATCCTGCAGCAGCAGCTGGCTGCGTTCGTCGACCTGAAGGGCGACAGCGAGCCAGTGGTTGTCGAGCAGGAAGACGAGATCGATCCGATCCTGTTGCGTCCGGTTGATGACCTGGAACTGACTGTACGTTCGGCCAACTGCCTGAAGGCGGAGAACATCTACTACATCGGTGACCTGATTCAGCGCACCGAAGTAGAGCTGTTGAAAACGCCGAATCTGGGCAAGAAGTCCCTGACCGAGATCAAGGACGTTCTGGCTTCGCGTGGTTTGTCCCTCGGTATGCGCCTGGACAACTGGCCGCCGGCAAGTCTCAAGAAGGACGATAAGGCCACTGCCTGATCGTCCCCAGTAACCGAACTGAACGTTTGGTAAGGAATTTCAATCATGCGTCATCGTAAAAGTGGCCGTCACCTGAGCCGCACCAGCGCCCACCGCAAGGCCATGTTCCAGAACATGGCGGTGTCGCTGTTCGAGCACGAACTGATCAAGACCACCCTGCCGAAAGCCAAGGAACTGCGTCGCGTTGCTGAGCCGCTGATCACCCTGGCCAAGGAAGACAGCGTCGCCAACCGTCGCCTTGCTTTCGACCGCACTCGTTCGAAGGCTGCCGTAGGCAAGCTGTTCAACGATCTGGGCAAGCGCTACGCCACCCGTCAGGGCGGCTATCTGCGTATTCTCAAGTGCGGTTTCCGCGCTGGCGACAACGCCCCGATGGCTTACGTCGAACTGGTTGACCGTCCGGTTGCCGGTGAGGTTGAAGCCGCCGAGTAACGCTTCGGCGTTTCAGAAAACCGAGTCCTTGGACTCGGTTTTTTTATGCCTGAAAGATTTGCGCTATCGAGCGCGTTGACCTTCATCATTAGTCGAGGTTTCGCTGGCTCCCTATGATGGATTTCAACCAGCCGGTGCCATACCGCCTCTGGACGTTTGAAATCCGCCAAGGAGATGCAGCCATGACCGATAAACCCAAATTGACGACCGTTGCCGGTGCCCCGGTGTGGGATAACCAGAATTCGCTTACCGCCGGGCGCCGTGGGCCAATGCTCCTGCAGGACGTCTGGTTCCTGGAGAAGCTCGCTCACTTCGATCGCGAAGTGATTCCCGAGCGGCGAATGCACGCCAAGGGCTCGGGTGCCTTCGGCGAGTTCGTGGTCACGCATGACATCACCCGCTACACCAAGGCAGCCCTCTTCTCGGAGATCGGCAAACGCACGCCGCTGTTCGCCCGGTTCTCCACCGTGGCCGGCGAGCGGGGCGCCGCTGATGCCGAGCGGGACATCCGTGGTTACGCGCTGAAGTTCTACACGGAGCAGGGCAACTGGGACATGGTCGGCAACAACACCCCGGTGTTTTTCTTCCGTGATCCGCTGAAATTCCCCGACCTCAACCATGCGGTCAAGCGTGACCCGCGGACCAATATGCGCAGTGCGAACAATAACTGGGACTTCTGGACGGGTCTGCCCGAGGCGCTGCATCAGATCACCTACGTCATGGGTGACCGCGGTATTCCGGCGTCCTACCGGCACATGCACGGCTTCGGTTCGCACACCTACAGTTTCATCAGCGCCGACAATCAGCGCTACTGGGTAAAGTTCCACTTCAAGACCCAGCAGGGTATCAAGAATCTGACCGACGCCGAGGCTGCTGCGATCGTCGCCAATGATCGCGAAAGCTCGCAGCGTGATTTGTTCGAAGCGATCGAGCGAGGCGAATACCCACGCTGGACCATGTACGTGCAGATCATGCCGGAAGCCGAGGCGGCGTCTTATCGGTTCCATCCGTTCGACCTGACTAAGGTCTGGTCGAAGAAGGACTATCCGTTGATCGAGGTGGGCTACTACGAGCTCAACCGCAATCCGGACAACTATTTCCAGGACGTCGAGCAGGCAGCATTCACGCCGGCCAACGTGGTGCCCGGCATCGGTTTCTCGCCGGATCGCATGCTGCAGGGCCGCCTGTTCTCCTACGGTGATGCGCAGCGTTACCGACTGGGCGTCAACCATCACCAGATCCCGGTCAATGCGCCGCGCTGCGCGGTGCATAGCTATCATCGCGATGGCGCGATGCGAGTGGATGGCAACCACGGTGGCCGGCTGCATTACGAGCCCAACACCTATGGCGAATGGCAGCAGCAACCGGACTTCAGCGAGCCGCCACTTATGCTCGACGGTGCTGCCGATCGCTACGACTACCGGGCGGACGACGCCGATTACTTTACGCAGCCGGGCGATCTGTTCCGGCTGATGAAGGCCGACGAGCAGCAGCGCCTGTTCGAGAACACCGCTCGGGCGATGCAGGGCGTGGAGCGGCACATCAAGCTGCGCCACATCAAGCATTGCTACCTGGCCGATCCGGCTTATGGTGCGGGTATCGCCAAGGCGGTCGACCTGCCGCTGGCGGAGGCGCTGGCCTGAGACGATGGTGAACAAAAAAAGCCCGCAGCGTGCTGCGGGCTTTTTTATGCGCGGAGCGGCGTTATCGGGTGCGTGCCCGATCGCGCTCCAGCAGCGGTTTGAGGAAGTGTCCGGTATGCGACTGCGCCGTCGCCGCGACATCCTCCGGTGTGCCGCTGGCGATGATCTGCCCCCCCTTAGAACCGCCTTCGGGGCCGAGGTCGACCAGCCAGTCCGCAGTCTTGATCACGTCCAGGTTGTGCTCGATGACGACCACGGTATTGCCATGATCGCGCAGACGGTGCAGCACATCGAGCAGTTGCTGGATGTCGGCGAAATGCAGGCCGGTAGTTGGCTCGTCGAGAATGTAGAGGGTCTTGCCGGTATCGCGCTTGGACAGCTCGCGTGACAGCTTGACCCGCTGTGCCTCGCCGCCGGACAGCGTGGTCGCGCTCTGGCCCAGCTTGATGTACGACAGGCCGACATCGATCAGCGTCTGCAGCTTGCGCGCGACCGCCGGCACCGGGTCGAAGAATTCCCGCGCCTCCTCGATGGTCATGTCGAGCACCTCGGTGATGCTCTTGCCCTTGTACTTCACCTCCAGGGTTTCGCGGTTGTAGCGTTTGCCCTTGCAGACGTCGCAGGGCACGTAGATGTCCGGCAGAAAGTGCATCTCCACCTTGATCACGCCGTCGCCCTGGCAGGCTTCGCAGCGCCCGCCCTTGACGTTAAAGGAGAAGCGCCCCGGACCGTAACCGCGCGAGCGCGCTTCCGGCACGCCGGCGAACAGCTCGCGGATCGGTGTGAACAATCCGGTGTAGGTCGCCGGGTTGGAGCGCGGGGTGCGGCCGATCGGGCTCTGGTCGATGTCGACTACCTTGTCCAGATGCTGCAGGCCGTCAAACGAGTCATGCGGTGCGACCTCCAGTGTCGTCGCCCCGTTGAGCGCGGTGGCAGTAATCGGAAACAGCGTGTTGTTGATCAGCGTCGACTTGCCTGAGCCGGATACCCCGGTGATGCAGGTGAGCAGGCCCACCGGGATCTCCAGATCGACGTTGCGCAGGTTGTTGCCGCGCGCGCCCTTGAGCTTGAGCAGTTTCTTCGGATCGCGCGGGGTGCGCTGCGGCGGGTACTCGATCTGCACTCTGCCGGATAGGTATTTGCCGGTCAGCGAATCGGGATGCGCCATGACCTCGTCCGGTGTGCCTTCGGCGACGATGCGCCCGCCATGCACGCCAGCGCCGGGGCCGATGTCCACCACATAGTCGGCGAGGCGGATGGCATCCTCGTCGTGCTCCACTACGATCACTGTGTTGCCGATGTCGCGCAGGTGGCGCAGGGTGCCGAGCAGGCGTTCGTTGTCGCGCTGGTGCAGGCCGATCGACGGCTCGTCCAGGATGTACATCACCCCGACCAAGCCTGCGCCGATCTGGCTGGCCAGGCGGATGCGCTGGGCCTCGCCGCCGGACAGGGTGTCGGCGCTGCGGTCCAGGGTCAGGTAGTCGAGGCCGACGTTGACCAGGAACTGCAGGCGCTCGCGAATCTCCTTGAGGATCTTGTCGGCGATCTCGCCGCGCCGGCCGGGCAGCGAAAGGACGCCGAAGTAGTCGGCGGCGTCGCCGATCGGCAGCGCGGTGACTGCCGGCAGGGTCTTGTCGCCGACCCACACATGGCGGGCCTCGCGACGCAGGCGGGTGCCCAGGCACTCGGGGCAGTGCTGGGTGCTCAGGTACTTGGCCAGCTCCTCGCGCACGGAGTTGGATTCGGTCTCGCGGTAGCGCCGCTCAAGGTTGGGGACGATGCCTTCGAACGGGTGCGAGCGCGTGACGATGTCGCCGCGATCATTGAGGTAGCGGAATTCGACGTTCTGCCTGCCGCTGCCGTACAGAATCACCTTCTGCTGGTCGGCCGGCAGGGCGGCGAAGGGCTCGTCGAGGCTGAAACCGTAATGGGCGGCCAGCGAACTGAGCATCTGGAAGTAGTAAACGTTGCGGCGGTCCCAGCCGCGGATGGCGCCTTCGGCCAGGGTTAGCTCGCCGTTGACCAGCCGCTTGGCATCGAAGAACTGTTTAACACCCAGGCCGTCGCAGGTCGGGCAGGCGCCGGCCGGATTGTTGAAGGAGAACAGCTTGGGCTCGAGTTCGCTGATCGAGTGACCGCAGATCGGGCAGGCGAAGCGCGCGGAAAAGATCAGGTCCTCGGCGCCGTCTTCTTCCATCGAGGCGATCAGCGCGATGCCGTCGGCCAGCTTCAGGGCCGTCTCGAAGGATTCGGCGAGGCGCTGTTGCAGATCGGCGCGTACCTTGAAGCGGTCGACTACCACCTCGATGGTGTGCTTTTTTTGCTTGTCCAGCTTCGGCAACTCATCCAGTTCGTACAGCCGCCCGTTGACCCGAGCGCGCACGAAGCCCTGGGCGCGCAGTTCGTCGAACACTGCCAGGTGCTCGCCCTTGCGCTCGCGGATCACCGGAGCCAGCAGCATCAGCTTGCGCCCTTCGGGCTGTGCCAGCACCTGATCGACCATCTGGCTGACGGTCTGCGCCTCCAGCGGGGTGTCATGATCGGGACACCGCGGCGTACCGACCCGTGCGTACAGCAGGCGCAGGTAGTCGTAGATTTCGGTGATGGTGCCGACAGTCGAGCGCGGGTTGTGCGACGTGGACTTCTGCTCGATGGAGATCGCCGGCGACAGGCCTTCGATAGTGTCGACGTCGGGCTTCTCCATCATCGACAGGAACTGCCGGGCATAGGCCGAGAGCGACTCGACGTAGCGGCGCTGGCCTTCGGCATAGAGCGTATCGAAGGCCAATGAGGATTTGCCGGAGCCGGACAAGCCGGTGATCACGATCAGCTTGTCGCGCGGCAATGTGAGGTCGATGTTCTTCAGGTTGTGGGTGCGGGCCCCACGAATCAGAATCTTGTCCAAAGCAGCCTCGCGTGGCGGGCGGAAACACGGAAGTATAAGGCCGGCCGGATTGCGGCAACAGCGCGCGCCCGTGCCCGGCAAGAAGATGGCTGCTAGAATCGCCGCCCGGTTCATTCAAGCGAGACCCTTCATGCAGGATCCCTACAGCGAGCGCATGAGCGCCAGCGAAACCCGTGCTGCAACCGGACTGTCCCTGGTTTTCGCGTTTCGGATGCTCGGCATGTTCATGGTGCTGCCGGTGCTCGCAACCTACGGCATGGACCTGGAGGGCGCCACGCCGGCGCTGATCGGGCTGGCCATCGGTGCCTATGGTTTGACCCAGGCGGTGCTGCAAATTCCCTTCGGCATGCTGTCCGATCGCTTCGGCCGATTGCCGGTAATCTATGTTGGGCTGGTGCTGTTTGCGGCCGGCGCGGCGCTGGCGGCGACCGCCGACTCCATCGGCGGCGTGATTGCCGGACGCATATTGCAGGGTGCCGGGGCGATCTCCGCCGCGGTGATGGCGCTGCTCTCGGACCTGACCCGCGAGCAGCATCGCACCAAAGCCATGGCGATGATCGGCATGAGCATTGGCCTGTCGTTCGCCGTGGCGATGGTGGTCGGCCCGCTGCTGACGCGGGCCTTCGGGCTTTCCGGGTTGTTCTGGGTCACCGCCGGCATGGCATTGCTCGGTGCGCTGATCATCGCCACCCTGCCGCGTGCGCAGGGGCATCTGCGGCACCGCGAATCCGGTGTGGCTCGCCAGGCGCTCGGCCTGACGCTGCGTCATGCCGAACTGCTGCGCCTGGACTTCGGCATTCTGGTCCTGCACGCGATCCTCATGGCCAGCTTCGTCGCCTTGCCATTGGCGCTGGTGGAGCAGGGCGCGCTGCCCAAGGACGAGCACTGGTGGGTCTACCTCACCGCGTTGCTGGTCGGGTTCGTCGGCATGATTCCGTTCATCATCTATGGCGAGAAGAAGCGGCAGATGCGGCGCGTATTGCTCGGCGCGGTGAGCGCATTGCTGGCCTGCGAGTTGTATTTCTGGTTGTTCGGTAGCGGGCTGTGGCTGCTGGTGATCGGCATGGTGGCGTTCTTCACTGCGTTCAACCTGCTGGAGGCGTCGCTGCCATCGTTGATCAGCAAGGTCGCGCCCGCGGGTGGCAAGGGCACCGCGATGGGGGTCTACTCGACCAGCCAGTTCCTTGGTGCCGGCGTCGGTGGGATCGTCGGTGGCTGGCTGTATCAGCACGGCGGCCTGGCGATGGTGTTCATCGGCTGTGCCGTGCTCTGTGCGCTGTGGTTGTGGGTGGCCTTCGGCATGCGCGAGCCACCTTATGTCACCAGCCTGCGCCTGCCGCTGTCGGCTCGCGCGCTGGCAGATAGTGAACTGTCCGCCCGTCTGCTCGGCGTGCCGGGTGTGACCGATGCCCTGATCGTCGCCGATGAGGCCGCTGCGTACGTCAAGGTGGATACGCAGGCTCTGGATCGGGCGGCGCTCGACCGGTTGCTCGCATAGCCAGCCGACAGCCTGTGCGGCAGCCGTGCTTTTTGCCGGTGCAGCGGCTGGAGCTGCTCGCGCCGGTTGGCCCCCTAGGGGCGGTAAGGTAAGATTCGCGGTCATTGGCCTGCTCCTCGCGGCAGGAGCGTTTACAGCGCGCCCATCAAATCAACGTTCCAGAAAGGAGTTACCCATGGCCAGAGGGGTGAATAAAGTCATCTTGATCGGCAATGTCGGCGGTGATCCGGAAACCCGCTACCTGCCCAACGGCAATGCGGTAACCAACATTACCCTGGCCACCACCGACAGCTGGAAGGACAAGCAGACCGGTCAGTTGCAGGAGCGTACCGAGTGGCATCGCGTCGTGCTGTTCGGCAAGGTCGCCGAGATTGCCGGTGAGTACCTGCGCAAGGGCTCGCAATGCTACATCGAGGGCCGCTTGCAGACCCGCGAGTGGGAGAAGGATGGCGTCAAGCGCTACACCACCGAGGTTGTAGTGGACATGAACGGCAGCATGCAGCTGCTCGGCGGTCGTGGCGGCAGCTCCGATGATGCCCCGCGCCAGCCGCGTCCGCAGCGTGAGCCCCAGCAGCAGGCACCGCGCGCCCAGGCTCAGCCGCAGCAGCCGCGTCCGGCCACGCAACAGCCGGCACCGGACTACGACAGCTTCGACGACGATATCCCGTTCTAGAGATCACTGAATGCGAATGCGCCTGATGCTGTTGGGCGGCGGCAATGCCCTGGGTCAGGCACTCATCCGCCTGGGTGCCGAGGAAGACATCGGCTTCTTCGCACCCTGTCCTCCCGCCCAGGGCTGGGATGCCGCCAGCCTCACCCAGTTGCTCGACGACAACCGTCCGGATGTTGTCATCAACCTGGCCTACTACTTCGATTGGTTCCAGAGCAGTCAGGTCGACGAACAGGTGCTGGTCCGCCAGGGGCGCGCGGTGGAGCGACTGGCCGAGCTCTGCCAGCACCATGACTTTATTCTTCTGCAGCCCTCGAGCTATCGCGTATTCGATGGTGCGCGAACCACTGCCTACAGCGAAAAGGACGAGCTTGCGCCGCTCGATTCACGCAGCCGGGCGCTCAGCGAGTTCGAGCAGAGCGTGCGCGCGCTGTGCCCACGGCACGTGTTGCTGCGTTTTGGCTGGCTGCTCGACGAGAGCGCCGATGGAATCCTCGGGCGTTTTCTGCGTCGGCTGGAGGAGGGCGTATCGATTGAGCTCGCCGATGATCGGCGTGGTAATCCCACGCCAGTGGACGACGCTGCGCGGGTGATGCTGGCGGTCATCAAGCAGCTCGACTGTCAGGCGCCGCTGTGGGGCGTCTATCACTACGGTGGCCACGAAGCCTCGACGCCACTGCTGGTCGGCCAGGCGATTCTCGCCGAGGCGGGAAGATACCGGCCGCTCGAAGGTGAAATCCTGGTGCCAACCGCACATGCTGACTGTTCCGATGCCGAGGACGAGCCTCAGCACGGCGTGCTGGCCTGCAAGAAGATATTCAATACCTTCGGAATCAAGCCGCGCGCGTGGCGTGCTGGCTTGGCACCGCTGCTGGAGCGCTATTACCGTCATGGCTGAACGTCCTGTTCTGATTACCGGCGGGGCCGGTTTCATCGGTTCCAATCTGGTCGACGCCTTGCTTGCGCGCGGTTATGCGGTGCGGGTGCTGGATAATCTGTCGACCGGGAAACGCAGCAATCTGCCGGATGACTCCCGGTTGGAGCTGATTGTCGGCGACGTGGCAGATGCCGCCTGCGTGCGCCAGGCGCTGCAGGGGTGCTGTGCGGTGGTGCATCTGGCAGCAGTGGCGTCGGTCCAGGCGTCGGTAGACGATCCATTGGGCACGCACCAGAGCAACCTGATCGGCACGCTGAATGTCTGCGAGGCGATGCGCGCCGAGGGTGTGCGCAGAGTGCTGTTCGCTTCCAGTGCGGCGGTATACGGCAACAACGGCGAGGGCGAGGCCATTGACGAAGACACGCCGAAGGCGCCGCTGACGCCCTATGCCGCGGATAAGCTGGCCAGCGAGCACTATCTGGACTTCTACCGCCGCCAGCATGGCCTGGAGCCGGTGGTGTTCCGCTTCTTCAACATTTTCGGGCCGCGCCAGGATCCGTCTTCGCCATACTCCGGGGTCATCAGCATTTTCACCGAGCGTGCGCAGAAGGGCTTGCCGATTGTTGTATTCGGCGATGGCGAGCAGACGCGCGACTTCGTCTATGTTGGCGATCTGGTCGAGGTGCTGGTGCAGGCGCTGGAGTCACCCGAGGCAGTGGAAGGTGCGGTGAACGTCGGGCTGAGCCGCGCGACTTCGCTGAACCAACTGCTCGACGCGATTGGTGACGTGCTCGGCGGGCTGCCGACGGTCAACTACCAGGCGCCGCGCGCGGGGGATATCCGCCATTCCCGGGCGAACAATACCCGGCTGCTGCAGCGCTATCGCCTGCCGGAGCCGCCGACGGGGATGCGCGAAGGGCTAGTCCGGTTGCTGGGGCTGTAAGTTCAGGAAAACGAAGAAGGCGCCGATCGGCGCCTTCTTCTTGTCTGCGATACGGCGATGCCGGTTTCGTCAGAACTTGTAGCCGAGGCCGACCATGTAGACGAAGGGGTCTACGTCTACGTCGACTTTGACCTTGCCGAGCGCTGCATGATTAGACGTCGCTTCGGTATCGATATCGATATAGCGAACCTGAGCGTTGAGCATGACGTTTTCGGTCAGCATATAGTCCATGCCGACCTGGGCAGCCAAGCCCCAAGAATCTTTCAGATCCAGGCCATTAAATTGGTTTGCTTCGGCGCTGCTGCTCAGCTTGTCATCGAAGAACCACGTGTAGTTAACGCCGGCACCGACGTAAGGCTGGAACGCCGAAGTCTTGTCCAGTGGGTAGTAGATGACGCTCAAAGTTGGCGGCAGATGCTTGATGCTGCCGAATTTGCCGTCAAGCGCGCCGAGTCCCTTTACACCAACGTCATGGCTAAAGGGAGTCGCGGCTAGCAGTTCGATACCGACCTTATCGGTAAGCATGTAAGCGAAGTTCAGGCCGAGCTGAGTATCGCTGTCAAGCGTGGCCTTCCCGCCCAGGGGGCCGGTTACAGCGGTGGAAATAGCGCTGCTGTCTTCATGCGGATCAACCGTAATCGCACCTGCGCGAACGATGATGTCCCCGGCCTCGAAGGCCTGGGCGAAGGGTGCGGCCAGCGCCAGGGCCAGCGCGGAAGCGGTGAACAGGGTCTTGCGCATAGTGCTTGCTCCATCTTGTGTTAGCTGCGATGGGGCCATGTTATTGAGTAGCTTGCTGTCGAATTTGACTCAGCTCAATGAAACGCGCGGCCCGGCCTGCGACGTATTGCCCGGGTTGCGCTGCGTCAATGGGAAGATGATAATGTTTCTCTTTTGAGTTAGTCCTCCTGCAAGGATCCCCCATGTCTTCGTTCATCCCCCGCCTGCTGGCGGTTGCCGTGTTGCCGTGCTGTCTAGGCGCGGCGCCGCTGATGGCTGCCTCCCTGGATGCCGCGCTGACCGAGAGCGAGCGGCTGTCAGCCGAGGCCGCGGCTTCGCAGCAACGTATCGAGCAGCTTGATGACGCTACCCGGCAGATGCTCACTGAGTACCGCAGCGCGCTGCAGCAGACCGAGGCACTGAAGGCCTACAACAAGCAGCTGGTCGAGCTCACCGCCGCGCAGCGCAAGGAGCTGGAGGGCTTCCAGCGCCAGCTGGAAGGCATCGAGCGCACCCAGGAAGCGGTGACGCCGCAGATGGGCCGGATGGTCGAAGTGCTTGGCGAGTTCATCGCTGCCGACCTGCCGTTCCTCCCGGAGGAGCGCGCCGATCGCCTGGCCGGTCTGCAGGATCTGTTGCCGCGTGCCGATGTGAGTCTGGCCGAGAAGTACCGACGCATTCTCGAGGCCTACCAGATCGAGAGCGATTACGGGCGCACGCTGGAGGCCTGGCGTGGCGAGCTGCCGGTTGAGGGCGGCGCGCGCAGCGTCGAATTCCTGCGCTTGGGGCGGGTCATGCTCTATTACCAGACGCTGGATGCCCACGAGAGCGGCTGGTGGAATCCGCAGACGCGCAGTTGGGAAGCGCTCGACGGCGCCGCGCGCCGCCCGATCACCCAGGCCATCGCCGTGGCCCGGCAACAGCAGGCGCCGGCCTATCTGGAATTGCCCGTCAAGACCCTGGCCAAGGAGGCCGCGCAATGAGCCGTCTGTCGTACCTTCTAGCCCTAGTGCTGCTGCCGGTGCTGTCGCATGCCGCCGAGCCGCTGAACCCGGATCAATTGCTGCAGCGCATCCGCAGCGAGCGCGCGGCCGAGGTCAGCGCCATGCAGGCGCGCGAGCAGGCGTTCGTCAGCGATCGCAGCGAGCAGGCGCAGCTGCTGGCGCGCGCCAAGGCCGAGCTTGACCGCGAGAAGGCCGAGGCCGAGCGCCTGAAGGCCGAGTTCGATCGTCAGGAGGCCGAGCTGGCCGAGCAGGAGAAATTGCTGGCGCAGCGCGTCGGCCACCTCGGCGAGCTGTTCGGCGTGGTGCGCCAGAGTGCCGGCGATATCGCCGCACAGTGGCAGGACAGCCTGCTCAATGTGCAATACCCGGAGCGTCTGCAGCGCCTGCACAACCTTGCCGAGAGCCGAGCATTGCCATCCGCCGAAGACCTCGACGGTTTCTGGATGGCGCTGCTGGAAGACCTTGCTGCCAGCGGTCGGGTCGAGCAGCTGACGCTGCCGGTCGTCGCCGCCGACGGTCAGCGCAGCGAGCAGCCGGTGTTGCGCGTCGGCAGCTTCTCCGCGTACGGCCAGAATGCCTTCCTGCGTTACGACGCCGACTCGGGCCAACTGCTGGCGCCGGCACGGCAACCGTCCGGCATGGGGCTGGTGAACGACTATCTGGACAGCGATGCGGCACTGGCTCCGTTGCCGGTCGATCCGAGTCGCGGCACGCTGCTGGCGCAGCTGCAGCTCGAGCCGGATTTCTGGGCGCGTCTGCAGCAGGGCGGCCTGGTGGGCTGGGTGATTGTCGCCCTGGGGCTGTTCGGTCTCTGCCTGGCGGCTTGGCGGATGGTCTATCTCGCCGGTGTCAGCCGCAAGGTGAGCGGGCAAATGCGTGATCTGAACAATCCGCGCGCCGACAATCCGCTGGGACGCATCATCGGCGTGCTTGGCCCCAAGCCGCAGCTCGCCGATCTGGAAACCCTCGAACTCAAGCTCGACGAAGCCATCCTGCAGGAAACCCCACCGCTGGAGCGCGGCCAGCCGCTGCTCAAGCTGCTGACAGCGGTGGCACCGCTTCTCGGCCTGCTGGGCACGGTGACCGGGATGATCGTCACCTTCCAGGCCATCACCCAGACCGGTGGCGGCGACTCGCGGCTGATGGCCGACGGTATTTCTCAGGCGCTGGTGACCACCGTGCAGGGCCTGGTGGTGGCGATCCCGCTGCTGTTCCTGCATGCGCTGCTGGCCAGTCGCAGCAAGGCGCTGATCCAGATTCTGGAGCAACAGAGCGCCGGGCTGATCGCCCTGCACCTGTCCGGAGCGCCGCGTCGTGACTGACATGCACGGCCTGTGGCTGCGCCTGGTCGATAGCGGGCATCTGCTGCTCGACTTCATGGGCGCCGGCGGCATGGTCATGTGGGCGCTGGCGCTGCTCTGCGTGCTGTACTGGACGCTGGTTTTCGAACGCGTCTGGTACATGCGCCGGGTGTTTCCACACTGGGCCGACGACCGCCGCCGGGCCTGGGAGCATCTGGTCGATCAGCCTGGCGTCTGGCAGCGCGCTGTGCGCACCGCTTGGCTTGCTCAGGCGCAGCAGCAGCTGGCAGGACCGCTGCGCCTGAGCAAGGCATTGGTTGCGCTGTGCCCGCTGCTCGGCCTGCTCGGCACGGTCAGCGGCATGATTGCGGTATTCGACGTGCTGGCGCTCAACGGCACCGGCAATCCGCGCGGCATGGCCGCCGGCGTCTGGCAGGCGACCCTGCCGACGATGGCCGGCATGGTGCTGGCCATCACTGGATTATTCAGCCTGGCGCGCCTCGAGCGTATTGCCCGGCTGTCGCTCGACCGGCTGGCCGACCAGCTGCGTCACGATTGAGGATTTCTGGATGCGCATGCGTCGCCATCATTACCAGCAGGACGAAGACACCGGCATCGACCTCACGCCGATGCTCGACGTGGTGTTCATCATGCTGATTTTCTTCATCGTCACCAGCTCCTTCATCAAGGAGTCCGGCGTCGAGGTGCAGCGCCCGCAGGCGAGCACCGCCAGCGCGCAGGACAAGGGCAACATCTTCATCGCGGTGACCGCCGACGGTCAGGTCTGGATCGACAAGCAGGCCGTCGATGTACGCAGCGTGCGCGCGCATGTCGAGCGCATGCGTGTCGATCAGCCGGATGGCGCCGTGGTGGTGCAGGCCGATCAGGATGCGCGCACCGGGCTGGTGGTCCAGGTGATGGACCAGGCGCGCCAGGCCGGCGTGCACGATGTGGCCCTCGCTGCCAACACGGGCGCGCAGTGATGGCGGCGCTGGCGCGCGTGGCGCTGTCCTTCGTCGCGGCCTGCGTGGTGGCGCTGTTGCTGTTCGCGTTGATGCTGAGCATGGTCACCCCGCCGCGTAGCAAGGTGGAGCGCGAGCCGGTGGCGATCGCCAACTTCGTGCGCATGGACGGGCGCAACGAGAGCAGCGCCAGCCGCTCGCGCCAGCAGGCGCCACAGCCGCCGCAGCCGAAAACGCCGCAACCGCCCACACCGCCGACGCCGAACATGGCCAGTCCGGATGCCAGCCTGCCGAAGCTCGATCTCGACCTGCCGAACATCGACTCGGGCATCTCGGTGGCGGCCGCGCCGGCACCGAGCCTGTCCGGGCTCAGCGCCGCGGCGGCCAGCGCAGCCGCGGCTACGGCGGGGCCGGCAGCCACCGCCGCGGTGGCCGGCGGCCAGTCCGGCGGACCTGAACATGAGGTGATGCCGCTCAATGATGTGCGTCCCGAGTATCCCTATCGTGCGCGTCAGCAGGGGATCGAAGGGCATATCAAGCTGGCCTTCACCATCAACCCGCAGGGGCGGGTGGAGAACATCCGTGTACTCGAAGCCTCGCCGCGCAATGTCTTCGACCGCGAGGCGCGTCGCGCCGCGGCGCGCTGGCGCTTCGCCCCGCGTACCGAGAACGGCGTGGCGGTATCGCGCGAAGCGGTGAAAACCCTGCACTTCCGCCTGCAAGGAGAACGCTGAGATGCCTCGTCTGCTGGTCCTGCTGCTGTTCTGCTTCAGCTGCGCAGCGCACGCCGCGCAGAGTATCGATCCGGCGATCTTCGCCGCACTCGAGCGCGCACAATCGGCACAGTCCAAGGGCGATTACCCGGCGGCGCGCAAGGCGTTGAGCGGTGTCGAGGCGCAGGCGGGCAGCGCGGAGGAGGCGCTGCTCTGGCGCAGTCGCGGTTACCTGGCCTGGGCCGAGGGCAACAATCGGCAGGCGCTGGAGTGGCTGGACAAGGCTGTCGCCAGCGGCAAGCTGGACGAGGCGCTGCTGGCCGGCGAACGGCTCAATCTGGCGCGACTCAATCTGGTCGAAGGGCGCTTCGCCAAGGTCGTCAGCCTGCTGGCGAAGGCCGACCAGGCCGACGAAGGCGTGCTGCAGATGCTGGTGCAGGCCTACCAGGGCCTTGGGCAGCATGCCAAGGCCCTGCCGCTGGCCGAGCGCTATGTACAGGCCAATCCACGCGCCGACGACATCTGGCTGCAGTTCCTGGTCGCCGGCAACGCCGAACTCAAACACTACTCCGCGGCCGAACGCTGGCAGCGCCAGTTGCTGCTGCGGCATCCCGAGCAGGTGAAGGTCTGGCGCCAGCTGGCCGGGCTGCAGCAGCTCGCCGGTGCCGAGGACAAGGCACTGGCGACGCTGCGCACTGCGCACGCCAAGGGCTTGCGCTTCAGTGACGCCGAGCTGGACAACCTGGTACTGCTGGCCAGCGCCGCCAACCAGCCGTGGCAAGGCGCCAAGCTGTTGCAAGGCATGCTCGACGCCGGCCTGTTGGCCAGTAACGGCACCCGCCGCGAGCGGCTGGGCATGCTGTGGTGGCAGGCGCGCGAGCGCGGTGCAGCGGCGAAAATTTATCGCGAGCTGGCCAACCAGTCGGGCGCCGCCAAGTTCTGGATGAATGTCGCCCAGCTCGAGCTGGAGCAGGCGCACTGGCAGGCCGGGCTGGACGCGCTGAAGCAGGCCGAGCGTGCTGGCGCCGAGCGCCGCAAGGTGCGCGCCTGGCGGCAATGGGCCGAGGACGAGCTGAGCTTCGAGCGCGAACGTCAGGTTGCTCGCGCGGGCTGAGCGTCTTCAGTCCAGCTCGTACAGCTCGATCGTCTGCGCGACCATCCGATAACCCGCCTCGGCCAGCTCGCTGCTGGCCGGCTCCACCTTCAGCGGCCCCTCGATCCAGTACGGCTGATACAGCTCATCGACCCTGACCCCCAGCTCGCTGGTGGCATGTACGATCTGGTTCGATGGCGGTGGCGGCACATGGATGCATGCGCCGAAGTAGGGGACCAGCAGGAAATCGATCACCCGGCCGTCGGCGTCCATGTCCAGCGGCACGATGTAGCCGGGCAGCCTGGCGACGATGCCGTCCAGTTCCTCGACCACCGGCGCAGCCGGCGATTGCTGGCGCGCGGCGGGGCCGCTTTCCGCCGCCAGCGCATCGGCCAGCTGCGACAGGTCGTGCAGCGGCGTCGGCGGTGGCGGTGGCGGCGCACCCTCGGGGATCAGGTCCGACCACTGCAGCAGGCGCGCCTCGCCCGCGAAGGCGGCAGGCAGGATCAGCAGCAGGACGAGCAGTAAACGCGACATGGATGTACTCACACTCTGATCGACAGGCCGTCGGCCAGCGATTGGCGATAGGCGCGCCAGGCGGGCACCGCGCCCATCAGCACGGCTGCCAGCAGGATCGCGCCGAGCAGGCGCCATTCATAGCCGCTCGGCCAGCCGAACGGCAGATACAGGCCATAAAACTGCTGCAGCGGCGCCTGCGCCACGGCGATGCCGACATACAGCAGCGTCAGTCCGAGCGCCGCGCCGGCCAGCGCCAGGGCGAACGCCTCGATCACCAGCAGCCCGGCGATATGCCAGGGACGCGCGCCCACCGAGCGCAGGATCGCCATCTCCCGCCGGCGCTCGTTGAGGCTGGTGAGAATCGCGGTGAGCATGCCGATCAGCCCGGTCAGCACGACGAACAGCGAGACCACGAACAGCGCCTGTTCGGCGGTGCCCATCAGGCTCCAGAGCTCCTGCAGCGCCACGCCGGGCAGCACCGCCAGCAGCGGCTCGCCGCGATACTGGTTGATCTCGCGTTGCAGGGCGAAGGTGGCGATCCTGCTGTTCAGACCGAGCAACACGGCGGTGATCTGCTGTGGCTGCAGGTCGAGCGCGCGCGCCTGCTCGGCGCTCACCCGCCCGGCGCCGCGGGCGGGCACCCCGCCGCGCCAGTCGACATGCAACGCCTCCATCCCGGCGAGGTTGATGTGCAGCGTGCGGTCTACCGGCGTACCGGTGCGCCGCAGGATGCCGACCACGCGGAACGGCTTGTCGTCGTGCTGCACCAGGCTGACCTTGGCCACGCCGTGTGCCAGCACGATCTGCGCGTCCAGCCGGTAGCCGAGGCTCTGCGCGACTTCGGCACCGAGCACCACCTCGAACGGATCGTCGGCAAACGCGCGACCCTCGGCCAGTTGCAGCGGCTGCTGACGACCGTAGCGGTAATGCTCGAAATACGCCGGACTGGTGCCCAGTACACGATAGCCGCGGTGCGAGTCGCCCAGCGAGAGCGGAATCGCCCATTTGACTTGCGGGTGGCCGGCCAGCTGCTGATAGCTGTCCCAGCGGATGTTGTTGGTGGCGTTGCCGATGCGGAACACCGAGTACAGCAGCAGATTCACCGAGCCGGAGCGGGCGCCGACGATCAGGTCGGTGCCGCTGATGGTGCTGGCGAAACTGGCGCGCGTCTCGGTGCGGATCCGCTCGACGGCGAGCAGTAGGCACACCGACAGCGCGATGGCGAATACCGTGAGCAGGGCGGTGAAGCGGCGGTTGTTCAGGCTCGCCAGCGCCAGGCGCAACAGGTACATCCTCAGACCTCCGCGCCGCGCGCGGCGCGGTTGAGTTCGGCCAGCGTCAGGCTGCGGTCGAAGCGCGGCGCCAGGCTCTGGTCGTGGCTGACGAACAGCAGGCTCGCCCCCGCGGCCCGGCATTCGCCGAACAGCAGATCGAGGAAGGCTTCGCGGCTGTCGGCGTCCAGTGCCGACGTCGGTTCGTCAGCGATCACCAGCTCGGGCTGGCCGATCAGCGCACGCGCGGCGGCGACCCGTTGCTGCTGACCTATGGACAGCGTATCGGCGCGTCGTGCCAGCAGTGTCGCCGGCAGACCCAGCTGTTCGAGCAGGGCTGCCGCTGCCTGGCGCAGGCTGCCGTGGCGCTGGATCGCCCGGCCCGCACGTAACCGCGAGAAGCGGCAGGGCAAGCAGACGTTCTCGTGCACCGGCAGGAACGGCAGCAGGTTGAACTGCTGGAAGATGTAGCCGGTGTGATCGACACGAAAACGGTCACGCGCACCAGCGGACAGGCGGCCGAGGTCTTCACCGAGCAGGCGCACGCTGCCGCGGCCGGCGCGTTGCACACCGCCGATCAGCCCGAGCAGGGTGGTCTTGCCGCTACCGGACGGCCCCTTGAGAAACAGGCTTTCGCCGCGCGCCAGGCGAAAGCGCGGAATGTCCAACAGTTCGGCCTGACCGGGCCAGGCGAAGCCGAGGTCGTCGAGTTCGAGCAGGTCGGAGGCTGACATCAGAACGTCAGCTGCGCATGGTCCGGCGTCAGCTCGGCGCCTTGCTGGCCGCGCGGGCCGATCAGCTGGACCTGAATCCGCTCGGTAGCCGGAAAGCGCTCGAAGAGCGTGCGCAGATCGAGTGCCTGTATCGCCTCAGGATGGCGGCAGTCGAGCCGGTAGTGCGCTTCGATGTCGCTGTGCCCATCCGCGCGGGCGGCGGCGGGCTCGCTGGGCGCGGCGTCGCCATCGCGGCGCTGATAGCCGGCGTGTGCGCCACCTAGCAAGTCGCCATGCAGTTCCTGTTCGCTGACGTCGCAACCGGCGGCTTCCGGCAGGCCGAACAGCACCCGCGGCTGCTCCAATTGCAGACGCGTGTGCGCTATCTGCGCTTCGTCCGCCGCGCTGGCTGGGGCGTGCTCGAAACCCAGCAGATTCGCCGCCGGGCTGCGCAGCGCCAGCTCCAGAACCGTGCCGTCCAGCGCCGCATCGAGGTGAGCGGTGCCGTGCTCGTGGGCGCCCAGACTGGCGGTGGCATCGTGTTCGTGGTGGTGGTGATCGTCCTGTGCTTGGCTGTAACTGAAAGGCAGCAGAACGAATGGCAGGGCGAGCAGCAGCGGGCGCATGGTCGGTTCCGGGAACTGATGGGGGTTACGTTATAACGCCTTTTTGCGTCGACTGGCCAGCCCGTCGCGGTCATGGGAGCATGCGCCGCGCTACCGAAGGAGAGCAGCATGATTCGTATCCGTGGGCATGTCGGCGAATGGCCGGTCGATCTGAACATCGAGCTGGACGAGCAGGACTGGGCGCAGCTGGCGCGCAATCTGCCGCTGGCACCCAGCGCGCGCGCCGCCGATATCGCGCCGTCCGCCGACGACAGTCTGTGGCACACCGCGCGCGAGCGCCTGCGCCGCGCAGGCCGGCTGGATGGCCCCGAGCTGTTTGCCGAGCTGGAGGCGCTGACCGGCAGTGCGTCGATGGCCAAGCGCCTGCTGGTTCGACTGCGCCACTGCGATCAGGTGCGGGTCGAGAACGGCGCGGATACCGCGAGCTATCACTGGATCGGTGAGGGCTGCCCGGCGTCCTGACGGCTCAGTAGATCGCTTGGTACAGCTTGCGTCGGTACAGCGTAACCAGCGGATGGTCGCCGCCGAGCAGATCGAAGACCTGCAGCAGCGTCTTGTGCGGCAAGCCTTCGGCATAGCCGCGGTTGCGCACGAACAGCTTGAGCAACCCGTCGAGTGCCGCTTCGTATTGCTGACGAGCCAACTGCTGGATGGCCAGCTGATAGGCGGCCTCGTCGTCCTCGCTGTTCTGCGCCAGGCGGCTTTTCAGCGTGGCGACTTCCGGCAGGTCGTTGGCCTGGCGCAGGAAGGTCAGCTGGGCGCGCGCGCCGGCCAGTGCCTGCCTGTGCTCGTCGCCCTTGACGGCATTGAGCACGGTTTCCGCTTCGCCCAGCTCGCCGCGCTCGGCCAGGCAGCGGGCGTACAGGATCAGGCCCGCCGCGTTCTCGTTGTCCTCGCCAAGCAGTTGCTGCAGCTGCGCTTCGGCCTCGGCGTAACGACCTTCGGCAAACAGCGCCTGCGCGCTTTCCAGTAAATCGCCTTGCGGCGTGGTCGGTGCCTGCACGTGCGGCTCGAGCATGGCGCGAATGGCCGACTCTGGCTGCGCACCGGCGAAGCCGTCCACCGGCTGGCCGTCCTTGAACAGCACGACCGTCGGCAGGCTGCGGATACCGAAGCGGGCGACGATGTCCTGCTCGATATCGCAGTTGACCTTGGCCAGCAGCAGCTCGCCCTGGTACTCCTCGGCGATCTTCGCCAGCAGCGGCATCAGCGCCTTGCATGGCGCACACCACTCGGCCCAGAAGTCGACCAGCACCGGTTTGTGGAAGGAATTTTCGAGCACCAGCTGTTCGAAGCTGGCGGTGGTGACATCGAAGATGTAGGGCGTCTGGCTCATCGGGATTCTCGGGCGGCGAAAGACGTGAAAGCTCGGCATGTTAAGTGGGGACGCCGGGTGCGGGAAGCAAGGGCGGGCGATGCGACGCGACGAAACGCGTAGTGGCCCCTATACTTGCGTCCCCTTTTCTTGGTGCGGCGATTGCAGTCGCGCAAAAGGAGTCATCGATGTCCGTTCTGTCCGACTTCCGGGAGCGCTATCTCGTGCGCTTCTGGTCGCCTTTGCCCGCGCTCGTCGCGCTGGGCGTCGCCTCCGCCTACTACTTCGCCATCACCGGAACCTTCTGGGCCGTCACCGGCGAATTCACCCGCTGGGGTGGCCACGTCCTGTCCTGGTTCGGCTACACGCCTGCCGAGTGGAGCTACTTCAAACTAATCGGTCTGGCCGGCACGCCGCTCGATCGCGTCGATGGCGTGATGATCATCGGCATGCTGCTCGGCGCGCTATGCGCGGCGCTGTGGGCGAACAACGTCAGCCTGCGCTGGCCGACCAGCAAGCGGCGCCTGGTGCAGGGGCTGATCGGCGGCGTCATCGCCGGCTTCGGCGCGCGGCTGGCGATGGGCTGCAACCTGGCGGCGTTCTTCACCGGCATCCCGATGTTCTCGCTGCACGCCTGGGCGTTCATGCTGGCGACCGTCGGTGGCGCCTGGATCGGTGTGAAGATCTGTCTGCTGCCCTGGCTGCGCACGCCGTTGAAAGTGGGCAGCCAGGCCAGTTCGCTGTTTGGCGACGTCGAAGGCACGCGGCGCCGCGCCGCGCTGCAGGCGCGCCTCGGCGTGGCGGTTGCCGTGCTGGCGATCGGCTTCGCCGCCTGGCGCTTCGATACCTCGCTGGTGCTCGGCATGGCGGTGCTGTTCGGCCTGCTGTTCGGTGGGCTGATCGAGCGCGCGCAGATCTGCTTCACCAGCGCCGCGCGTGATCTGTGGACCACCGGCCGCACCCGCGCCGCCTACGGCATCCTGCTGGGCATGGCGGTGGCCAGCGTCGGCACTTTCGGCGCGATCGCCCTGGGCGCCAGTCCGAAGATCTTCTGGATGGGGCCGAACGCGATCATCGGCGGCCTGCTGTTCGGCATCGGCATCGTCGTGGCGGGCGGCTGCGAGACCGGCTGGATGTACCGTGCGATGGAAGGCCAGGTGCACTTCTGGGTGGTCGGCATCGGTAACGTCATCGGCGGCACCCTGGTGGCGGTGTACTGGGACGAGCTCGGTACGTCGCTGGCGCTGCCTTATCCGAAGGTCAACCTGCTGGAAAGCTTCGGTGCGACCAGTGGCCTGATGCTGACCTTCGCCGGGCTGGCCGTGGCCATGCTGCTGGTGCATCTGAACGCCAAACGTTTCCAAACCAAGAGGAGTCCTGCCCGTGAGCCAGGCCAAACCGAATCTCTCGCTTGATCTGCGCGGCGAGCATTGCCCATACAACGCCATCGCCACGCTGGAAACTCTGGCGACCATGCAGCCGGGGCAGTTGCTGGAAGTGGTCACCGACTGCTCGCAGTCGGTCAACGGCATCCCGGAAGACACCCGCGCCAAGGGCTATAACTGCCTGAGCGTGGAACAGCACGGCTCGCTGTTTCGCTTCCTGATCGAAATCCCCGCCTGATCTCAGTCCGGGACGGCCGTCACGGTCGTCCCGGATGCCCGCAGCGGCCAGCTGCCCAGCTCGCGATAGCGCGCGCCCTGCGCGGTAGTTTCCGAGACGAACAACACGAAGCGATCCACTGTCCAGCCGAATGCCGGGCTGTGGCCGTGCACGCGCTCGTGACCATGGCGCGTCAGCGTCAGGTGCGGCAGAAAGGGCCGGCTGTCGAGCACCAGGCCGAGTGTGGCCAGTTGCGCGCGCAGCGCCGCCGCCAGGTAGTCCAGCGCCGGCGGCGGTGCGCTCGGCTGCAGGCAGATGAAGCCCTTGCCGAGGGTGATCAGGCGATCCAGGGTCAGCTCGAATGCCGGGCAGTCGAGATCGGCCGCCAGCCGCTGCAGGCCGGCGAGGCAATCGGCCGGTTGCGCACCGAGAAACGCCAGGGTCAGGTGCAGGTTCTGTGGCGGAACCGGTCGGCCTTGCAGCGCCTGCTCGTCGCGCCAGCGACAGATGGCCGCCGCCTGCTCGGGCGGGCAGGGCAGCGCGAAGAACAGACGCAGGGTTGACTCGCTCACGCCACTCTCCCGGCAGTTATCGCGCCGCGTGATAGAGGCTGACCTGGCGGAACTCGGCCGGCTCGGCGAGATCCGGCCAGGTACAGGCATCCAGCAGGTCCAGGCGCCGATACAGCGGATGGGCGAAGTCGCGTACCCGCGAGTCGGCCACCAGCGCTTCGCGACCGCGACTGAGGAAGTGATCCAGCAGCGGCAGGTTGGTGCGGTCGTAGAGCACGTCGGCGACGATGACCAGATCGTAGCGGTCCGCCTCACCGAAGAAGTCTTGCGAATAGCGTAGCTCGACGTCGTTCAGCGCAGCGTTTGCCCGGCAGGCGGCGAGTGCCAGCGGGTCGAGATCGCAGGCCACCACTTCCGCCGCGCCAGCCTTAGCCGCGGCGATGGCGGCTACGCCGGAACCCGCGCCGAAATCCAGCACGCGCTTGCCCCGCACCCAATCCGGCCGCTCGGCCAGCCAGCGCGCCAGCACCAGGCCGCTGGCCCAGCAGAAGCACCAGTACGGCGGCTCTTCGAGAATCCGCCGGGTTTCCTCCGGGCTGAAGGCGCGATCCATGTTGGCCGCATCGATCAGCCACAGACGCAGATCGGTGCCCGGCAGCGGCTCGGCGACCAGCCGGGCGTCGCCGAGCAGTGCGTTCAGCGCTGCCTGCAACGGCGCCGGTGCCGTCATGGTGCGGGCACCAGCTGCAGCGGGCCGAGCGCCTGGCTGTTGGCATTGTGGATCTGCAGCGCCGGCAGACGCATGATCAGCTGCCCGGCGCGTGTCACCCGCCCGCGCAGCTCGACGCGCTGGCCGACGGGGAAGACATCCGGGTTGAACTGCAGCATGAACGGCAGCTCCGAGCCGCGCCCCTTGAGTTGCACGTTGCTCAGCAGGCGATCCGGCTGGTCGCGGCGGTCGACCTCCAGCAGCGCCAGTTCGACCTCGCTGCCGGCCGGCGCGCCGATCAGGCTGCCGCTCAGTTCGTTGTGCAATTTCGAGTGCGGCGCGCTGCTCAGTTCGACCGGTGCGGGCGGCACGGGCGGCTGGCTGCCGCAGCCGGCCAGCAGGATCAGCAACAGGGGCACGAAGGCGGTACGCAAGGGCACGGAAAGCTCCAGAACTACGGCGAATCGGGCTTGTATAGCAGCAAAGCCGCTGCCTTGTCTTGCCGGTCGGATGCGCTACCATGGCCGCCCCGACGTTCGACCGAATCCATCCCATGCATTGTCCGTTCTGCAGTGCCCATGACACCAAGGTCATCGATTCCCGCCTGGTCGCCGAGGGCGATCAGGTACGCCGCCGCCGCGAGTGTCTGGCCTGCGGCGAGCGCTTCACCACCTTTGAAACCGCCGAGCTGGTGATGCCGCGACTGATCAAGTCCGATGGCAGCCGCCAGCCGTTCGACGAGCAGAAGCTGCGTGCCGGCATGCAGCGCGCGCTGGAGAAGCGCCCGGTCAGTGTCGAGCGCCTGGAGGCGGCCATCGCCCACATCAAGCATCAGTTGCGTGCCACCGGCGAACGCGAGATCAAGTCGCGGGTGCTCGGCGAACTGGTGATGGCCGAGCTGCAGAAGCTCGACGAGGTCGCCTATATCCGCTTCGCCTCGGTCTACCGCCGCTTCCAGGACCTCAACGAGTTCCGCGAGGAAATCGAACGGCTGTCCCGCGAGCCGGCGAAGTCCGAATGAGCGCCAGCGATCACGCCTGGATGGCCCGTGCGCTGCAGCTGGCGCGCAAGGGCCTGTATTCGACCCACCCGAACCCGCGGGTCGGCTGCGTCATCGTCGCCGATGGCGAGCCGGTCGGCGAAGGCTGGCACGTACGCGCCGGCGAGCCGCATGCCGAGGTTCACGCCCTGCGCCAGGCCGGCGAGCGGGCGCGCGGCGCCACCGCCTACGTCACCCTCGAACCCTGCAGCCACCACGGGCGCACGCCGCCCTGCGCCGAAGCGCTGGTCAAGGCCGGCGTCGGCCGCGTGGTAGCGGCGATGCAGGACCCGAATCCGCAGGTCGCCGGGCGTGGCCTGCAATTGCTGCGCAGTGCCGGTATCGAGGTTGCCAGCGGCGTGCTGGAAGCCGAGGCGCGCGAGCTCAACTGCGGTTTCATCAAACGCATGGAAAGCGGTCTGCCGTTCGTGCGCGCCAAGCTGGCGATGAGCCTGGACGGACGCACGGCGATGGCCAGCGGCGAAAGTCAGTGGATCACCGGCCCGGCGGCCCGCGCGGAGGTGCAGCGGCTGCGCGCCCGTTCCAGTGTAGTGCTGACCGGCGCCGACACCGTGCTGATGGATGCCGCGCGGCTGACCGTACGCGGCACCGAACTGGGGCTGGATGCGGAAACCACTGCGCTGGCACTGCAGCGTCCGCCGTTGCGCGTGCTGATCGATGGGCGGCGGCGCGTGCCGCTGGACGCGCCGTTCTTTCAGGCCGGCCCGGCGCTGGTGGCGACGGCCATGAGCGGCGATGCAGAGGCCTATCGGGTCGCCGGTCAGGAGCTGCTGGTGCTGGGGCAGGAGCGGGTCGATCTGACCGCTCTGCTGCGCGAACTGGCCGCCCGCGGCGCCAACGAAGTGCTGATCGAAGCCGGGCCGCGGCTGGTCGGTGCCTTCGCCCATCTCGGGCTGATCGACGAGTACCAGATCTTCATGGCCGCCAAGTTCCTCGGTTCCTCGGCGCGTCCGCTGCTGGAGCTGCCGCTCGAGCGGATGAGCGAGGCGCGCGAGCTGAAGATCGTCGACATCCGCGCGGTGGGTGACGACTGGAAGATCGTCGCGATTCCCGCCAGCTGAGCGCGAATCCGGCGCCTCAATAGGGCCGCCGATAGCGCCAGGCTTTCGTCGCCATAACCGCTGCGAATGCACAAGCTGGCTGCCGTTAGCGCCTATTTGTGTTAAAAACGCTGCCGGGCCGCGAGTGGCCCAACGTTCTCAGGGCGGGGTGTGATTCCCCACCGGCGGTAATGGCGCAGTTACAAGGATGAAAGCGTAGCGAGCGCTGAGCAGGCAAGGCGTGATTCGACGAGAAGGCGGAGTTTACTCCGGTAAATGAGCACTTCGAGGAGGACCACAACGCAGCATGCTCTGCGCGCAGTAGCTTTCAATCGCGTTTAGCCCGCGAGCGCTTGCTTAGGCAAGGTCAGCAGACCCGGTGTGATTCCGGGGCCGACGGTATAGTCCGGATGAGAGAGAGCGGGATATTCCGATGGGCGCCGTTCGTGTGCCCGTCATGCATCCCTATCGATCCGTAGCGCCCTGTTTTTCTAAACAGGAGTTCGTCGTATGCAGCGTTTCATCAGCCTTCCGCGGGAGGCCACATGTTCACCGGAATAATCGAAGCCATCGGCACCATCCGTGCGCTCACCCCCAAAGGTGGCGACGTTCGCGTGCTGGTCGAGACCGGCAAGCTCGATCTGGGCGACGTCAAGCTGGGCGACAGCATCGCCGTCAACGGCGTCTGCCTGACCGCGGTAGAGCTGCCGGGCAACGGCTTCTGGGCCGACGTCAGCCGCGAAACCCTGGCGCGCACCGCCTTCATCGATCTCAAGGCCGGCAGCCGGGTCAACCTGGAAAAGGCCCTGACGCCCACCAGCCGCCTCGGCGGCCATCTGGTCAGCGGCCATGTCGATGGTGTCGGCGAAGTGGTGGCGCGGGAAGATAACGCCCGCGCGGTGCAGTTCCGCATCCGCGCGCCGCGCGAGCTGGCCAAGTACATCGCGCTGAAGGGCTCGATCACCGTGGATGGCACCAGCCTCACGGTCAATGCGGTCAATGGCGCCGAATTCGAGCTGACCATCGTGCCGCATACCCTCGGCGAAACCATCATGGCCGACTACCGCCCCGGGCGGCAGGTGAACCTGGAGGTCGACCTGCTGGCGCGTTACCTGGAGCGCCTGATGATGGGCGACAAGGCCGCCGAACCCAAGGCCTCGGGGCTCACCGAAGGTTTTCTCGCCGAGCACGGCTATCTGAAGAATTGAGGAGACGCCCGATGGCGCTCAATACCGCTGAAGAACTGATCGAAGACATCCGCGCCGGCAAGATGGTCATCCTCATGGATGACGAGGACCGCGAGAACGAGGGCGACATCATCATCGCCTCCGAATGCGTCACCGCCGAGCACATCAACTTCATGGCGCGCTTCGCCCGCGGGCTGATCTGCATGCCGATGACCCGCGAGCGCTGCGAACTGCTCAAGCTGCCGCTGATGGCGCCGCGCAACGGTTCCGGTTTCGGCACCAAGTTCACCGTTTCCATCGAGGCCGCCGAAGGCGTGACCACCGGCATTTCCGCCGCCGACCGCGCGCGCACCGTGCAGGCCGCGGTGGCGAAGAACGCCGTGGCCGAAGACATCGTCAGCCCCGGGCACATCTTCCCGCTGATGGCACAACCGGGCGGCGTGCTGGCGCGTGCCGGCCACACCGAGGCCGCGTGCGATCTGGCGCGCATGGCCGGCTTCGAGCCGTCCGGCGTGATCTGCGAGATCATGAACGATGACGGCACCATGGCGCGCCGCCCGGAGCTGGAAGTGTTCGCCGAGCAGCACGGGCTGAAGATCGGCACCATCGCCGACCTGATCCACTACCGGATGATCCACGAGCGCACCGTCGAGCGGGTTTCCGAGCAGCCGCTGGACACCGAGCTGGGCCAGTTCAACCTGGTCACCTACCGCGACGGCGTCGAGGACACCGTGCACATGGCACTGACCCGCGGTGAGATTTCCCCGGAAGAGCCGACCCTGGTGCGCGTGCACAACATGGAGCCGCTGCGTGATCTGCTGCTGGTCACCGTGCCGGGTCGCTGGAGCCTGCGCGCGGCGATGAGCGAGGTGGCCAAGGCCGGCAAGGGCGTGGTGCTGCTGCTCGGCAACCCGCTGACCGGGCCACAGTTGCTGGCGCAGCTGACCCGTCAGCAGCCGCCGACCCCGGCTACCTACAGCACCGTCGGCGCCGGTTCGCAGATTCTGCGTGACCTGGGCGTGCGCAAGATGCGCCTGATGAGCGCGCCGATGAAGTTCAACGCGATATCCGGCTTCGATCTGGAAGTTGTAGAATACCTCCCGGCCGAATAATCAGAGGCGCCGCGCAGTCCGCGGCGCCTTCGTTCTTTAAAGAGATGAGAAAGCACCCATGCCCCTGAAGACCATCGAAGGAACCTTCATCGCCCCGCAGGGCAAGTACGCCCTGGTCGTAGGCCGCTTCAACAGCTTCGTCGTCGAGAGCCTGGTCAGCGGCGCGGTCGACGCGCTGGTTCGCCACGGCGTCAGCGAGAACGACATCACTATCATCCGTGCACCGGGTGCCTTCGAGATTCCGCTGGTCGCGCAGAAAGTCGCCCAACAGGGCGAATACGACGCCATCGTCGCCCTCGGCGCGGTCATTCGTGGCGGCACGCCGCACTTCGAATACGTTGCCGGCGAATGCACCAAGGGTCTGGCTCAGGTCTCCATGGAGTTCGGCGTACCGGTCGCCTTCGGCGTGCTGACCGTCGACTCCATCGAACAGGCTATCGAGCGCTCCGGCACCAAGGCCGGCAACAAGGGCGCCGAAGCCGCACTTTCCGCACTGGAAATGGTGAGCCTGCTGTCGCAGCTGGAGGCGAAGTGAGCCTGAATCACGACGATAGCCAGGACGCTCCGCAGCCCAAGGCCAAGGGCAAGATCGCTACCCGCCGGGTGGCGCGGAGCCTGGCGATGCAGGCGCTGTACCAGTGGCACATGGCCGGTCAGAGCCTCAACGAAATCGAAGCGCAGTTCCGCGTCGACAACGATTTCAGCGGTGTCGACGGTGCCTACTTCCACGAACTGCTCAACGGCGTCGCGCGCAAGAAGACCGAAGTCGATCAGGCCATCGAGCCGAACCTCGATCGTCCACTGGACGAGCTGGACCCGGTCGAGCTGGCGATCCTGCGCCTGTCCACCTACGAGCTGATGCAGCGCGTCGACGTGCCGTACCGCGTGGTCATCAACGAAGGCATCGAGCTGGCCAAGGTCTATGGCGCCACCGACGGGCACAAGTTCGTCAACGGCGTGCTGGACAAGCTGGCGCCTACTCTGCGCAGCGCCGAAGTGCGCAACCACAAGCGCTGAGGGCTGCTCGCCTTGCTGGGTGAGTTCGAGCTGATCCGTCACTACTTCGCCGCCGCCGCTTGCGCCAGGGCCGGCGGCGAAGTCGTGCTGGGCATCGGTGACGATTGCGCCCTGCTGGACATTCCCACCGGCGAACAGCTGGCCGTGTCCACCGATACCCTGGTCGCCGGGGTGCATTTCCCCGATTCCTGCGATCCGTTCCTGCTCGGCCAGCGCGCACTGGCAGTTGCCGCCAGCGATCTTGCGGGCATGGGCGCGACGCCCATCGGCTTCACCCTGGCCCTGACGCTGCCTGCCGCCGACGCGCTCTGGCTGGCCGAATTCGCCCGCGGGCTGGATGCGATGGCGCTCGACTGCAGCCTGCGTCTGATCGGCGGCGATACCACCCGCGGGCCGTTGTGCCTGACCGTCACCGTGTTCGGCCGGGTGCCGGCCGGGCAGGCGCTGGTTCGATCCGGCGCGCAGGTCGGCGATCTGCTCTGCGTCGGCGGCGTGCTCGGAGAGGCCGCCGGCGCCTTGCCGCTGGTGCTGGGGCAGGCCGAGGCCGATGCGGACGTCGCCGAGCATCTGCTGGCGCGCTACTGGTCGCCACAGCCGCAGCTGGCGCTGGGCGAGGCGCTGCGCGGGCGGGCCACGGCGGCGCTGGATATCTCCGACGGGCTACTCGCCGACTGCGGGCATATCGCCAAGGCGTCGAGCGTCGCGCTGCGGATCGAGCGCGAGCGGGTGCCGCTGTCCACGCCGCTGCAGCGCCTCGCCGGTACCGCCGAGGCGCTGCGCTGCGCGCTCGCCGGTGGTGACGACTACGTGCTGGCCTTCACCCTGCCGCCCGCCGAGCTGGCGGCGCTGCAGGACGCCCAATGGCCGGTGCATGTCATCGGCTGCGTCACGGTCGGGCAGGGCGTGCAGCTGGTCGATGCGGCGGGCAACGAACTACCCGTGTCCTCGCGTGGTTACAACCATTTCCATGCATAGCGTCGTTGCGCCAGCGCGCTCAGAAAAGGAACGCCGTCTTGACTGACTCCTCGCCGCTCGCGGCCAAGCCGCAAGTCCTGGTCTGGTCCAATCCCTGGCACAACCTGGCGTTCGGCTTCGGCTCCGGTCTGATGCCAAAGGCGCCTGGCACCTGGGGCTCGCTGGTGGCGCTGCCGTTCGTGCCGCTGTGGCAGCTGCTGCCGGGCTGGGGCTATGGCGTGCTGCTGGTGCTGAGCATGCTGTTCGGTATCTGGCTGTGCGGCAAGGTGGCGCGCGAGCTGGGCGTGCACGACCACGAGGGCATCGTCTGGGACGAGTTCGTCGGCATCTGGATGACCTTCTGGCTGGCACCGCAAGGCTGGCACTGGCTGCTGCTCGGCTTCGTGGTGTTCCGCGTGATGGACATCGCCAAGCCCTGGCCGATCAGTTGGGTCGACCGCCATGTGCACGGCGGCATCGGCATCATGCTCGACGACATTCTCGCCGGCGCCGCTGCCTGGGCGGCGATGCAGGGGCTGGTGGCGCTGCTGGCGTGATCAAGTGTGCGGCGGCTCGCTGAATCCTCCGCGCGGCTGGCGGAAGATTGCCCGGCCCGTCCAACGTCTCCTTTCAAGGACTTCCATGCGTCGCTTTGAACTTCTTCTCGCAGGCCTGCTGCTGTTGCCGTCGCTGGCGGTGTCTGCGCCGATGGTGCAGGTGGTCGGGCTGTTTCCCGGCGCCGCGGTGCTGAACGTCGATGGCCAGCGCAAGTTGGTCCGGGTCGGTCAGACCGGGCCCGGCGGCGTCGAAGTGGTGAGTGCCGATTCGCGCGGTGCGGTGCTGCGCGTCGGCGGCGTCGAGCGCAGCTACGGCCTGAGTCGCGAGTACAGCGGCGCCGGCTATGCCGCACCGGAAAAGACTCAGCTCAGCGTGGCCAAAGGCGTGGGCGGACATTACTGGATCGCCGGATCGATCAATGGCCAGCCGGTGCAGTTCCTTGTCGATACCGGAGCGACCTCGGTCGCCATCAACGAAAACCAGGCGCGGCGGCTGGGCATCGATTACCGGGCCGCCGGCCAGCCGCTGCTGGTCAACACCGCCAGCGGTACGGCCAAGGCCTGGCGCGTGCGCCTGAACAGCGTCAAGGTCGGCAGCATCGACGTGCTGGGCGTCGAAGCGGTCGTGCTCGAGGGCGAATCGCCCAGCGAGGCCCTGCTGGGCATGAGCTTCCTTGGCCGGGTCAGCTGGCGCGAGGATCAGGGTGTGCTCCGGCTGGAGTCGAAAATCTAGCGCGGGCGATCCGTCACCGGCGGATGAGCGTTGTGCAGTCCGGCCGGAAGGCGTCGGGGCATCGATTCGGATTACATTTGGCCGATTACGCTCGCCCTTTGCGCCGTCCAGTTAGTGTTACAATATCCGCCTTTTTCCTCTCTGGGACTTCCGCCCGTGTCTGTCGTGTTCGTCGCCGCTTCCAAACTGCCGACGCCGTTCGGTGTGTTCACCATGCATGGATTTCTCGACCAGGACACCGGCAAGGAACATGTCGCGCTGACCCTGGGCGACGTGGCTGATGGCAAGCCGGTGCTGGGGCGGCTGCACTCCGAATGTCTGACTGGCGACGCGCTGTTCAGCCTGCGCTGCGATTGCGGCTTCCAGCTCGAGGCGGCCATGCGTGCCATCGCCGAGGAGGGCCGTGGCGTGCTGCTCTACTTGCGCCAGGAAGGTCGTGGCATTGGCCTGCTGAACAAGATTCGCGCCTATGAACTGCAGGACGGCGGCGCCGACACCGTCGAGGCCAACGAGCGTCTGGGATTCGCGCCGGACATGCGCGACTACGGCATCTGCCTGCCGATGCTCGAGCACCTGGGTATCGTCGAGGTCAAGCTAATGACCAACAACCCGCGCAAGGTCAAGGCGCTGCAGGGCTTCGGTATCCGCGTGGCCGAGCGCAAGCCGCTGCAGATCGCGCACAATCCGCACAACCGCAAATACCTCGCGACCAAGGCCGGCAAGCTCGGCCACATGCTCGGCGAGATTCATCAGGGCGAAGCCGAGCAGTCGTGAATCGCGCTGCTGTCCGCCGCCAGCTCGCCCGCGAGGGCTGGCTGCATGCTGCGCTGATGGTGCTGCCGGCGCTGCTGCTTGGTCGCACCGGGCTGCAGCTGGGCAACGGGGGGCTGGTGTTGTTCGCCGCCGGCCTCGCTTCGCTGTTCTTCAGCCTGCCGGCTTTCACCCGCTTCAAACATGCGCTGATCGCCACGGAGCAGGCGCTGGGTGACAGCGCCGAGTCGGCGGCCTGGGCGCAGCTGCGGCGTATTCGCCGTCGCGCGCTGCTGATCGCGTCATTGCCGGCCTGGCTGGCGGCGGTCGGCGCGCTGCTCGGCATGGAACCGGTGGCGCGCCTGCTGCTGGTGCTCGGCAGCCTTAGCTTGCTCATCCTCTATCGCATTCCGCGGCAGCTGCGCTGATGCGCCTGTTGTGGTTCGTCGCGCTGTTGCTGGTGCCGCTTTCGGCGAGCGCGGCACAGCGGGTGGTGAGCCTGGCGCCCTCGCTCAGCGAAATCATGCTCGAACTCGATGCCGGCGATCGGCTGGTCGGCGTGCTCGATGGCGGCGAGCGTCCGCCGGCGCTGGCTGGCGTGCAATCGGTCGGTCGCTACGGCCAGGTGGAGCTGGAAACGCTGCTCAGCCTGCGTCCCGATCTGGTGCTGCTCTGGCCCGACAGCATTGCGCGCGGCCAGCGTCAGCAGTTGCAGCAGCTTGGCATCCCGCTGCTGGTGGTCGAGCCGTCGCGGCTCGAGCAACTGGCCGAACAGTTCGCGCTGATCGGCCGCGCCGTCGACCGCGTCGAGCAAGGCGTCCAGCTGGCCGAGCGCTTTCGCCACGGCCTGGCGCAGCTGCGTCAGCAATACGCGCGCACGCCGCCGCTGCGGGTCTTCTATCAGGTCTGGCATCGCCCGCTGTATACGCTCGGCGGCCCGCAGATCATCAGCGAGGCGATCGAGGTATGTGGTGGGGTGAACGTGTTCGCCGACCTTCAGCTGCCGGCGCCGCAGGTGAGCGTCGAAGCCGTGCTGGCACGCGATCCCGAGGTGATCCTCGGCGGCAGCGGTGCCGAACTGGAGAGCTGGAAAGCCTGGCCGCAGCTCAGTGCGGTGCGTAGCGGGCGCTTGCTCGCCGTGCCGGACAAGGGGCTGGAGCGGCCGAGCTTCCAGATGCTGGGCGCGATCGGGAAGCTCTGCGAAGCGATGGCGCGGGCGGCGCCGTGAGGGCGCGCCCGCATTCCGCTTAGAGCGAAGGGGTCCAGGTCATGGCGAACAGGACGGTGCGTCCGGCTTCGCGATAACCGTAGTTCAGCACCGGATCGGTCCAGCCTGGGCCGGTGGGGCGGTCGTAGGTTGCCAGCGTATATTCGCGGTCGAACAGGTTGTTGACCTTGGCCTCCCAGAGCAGCTCGGGGTGGCTCTGCCAGCCCGCGCGCAGATCGAAGACGCCGTAGCCGGCCAGCTCGCGGGTATTGGCCGCATTGTCCTGGCGTGCGCTGGCGACGTGCCAGCCGGCGCCGGCCGACAGGCTGCCGAATTCGCGATCGAGGTCGATACTGAGCGTGCGCTTGGCACGGCGGGGCAGGGCATGACCGCTGTCGCGATCACGCGGATCAATGACGCTCACGCCCAGACTGGCCTGCCAGCCCAGCAGTTCGCGAGCCACGCTGGCCTCGAAGCCGTTGATCCGCGCCTGGCTGATGTTCTCCGGGCGGTTGGCGGCACTGTTCCAGGCAATCAGGTCTTCCACGTCGGTGCGGTAGACCGAGGCCTCCAGCCGAGTGCCTTCCAGGTCGGCGCGCCATTGCAGCTCGTAGGTCTTCGACGTTTCGGGGCTCAGGCCGGCATTGCCCATTCCGGGGTAATAGAGGTCGGTGAAGGTCGGCGCGCGAAAACCTTCGCCGTAGCTGAGGACCCAGCGCTGCGACTCACCCACCGGCAGGCTGAACGCGGCATTCCAGCTGTTGTGGCTGCCGAACTGTTGATTGTCATCGTGACGCAGGCCGAGTTCGGTACCGAAACGGTCGCCCTGGAAGCTGTGCTGGGCGAAGAAGGCCAGGTTGTCGCGGCTGTCTTCCTGATAGGCGGTGGATGCGTCGAGACGGTCTTCGTACCAGTCGCTGCCCAGACTCAACTGCTGGCGTTCGCTCAGTTGCAGCCGGTTTATCCAGGCCGCCGAATGCCGTGTGGTTTCCAGAAAGCCGTTGTTCCAGGGACTGCTGGCGCCGACCACCTTGTTGCGGTCGAAGCTGCGGCCCAGTTCCAGACGGCTGTTCCAGACGTCGGTCAGCTGACCGTTCAGGTAACCGCTGTAGCTGCTGACACGAAACTCGTCCTGCGGTGTGCCCGGGGCGAAGTCGTAGGCATCGTCGTATTCGTTCTCGCCGCGTTGATCGTTGAGGCTGAGGCCCGCCTGCCAGTCGGCATTGAGCTGGTGATCCAGCTTCAGGTGCAGTGCCTGCGCACGCTGGCCGTCGTCGTCGCTGTCGGCACCGTGGTTGTCGCGGCTGATGTCGAAGCCGTCGCGCTCGTCGAGGCTCGCGCCGAGATGGACGCGGGTCTGCTCGGTGCCAGCCGCCAGGCTCAGGCTGCGCTGGAAGGTCTGGTCGCTGCCGGCCGCGAGGCGGATTTCCGGCTTCACTCCGGGCTTGCCGCTGCGCGTGAAGATCTGGATGACGCCGCCGATCGCATCGGCACCATAGAGTGACGAGCGCGGGCCGCGGATCACTTCGACGCGCTCGATATTGTCGATCGCCAGGTAATCGAGACGGGCGAAGCCGCTGGTGGCCGAGGAAATGCGCTGACCATCGAGCAGCACCAGCGTCTGCGCGGTGCCGGTGCCGCGCAGCGACAGCGACGGCAGGCCGCCGGCGCTGCCGACGGTCACGCCCGGCACCCGGCGCAGCAGTTCCGGCACGCTGCGTGCCTGCAGGCGCTGGATATCGGCGCGGGTGAACACGGTGTTGGCGGCGGTGGCGGTGGCGCGAGGCTCGGCCTGGCGCGCGGAAGTCACCAGCATGTTGGGCAGCTGGTAGCTGTTGGCGTCGGTAGTGTCGGCAAACACCTGCGTGCCAGGCAGCAGCGCCACGGCCAGGGCAAGTCGGGACAGTTTCATTCTTGGAATTCCTCAAAAGATCACAGCTTTCGAGGAGGGCAGGAACAAGCGGGGGCGAAAGGCAGACGGCCGCGCTTGACGGTGCTGCCCTCCGCAACACCCGTCGAATCCACCAGGCCGGTCTCCGGGCTTTCGACGCTCATCGCGCTCGCCTTCCCATGTCGGAACACAGTGGCTGTCGAGCGGACGGCGATCCGGCTGGATCGCGGTCGATTACCGTTGCGGGGGCAGCGCCGGCCTTGCTCTCGCGAGCGCACCGGCTTCCCGTTTAATGCGGACCTTGCGGTCGTGCACACCTGGGCGGATAAGAAATCGCGCGAACCATACGGCCGCATGCGGGTAAAACACAAGCTGATCGAACGAGGTACGCGGCCGCAGATGCGCCACGGAGACAAGGCGCAGCCTGTTAGAATCCGCGCTTTTTCACCCGCCGAATCGGCGCTGCGAGCCTGCCATGACCTTCGCCTCCCTGGGCCTGATCGATCCGCTGCTGCGAACCCTGGAAACCCTCGACTACCGCAAGCCGACGCCGGTGCAGGCCGAAGCCATTCCCGCCGTGCTCAAGGGCCGCGACCTGATGGCGGCGGCGCAGACGGGTACCGGCAAGACCGCCGGTTTCGCCCTGCCGTTGCTGCAGCGCCTGACCATGGAAGGTGCCAAGGTGGCGAGCAATTCGGTACGCGCGCTGGTGCTGGTGCCGACCCGCGAGCTGGCCGAGCAGGTGCACGAGAGCTTTCGTGTCTACGGGCAGAACCTGCCGCTGCGCACCTACGCGGTGTACGGCGGGGTCAGCATCAACCCGCAGATGATGGCGCTGCGCAAGGGCATCGACGTGCTGGTGGCGACCCCCGGTCGTCTGCTCGATCTCTATCGGCAGAACGCCGTGGGCTTCGCCCAGCTGCAGGCGCTGGTGCTCGACGAGGCCGACCGCATGCTCGACCTCGGTTTCGCCGACGAGCTGGATCAGCTGTTCTGCGCCTTGCCGAAGAGGCGCCAGACCCTGCTGTTCTCCGCGACCTTTTCCGAGGCGATCCGCCAGCTGGCCCGCGAGCTGCTGCGCGATCCGCTGTCGATCGAGGTCAGCCCGCGCAACGCGGCGGCGAAGACGGTCAAGCAGTGGCTGGTGCCGGTGGACAAGAAGCGCAAGAGCGAGCTGTTCCTGCATCTGCTCGCGGACAAGCGCTGGGGCCAGGTGCTGGTATTCGTGAAGACGCGCAAGGGCGTCGATCAGCTGGTGGACGAGCTGCAGGCGCAGGGCATTTCCAGCGATGCGATCCACGGCGACAAGCCGCAGGCGTCGCGTCTGCGCGCGCTGGAGCGCTTCAAGGCCGGCGAGGTGCAGATTCTCGTCGCCACCGACGTCGCCGCCCGTGGGCTGGACATCCATGACCTGCCGCAGGTGGTCAACTTCGACCTGCCGACCGTCGCCGAGGACTACGTGCACCGCATCGGCCGCACCGGCCGCGCCGGCGCCTCGGGCGAGGCGATCTCGCTGGTCAGCGCCGATGAAGTCGATCAGCTGGCGGCCATCGAAACGCTGATCAACCAGGTGCTGCCGCGCCACGACGAGCTGGGCTTCGTGCCGGACCATCGCGTGCCGACCACCACCCTCGGCGGGCAGATCATCAAGAAGCCGAAGAAACCGAAGAAGCCCAAGGACGCCGCCGGCAAGGGCAAGATCCACCTCGGCAACTGGTTCGACGAGAACGAAAAGCCCAACGCCAAACCCATCCGCAAGGTGCCGAGTCTGGGCGGCGGCAAGCCGGCGAAGAAGCGCTGATCGGCCTGGCGCGCGGAAACGGCGCAGCCTTGTCCACGGCACGGGTCGCGCGCGGGCCGTGCAAGGGTGATTTGTTGAGCGTGCCTGCGACGGTTTGCGTCATCACGCGGTAGGCGATTGAGGTCTAGGCTTGGTCCGGCCTGCCGACGCAGGCCCGTACGTCCTATCTCAAGGAGTCAACCGATGACCCAGACCATGAAAGCCGCGGTGGTACATGCCTTCGGCGAGCCGCTGCGCCTCGAGGAAGTCAAGGTGCCGCTGCCCGGCCCCGGCCAGATTCTGGTAAAGATCGCCGCCTCCGGTGTGTGTCACACCGACCTGCATGCGGCCGAAGGCGACTGGCCGGTGAAGCCGGCGCTGCCGTTCATTCCAGGCCATGAAGGCGTCGGCCATGTGGCTGCAGTCGGTGCCGGCGTGACGCGGGTGAAGGAAGGCGACCGGGTCGGCGTGCCCTGGCTGTACACCGCCTGCGGTTGCTGCGAGCACTGCCTGACCGGCTGGGAAACCCTCTGCGAAAGTCAGCAGAACACCGGTTACTCGGTCAACGGCGGCTATGCCGAATACGTGCTGGCGGACCCGAACTACGTGGGCATCCTGCCGAAGAACGTCGAGTTCGACGAGATCGCGCCGATCCTCTGCGCTGGCGTTACCGTCTACAAGGGCTTGAAGGTGACCGGCGCGCGGCCCGGGCAGTGGGTGGCGATCTCCGGTATCGGCGGCCTCGGCCATGTCGCGGTGCAGTACGCCAAGGCGATGGGGCTGCACGTGGTGGCGGTGGATGTCGACGATGCCAAGCTGGAACTGGCCAAGCGCCTGGGGGCCAACCTGACCATCAATGCACGCACGGAAAATCCGGTGGAAGTGGTGCAGCGCGACATCGGCGGCGCCCATGGCGTGCTGGTCACGGCGGTGTCCAACAGCGCCTTCGGCCAGGCCATCGGCATGGCGCGCCGGCGCGGCACCGTGGCGCTGGTCGGCCTGCCGCCGGGGGATTTTCCGACGCCGATCTTCGACGTGGTGCTCAAGGCGATCAGCATCACCGGCTCCATCGTCGGCACCCGCGCCGACCTGCAGGAGGCGCTGGATTTCGCCGGCGAAGGGCTGGTCAAGGCGACTATCCATACCGACAGCCTCGACAACATCAACCGGATCCTCGACGACATGCGCGCCGGTCGTATCGAAGGCCGCATCGTGATGAAGATGTAGGCACCGAACGGCGGCCTTCGGGCCGCCACCGCGCCTCAGCCGCGCATGAACGACAGGTGGATGTCGCTGCCGTAGCGACGGATGATCTCGCCCTTGGCCGCATGGAATGCCGCGACATCGCCGGCCTGTCCCGACTTGCCGAGCTTCCAGCGCGCCAGCTCCTCGGCGATCACGTCCATGAACAGTTCGGCCAGCAGCAGGCGGGCAGAGTCGCGGAAGTTGCCGTGGCCGTCGACGTACAGCTGCACGGTGGGCGCGGCGGTGTTGATCAGGATCTTGCGCTCCGCCGCGCCGTACACGGCGCGGTCCATGTTTTCGCCCAGGTAGCGGAACTCGTAGCCGGTGAACATGGCTTCGCCGTGATCGCGGGCGGGGCGGTGTTTCCCGATCGGCGGGTGTGGCGTTTTGTGGTGATGGATATGCGCCGCTGCGTGTTCGGCGATGACGATCTCGCACCAGGCCAGATAGCTGCCGGCACGCACGACGATCTCGCCACGCTCGGCGCTGGACTGGCCGCTGACCGTCCATTGCAGATACGGCGCTTCGCCCAGGCTCCGCAGTTCGACCGCGGCCGGTGGCGGATCGATACGCAGGCCTTCGCTGAGCGAGGCCTCGACCTGCAGGATGGTGTCGTCGGGCAATTGCTGCCGATCGAACAGCAGGCGGACGTGGAACGGGTGCTCCGGCGAACGGTAATAGAACGGCGTGCTGAAGCGCAGCGCCGCGACAGGCTCGCCAGCGCCGGCCGACGCGCTCACCGCGGCAATTGCCGGCGGGACGATGCCGAAATCGTGGATCGCCGCCTGGTTCATGCGTTGCAGCAGGTGGTCGATCATGTGTGCGGTGCGCCCGGAGGTGGTGGCGCGTTCCAGATGGCGGAGCTTTTCCTGCTCGGCCATCACGAAGGGCGCGATCAACTGGCTGACCGCCCGCGCGAAGGCGGCCACCAGCGGTGTCTTCGGATTCAGGCCGGCGCGTTCGTCGCTAATCACCGCCACGCCCTGGCCGAGCTGCTCGATCAACGCCGGACAGCGCAGCGTGCCGAACAGGTATTCGGTGCCGACCTGGTTCTCGTAGTCGAACAGCTGGCAATCCAGCACCGCGGTGCCCGACAGCACCAGCAGGCCGCTGGTGCGCTCGTCGCCGCGCGGCACCAGCTGTGCGTCCAGCGCACGCTTAAGCGTCACGCTGAAGGAAAAGGTCTGCCCGTCGCAGTGGAACTCGCCCGGCTGGTCGGGGCCGAGCAGCAGCAGCGACGGCGGCTCCTCGAAACGGATCCGCCCGCTGCGCTCGATCTCCACGCCATCGCGCAGATGCGCGAGCTCGACATGTCGACGCTCCAACACATCGCGCAGGTAGATGTTGTTGGCCAGCGAATCGACCAGCGCGCCGTACTGGGAAATGCTCACCTGGCTGCTTTCGATGACGATCGCCACGCGGGTGCCGTTGCCGGCGATGCCGAGGCGTGCACGGTCGCGCTCGGTCACGGGACGGTCCTGGCCGCCGTCGTCGTAGAGGTAGCCGCCATTCTCGGCGCGGAACAGCTCGATGCGCGACAGCCGCCCTTCATGGATGGTTTCCAGCCAACCGTAACCGAGGCCGAAGATCGCCTGCTTGAGGCCGCGGCCGAAGTAGCCGCGACCGCCGCCGATGCCCTGGGCTAGCGGGCTGTGCGCGCCGCCGTAGCTGAGAATGAAGTAGGCGGTGGCGAAGGGCATGCCCTGTGCCTGATCGGTGACCGTCAGCAGCGCGCCGCGGCGGTGGCGTTCGTACTGGATGAGCAACTGCCCGGACACCTCGACGCCGGCCGCCTCCAGCCGGGCATAACTGTCGTCGCTGTTGGTGAGCAGCTCGACCAGCGCCTTCTCGATCGAGGCGAAGCGTCGGGAGTCGATGTCGATGACGCGTTGATCCACCGGAATTGCGTTGACGGCCATGGCAGCCTCCTCGCGCGCTTGCCCGTACAGCTGAAGCTAGCAGCGCAACGGCGAGCAGGCGAGGTGGCTAGTGGTCGCGCAGCCAGCACAGCATGCCAGCGGCGGCTGCCCGGCCGCTGGCGAAACAGGCGGTTAGCAGATAGCCGCCGGTGGGGGCTTCCCAGTCGAGCATCTCGCCGGCGCAGAACACCCCGGGCAGCCGCCTGAGCATCAGCTGCGCATCCAGCTCCTCGAAGGGCACGCCGCCGGCGCTACTGATCGCCTCGTCCAGCGGCCGCGTGCGGATCAGGCGGAGCGGCAGCGCCTTGCTGGCCGCGGCCAGCGCCGCCGGGTCCTGAAAGGTTGCGGCGTCGGTCAGCTCGCGTAGCAGCGCGGCCTTGACGCCGTCGAGCTTGAGCTGGCGATGCAGGTGCTTGGCCAGCGACTGCGAGCCGCGCGGCTTGGCCAGTGCATTGGCGATCTGCGCCTGGCTGCGATCGGGCAGCAGATCGAGCAGCACGGTGGCGGCGCCGTCGCGCTCGATCGCCGCGCGGATCGGCGCCGAGAGTGCGTAGACCAGGCTGCCCTCAATGCCGCTGGCGGTGAGCACGAACTCGCCTTTGCGCGGGGCTTCGCTAGGCAGCGCGAGGCTGACGGTCTTCAGCGGCGCGCCGGCGAATTTCTGCTGCAGGTGCTCGCTCCAGGCTTGCACCTCGAAACCGCAATTGGCCGGGCGCAGCGGCGCAACGGTGACTCCGCGCGCCTGCAACAGCGGCACCCAGGCGCCGTCGGAGCCCAGCCGCGCCCAGCTGCCACCGCCGAGGGCGAGCAGGGTGGCGTCGGCGTCGAGCAGGCGCTCGCCATCCGGGCCGGCGATGCGCAGCTGGCCGCTTTCGTTCCAGCCCAGCCAGCGATGCCGCGTATGGATGTGCACACCGCTGTCGCGCAGACGCCTGAGCCAGGCGCGCAGCAGCGGCGCGGCCTTCATGTCGGTGGGAAACACGCGGCCGGAACTGCCGACGAAGGTATCGATACCCAGGCCGTGAATCCATTGGCGCAACGCATCCGGGCCGAAGGCCTCCAGCAGCGGACGCAGCGCATCGGCGCGTTCGCGATAGCGGCCGACGAACGTGGCGAAGTCCTCGGCATGGGTGATGTTCATGCCACCGACGCCGGCCAGCAGGAACTTGCGGCCCACCGACGGCATGGCGTCGTACAGCTCGACCGAGACGCCGGCCTGGCTCAGCACCTCGGCCGCCATCAGGCCGGCGGGGCCGCCGCCGATGATGGCGACACGGGACGGGCGGGCGGAACGGGTCATGGCGCAAGCCTGGCGAAAAATGAGGGCGGGCATTGTAACGACTCGTCGTGGCGCTGGCAGCGCGGCACCGGTGAACTTGACCGCTGCCGGTTCTGCGTCGATGCTTGCGCGCGTGATGCATATCCCGTCGGAGAGAACCCATGAAAGGCCAGGCACCGGTAGTCGAATATCTGAAGGAGCTGCTGCGCGGCGAGCTGGCGGCACGCGATCAGTACTTCCTGCATTCGCGCATGTATGCCGATTGGGGCTTCAGCCGGCTTTACGAGCGCATCGACCACGAGATGCAGGAAGAAACCGAGCACGCCGATGCACTGCTCAAACGCATCCTGTTCCTCGAAGGCACCCCGGACATGACGCCCGAAGCGATCAATCCCGGCCACACGGTGCCGGACATGCTGCGCAGCGATCTGGCGCTGGAGTACAAGGTCCGCGCCGCGCTGGCCAAGGGCATCGCCCTGGCCGAGCAGCACGGCGACTACGCGACCCGCGACATCCTGGCCGCGCAGCTGCAGGACACCGAGGAAGACCACGCCTACTGGCTCGAGCAGCAGCTCGGCCTGATCGACCGTATCGGTCTGCAGAACTACCTGCAATCGCAGGCCAGCTGAGCTGCGTTCACCGCGAGACGGCGCCCGGCGCTGCTCGCGGCCTCCCCGTAGTCCTCAGAGCCGGAAGCGGCTCACCATCGTCTGCAACTGCCCGCCCAGTCGTGCCAGCTCGGTACTCGAGGCGGCGGTTTCCTGGCTGGCGGCGGCGGTCTGTTCCGACACATCGCGCACATTCACCACGCTGCGGCTGATTTCCTCGGCCACCGCGCTCTGCTCCTCGGCGGCCGCGGCGATCTGCTGGTTCATCGCCTGAATGTTCGACACCGTGCGGGTGATGCTGCCCAGCGAAGCACCGGCACGGCGCGCCAGCTCGACGCCGCTGTCGGTGAGGTCGCGGCTGGTGTGCAGGATCGTCGCGACCTCTTGCGTGCCGTTCTGCAGCGCGGCCACCAGCCCTTCGATTTCCTCGGTGGATTTCTGCGTGCGTTGCGCCAGCCCGCGCACCTCGTCGGCGACCACGGCGAAGCCACGCCCGGCCTCGCCGGCGCGTGCCGCCTCGATGGCAGCGTTGAGTGCCAGCAGGTTGGTCTGCTCGGCAACCGCGCGGATCACCGTCATCACGCTGCCGATCTTGTCGCTCTCTTGCTGCAGTGCGGTCATTGCCTGGGTCGAACGCTCCACCGCCTCGGCCATGCGCTCGATTTGCGAGACCACCTCGGTCACCACGCGATCGCCCTCGCGGGCTTCGCTGTCCGCGTCGGTGGCGGCTTGGGCCGCCTGTTCGGCGTTGCGTGCGACTTCCTGCACGGTGGCCGACATCTCGTGCATGGCGGTGGCGACCTGATCGGTTTCTTCCTTCTGGCTGTTCACCCCGGCGCTGGTCTGCTGGGTGACGGCGGACAGCTCTTCGGCGGCGGCGCTGATCTGGCTGACGCCATCGCGAATGCCGCCGATCAGCTCGCGCAGGGTCGCGCCCATCTGCTGGATGCCGCGCTGCAGCACGCCGAGTTCGTCGCGCCGCTGAACCGGCGCGGTGGCGCTGAGGTCGCCGGAGGCGATGCGCTCGACGTCGGCCAGGGTGGCGCGCAGCGGCAGGATGATCTGCCGGGTGATCAACCACGCCGCGAGCACGCCGAGCAGCAGCGCGAGCAGGGTGCTGACCAGTAGCTGGCTGCGCGCCGCGGCGCTTTCGCTGTCGAGCTGATCGAGCTGGTACTGGTAGAGCGTGTCGCTGATGCGCACGATTTCCTTCTGCTGGTCGGTCATCTCCTGGCGCGACTTGGCGATGGCCTGGATGGCCGCTTCCAGCGACTCGATGGTGGTGCGGTATTGGTCGAGTGCCGCTGCGACGCCCTGGATCGCCTGGCGGTGCGCATCGAGCGCCAGGCTCTGCTCGGCAATGCTGGCCTGCGCCGCGTCGAGCTGCGTGTAGACCGCTTGGGCGGCGGCGTTGCCGGGTGCCGCCATGTAGACGCGCAGCAGGTACTGCGCGCGCTGTACGTCTTCTTTGATGCGGGTGATGGCGAGCAGCTGGGCGAAGCGTTGCGCGTCATCCTCCGGCAGCTGCAGCACGCCTTCGGTGATGCCGGCGGTCAGCTCGTGCAGGTGGTTGGCGGCGGCTTCGATCGAGGCTCGTGCGTCGTTCGCCTGCGCGTAGGCGCGGCGCATGTCGTTCAGCGAATTCTGGTACTGCGCGTTATAACCGGCCTGCTCCTTGAGCAGTGCGGCGTCGGCGGGATGCTTGAAGCTATTGAGCAGTTCGGTCTGCTGGGCGATGTACACGGCGAGGTTGTTGTCCAGCCGCGCGGTCGATTCGCTGTCGCCGTTGGCCAGCATGAATTGCAGACGGGCGATGCGCAGGTCGGTCAGCGTCTTGTTGAGCAGCGAGATGTCGGTCATCCAGCCGCTGCGCTGGATGACGCCGCCCAGGCTGCCCCAGCCGCTCCACGCGAGGATGAGGGTGAGGGTGAGTACGGCGCCGAAGCCCAGCGCGAGCTTCCTGCTGACGCCCATGTTTGCAAACCAGTTGTGCATGACAGTTCAACCATGATGAGGAGTTCGTTCCGAACGAGCGGCCTTGTGAGCGGCCCGCCGGTGTCTTCGCTCCCGCTGTCGGCGGTCGACATGCAAACTTGAATGTAAGGCAAGAAATAGCCGGTGCCCGTGTGGCCGCGGGCTGGCCGGCGGCTTCGGATCAGCGCTCGGCAGGTGGCGCCGGTTCCGCGCCGGTACTGGCTGTACAACAGCCCGTCTCGATGCCGCGCAGGATCGGGCAGTCCGGACGGTCGTCGCCGGCGCAGTGGTCGACCAGCTCCTGCAACGTGTCGCGCAGGCCGACCAGTTCGGCGATCTTGCGGTTCAGTTCGACGATATGCCCGGCGGCCAGCGCCTTGACGTCGGCACTGGCGCGCTGGCGATCCTGCCAGAGCGTGAGCAGCCGGCCGACTTCCTCGAGCGAGAAGCCCAGGTCGCGGGCGCGCTTGATGAAGCCCAGGCGGTGCAGGTCGTCGCTGCCGTAGCGACGGTAGCCGTTGGCGCCGCGCCCGGCCGGAGTGATCAGGCCGATGGATTCGTAGTAGCGGATCATCTTCGCCGACAGGCCGCTGCGCGCGGCTGCTTGACCGATATTCATGCTGCCTCCGTGTGCTCGTCGTTTCAGGGTTTCCAGCGCTTGAGCAGCAGCGCGTTGCTCACCACGCTGACGCTCGACAGCGCCATCGCCGCGCCGGCCACCACCGGGCTGAGAAAGCCCAGCGCCGCCAGCGGAATGCCCACCAGGTTGTAGATGAAGGCCCAGAACAGATTCTGCTGGATCTTGCGGTAGGTGCGTCGGCTGATTTCCAGCGCCGCCGGCACCAGCCGCGGATCGCCGCGCATCAGGGTGATGCCGGCGGCGTGCATGGCCACATCGGTACCGCCACCCATGGCGATGCCGACGTCCGCCGCGGCCAGGGCCGGGGCATCGTTGATGCCGTCGCCGACCATCGCCACCACGGCGCCGCCTTTCTTCAGCTCCGCCACGGTAGCGGCCTTGTCCGCCGGCAGCACCTCGGCATGCACGTCATCGATGTGCAGCGCTTCGGCCACCACCCGCGCGCTGCCGCGGTTGTCGCCGGTGATCAGGTGGCTGCGGATATGCCGTGCCGCGAGCCCGGCAATCGCCGCGGCGGCACCGTCCTTGAGGCTGTCACCGAAAGCGAACAGGCCGAGGATGCGCGGCTCGGGCGTATGCTCCACCAGCCAGGAGAGGGTGCGGCCCTCGGCTTCCCAGCGCTGGGCGGTGTCCAGCAGCTCACCCGGCTGCAGGCCGTACTCCTCGAGCATGCGCCGGTTGCCCAGCGCCAGCTGCTGGCCGTCCAGCGATCCGGCGATGCCACGACCGCTCAGGGCCTGGCTCTTCTGCACATCCGGCACGGCGATGCCGTCGGCTTCGCAGCGTTCCAGCACGGCGCGCGCCAGCGGGTGTTCGCTGCCTCGCTGCAGGGCGCCGGCCAGGCGCAGTATTCGCGCTTCGTCGCCGTCCACGGCATGCAGGTGGATGATCTGCGGCTTGCCCGAGGTGAGCGTGCCCGTCTTGTCGAAGGCCACCGCCGTGACCGCATGGGCGACTTCCAGCGCCTCGGCGTCCTTGATCAGGATGCCGTGACGCGCCGCCACCCCGGTGCCGGCCATGATCGCCGCGGGGGTCGCCAGGCCGAGGGCGCAGGGGCAGGCGATGACCAGCACGGCGACGGCATTGATCAGCGCGGTTTCCAGCGCTGCGCCGGCGAGCAGCCAGCCGAGCAGGGTGAATACGGCGATCACCAGCACTGCCGGGACGAACACCTGGCTGACCTTGTCCACCAGCTTCTGGATCGGCGCCTTGGCTGCCTGGGCGTCCTCCACCAGGCGAATGATCCGCGCCAGCACGGTCTCGCCGCCGAGCGCGGTGGTGCGCACCAGCAGGCGGCCTTCGCCATTGATCGCGCCGCCGGTGATGCGGTCGCCGGGACGCTTGTCGACCGGCAGGCTCTCGCCGCTGATCAGCGCCTCGTCGGCCTGGCTTTCGCCTTCGAGCACCTCACCATCCACCGGGAAACGCTCGCCCGGCTTGACCAGCACCCGATCGCCCAGGCGCAGCGCAGCGATGGCGACATCCTCCTCGTGGCCGTCGACGACGCGCGTGGCGCGTTCCGGGCGCAGCGCCTCCAGCGCGCGGATCGCCGCGCTGGTCTGGCGCTTGGCGCGGCTTTCCAGGTACTTGCCGAGCAGCACCAGGGCGATCACCACCGCCGAGGCCTCGAAGTACAGGTGCGGCATCTGCCCGACCGGCGTCGCCCACCACTGGTACAGGCTCAGGCCGTAGCCGGCGCTGGTACCGAGGGCGACCAGCAGGTCCATGTTGCCGGCGCCGGCGCGTAGCGCCTTCCAGCCGGCGACATAGAAACGCGCACCGAGAACGAACTGCACTGGCGTGGCGAGCAGAAACTGCATCCACGCCGGCAGCATCCAGTGCAGTCCGAACAGGTCGCCGAACATCGGAATGACCAGCGGCGCGGCCAGCAGCAGGGCGATCAGCACGGCCAAGCGTTCGCGGCGCAGCCGCTGTTCGGCATTGCCGGCACCGAGCGGTTGCGCCTGCTCGATCGGCTGCGCGTGGTAACCGGCGCCTTCCACCGCCTGGATCAGGGCGTTCGACTCCAGTGTGCCGAGCAGCTCCACCCGCGCGCGTTCACTGGCCAGATTCACCGCCGCGCTGCGCACACCGGGGACCTTGAGCAACGCGCGCTCGACGCGGCCGACGCAGCTGGCGCAGGTCATGCCTTCGATGGTCAGTTCAACCACCTGGGTCGGCACGCCGTAGCCGGCGGTTTCCACCGCCTGGATCAGCGTCGTGAGTTCGCTGCCGTCGGCGTCGATGCGCACCTGTTCGTTGGCCAGGTTGACCGCGGCCGCGGTGACGCCCGGCACCTTGCGCAGCGCGCGCTCGACGCGGCCGGCACAGCTGGCGCAGGTCATGCCGCTGACGGGGAGGGTGAAGGTGGTCGTGGACATGGCGAGACTCCTCGATAACTGCCAGCAGGATCAACCTTGACCCTGCTGGAAGGTCAAGCCCGGGGCGGCTCGAGGTGCGTTTCGCGGCTCAGGCTTGCTCCGGCCAGTCGCCGATCAGGCCGCGGAACAGCGGATCGATCAGCGCCGCTGCCTCGGTGGGCGGGTCGAACAGCTGGTTGTCGCGCGTGTAGTCGCTGAACAGGCCGACCACCAGCGCGTGCAGCGACAGCGCCGCCACCCGCGGCGTAACGCCGGGGCGCAGACAGGTCGCGGCGCTGGTGAAGAGTTTCTCGCACAGCTCGATGAACTGGTTGATGAACGCCTGGTGGCGTTCCTCGGCGTCGCGCAATTCGTCGGTGAATTCGCAACGGTGCAGCAGGATGGTGAAGATGCGCCGCTTCTGTTCGTGCCGGGCGAGCGCCGACAGCGCCTCGATGGTGAGATCGCGCAGGATGACCAGCGAGTCCAGCGGCGAGCGCGCATCGCAGCTGTTCAGGCGTTCGGTGATCTGTTCGGGCGGCAGGCGCACCTGGTTGAGCATCTCGTGGAACAGGTGGGCCTTGTTCTGAAAGTGCCAGTACACCGCGCCGCGCGTCACGCCGGCATCACGGGCGATCTGGTCGAGGCTGGTGTGGGCCACGCCCTTGTCCAGAAACAGATGTTCGGCGGAGGCCAGAATGGCGATACGGGTCTTCTCCGCGTCTTCTTTGGTGCGGCGCATGGCTCGGGTTCCGGGCGGCCTGGGGCCGCGTCAGCGATCGATCGATGAGAGCAAGGCGAAGCAAAGCGACGCTCCGACGGCTTGCCGATGAGTGTTTACAATCGAGCGTGTATGTAACAGCATCCGGCATTCCTGTAAACGTTCGCGGTCCTACGCCAGGCGACCCGTCGTCGCGCCCCCGCCTTTCCTGTGAGCCAGTATGCCTCTGCGGTTTCTCCTGATATTGGGCGCACTCAGCGCCTTCGGTCCTCTGGCCATCGACATGTACCTGCCAGCCTTCCCGGCATTGGCGCGGGCCTTCGCCACCGACGTCGAGCAGGTCCAGCTGTCGTTGGCGGCCTATTTTGTCGGCTTGTCGATCGGGCAGCTGGTCTACGGTTCGCTGGCCGATCGCTACGGTCGGCGCAAGCCGCTGCTGGCCGGCGTCACGCTGTTTACCCTGGCGTCGCTGGCGTGCTCCTTCGCGCCGTCGATGGAGTGGCTGATCGGTGCGCGTTTCGTCCAGGCGCTCGGCGGTTGCGCCGGCATGGTGATTTCGCGGGCAGTGGTGCGCGACCTGTGTGACCCGATGACCAGCGCCAAGGTGTTTTCGCAACTGATGCTGGTGATGGGGCTGGCGCCGATCCTCGCCCCGGCGGCTGGTGGCGCGCTGTTGCTGGCCTACGGCTGGTCGGCGATCTTCGTCGCGCTGATGCTGTTCGGCGCCGGCTGCCTGCTGGCAGTGGCGCTGTGGTTGCCGGAAACGCTGCCGGCCGGTCACGCCCCGGCGCCGATGCGCGGTGCGCTGGGCCAGTACCGGCGACTGTTCGGCGACCGCTTCTTCCTCGGCCACACGCTCACCGGCGCGCTGTGCATGGGCGGCATGTTCGCCTACATCGCCGGTTCGCCGTTCGTCTTCATCGAGCTGTACGGGGTGCCGAGCGAGCACTACGCCTGGCTGTTCGGCAGCAATGCGGCAGGCTTCATCCTGATGGCGCAGGTGAATGTGCGGCTGATGCGCTGGCGCGGCCCGGAGTACTGGGTGCGGCGTTGGGTCTGGTTCTATTTCGCCAGCGCACTGGTGTTGCTAGCGGTCGCGGCGGTGCAGCCCGATGCGCTCTGGCCGCTGATGCTGCCGCTGTTCTGCTCGGTGGCGTGCCTGGGCTGCCTGCTGCCCAACGCCACCGCATGCGCGATGGCCGATCAGCGTGCCAACGCCGGTAGCGCCTCGGCGCTGCTCGGCAGCCTGCAGTTCGCCATCGCCGCGG
>NZ_JAYDXP010000017.1:0-685 GCF_036701605.1 Pseudomonas sp. FIP_A4 | reverse complement strand
CAGCAGCACCCCATCGGCGTGCAGCAACGGCAGGCGCTGCGGCAGAATGGCAACGACGGCCGGCTTTGCCCCCACCAGTTGATCAATACCGCCACACCCAACCCCCCGACCCAGGCCAATATCGCCTACGCCCATATCGACACCACGATCCTCGACGAACTGACGCCCGGACGCACGCCGGTGAACACCCTTGTGATCGCCGACAGCCTTAGCCTGGAAGTCATCGAGCGGGTGCGCATCGCCTGCAACGAAGGGCGCCAGGCGTACCCGCAACCCTGGCAACCGCCGCCGAACTGCAACACGGCAATGCCCTCGTCGACTACATCGATCAGGGTGACCTGGCCACCGTGGCTGGCCAGCCCAGGGTTGCCGCGGCATCGGCTATCGCGGCCGCACCGGCATCTACGAACTGGTGCTGTTCGACGACGCGTTGCGCAGCATGGTGCATACCCGCGCCAGCGAGCAGGACATGCTGCAGCACGCGCGCCTGCTCGGCCCGAGTCGATGGCGGTCAAGCGGCGCTTCCAACCGTTGCTGCGCGAGCTGCTGCTGGCCGCCGCACCGAAGCTCGCGGCCGTCGCCGCCAGCGTCGCGATGGAACCGACCTGGGCCGTCGCCCTGGGCTTCGCCACGCCGCTGCCCACTCAGATGGAGGGCTGCTTCGTGCAGGACGACGCCCTCGACT
>NZ_JAYDXP010000082.1:0-432 GCF_036701605.1 Pseudomonas sp. FIP_A4 | reverse complement strand
TTCTGGTGTTGGAAGAAGATGACAAGACTGCCGATTACCTCAAGAGCGGGCTGGTAGAGTCCGGCTATCGCGTGGAGGTCGCGAGCATCGGCATCGACGGAAAATACCTGATCGAGGTGGTGGCATTCGATCTGGTCATCCTCGACGTCATGCGGCGGGGGCTCGATGGCTGGCAGCTGGTGCTGGTGGTGCGCCAGCGCTCGGCGCATACGCCGGTGCTGTTCCTCAACGCGCGCGACGCGGTGGAAGACCGGGTGCGCGGGCTGGAGCTGGGCGCCGACGACTACCTACTCTCCTTGACTGGCGTAATCGCCGCAGTTGGCTCGGCTCGATTCGTTTCTACGCAGGTGAGCTGTTAGATCCTGCCATGCGCCGACACCTTGAGCCTCGAGCAATGCCAAACTGGCGGCGATGCGCGACTACTTTCGCGAG
>NZ_JAYDXP010000073.1:0-508 GCF_036701605.1 Pseudomonas sp. FIP_A4 | reverse complement strand
TTCCACGCTTGGCCGGCGCTATCCGCACGAACTCTCCGGCGGCCAGCAGCAGCGCGTCGCCCTGGCCCGCGCCCTGGCGCCGGAACCTGAATTGCTGCTGCTTGACGAGCCGTTTTCCAACCTCGATGTCGATGCTCGAATTCCAAGGCCGCGAGGCCATCAGTCAGCCCTATCGCTTCGAGCTGGAGCTGGTCAGCGAACGCCCCGATCTGGAGCTGGAAAGCCTACTGCACCGCCCGGCCTGATATACCAAGCCGTGAATGCCGCTGCCATCCGGAGCGAAGGCGAGAAAGGCCATCGGCGTGCCGCTCAACGGCGTCTACGAAGCCACCGGCGTTCCCGTTCTGCTCCTCGACGGCCCTGCGCCGGATGCGGTGCTGGATCAGTGGCGCGCGCAGCGCCAAGCCGAGGGGGGTGCCCCTTCGGATGCCACGCAGGAGGTGATCCGTGCGCAGCAGGCTGGAAACTGAGCTTCCAGTGCGGATTGCCGCTGGCCAGCGGCAGCAGC
>NZ_JAYDXP010000060.1:0-656 GCF_036701605.1 Pseudomonas sp. FIP_A4 | reverse complement strand
TCCCTCGCGCAGCTCGTCGACCGCAGCCGGCGGCAGGTAACCCTGCGCGGCCAGCGTCGCCAGCACATCCAGCAACGGCCGCTGCTGCAGGCTGAGATCACGACCGCCGTGGATCAGCTGGAAGGCCTGGGACAGGGTGGCACCGTGTTGCCCGAGGACATGGCCGATATCATCGGCAATGACTTGCGTAATTCCGGAATTTTCCAGCCGATCCCGCGGCAGAATATGATCAGCATGCCGACCCGCTCTCCGCCTATTCCCGCGTGCTGGATTTCGCCCGTTTCCGCGCGATTGCCGACAAGGTCGGCGCCTACCTGTTCGTCGACATGGCCCATCCTGTCACCGTCGCGCAGCAACGGCATGCATGCCGTGCTGCAGCGGGTGCGCGAGCTGACGGCGGGCTGAAGCCCACCTTACGGCTACGAATGGCGGGTGGTTGGCAACTCCTGCTGCATGGGGGAGCGGGTGGACAGGCGCTACGGTCTGCGCGAACCGTGACCTGCCGCCTGTTTCCATGGTCGTCGGCCTGACGGTTCACCTCAGCGGTGACCTCTTCCATGATCGTTTCCAGCTCGCCGCGCACGTCTTCCGGCAGGCCGTTCCAGAACTTGGTGTTGGTGATCACCATGTAGTCGATCAGGCCGTGGTCGGAGGCG
>NZ_JAYDXP010000019.1:0-606 GCF_036701605.1 Pseudomonas sp. FIP_A4 | reverse complement strand
GTCCTGACCCTCCGCGGCGCGCTGGTCCCAGCCCTTGAGCATGACCAGACCGAGGCCGGAGTTCTGCCCACGACCGGCGAAGTTGAAGCCGTTGACGGTCAGCACGTGCTGGATCAGCTCGCCTTCCTCTTCCTTCAGATTGTCCTGCACCTGCTGATGTACCGCACCGGTGCGATCTGGGGAGGAGTTAACCGGAATGTGCACTTCCACCATCATCCGGCCCTGGTCCTCGTTGGGCAGGAAGGCCTTGGGACCTGGCGTGGAATTTTCTGCGCCAGTGCCAGCAGAAGCTCGCCCCCGGCGGTTGGCTGATCATCAACCAGTGGTCTGGCGACTACGCACCGACAGTTCATCGATAGCGTCAAGCGTGGGCGTGGCGATCGCCTGCAGGTGGCCGCGCATCCCGAGCTGTTCTCAGGATTGCTCTGGTCGGGCGAGCAGGCCCTGGAACTCGACCTTGGCGTCGATATTCCACAGGTCGTCGGTTTCATCCTCGGTCACCGGGATGCCGAGAACGATCGCCTACTACGCCGCCGGAGGAGCGCTGACGCGCATCAACCAGCTGCTGGCACGCGCCGACGAACCGCAGTACGCCGGCAGCCAGGA
>NZ_JAYDXP010000042.1:0-280 GCF_036701605.1 Pseudomonas sp. FIP_A4 | reverse complement strand
GCGCGAAGTGCGCGGCGCGGCTTCCAGCGCGAAGGCGGTGATGCCGCGCGCGGCCATGCGCGCGATGCAGTCATTGTCGAACGGGTTGAGCATGCCCAGCAGCACGCTGCCGGACTGCATCTGCGCCAGTTCCGCCTCGTTCGAGGCCCTCTCGCGTGGGCTGGAGGTGTTGCGCGCATTCACCCACGGCTCGGTGGTGCTGGGCAACCAGGACATCGCGCGCATTACCGGGCTGCCCAAGCCCACGGTCTCCCGCCTGACCTACACGCTGACCCGGCTC
>NZ_JAYDXP010000020.1:0-493 GCF_036701605.1 Pseudomonas sp. FIP_A4 | reverse complement strand
CGGGCATCCGGTCAACCTGCTGGTTGCCGATGCGCACCTGGCCGAGGTGCTGTTGCTCGAGCACGACGGCGAAGAAGTACAGCGGCACCAGGCCCGGATAGGCCCCGACCGCTTCGGCGGCGACCCGGTCGAGCGTGATGTGCGGCGTGCCCGTCGGCATCGGCGGGGCCGCGCTCGCGGCGCCGGGCCGCTGATCGATCACGGGGGGGAAGATATGCGGCAGCCCGGTCTGGCACAGCAGCTTGATTAACTGCGTGCAGACGTGGCTGGACCACTTGTGGACCCCGCCCCAGCCCCGCAGGGTGCGTGCCTGCATCAGAAATCGACCGTGGCGCTGAGCGACAACGTGCGCGGGTGCCACCCTGTCTGCTGCCACACAGGAGCGTCTGCCAACGCTGCCTGACCCGCCTGAGGAGATAGCTAGAAATGACCTTCGTCGTCACCGACAACTGCATCAAGTGCAAATACACCGATTGCGTGGAAGTCTGCCCGG
>NZ_JAYDXP010000118.1:0-15736 GCF_036701605.1 Pseudomonas sp. FIP_A4 | reverse complement strand
GCCGCACACCAAGTTCGAAGCCGAAGTGTACGTGCTGTCCAAGGAAGAAGGTGGTCGTCATACTCCGTTCTTCAAGGGCTACCGTCCGCAGTTCTACTTCCGTACCACCGACGTGACCGGTTCGTGCGAGCTGCCGGAAGGTGTTGAGATGGTGATGCCGGGCGACAACGTGAAGATGGTTGTTACCCTGATCAAGCCGATCGCCATGGAAGACGGCCTGCGCTTCGCGATTCGCGAAGGTGGTCGTACCGTTGGCGCCGGCGTGGTTGCCAAGATCGTCGAATAACGATTGATCTGTCTGTAGCAGGTCGGCATAATAGTCGGCCTGACTCTTTCTAGGCCAGTAGCTCAATTGGCAGAGCGGCGGTCTCCAAAACCGCAGGTTGGGGGTTCGATTCCCTCCTGGCCTGCCAAATTCGACGTCGGATTTGGCAATCTTTTGCAGGGTTCTAGCAGATGAATATCAAAGCTGAAGCCAAAGACACGCGCTTCGATCTGGTGAAGTGGCTTGTTGTGGCTGCTTTGGTGGTCGTTGCCGTCGTTGGTAATCAATATTACTCCGCTGAGCCGATTCTTTACCGGGTGTTGGCATTGCTGGTCGTTGCTGCGGTTGCAGGCTTGGTCGCTTTGCAGACAGTCAAGGGGCAGGCCTTCTTCGTTTTGCTGAAGGAGGCTCGTGTCGAAATTCGGAAAGTTGTTTGGCCGACTCGCCAGGAAACTACCCAGACCACCTTGATCGTGGTTGCGGTGGTTCTGGTTATGGCGTTGCTGTTGTGGGGTTTGGATTCCTTGCTCGGCTGGCTGGTTTCCATGATCGTAGGTTAAAGGATTTCTCGTGGCTAAGCGTTGGTATGTTGTGCATGCTTACTCGGGTTACGAGAAGCATGTGATGCGCTCCCTGATTGAGCGTGTGAAGCTTGCTGGCATGGAAGAGGACTTTGGCGAGATCCTGGTTCCGACCGAGGAAGTGGTCGAAATGCGAAACGGCCAGAAGCGTAAGAGTGAGCGCAAATTCTTCCCGGGTTATGTGCTGGTTCAGATGGAAATGAATGAGGGTACATGGCACTTGGTCAAGGATACTCCTCGCGTCATGGGCTTCATCGGTGGTACGGCTGATAAGCCTGCACCCATCACCGACAAGGAGGCTGAGGCTATTCTGCGTCGGGTCGCCGATAGTGGTGACAAGCCGAAGCCGAAAACGCTGTTTGAGCCGGGCGAGGTCGTGCGTGTTGCGGATGGTCCTTTCGCTGACTTTAATGGCGTAGTGGAAGAGGTTAATTACGAAAAGAGCCGCATTCAGGTTGCTGTGCTCATTTTCGGTCGCTCTACTCCCGTAGAGCTGGAGTTCAGTCAGGTCGAGAAGGTCTAGCTGAAAGAATCCCATACCCCGCAGCTGTTGGCTGCGGGGTTTTGTCGTCACTGGGATAAACAAGTCGCATGGGGGAGCCGCAAGGCGCTATCACCCGTAACGGAGTATTTATGGCTAAGAAAATTCAAGCTTATATCAAGCTTCAGGTAAAGGCCGGTCAGGCCAATCCGTCGCCGCCGGTAGGCCCTGCGCTGGGTCAGCATGGCGTGAACATTATGGAGTTCTGCAAGGCGTTCAACGCCCGTACCCAGGGCCAAGAGCCTGGTCTGCCGACTCCGGTGATCATTACTGTATACAGTGATCGCAGCTTTACGTTCGAAACCAAGAGTACTCCGGCTGCTGTCCTGCTGAAGAAGGCCGCCGGCGTGGCCAGCGGTTCTGCGCGTCCCAACACCCAGAAAGTCGGTACCGTGACTCGTGCACAGCTGGAAGAGATCGCGAAAACCAAGAACGCCGATCTGACCGCTGCTGATCTTGAAGCCGCTGTGCGTACCATCGCTGGCTCTGCCCGCAGCATGGGCCTGAACGTGGAGGGTGTGTAATGGCTAAGTTGACCAAGCGCCAGAAGGCCATCGCCGAGAAGGTCGAGGCCGGCAAGCAGTACGCTTTTGAAGATGCTGCCAAGCTGTTGTCCGAGCTGTCCGCGGTGAAATTCACCGAATCCTTCGATATTGCCATCAACCTTGGCGTTGATCCGCGCAAATCCGATCAGGTCGTACGCGGTGCTACCGTCCTGCCGAACGGCACCGGCAAGACTGTTCGCGTGGCCGTATTCACCCAGGGTCCCGGCGCTGAAGCTGCTCTGGCCGCCGGGGCTGATCGCGTCGGTATGGACGAGCTTGCTGCCGAAATGAAAGGCGGCGATCTGAACTATGACGTCGTCATCGCTTCGCCCGATGCCATGCGTGTCGTTGGTCAGTTGGGTCAGGTGCTCGGTCCGCGTGGCCTGATGCCGAACCCGAAAGTCGGCACCGTTACTGCTGATGTCGCCACTGCGGTCAAAAATGCCAAGGCTGGTCAGGTGCGCTTCCGTACCGACAAGAACGGCATCATCCATACCTCCGTTGGCAAGGTTGGGTTTGAAGCTGGCCAGCTGAAGCAGAACGTCGAGGCGTTGCTCTCCGACCTGAAGCGTCTGAAGCCCTCTACTTCCAAAGGTATCTACGTCAAGCGCGTGACCCTGAGCACCACCATGGGTCCGGGCCTGGTCATCGATCAGGCTTCCCTCGAGGCGTGAGGCAATACGACCCCGCTGCGGCAGGGTCGGCAAGATTGGGGTCCCTGCCTGGCGGGGGCTATCCAAGACCGTAGGCGGCGTAAGCCTTAAACCGAAGGAGTGATCCTTCAGCCTACGCAGAGGTGCTCCCGATTCGTACCGAATCAGACACCAAAACCCGTCCGGTTTCGACCGGATGAACCGGTAACATCCAGGAGTAAACCCGTGGCAATCAAACTCGAAGACAAGAAGGCCATCGTCGCTGAAGTCAACGAGGCTGCCAATGCTGCCCTGTCCGCTGTCGTGGCTGATGCCCGTGGCGTGACCGTGGGGGCCATGACCGGACTCCGTAAAGAGGCCCGCGAAGCTGGCGTTTACGTGCGTGTCGTACGTAATACCCTGCTCAAGCGCGCCGTTGAAGGCACTCAGTTTGACGTGCTCAACGACGTGTTCAAAGGCCCGACCCTGATTGCATTCTCCAACGAACATCCGGGCGCTGCCGCTCGTATCTTCAAGGAGTTTGCCAAGGGTCAGGACAAGTTCGAGATCAAGGCCGCTGCGTTCGAGGGTCAGTTCCTCGCAGCCAATCAGATCGATGTACTGGCAACCCTGCCGACCTACGACGAAGCCATTTCGCAGCTGATGAGCGTGATTCAAGGCGCTACCAGCAAGCTGGCTCGTACTTTGGCGGCCATTCGCGACCAGAAGGAAGCCGCTGCTGCCTAAGGCAAGCTGCGCTTTCGACTTCTTAATGAATTAGATGGCCGCAGGCCGTCACCTCAATACAGGAATTAGAGTCATGGCTCTGACCAACGAAGACATCATCAACGCCGTTTCCGAAATGTCCGTGATGCAGGTTGTTGAACTGATCAAGGCAATGGAAGAGAAGTTCGGTGTTACCGCTGCCGCCGCTACCGTCGCTGCTGCTGGCCCGGCGGCTGCCGCTGTCGAAGAGCAGACCGAGTTCACCATCGTTCTGGCCGAAGCTGGCGACAAGAAAGTGAACGTTATCAAGGCTGTTCGCGAGCTGACCGGCCTGGGCCTGAAAGAAGCCAAGGCTGTCGTTGACGGCGCCCCGGGCGTGGTCAAGGAAGGCGTTTCCAAAGAGGAAGCCGAAGCTGCCAAGAAGGCTCTGGAAGAAGCTGGCGCCAAAGTCGAGCTTAAGTAAGCGACGACCTTGCGTCTACAGCCGAAGCGCTCCGCGCAAGGCTGACGGCTGGTGGCTCTTGCCACCGGCCTTTTTCCGTTCTGAAAGACTGGCGATGAGCTGTCTTTCGCGGGAAGAGCCACCCCGCCGGGTGGAGCGAATCAAGGGTTCGCAAGATTTTCTGGCAGCTCCCGTCGGGAGAGGCCACAAGCAGGTGACCAAGCTGGGGAACGCTGATGGCTTACTCATACACTGAGAAAAAACGTATCCGCAAGGACTTTAGCAAGTTACCGCACGTGATGGACGTGCCGTATCTTTTGGCCATCCAGCTGGATTCGTATCGCGAATTCCTGCAGGCGGGAGCGACCAAAGATCAGTTCCGCGACATTGGCTTGCATGCAGCCTTCAAATCCGTTTTCCCGATTATCAGCTACTCCGGCAATGCAGCGCTGGAGTATGTCGGCTACCGTCTCGGCGAGCCGGCTTTCGACGTCAAGGAATGCGTGTTGCGCGGTGTGACCTTCGCGGTTCCGCTGCGGGTCAAGGTGCGCCTGATCATTTTCGACAAGGAGTCGTCGAACAAGGCCATCAAGGACATCAAGGAGCAGGAAGTCTACATGGGGGAAATTCCCCTGATGACCGAGAACGGTACCTTCATCATCAACGGTACCGAGCGCGTTATCGTTTCCCAGCTGCACCGTTCGCCGGGTGTGTTCTTCGATCACGACCGTGGCAAGACCCACAGCTCCGGTAAGCTGCTGTACTCCGCGCGGATCATTCCCTACCGCGGTTCCTGGTTGGACTTCGAGTTCGATCCGAAGGACGCCGTGTTCGTGCGTATCGACCGTCGCCGCAAGCTGCCGGCCTCCGTACTGCTGCGTGCATTGAACTACAGCACCGAGGAAATCCTCGATGCGTTCTATGACACCAACGTCTTCCATGTGAAGGGCGAGACCCTTGCGCTCGAACTGGTCCCGCAGCGTCTGCGCGGCGAGATCGCTTCCTTCGATATCAAGGATGAAAGCGGTAAGGTCATCGTCGAGCAGGGTCGTCGCATTACTGCGCGTCACATCAATCAGCTCGACAAGTCCGGCATCAAGGAACTTGAGATGCCGATGGACTATGTGCTGGGCCGTACGGTAGCCAAGGCAGTTGTGCATCCGGCCACCGGCGAGATCATCGCCGAGTGCAATACCGAGCTGACCGTCGATGTCATGGCGAAGATCGTCAAGGCCCAAGTGGTGCGTTTCGAAACGCTGTACACCAACGATATCGACTGTGGCCCGTTCATTTCCGACACGCTGAAGATCGACTCGACCACCAATCAGCTGGAAGCGCTGGTCGAGATCTACCGCATGATGCGTCCTGGCGAGCCGCCAACCAAGGATGCCGCCGAGACCCTGTTCAACAACCTGTTCTTCGCGTCCGAACGCTACGACCTGTCTGCCGTCGGTCGGATGAAGTTCAACCGTCGTATCGGTCGTACCGAGATCGAAGGCTCCGGTGTACTCAGCCGCGAAGATATCGTCGCGGTGCTCAAGACCCTGGTCGATATCCGTAACGGCAAGGGTATCGTCGATGACATCGACCACCTGGGTAACCGTCGTGTGCGTTGCGTCGGCGAGATGGCCGAGAACCAGTTCCGCGTCGGTTTGGTGCGCGTCGAGCGTGCGGTCAAAGAACGTCTGTCGATGGCCGAAAGCGAAGGCCTGATGCCGCAGGATCTGATCAACGCCAAGCCGGTCGCGGCGGCGGTGAAGGAATTCTTCGGTTCCAGCCAGCTGTCGCAGTTCATGGACCAGAACAACCCGCTCTCGGAGATCACCCACAAGCGCCGCGTCTCCGCGCTCGGCCCTGGCGGTCTGACCCGTGAGCGTGCCGGCTTCGAAGTGCGTGACGTGCACCCGACTCACTACGGTCGCGTTTGCCCGATCGAAACCCCTGAAGGTCCGAACATCGGTCTGATCAACTCGCTGGCCGCCTACGCCCGCACCAACCAGTACGGTTTCCTGGAAAGCCCGTACCGTGTGGTCAAGGAGGGCGAAGTCACCGACGAGATCGTGTTCCTCTCGGCCATCGAAGAGGCTGACCACGTGATCGCCCAGGCCAGCGCCAAGCTGGATGGCCGCAAGCTGGTCGACGAACTGGTTGCCGTGCGTCATCTGAACGAATTCACCGTCAAGGCGCCGGAAGACGTCACGCTGATGGACGTATCGCCGAAGCAGGTGGTTTCCGTCGCCGCATCGCTGATCCCGTTCCTTGAGCACGACGACGCCAACCGCGCCCTCATGGGCTCCAACATGCAGCGTCAGGCCGTACCGACTCTGCGTTCGGACAAGCCGCTGGTGGGTACCGGGATGGAGCGCAACGTGGCGCGCGACTCCGGCGTCTGCGTGGTCGCCCGTCGTGGTGGCGTAATCGATTCGGTCGACGCCAGCCGTATCGTCGTGCGTGTGCATGACGCAGAAGTCGAGACGGGCGAAGCCGGTGTCGACATCTACAACCTGACCAAATACACCCGCTCCAACCAGAACACCTGCATCAACCAGCGCCCGCTGGTCAGCAAGGGTGATGTGGTCGAGCGTGGCGACATCATGGCTGACGGTCCGTCCACCGACATGGGCGAGCTGGCTCTGGGGCAGAACATGCGCGTCGCGTTCATGCCCTGGAACGGCTACAACTTCGAGGACTCCATCCTCCTGTCGGAGCGTGTGGTTCAGGAAGACCGTTTCACCACCATCCACATTCAGGAACTCACCTGCGTCTCGCGTGATACAAAACTCGGTCCAGAGGAAATCACCGCGGACATCCCCAACGTGGGCGAGGCTGCGCTGAACAAGCTGGATGAGGCGGGCATCGTCTATGTCGGTGCCGAGGTCGGCCCGGGTGACATTCTGGTGGGCAAGGTCACGCCGAAAGGCGAGACCCAGCTGACCCCGGAAGAGAAACTGCTGCGCGCGATCTTCGGTGAGAAGGCCAGCGATGTTAAGGACACCTCCCTGCGCGTGCCGACCGGCACCAAGGGCACTGTCATCGACGTGCAAGTGTTCATCCGTGACGGCGTGGAGCGCGACTCCCGTGCCCTGGCTATCGAGAAGATGCAGCTCGACGAGATCCGCAAGGACCTCAACGAGGAGTTCCGTATCGTCGAAGGCGCTACCTTCGAGCGCCTGCGCTCGGCTCTGGTGGGCGCGACTGCTGAAGGCGGCGCTGGCCTGAAGAAAGGTGCTGTCATCACTGACGAGATCCTTGATGGGCTGGAGCACGGCCAGTGGTTCAAGCTGCGCATGGCTGAAGATGCGCTGAACGAGCAGTTGGAGAAGGCTCAGGCCTATCTGTCTGATCGCCGTCAGCTGCTCGACGACAAGTTCGAAGACAAGAAGCGCAAGCTGCAGCAGGGCGATGACCTGGCGCCGGGCGTGCTGAAGATCGTCAAGGTCTACCTCGCGATCAAGCGCCGTATCCAGCCGGGCGACAAGATGGCCGGTCGTCACGGTAACAAGGGTGTGGTCTCGGTGATCATGCCGGTCGAAGACATGCCGCATGACGCCAACGGCACGCCGGTCGACATCGTGCTCAACCCGCTGGGTGTGCCGTCGCGTATGAACGTCGGTCAGATCCTCGAAACCCACCTGGGCCTCGCGGCCAAGGGACTGGGCGAGAAGATCAACCTGATGCTGGAAGAACAGCGCAAGGTTGCCGAGCTGCGCAAGTTCCTGCACGAGATCTACAACGAGATCGGCGGGCGTCAGGAAAGCCTGGACGAGCTGAGCGATCAGGAAGTGCTGGATCTGGCTAACAACCTGCGCAAGGGCGTGCCGATGGCCACGCCGGTGTTCGACGGTGCCAAGGAGCGCGAGATCAAGGCCATGCTGAAGCTGGCCGATCTGCCGGAAAGTGGTCAGATGCAGCTGTTCGATGGTCGTACCGGCAACAAGTTCGAGCGCACCACCACGGTCGGCTACATGTACATGCTCAAGCTGAACCACCTGGTCGACGACAAGATGCACGCGCGTTCCACCGGTTCCTACAGCCTGGTTACCCAGCAGCCGCTGGGCGGCAAGGCGCAGTTCGGTGGTCAGCGCTTCGGGGAAATGGAGGTCTGGGCGCTGGAAGCCTACGGCGCCGCGTATACCCTGCAGGAAATGCTCACGGTCAAGTCGGACGACGTGAACGGGCGGACCAAGATGTACAAGAACATCGTGGACGGCGATCACCGCATGGAGGCCGGCATGCCGGAATCCTTCAACGTGCTGATCAAAGAAATCCGCTCGCTCGGTATCGATATCGATCTGGAAACCGAATAACCACGCACCGCCTACGCGGCGCCGGCGAGAGCCGGCTGCCGCAGGTCCGTGAGGAGGAAAGGCCTTGAAAGACTTGCTGAATCTGTTGAAAAACCAGGGTCAAATCGAAGAGTTCGATGCCATCAAGATTGCCCTGGCTTCGCCCGAGATGATCCGTTCCTGGTCCTTCGGTGAAGTGAAGAAGCCGGAGACCATTAACTACCGCACCTTCAAGCCGGAGCGCGATGGCCTGTTCTGCGCCAAGATCTTCGGGCCGGTGAAGGACTACGAGTGCCTGTGCGGCAAGTACAAGCGCCTCAAGCATCGTGGCGTGATCTGCGAGAAGTGCGGCGTGGAAGTCGCGCTGGCCAAGGTGCGCCGCGAGCGCATGGCGCACATCGAGCTGGCTTCGCCGGTTGCCCACATTTGGTTCCTGAAGTCGCTGCCGTCCCGTATCGGTCTGCTGCTGGACATGACCCTGCGTGATATCGAGCGCGTGCTCTATTTCGAGAGCTACGTGGTCATCGATCCGGGCATGACCACGCTGGAAAAGGGCCAGCTGCTGAACGATGAGCAGTACTTCGAGGCGCTGGAAGAGTTCGGCGATGATTTCGATGCCCGCATGGGTGCCGAGGCCGTGCGCGAACTGCTCAACCAGATCGACCTGGAACACGAAATTGGTCGCCTGCGCGAAGAGATCCCGCAAACCAACTCGGAAACCAAGATCAAGAAGCTGTCCAAGCGCCTCAAACTGATGGAAGCTTTCCATGGCTCGGGCAACCTGCCTGAGTGGATGGTGCTGACCGTGCTGCCGGTACTGCCGCCGGACCTGCGTCCGCTGGTTCCGCTGGATGGCGGCCGTTTCGCGACCTCGGATCTGAACGATCTGTATCGCCGTGTCATCAACCGTAACAACCGTCTCAAGCGCCTGCTCGATCTGTCCGCGCCGGACATCATCGTGCGCAACGAAAAGCGCATGCTGCAGGAAGCGGTCGACGCGCTGCTGGACAACGGCCGTCGCGGTCGGGCCATCACTGGTTCCAACAAGCGCCCGCTCAAGTCCCTGGCCGACATGATCAAGGGCAAACAGGGGCGTTTCCGTCAGAACCTGCTGGGCAAGCGCGTGGACTACTCCGGTCGTTCGGTGATCACCGTCGGCCCGACCCTGCGTCTGCATCAGTGCGGTCTGCCGAAGAAGATGGCGCTGGAGCTGTTCAAGCCGTTCATTTTCGGCAAGCTGGAAATGCGCGGCATGGCGACCACCATCAAGGCCGCCAAGAAGATGGTCGAGCGCGAGCTTCCCGAGGTTTGGGACGTGCTCGCCGAAGTCATCCGCGAACATCCCGTGCTGCTCAACCGTGCGCCGACGCTGCACCGTCTGGGTATCCAGGCGTTCGAGCCGGTGCTGATCGAGGGCAAGGCGATCCAGCTGCACCCGCTGGTTTGTGCGGCGTACAACGCCGACTTCGACGGTGACCAGATGGCCGTGCACGTGCCGCTGACGCTGGAAGCTCAGCTGGAAGCGCGCGCGCTGATGATGTCGACCAACAACATCCTTTCGCCGGCCAACGGTGAACCGATCATCGTGCCGTCGCAGGACGTGGTTCTGGGTCTGTACTACATGACCCGCGAAGCCATCAATGCCAAGGGCGAAGGTCGCGTGTTCGCTGACCTGCAGGAAGTCGACCGCGTATTCCGTGCCGGTGAAGCCTCGCTGCACGCGCGGATCAAGGTGCGTATCCACGAGACCGTCAAGGAGCGCGATGGTAGCGTTGCCAACAATGTACGCATTGTCGATACCACCGTGGGGCGTGCACTGCTGTTCCAGATCGTGCCGGCCGGCCTGTCGTTCGACGTGGTCAACCAGCCGATGAAGAAGAAGGCGATCTCGAAGCTGATCAACCTGTGCTATCGCACGGTGGGGCTGAAGGACACCGTTATCTTCGCCGACCAGCTGATGTACACCGGTTTCGCCTACTCGACGATTTCCGGCGTTTCCATCGGCGTGAACGACTTCGTCATCCCGGACGAGAAGGCGCGCATCATCGACGCCGCTACCGAGGAAGTGAAGGAGATCGAGAGCCAGTACGCTTCCGGCCTGGTCACCCAGGGCGAGAAGTACAACAAGGTGATCGACCTCTGGTCCAAGGCTAACGACGAAGTGTCCAAGGCGATGATGGCCAACCTCTCGCGCGAGAAGGTCATCGACCGCGAGGGCAAGGAAGTCGAGCAGGATTCCTTCAATTCGATGTACATGATGGCCGACTCCGGTGCGCGGGGCTCCGCGGCACAGATTCGCCAGCTCGCCGGTATGCGCGGCCTGATGGCCAAGCCGGACGGTTCCATCATCGAGACGCCGATCACTGCGAACTTCCGTGAAGGTTTGAACGTACTGCAGTACTTCATCTCGACCCACGGTGCGCGCAAGGGTCTGGCGGATACTGCGCTGAAGACTGCGAACTCCGGTTACCTGACCCGTCGTCTGGTCGACGTCGCGCAGGATCTGGTGGTGACCGAGATCGACTGCGGCACCGAGCAAGGCCTGCACATGACGCCGCACATCGAGGGTGGTGACGTAGTCGAGCCGCTGGGCGAGCGTGTGCTCGGTCGGGTAATTGCGCGTGACGTGCTCAAACCGGGTACTGAAGAGGTTCTGGTACCGGCCGGTACCCTGATCGACGAGCAGTGGGTCGATTTCATCGAACTGAACAGCATCGACGAAGTGATCGTGCGCTCGCCGATCAGTTGCGAGACGCGTTATGGCATCTGCGCCAAGTGCTATGGTCGCGATCTGGCCCGCGGGCATCAGGTCAACATCGGTGAGGCAGTAGGGGTTATCGCTGCGCAGTCCATCGGTGAGCCGGGTACTCAGCTGACCATGCGTACGTTCCACATCGGTGGTGCGGCGAGCCGGACTTCTGCCGTCGACAACGTGCTGGTGAAGAACGGCGGTACCATCCGCCTGCACAACCTGAAGTACGTCGAGCGTACCGACGGTGCGCTGGTGGCGGTTTCCCGCTCCGGCGAACTGGCAGTGGCCGACGACTTCGGTCGCGAGCGCGAGCGCTATAAGCTGCCGTACGGCGCGGTTATCTCCATTAAGGAAGGTGACAAGGTCGATGCGGGCTCGGTAGTCGCTAAGTGGGATCCGCACACCCACCCGATCGTGACCGAAATGAAGGGTATCGTGACCTTCGTCGGCATGGAGGAGAACATCACCATCAAGCGTCAGACCGACGAACTCACCGGTCTGACCAACATTGAGGTGATGGATCCCAAGGACCGTCCGGCCGCTGGCAAGGATATCCGTCCGGCAGTCAAGCTGGTCGACGCGAATGGCAAGGACCTGCTATTGCCGGGTACCGACGTTCCGGCGCAGTACTTCCTGCCGGCCAACGCCCTGGTCGGCGTGGCTGATGGCGCCGAAGTGAGTGTGGGTGACGTCATCGCACGTATCCCGCAGGAGACTTCCAAGACCCGCGACATCACCGGTGGTCTGCCGCGTGTGGCTGACCTGTTTGAAGCGCGTCGTCCGAAGGAGCCTTCGATCCTGGCGGAAATCAGCGGCACCATCAGCTTCGGCAAGGAGACCAAGGGCAAGCGCCGTCTGGTCATCACGCCGACCGATGGCAGCGATCCGTACGAGGAGCTGATTCCGAAGTGGCGTCACCTCAACGTCTTCGAAGGCGAGCAGGTGAACAAGGGGGAAGTGATCTCCGACGGTCCGAGCAACCCGCACGATATCCTGCGTCTGCTGGGTGTCAGCGCGCTGGCCAAGTACATCGTCAATGAGATCCAGGACGTTTACCGCCTGCAGGGCGTTAAGATCAACGACAAGCACATCGAGACCATCCTGCGGCAGATGCTGCGCAAGGTCGAGATCACCGAGTCGGGTGATTCCAGCTTCATCAAGGGTGACCAGATGGAGCTGACTCAGGTGCTGGAAGAAAACGAGCGTCTGAGTGAAGAGGACAAGTTCGTCGCCAAGTACGTGCGCGTCCTGCTGGGTATCACCAAGGCCTCGCTGTCGACCGAATCGTTCATCTCCGCAGCCTCCTTCCAGGAGACTACGCGGGTGCTGACCGAGGCGGCCGTCACTGGCAAGCGCGATTATTTGCGCGGCCTGAAGGAGAACGTGGTCGTGGGTCGTCTGATCCCGGCCGGTACCGGGCTGGCCTATCACAGCGAGCGCAAGCGCAAGCGTGATGCCGACAAGCCGGTCCGCGTGAGTGCCGATGAGGTCGAAGCGGCGCTGACCGAGGCGCTGAATTCCAGCGGCAACTGAGTGCCAGCCCCCGACGCGAGTCGGGGGCTGCCTTGACGGTGTGCGAGAAGCTCTTTAGACTCTCGTACCCCTAATTTGGCGGGGCTTCGCGCCCTGCCATTTTTCGTTTGTGTCGAAAGACAACAGTGGAGCTAGTAGATGGCAACTATCAACCAGCTGGTACGTCAGCCGCGCAAGCGCGTCGTCGAAAAGAGCGACGTCCCTGCGCTGCAAAACTGCCCGCAACGCCGTGGCGTGTGCACCCGTGTGTACACCACCACGCCGAAGAAACCGAACTCCGCACTGCGTAAAGTGTGCCGTGTTCGTCTGACCAATGGCTTCGAAGTCGCCTCGTACATCGGCGGTGAAGGCCATAACCTGCAAGAGCACAGCGTTGTGCTGATCCGTGGCGGTCGCGTCAAGGACCTCCCGGGTGTGCGTTACCACACCGTGCGCGGTTCGCTGGATACCTCGGGTGTCAAGGATCGTAAGCAGGGTCGTTCCAAGTACGGCGCCAAGCGTCCGAAGTAAGCACATTTCTATTTATTTGAGTCGATAAGAGTAAGGTCGGGCGTGCTCTGTCACCGTCCCGAGCTAACCTGAAGACCGTTTTGAGGGCTTATCAATGCCAAGACGTCGTGTAGCGGCCAAACGCGAGATTCTGGACGATCCGAAGTACGGAAGTCTGATCCTGGCCAAGTTCATGAACCACGTGATGGAAAGCGGCAAAAAAGCTGTTGCCGAGCGTATCGTTTATGGTGCTCTGGACAAGGTTAAAGAGCGCAAGAATGGCGACCCCCTGGAAATCTTCGAAAAAGCACTCGACGCCATCGCTCCGCTGGTCGAAGTGAAGTCCCGCCGCGTAGGTGGTGCGACTTACCAGGTTCCGGTCGAGGTTCGTCCGTCCCGTCGCAATGCGCTGGCCATGCGCTGGCTGGTAGACGCTGCGCGCAAGCGTGGCGAGAAGTCCATGGCGCTGCGTCTCGCTGGCGAGCTGCTGGATGCTTTTGAAGGCAAAGGCGCTGCGGTTAAGAAGCGTGAAGACGTGCATCGTATGGCGGAAGCCAATAAGGCGTTCTCGCATTACCGCTTCTAATTCAAGCGCAAACTCTACGAGGACCTTATTGTGGCCCGTACTACCCCGATTAACCGCTACCGTAATATCGGTATCTGTGCCCACGTTGACGCGGGCAAGACCACTACTACCGAGCGGATTCTGTTTTATACCGGCCTCAGCCATAAGATGGGTGAAGTGCACGATGGCGCTGCTACCACCGACTGGATGGTGCAGGAGCAAGAGCGTGGTATCACCATCACCTCAGCTGCTGTAACGACCTTCTGGAAGGGTTCCCGCGGGCAGTTTGACAATTACCGCGTCAACGTTATTGATACTCCGGGTCACGTCGACTTCACTATTGAGGTGGAGCGTTCGCTGCGCGTGCTTGATGGCGCTGTTGTGGTGTTCTGTGGTACCTCTGGTGTTGAACCGCAGTCGGAAACCGTATGGCGCCAAGCCAACAAGTACGGCGTGCCGCGTATCGTCTATGTAAACAAGATGGACCGCCAGGGGGCTAATTTCCTGCGCGTGGTCAAGCAAATTAAGCAGCGTCTGGGGCATACCCCAGTTCCTGTGCAGATTGCCATCGGTGCGGAAGAGAACTTCGAAGGTCAGATCGATCTGATCAAGATGAAGGCGATCTACTGGAACGACGACGATAAGGGCACCACCTATCGCGAGGAAGAGATTCCGGCGGAGCTGATGGAGCTTGCCGAAGAGTATCGTTCCAACATGATCGAGGCAGCCGCCGAAGCCAGCGAAGAGCTGATGAACAAGTACCTCGAAGAAGGTGACCTGTCCGTCGACGAAATCAAGGCAGGCTTGCGTCAGCGCACAATCGCTTGCGAAATCGTTCCGGCTGTTTGTGGTTCTTCGTTCAAGAACAAGGGCGTTCCGCTGGTTCTCGATGCGGTAATCGATTACCTGCCGGCTCCGACCGAGATTCCTGCTATCCAGGGTGTTAATCCGGATAACGAGGAGCAGGTCGATGAGCGCCATGCCAGCGATGATGAGCCGTTCTCCGCTCTGGCCTTCAAGATCGCCACCGATCCTTTCGTTGGTACTCTGACCTTTACCCGTGTCTATTCCGGCGTGCTGACTTCCGGCGACTCGGTGATGAACTCGGTTAAGGGCAAGAAGGAGCGTGTTGGTCGGATGGTGCAGATGCACGCCAACCAGCGCGACGAGATCAAGGAGTGCCGTGCAGGCGATATTGCTGCTCTCATCGGTATGAAGGACGTTACCACTGGTGACACTCTCTGCTCGATCGAAAAGCCGATCATCCTTGAGCGCATGGACTTCCCTGAGCCAGTGATCCACGTTGCCGTTGAGCCGAAGACCAAGGCTGACCAGGAAAAGATGGGTGTTGCGCTGGGTCGTCTGGCTCAGGAAGACCCCTCCTTCCGTGTCAGGACCGATGAGGAAACCGGCCAGACCATCATCGGTGGTATGGGTGAGTTGCACCTGGATATCATCGTTGACCGTATGCGTCGCGAGTTCAATGTCGAGGCCAATATCGGTAAGCCGCAGGTCGCCTATCGCGAGATGATTCGCAACAAGTGCGAGATCGAAGGCAAGTTCGTTCGTCAGTCTGGCGGTCGCGGCCAGTTCGGCCATTGCTGGATTCGCTTCGAGCCTTCCGACGAAGGTCAGGAAGGTCTGGAATTTAAGAACGAAGTCGTTGGTGGCGTGGTTCCTAAGGAATACATCCCTGCCATCCAGAAGGGCATTGAAGAGCAGATGAAGAATGGCGTTCTCGCCGGTTATCCGCTGCTCGGCCTGAAGGCGACCGTGTTCGATGGTTCCTACCACGATGTCGACTCCAACGAAATGGCGTTCAAGATCGCGGCTTCTATGGCGACCAAGCAACTCTCTCAGAAGGGGGGTGCAGTACTGCTTGAGCCGATCATGAAGGTCGAGGTAGTGACTCCTGAGGACTACATGGGTGACGTGATGGGTGACCTGAATCGTCGTCGCGGTCTGATCCAGGGTATGGAAGATTCGGTCACGGGTAAAGTTATTCGTGCGGAGGTTCCGCTGGGCGAAATGTTCGGCTATGCAACTGACGTACGCTCCATGTCTCAGGGTCGCGCAAGCTACTCCATGGAATTCTCCAAGTACGCCGAGGCTCCGTCGAATATCGTCGAAGCTATTGTCAAAAAACAAGGTTGATTCAGCCCTTTAAGTAAGAGGTTTACTGTCGTGGCTAAGGAAAAATTCGAACGTAACAAACCGCACGTCAACGTCGGCACCATCGGTCACGTTGACCATGGCAAGACCACTCTGACTGCTGCGCTGACCCGTGTGTGCTCCGAAGTGTTCGGTTCCGCTCGTGTCGACTTCGACAAGATCGACAGCGCGCCGGAAGAGAAGGCTCGTGGTATCACCATCAACACC
>NZ_JAYDXP010000117.1:0-398 GCF_036701605.1 Pseudomonas sp. FIP_A4 | reverse complement strand
GTCCTCGCAGTCACCGGCACCGCGGATCAGGGATTCGACCGGCGTGGCCCAGTAATCGTCCTGCTCGTCGGAGAGATCCTTGATCTTTGCTGCCGGATTCACGCCGGTAGCGGCACAGATTTCCTGTGCACGGGTGCGACCATTGGATTAAGCGCTTCAACCTGGGAGCGTCCGATTTTGGCCGAAATCCGCCATCGATACTGCTCCCCGCGTCAGCGAGGAGCGCCCCCTGGGTCGAGACGGCACTGCCGGCTCGATCCGCAGCACAACCTGACCCTGCTGATCGCCCTGGCGGTACTGGGGGCGTTTTCTTCCGCCACCCAACGCCGCCGCCGATGCGCTGCGAATACGGCGTATTGCCACGCCGCAGGTCGAACGCCTGCTACCGGCGCGCTTGC
>NZ_JAYDXP010000116.1:0-286027 GCF_036701605.1 Pseudomonas sp. FIP_A4 | reverse complement strand
GACACCAAGCCGGACTACGCCTGCCTCAAGCCGGCCGCCGAGTCGAAGAAGATCGAGTATCCGAAGCCGGACGGCAAACTGAGCTTCGACAAGCTCTCTTCGGTATTCCTCTCCAACACCAACCACGAGGAAGACCAGCCGATCCACCTGCGGCTGACCGATCCGAACGTTCCGATCGAGAAGAATCTGCCGCTGTACGACGAGCCGGCGCAGCGCTACTGCCCGGCCGGCGTGTACGAAGTCGTGAGCAACGACGATGGCAGCAAGCGCTTCCAGATCAACGCGCAGAACTGCGTGCACTGCAAGACCTGCGACATCAAGGACCCAGCGCAGAACATCACCTGGGTAGCGCCAGAAGGCACCGGTGGTCCGAACTACCCCAACATGTAAGCAAAGCATTAACGAAAAAGGCTCCTTCGGGAGCCTTTTTCGTTGAGGTGACATTCTCGCGGAGCCGTCTCGCGGTGCTACTCCGGCGCACGCCCGAGCGGGAAGAACTCGCCGCAACTCCAAACACCCAGCCAGCTCTCCCCGTCGAGCAGACGTGGCACCGCCAGCCCCACCAGTTCGTAGAACACATTGCGATGAATCAGCGCCTCCAGATTGGCACGCACATGCACATAGGGAGACGGCTGGCCGGTTTGCGGATCCAGTTCGACGCGCAGCGGATGCTCGCCGTCAACCAGAACCTCATCCTCGACGTTGGTGAGCATACGCAGCTGCTGCGCCTCACCCTGCCCCGCCACCTCCAGACGCACCGCCACGAACGGCGCGTCGTCAACGCGTATTCCGACCTTCTCGACCGGCGTAACCAGAAAGTACGCGTCGCCATCGCGCCGCAACACGGTGGAGAACAGACGCACCATCGCCGGCCGGGTGATCGGCGTGCCGAGGTAATACCAGCTGCCATCGCGGGCAATACGCATGTCGATGTCGCCGCAGAACGGCGGATTCCAGAGATGCACCGGCGGCAGTCCACGCCCTTCGGCCTTCGGGATCTGTCCAAGCAGTTCGGTGGCTTTCGTAGATTCGCTCATTGGCATGGTCCTCCGCGTCGCCCTTCTACACGCGACACTCAGTCGCTGAGCCCCAGCAGGCGCCGAGCATAATCGCGCAACGGCGGGCCGAGCAGTTCGTCAGGCTTAGCATCGTACAGATTGAGTAGCCCGCCGCGCGCGCGGATGCGGGCAGTATCGACCAGATAACGCGTGCTGGTCTCGACCAGCATGAGTTGCACGACGCCACTGTCGACCCCCAGGCGATCGACGGCTCGCTGTTCGTTCAGCTCATCGAAACTACCGATACGGTCATCGGCCGCGGCGAAGCGCGTATAGAGCACGTAATGCGCGCCGACGGCCGTTGCCTGCGTCATCGCTTCTTCGAAGCCAACCGGCTGCTCTGCGCGACGCACCATGGGGAAATACTCGACGAACCCGGCGAACGCTTCCTCGGCGACCACATTGGGACGCGGATAGCCATTACCCGGCGGGGTGAAATGTCCCTGCGCAATATAGATGAAGGAATCGGCCTGCAAACGCCATGGGCTCGCACGGCGGGTCTGGCTATGGTCGAGGATACCGGCATCGCGCAGGTGGTAGCGGGTGCCTTCGGCCATGTCGCTGACCTTCATGCAGCCGGCCAGAGTCAGGGCACCCAGCACTACGTAGAGCAATCGCATCTGCATATTCTCCAGCCGGCGACGGAAAGCCGGCACGTGGCTGCCTGAATGCAGCATCCACGCCATACCACCCGCCGGTACCGCTCAATCACGCTTGCGCTTGTTGCCCATACGCACGCCGATGTCCATGAGGAACTGGAAGAACCCTTCCTGATCCTCGAGCACATTGCTCCAGAACGGCGAGTGATACAGCGCCACTGCGCCATGTACAAGTGCCCAGGCCGCGCAATAGTGGAAATACGGCGGCACGTCTTCGAGCTTGCCTTCGGCGATGCGCCCCTCGATCAGCTGAGTCAGACGCTGGAAGTTGGAGGCGCGGATGCGATGCAGCTCTTCCACCAGCTCCGGCACCTGATTGCCCTTCACAACCTTCTCTTCCAGCCGATCGAACAGGCGGTAGCGCTGCGGATCGCGCATGCGGAACTCGAAATAAGCCCGTGACAACGCTTCCTTGTCACGGTCGACATCTTCGGAATGCAGCAGCGCGTTCAGGTCACGCTCATAATCGAGCATCAGCCGCAGGTAGATTTCGGCCTTGGACTTGAAGTGCTTGTAGATAGTGCCTTTGCCGATTCCGACGGCATCGGCAATCATCTCGACCGTGACGCTGTCTTCGCCCTGATCGAGGAACAGCTGCAGGGCGATGTCGAGTATTTCCTGTTCGCGACGACGAAACTCGCGAACCTTCCGGGATTCTGTCTGCATGAGGGCTGCTGGCGTGAAAAACGAGGTAGCCATTATGCCTATCCAGTCATCGAATGCACGAGGCATCCAACAATGATTCAATTCAGTAACGAATTTCCTCATCCGGTCGGATTGAGGTACCTGAACCACGCTGCCGTCGCTCCCTGGCCACGACGCGCGGCGCAGGCCGTGTCTCGCTTCGCCGAGCAGAACATGACCATCGGCGCGCGCGACTATCCCCAATGGCTAGAAACCGAACAGCGCCTGCGCGAGCGCCTTGCGCGCCTGCTCAATGCCCCCGGCAGTGCGGACATCGCGCTGGTCAAAAACACCTCGGAAGCCCTGTCGTTCGTCGCATTCGGCCTGAATTGGCAGCACGGCGACCAGATCATCATCAGCGATGAGGAGTTTCCGTCCAACCGAGTGGTTTGGGAGGCGCTGCGGCCGCAGGGCGTGGAGGTCATCCAGGTCAGCCTCAAAGGCGCCGACCCGGAAGCGGATCTGCTCGCCGCCTGCGGCCCGCGGGTACGCCTGATGGCCATCAGCGCCGTGCAATATGCCAGCGGCCTTCGTCTTGACCTCCAGCGCCTGGGCGAAGGCTGCGAGCAGCGGGGCGTGCTGCTATGCATCGATGCGATACAGCAGCTCGGCGCCCTGCCCTTCGACGTGCAACAAAGCCGCTGCGCGTTTGCGATGGCGGATGGACACAAGTGGATGCTAGGGCCGGAGGGACTTGGCGTGTTCTATTGCCGGCGCGATCTGCGCGAGCGACTCACGCTGCACGAGTTCGGCTGGCACATGCTCGAGCACGCCGGCGACTACGAGCGCAGCGAATGGGAGCCAGCCCGCAGCGGCCGGCGCTTTGAATGCGGCAGCCCGAACATGCTCGGTGCTATGGCGCTGGATGCCAGCCTGTCGCTGCTTGAGGAGATCGGCATGCCTCAGGTTGCCAGCGAACTGGCCGAGCGCATCGACTGGCTACGCCAGGGCCTGAAAGGTATCGACGGCATTGAACTCCTGAGCCCAGAGCTCCCGGAGCGTCGTTCCGGCATCGTCACCTTCCGTCTGGACAGCGGATCGAATCAAACGCTTTTCGAGCAACTGAAAGCCGAACAGATCGTGTGCGCGCTGCGCGGTGGCGGTGTGCGCTTTTCACCGCACTTCTACACCGAGGCGCGGATCATCGATGAAACCCTGGCGGTAGTCGCCCGGCTGGCTCGCAATTGAGCGATGAACCCTCAGCCGATGTATTCCAAATAGATTTAACAAAACTGCCGCTATTGGCGGCGAATTCTTTTGAACAGGCTAATACTTGATAGCACTGGTGAGGCATTCCCCCCACTGCCTGACCAGCTGAGAGCGTGAGGAACACGCTCTCATACTCCTAATGGTCTTGACCCGGCTCTCCGTTCAGGGAAGCCGGGTTTTTTTAGGCCGTCCGGGCGATACGCGTGCGGCGTATCTGAAAGCACAGACCGAGGAAGGCCACCCAGAACGGAATGGCGTACACCGACAGACGGATACCCGGGATGAACAGCATGATGGCCAGGATGCCGGCCACGAACGCGAGGCACAAATAATTGCTGAACGGGAACCAGAACGCCTTGAAGCTCGGCTCGACGCCACGCTGCTGCATCGCCTTGCGGAATTTCAGATGCGCCATGCTGATCATCGCCCAGTTGATTACCAGCGAGGCGACTACCAGCGACATCAGCAATTCGAGCGCATTTTGCGGTGCCAGATAATTGACCAGTACACACAGCAGCGTAACAGCCGCCGAGACTCCAATCGCCAGCACCGGTACACCACGCCGGTTGACCTTGAGCAAGGCTCGGGGGGCGTCCCCTTGCTCGGCCAGGCCATAGAGCATGCGGCTGTTGCAATACACGCCACTGTTGTAGACCGACAACGCGGCGGTCAGCACGACGAAGTTGAGCAGATGGGCGGCGGTATCGCTGCCGATCAGCGAGAAGATCTGCACGAACGGGCTACCGCTGTAGGGGTCGGCTGCCGAGCCCAGGGTTTCCAGCAGGCTGTCCCACGGATACAGCGTCAACAGCACGGTAAGCGCGCCGATGTAGAAGATCAGAATCCGATAGACGACCTGGTTGATCGCCTTCGGAATCACCGTTTTCGGGTCGGCCGCCTCCGCGGCGGTGATCCCCACCAATTCCAGCCCGCCGAAGGAAAACATGATGATGGCAAGCGCCATGATCAGGCCGTGGATGCCGTTGGGGAAAAACCCGCCGCGACTCCACAGGTTGCTGATGCTTGCCTGCTCGCCGCCCTGTCCGCTGAACAGTAGGAACAGTCCGAGCATGATCATGCCAATGATTGCCGCGACCTTGATGATGGCGAACCAGAACTCAGCCTCGCCGAACGCCTTTACGTTGGTCAGATTGATCAGGTTAATCAGCACGAAGAAGGCTGCCGCCGTCGCCCAGGTGGGTATTTCCGGCCACCAGAACTGCACGTATTTGCCGACTGCCGTCAGCTCGGCCATGCCGACCAGAACGTACAGCACCCAGTAATTCCACCCCGACATGAAGCCGGCAAACGGTCCCCAGTACTGATGGGCGAAATGGCTGAACGAGCCGGCTACCGGCTCCTCGACGATCATCTCGCCAAGCTGACGCATGATCAGGAAAGCGATCAAGCCACCAATGGCGTAGCCCAGAATCATCGATGGGCCAGCGCTACGCAGCACCCCGGCCGATCCCAGGAACAGGCCGGTACCGATGGCGCCACCGAGCGCGATGAGCTGGATATGGCGATTCTTCAGGCCACGCTGGAGCGGGCCGGTGTGCAGTGTGTCGCGAGTCATTGCGTCACCTTCTGTGACGGTTGTGGGGCCGCCGACAGGGTGTCGGCAGCGACGAAACTCCGAGCATGTAGCCAACGCATCGGATTACGCTCGATGGCGCGGAGCCACGAGCACAAGCGGCGCGCATTGTACACGCCCGAAACGCGCGCGCAGCCCTCTGAAATCAAGGCGCGACGTGCGCCAGCGGGAATAGGCGGCGGAAGTTGGCCGTGGTCTGCTCGGCGAAACGCTCGAAGGGTACGCCACGCCATTGCGCGAGAAATTCGGCGACCTCACGCACGTATTGCGGCAGGTTGGGCCGGCCCCGATGAGGCACCGGTGCCAGATACGGCGCATCGGTTTCCACCAGCAAGCGGTCGGCCGGTATCCGCCGCGCCACATCGCGCAGCGCATCCGCGTTGCGGAAGGTGACGATCCCGGACAGCGAAATGCAGAACCCCAGATCGAGCGCTGCGCTGGCCATGTCCCAGTCCTCGGTGAAGCAGTGCAGCACACCGGCCTGCGGTAGCGCGGCCTCCCGCAGTAGCGCCAGGGTATCGGCGCGCGCTTCGCGGGTGTGCACGATGACCGGCTTGCCTGTGATCTGCGCAGCCTGCAGATGCAGACGGAATGCCTCGCGTTGGCGCTCGGCAGCCTGCGGCTCATAGTGGTAGTCGAGGCCGGTTTCGCCAATAGCCACCACTCGCGGGTGCGCCAGCTCGGCGAGCAACCAATCCAGTGCCGGCTGCGCACCCGGCTCCAGATCCAGCGGATGCACGCCAATCGAGCAATCGACATCGGCATGGCGCTCGGCGATGGCCTTGACCTCGGCCGCATTGTCCGCACTGACGCCAATGCAGAGAAAATGTCCAACACCGCACGCACGTGCCGCGTCCAGCGCCGCATCGAGCGAACCGCCATGAGCGGCGAGATCGAGTCGGTCCAGATGACAGTGGGAATCTACCAGCATGGGAAATCGCTTATCGCCTGGTTGGGAAAGGCGGCGATTGTAAGGTAAACACGTGCAGGCTTGGGGCGGTGCATCGCCCGCCGGTCACATCGTGTGGGTCGGGCGATCGGATTTCAGCGCGCCAGCCAGGTAGGTTTCGATCTTGTTGCGGGCCGTGGCGTCGCCGTCATTGAACTGCACGCCAACCCCCGCCGCGCGGTTGCTCTGCGCCCCTTTGGGAGTGATCCACACGACCTTGCCGGCGACCGGAATCTTCTCCGGTTCGTCCATCAGATTGAGCAACATGAAAACCTCGTCGCCAAGCTTGTAACTTTTGTTCGTCGGGATGAACAATCCGCCGTTCTTGATGAAGGGCATGAAGGCGGCGTACAACACGGACTTGTCCTTGATGGTCAGGGACAGAATGCCATTACGCGGACCAAGGTTTGCTGGCAGGCTCATGCGATTTCCTAGGTTGTTGACGCTCCGGCGCAAGCCGCGTTCGGTGGATTCTAGCGTGCCCCCGGCAGGCTTGCCCATTGCACCAGCAGTGCTTCGAGAAGCAGGACACGATTGAGGTTGGCCTTGCCGAGCACCTTGTGCCGCTGTGCCAGCAACCAATCCTGCAACGCCATGACGTTTTCGCGCGAAGCTTTCTGGCCCAGGTAATGCAGGACCTTATTCATATCGGCAGCGCCGAGCGCTGCTTCATCACCGGTCATCTGATAGCGAAGAATCAGGTGTACCCATTCGCAAAACCAGTCGAATAGCAGCCCCACCGGCAAGGCATTCCAGCTCTCCGCCAACTGGCTCGGCGACTGCTGCGCCTTGTGCAGCTTCTTCACCCCCTCGACGACCTGCGCCCGCAGTTCCAGCACCGATTGCCCGTGAAGCTTTGCCGCCAGCAGCGGCGAGCCACCGGCAAGCGCCAGCAACTCCTCGTGCAGTTCGGCAGCCAGGTCAGGCAGCTGGCTCGCCAGCCATTCGAGACTCTGCTGACGGGATGGCAAGGGACAGGCCTGCTGCACGCAACGACTCTTGATGGTTGGCAACAAGCGACTAGGCTGGTGGCTGACCAGCAGCAGAATCGTCTCGCCCGACGGCTCTTCCAGACTTTTGAGCAAGGCGTTGGCGGCATTCAGATTCATCGCCTCGACGGGCTCAAGCAGCACCATCTTGCGCCCGCCGAGCTGCGCCGTCTGCGTAACGAAACCGACCAGATCACGCACCTGATCGACACGGATCGCCTTGTCGACATCTTCCGGCTCGAGCACGTAGTAATCCGGATGTGTATGTGCTGCCAGCAACTGACAGGCCTTGCAACGACCGCAGGCGCCCGCCGCAGAGGGATTCTGGCAGAGCAGAGAAGCGGCGAACTGCTCGGCGAGCAGCCGCTTGCCGATGCCGCGCGGACCGTGCAGCAGATAGGCATGGGCATGTTGCGCGCGCGCCACCAGTTGCTGCCAGATTCCACGTTGCCAAGCCAGTACCTCACCCATCGAAGCGCCCCAGCAATTCGGGGATGAGAAGATCGATTGCCTGCTGCACTTGGGTCAGAGGCTGCGCTGCATCGATCACGTGATAGCGCGATGGGCTGGCATGCGCGCGCGCGAGATAGGCTTGGCGCACTGCCTCGAAGAATCGCAGCCCTTCCTGCTCGAAGCGATCCAGCCGGCCACGCGCAGCGGCGCGGCTGAGCCCAATCTCGACAGGCAAATCGAAGATCAGCGTCAAATCCGGGCGCAGATCGCCCTGAACGAAGGTCTCGAGCTGCGCAATCCGCCCGACCGATAAGCCACGACCGCCCCCCTGATAGGCATAGGTCGCATCGGTGAAGCGGTCGCAGAGCACCACGGCGCCCCGCTGCAACGCAGGACATATCACTTGCGCCAGATGCTGAGCGCGCGCAGCGAAGACCAGCAACAGCTCGGTATCGTCGGCCATCGGCTCGTCGGCCGGAGTCAGCAGCAGCTCACGAATCCGCTCCGCCAGCGGCGTACCACCGGGTTCGCGAGTAAGCACCACATCCAGCCCGCGAGCGCGCAGCCGCTCGGCCAGGTACTCGCGATTGGTGCTCTTGCCGGCGCCTTCCGGCCCTTCCAGGGTGATGAAAAGTCCTGTCACGGTGCTTGCTCGCTGGTGCTCGGGGCCGGTTGGGGTGCCGGACTGGACCGATAGTCGGCGCGCCGGTTGAGTTGATACTGACGTACCGCGCGATTGTGCGCGTCGAGGGTGTCGCTGAAGACGTGGCTACCATCACCGCGCGCGACGAAGTAGAGACTGCGCCCCTCCTTCGGATGCAGCGCGGCGTGAATCGCTTCGCGCCCGACCATCGCAATCGGGGTCGGCGGCAGACCGGCGGTGGTGTATGTGTTGTAAGGCGTCGGCCGGCGCAGGTCGTTGCGGCTGATGCGTCCGCGATAGCTCTCGCCCATGCCATAGATCACGGTGGGATCGGTTTGCAGCAACATGCCGCGTGCAAGGCGGCGCACGAATACGCCGGCGATTTCGCCCCGCTCCTGCGGCACTCCGGTTTCCTTCTCGATGATCGAGGCCATGATCAACGCCTGGTAGGCGTCCTGATAAGGCAGTCCTTGCGCGCGCTCCTGCCACTCTTCCGCAAGCACCTGTTCCAGGCGCGCGTAGGCCTGTTTTAGCAAGTCGAGGTCGCTGGTACCCCGGGTATAGCGATAGGTATCGGGAAAGAAGCGTCCCTCAGGATGCAGGTCGGGCCGCCCCAGACGCGCCATGACCTCTGCGTCTGCAAGCCCCTGCAGGGTCTGCTGCAGTTTCGGCTGCGCCTGGAGGGCAGCGCGCAGCTGACGGAAATTCCAGCCCTCTACCAGGGTGAGGCTGTACTGCTCCACGTCGCCGCGTTGCCAGAGCCCAATCAGATCACGTGCGCTCATGCCGGGCGTCAGCCTATATTCGCCGCTGTGCAGGCTTTGACCGGACAGGTTCAACCGCCAGTAAACACGCAGCCAGAACGAATCACGCAGCAAGCCCTGCGCCTCCAACCGCTGGAATACGCCACTGGGCGTGTCGCCGGGCTGGACGTCGAGCAACTGCTGCTCCTCCAGCGCCAACGGCTGTTCCAGCGCGGAGTACTGCTTCCAGGCAAACAGTCCGAGACCGGCGAGCGCCAGCAACGCGACCAGCCCAAGCGAAATGAGAAGTTTACGAATCACGAGACACTCGACAGGTCGGCTATGGCCGCTTGCAGTTTACGGGTCAGAACGCCCACCGGCCAGGTATGTCCGGCCAGCGCTACCACGGGCCAGATGCCGTAAAGACTGTTGCAAAGCAACACCTCATCGGCCGCCAGCAGTTCCTCGTACGACAGATCGCGCACGACTACGGCAACGCCTAATTGCTGCGCGCGCTCGATGAGTTCCGCACGCATCACTCCGGCGACACCACATCGCTGTAGCGCTGCGGTGAGCAATATGCCGTCACGCACGATAAACAGATTACTGAAGACGCCCTCGATCACCCGTCCCGCGCTATCGCGCATTACCCCCTCGGCACAGGTCGAATCCTGCCACTCGGCACGGGCCAGGACCTGTTCCAGTCGATTGAGATGCTTAATTCCCGCCAGCAGCGGTTGTTCGGCAAGCCGCGTCGCGCAGGGAAACAGACGTACACCTGTCTGCCCGTTGTGTACCGGATAGGCCGGCAGCGACGAAGCGAGCAGCAGTCGCCGCGGAGCGCAGGGTTGCGGGGGGGCATAGCCGCGACGGCCGGCACCACGGGTTACCATGAGTTTGGCCACTCCGGCGTCGAGCTCGCGGCAGAACGCCAGAAGCTCTCCCTTGACCAGAGGCACATCGAGAGGGATAGCCAGCCGCCGGCAACCTTCGACAAGACGCTGCAGATGACGTTCGAGCAACTGCGGCTGACCGCGCACGACTTTGATAGTCTCGAACAGGCCGTCGCCATAGGCCAGGCCGCGATCATCGACGGGCAGCCCGGTAGCAGGCTGTCCGTCGATCCAGCAAGGTTTCACTCGGCGAACCGGCGGAACACCAGCGAGCCGTTGGTGCCACCGAAACCGAACGAGTTGGAAATCGCCACATCGATGGGCATCGGCTTCGCTTGATGCGGCACGAAGTCCAGATCGCAGCCCTCGTCCGGCTCATCCAAATTGATGGTCGGCGGCGCCACCTGATCGCGAATCGCCAGCACACTGAAGATCGCTTCGACCGCGCCGGCTGCCCCCAACAGGTGACCAACCATCGATTTGGTCGAGCTAACGGACAGCTTGTAGGCGTGATCGCCGAACACGCTGCGTATCGCCGCAGCCTCCGCCTTATCACCTGCCGGAGTAGAGGTACCGTGAGCGTTGATATACTGCACCTCTACGGCGTTGAGTCGGGCATCGTTCAACGCGTTGCGGATACAGCGTGCCGCACCAGCGCCATCGTCCGGCGGTGAGGTCATGTGGAACGCATCAGCGCTCATGCCGAAACCGATCAGCTCCGCATAGATGTGCGCACCGCGCGCCTTGGCATGCTCCAGCTCCTCGAGCACCAGCGCGCCGGCACCATCGGACAGCACGAAGCCATCACGCTGCCGATCCCATGGACGACTGGCAGCAGCAGGATCATCGTTACGCGTCGACAGCGCGCGCGCCGCGGCAAATCCGCCAATGCCCAGACCGCTAGCAGCCATCTCGGAACCGCCGGCAACCATTACGTCCGCTTCACCGTAAGCGATGTTGCGCGCCGCCATGCCGATGCAGTGGGTGCCGGTAGTGCAGGCGGTAGCAATCGCATAGTTAGGTCCCTGTAACCCCAGATGAATCGACAGGAAGCCGGACACCATATTGATGATCGAGCCGGGAACGAAAAACGGCGAGATACGCCGCGGCCCCTGCTCAATCAGCACTTTGCAGCTGTTCTCGATATTGGTCAGCCCACCGATACCGGAGCCCATGGCGACGCCGATGCGCTCGCGGTTGGCGTCGGTAATTTCCAGACCGGAATCGCGAACGGCCTGGAAGCTGGCTGCAAGGCCGTATTGGATGAACAGATCGAGCTTGCGTGCCTCCTTGGCCGGCAGGTATTGCTCGACCTCGAAACCTTTGATCGAACCGCCAAAACGTGTGGAATAGGCGGAAAGATCCATGTGTTCAAGCAGGCCGATGCCGCTGCGGCCGGCCAGGATACCCTGCCAGCTGCTCGGCACATCGTTGCCCAGCGGCGATAGCATGCCCATACCGGTAACCACGACGCGTCTACGCGACACAGCAATTCTCCTATACCTTGACGTTTGGCTCAGCTCCCGCGCGTAATTCCGACGAACGCGGGAACACTCGCGGCCTGCGGCAAACATACATCGCCGCACCGCGAATGGACTCTCAAAGAAAAGCCGCACTACCTCGTGCAAGGCAGTGCGGCTTTTCCTAGTTCCGAAGCAGGATTACAACTTACTGCGCGTGCGCGTTGATGTAATCGATGGCTTCCTGAACGGTGGTGATCTTCTCAGCTTGCTCGTCCGGAATCTCGGTCTCGAATTCCTCTTCCAGAGCCATCACCAGCTCGACGGTGTCAAGAGAGTCGGCACCCAGGTCTTCGACGAAGGAAGCGCTGTTGGTAACTTCCTCTTCTTTAACGCCAAGTTGCTCGGCAACGATTTTCTTGACGCGTTCTTCGATGGTGCTCATACCTTGTTTTCACTCCTATGGAAAAAGCAGGCAGCTGGTCTGCGCGGTAGTGTATAGAAAGCGTTTTCCGCATTTCAAGCTGAAAGCGGGCAAGCATGAGCCCACTTCCAACCATCTGTCTATAAACGTTTCGCAGCTTATAGCGATTAAAACAGCCATTATGACTGCCGAGTCACGCCCGGCGTCACATTCAACTCATGTACATGCCGCCGTTCACCGGAACCGTGGCACCAGTGACATAGGCAGCGCCATCCGAAGCCAGAAAGGCAACGACCTTGGCGATTTCCTCAGCCTGACCGAGACGTCCCAGCGGGATCTGCCCCAGCAAGGCGTCACGCTGGGCCTCCGGCAATTCACGCGTCATATCGGTATCGATGAAGCCCGGCGCCACGGAGTTGACCGTGATACCACGCGACCCCACCTCACGCGCCAGGGCACGACTGAATCCTTCGAGGCCGGCTTTGGCGGCGGCGTAGTTTACCTGCCCCGCGTTACCCATTGCACCCACCACCGAACCGATGTTGATGATACGTCCCCAACGCGCCTTGGTCATGCCGCGCAACACGGCCTTGCTAAGGCGATACAAGCTGTTGAGATTGGTATTGATGACATCGAACCACTCATCATCCTTCATCCGCAGCATCAGATTGTCGCGTGTGATCCCGGCGTTGTTGACCAGAATCGCGGGCTGCCCGAGATGTTGCTGAATGTGTTCCAGCGTACTGGCGACCGACTCGTCGTTGCCGACGTCGAGCACCAGACCAGCGCCTTCGATGCCGTTCGCCTTCAGGGTTTCGGCGATACGTTCGGCACCTGACGGCGTGGTAGCCGTGCCGATAACGATGGCGCCCTGGCGCCCCAACTCCAGGGCGATGGCCTGACCGATACCGCGGCTAGCGCCAGTGACCAGCGCCACCTTGCCTTGCAGATTCATAGTGTTCTCCTTGATCAAGCCAGCGCAGCGCGGGTGGCGGCGAAGGCTTCTGGGGTGTCTAGGTTGTAGGTGTTGATGCCCTTCACGCAGCGCTTGTTCAGGCCGGACAGCACCTTGCCGGGGCCGCACTCAACCAAATCCGTCACGCCGCGCTCGCTGAGCGCAACCATTGACTCGACCCAGCGCACCGGACTGTAGAGCTGAGCCAGGAGATCGCGCTGAAGAGTTTGCAGATCAGCGACGACCGCTGCGCTGACATTCTGAACCAGCGCGATCTGCGGTGCCTGCCAGGCAACAGCGGCAACCGCATCCGCAAAGCGCTCGGCCGCGGGACGCATGAGCTCACAATGCGAAGGCACACTCACGGGCAACGCCATCGCGCGCTTGGCGCCACGCGCCTTGCAGGCTTCGATGGCGCGTTCAACGGCGGCCGCATTGCCGGCGATCACAACCTGCCCGGGCGCGTTGAAGTTCACTGCACTGACGATTTCTCCCTGCGCCGCCTCGGCACAGGCCGCCAGCACGTCGGCATCTTCCAGCCCCAGAATCGCCGCCATTCCACCCAGACCAGCCGGCACCGCCTGCTGCATCAACTGGCCACGGAGCTCGACCAGTTTCACCGCTTCGGCGAACGGCAAACTGCCCGCGGCGACCAGCGCGGAATACTCACCAAGACTGTGCCCGGCAACGAAGGCGGGACGTGCGCCGCCCTCGGCCAGCCACAGACGCCACAGCGCCACCGATGCAGCCAGGATGGCCGGCTGGGTCTTATCGGTCTGATTCAGTTGTTCTTCCGGACCTTGCTGGATCAACGCCCAGATGTCATAGCCAAGTGCCGCCGAGGCTTCGGCGAACGTGTCGATGACGAGGCTCTGCTGGACGCCCAGCTCGGCGAGCATGCCGAGCGACTGCGAACCCTGACCAGGAAAGACGAAAGCGAATGATGCGGACATGAAGCAGCTCTCTTATGGTTCTGATCGTCTGTTACGCGCACCTGAAGACAGGCGTCGCGAATTTCAGTTGGATGGTCGACTACCGGACGCAGTCACATTGTCCGATCCCAGCACCTGCGCCAAGCGCTCGCGCAAATGGCCAGGCAGGTCATGCTGGATATCTTCCGCCGCACGCAGGATAGCGGACCTGAAGCCAGCCTCCCCGGCGCTGCCATGACTCTTTACCACAATCCCCTGAAGGCCGAGGAAACTGGCGCCGTTGTAGCGTGATGGTCGCAGCTCCGTGCGCAACTGACGCAGCATCGGCAACGCCAGCCCGCCAACGACGCGTGCGGCAAGCGACCGCCGAAAAAGCGCCTCCACCCTGGCGATCACCATCTCCGCCAGCCCCTCACTGGACTTGAGCAAAACATTGCCGACGAAGCCGTCACACACCACGACATCCGCTTCGCCGCGATACAGACCATCGCCTTCGATGAAGCCGATGAAGTTGAGCCCCTGCATCTGCTGCAACAAGGTGGCCGCAAGCTTGACCTGCTGGTTACCCTTGACCTCTTCGACTCCGATGTTCAGCAGGGCAACGCGAGGACGATCGACACCCAAAGCCTGTGCAGCAACCGATCCCATGACCGCAAATTGCTGCAACTGCTCGGCAGCGCAATCGACGTTAGCTCCCAAATCGAGCAACAAACAGGGTTTTGCGCGCGTCGGGATCGCAGTCACCATCGCAGGGCGATCAATGCCTGGCAGCGTTTTCAGCACCTGCCGCGCCAAGGCCATCAACGCACCGGTATTGCCAGCACTGACACAGGCCTGCGCCCGCCCGTCGCGCACGAGCTCCAGCGCGACATGCATCGATGATTGCGATCTGCCGCGTAGAGCCTGCGCCGGACGCTCGGCCATACCGATAACGTCCTCGGCGTCAACGATCTGCAGACGTGTGCGATCGACCGATGAGTGCTCGGCGATGAGGCGTTCCAGAAGGGAGGATTGGCCGACAAGAGCCAGATGCAGCGAGGGGAGGTCAGCCAGGCAGGACAGACTGGCCGGAACAATGCAACGGGGACCGTAGTCCCCGCCCATTGCGTCGATCGCGATGACCGGAGCGGACAAGGATTACTCGTCAGCGCCCTTGTCGATCACCTTGCGACCACGGTAGAAACCGTCCGGAGAAACGTGGTGACGCAGGTGGACTTCACCAGTGCTCTTTTCCACGGACAGAGCGTTCGCCTGCAGAGCATCGTGGGAACGACGCATGTCGCGAGCGGAACGGGATTTTTTGTTCTGCTGAACAGCCATTTGGATCAACTCCTAAACGTTTGGGTCACGCTTTAACTGCGCCAGTACGCTGAACGGGTTGGACCGCGTTACCTCGTCCTCACTCGGCTCAGGCTCGTCTGGCCCAACCGGCGGCTGGCAAATTTCAGGATCATGGAGTGGAACAATCGGCAGAGCGAGCAACAGCTCGTCTTCGACCAGCGCCAGCAGATCCAACGGATCTTCTCCCACTTCCAGCACGTCATAGCCCTTGGGCAGGTGCTGGCTGCTCGCCCCCTCATTAACAACGGCGTAGTCGCATTCGCTGTGAATGGGCAAAACAACCGGCTCCAGACAACGCTGGCAAACCATTTTGACGTCAACATCGAGCTGGCTGTGGATAACCGCAGTACGCTGCTCGTCGCGCCCGAACGAAAAACTGGCACGCACCACACCCTGATCATCTTCAAGAGACTCAGCGAGTCGCTGAAGCTGCGACAGGCTTAGCTCGCCCTGCAGGCTAGCCGCCCGATCTGCAAGCTTGCGCGGATCAATGTGCGGAGGTATCGGTCCTTTCAACATAAGCGCGGCATTCTATGGATGCGCCCCATGACTGTCAAAGGAATTCAGCCCGCTGGCCACACCGCGCGCATAGAATTGCCCATCCATATATAAAAGGAAGGACACATGCGCCGACTATTGCTTGCTTCGAGTTCCAAGTACCGACAGGAACTGCTTTCACGCCTGCGCCTGCCTTTCACAAGCTGCGCCCCAGCCATCGACGAAACTCCACATCCTGGCGAATCAGCCGAACAACTGGTGTGCCGTCTGGCCGCCCAAAAGGCACAAGCACTCGCCGAAACCCACCCCGATCATCTGATCATCGGCTCCGACCAGGTAGCAACACTGGGCGACAGTATCCTCGGCAAACCCCACACGTTCGAAAGAGCCAGACGTCAGCTGCAGGCCGCCAGCGGCACCACTGTTCGCTTTCTCACCGGCCTAGCCTTACTCGATAGTCGCAGCGGGAGCATTCAGATCGACTGCGTTCCGTTCACAGTCCACTTCCGCGAACTGGACGACGCGCGCATCGAGCGTTATCTGCAGATCGAGCAACCCTACGATTGCGCCGGCAGTTTCAAGGCCGAGGGCCTGGGCATAAGCCTGTTCCGCGCCACCGAGGGCGAGGACGCTACCAGTCTCATAGGCCTGCCTCTGATTCGCCTGGTGGACATGCTTCTGGCCGAGGGAGTGGAACTACCCTGACGCACAGCCACTAGCGCAACGCTGGCCCCTGCAGACCGACCAGCAGCGCAAGCCGCTCGGCGACGCCCGCGCCGAGCTTCTTGGTGAAGCGGTCGATTGGCGATTCCTTCACGGTGAAGTCGACCAGCTCTGGCTCACCGATCACCTCACGCGCCACGTGCGCCGTACTGCCCAAACCATCGATCAGACCAAGTTCCAGGGCCTGCTCGCCCGACCAGAGCAATCCTGAGAACAGCTCGGGATGCGCGGCCACCTGCAGGCGATCGCCACGCCCACGCTTGACGCTATCGATGAACTGTCGGTGCGTAGTCGCCAGTACCTCACGCCAGAACTCGGTTTCCTCCGGCTTCTGCGGCTGAAACGGATCGAGGAATGCCTTGTGCTCGCCAGAGGTGTAGACGCGCCGCTCCACACCCAGCTTCTGCATGACCTCGACGAAACCGAAGGTCGCCGCCGTCACGCCAATAGAACCAACCAGACTCGACTTGTCCGCATAGATCTCGTCCGCTGCGCTGGCAATGTAGTAAGCGCCGGACGCTCCCAGGTCGGTAATCACGGCATAAACCTTGATGGCCGGGTACTCGCTACGCAACCGACGAATTTCGTCGTAAACGTACCCCGACTGTACCGGGCTGCCGCCTGGACTATTGATTCGCAGAACGATGCCCTTGGTATTCGTATCCTCGAATGCAGCACGCAAAGCGCCAACGATATTGTCAGCGCTAGCGGACTCCTCGTCGGCAATCATGCCGCGCACATTGATGACGGCGGTATGGCTTTCCCGCGCTGCCTTGTCTTTGCCGAGCTGCCACGCCGGCGAAAACACCATCAGCGCACCGAACAAATAGATGAAGGTCAGCAGTTTAAAGAAGATGCCCCAGCGCCTGGCGCGCCGCTGCTCCTGGATACCTGCCTGCAACGTGTTCTCCAGCAGCTTCCAGCTACTGCGCTCGTCACGCCCTTCGTTCATCGGCGCCTTCCATTCATCCGACATGCTCATTCACCTCACTACTTTGCGACTCACCCAACCAGGTGGCCAGCTCTGCAAAACGATTGATCACCAGGCGCGGACCGTACGCCTGAAGCTTCTCCACCGGCTGCGCACCGTAAGCGACCGCCACGCTATCGACCCCCGCCCGCCGCGCCATCTGCAGATCGAATACCGAGTCGCCGATCATCAGCGCCTGCTCCGGACGCATGCCGCAATGCACAAGAATTTCCTCGATCATCAGTGGATCAGGCTTACCCGCCGTCTCGTCGGCGCAGCGCGTGACATCGAAAAAGTCCGTCCAGCCCTGCCCTGCCAGCACTCGATCCAGCCCCTTGCGTCCCTTGCCGGTGGCGACAGCCAACAGATGGCCGCGCTCGCGAAATCCCTGCAACGCACACGCTACCCCGGGGTAGAGCGCCGAAGGCTGCGCCTCCAGGGCAAGATAATGCTCGCTGTAGCGTTGACGAAATTCCTCGATCAGAACGGGATCATCGATATGCGGATACAACGTGGCAATCGCATCCGTCAGCGCAAGGCCGATGATCGCCTTGATGGAAACATCGTCGCGTGGCGGCAGATCGAAAGCACGCGCAGCCACCCGTACCGATTCGACGATACGCCCAATGGAGTCGACCAGCGTGCCATCCCAATCAAAGATCAGTAGTTGGTATCTACTCACCAAGCTTCTCCAGCGTCCGCGCCCAGACTTCGTCCACGGGCGCCTCCAGCGCCAGCTCGCCGCCATCCGGCAACGGCACCCGCAGCGCATAGGCGTGCAAAAACAGCCGCTTGCCGCCAAGTTCACGAATCTCGCGGGTGAACTCTTCATCGCCGTATTTGCTGTCACCGGCGATGCTATGTCCGGCATGGCGGGCATGCACGCGGATCTGATGGGTGCGTCCGGTCACCGGTCGGGCCTCGACGAGCGTCGCGAAGTCACCGAAGCGTCGCAGAACACGAAAAAGCGTCAGCGCCTCCTTGCCGTCCTCGGTCACCTCGACCATGCGCTCGCCAGAGCGCAGCGTATTCTTCAGTAGCGGCGCATTCACCTGCTTCTTCGAGGTTTCCCATCGGCCACGCACCAGCGCCATGTAGCGCTTGTCCACACCATCACCGCGCAGCGCCTGATGCAGATGACGCAGCATGCTGCGCTTCTTCGCAATCATCAGAAGCCCGGACGTATCGCGATCCAGACGGTGCACGAGTTCGAGCTCCTTGGCATCCGGTCGCAACTGGCGCAAGGCCTCGATCACGCCGTAACTAAGCCCGCTGCCACCGTGCACCGCGATGCCGGCTGGCTTGTTCAGCACAATGAGCGCCTTGTCCTCATAGACGATTGCCGCCTCGAGCCGCTCGAGCAGGCCCTGCGCCAACGGCTCGGGTTCGTCGCGCTCGGCCAGGCGCAGCGGCGGCACGCGCACCAGGTCGCCCGCCTGCAGCTTGTACTCGGGCTTGACCCGCCCCTTGTTCACCCGCACCTCGCCTTTGCGCAAAATGCGGTAGATCAGCGTCTTGGGAACGCCTCTGAGCTGGGTCCGGAGAAAATTGTCGATGCGCTGGCCGGCAAGTTCCGGCGCGACCTCGAGCATTTGCACGCCGGAGGTCTGGGAGGGGGTAATGGTCATTATCAGATCATATCAATTTTCATGGAATTGAAGCACTTAAACATTGCTGCTATAGTCGCGAACGCCGCCAAAAGCGGCCGGATCATGGGATGCAGCGATATCGCCAACCTTGATCGGAAAAATGTTCGAGGACGTGAGGCTGTCCGGCGCATCTTCCCAATGTGGTGAGGATACGAAACAAGCCTTGAAGACATGATGCGTGCCCCCAGGTTGGGGAATCGCGACAATCGACAACCCGCTCCCTGGATTCTGCGAGCGGCACCCGATTTTCGAAGTATGCGTGTTGGGTGGAGATGCACAGCATCGGATTTGCGTAGCAAGGGCTTTCACAGACGCTTCATCAATCGTCCGCTACCGATGTCTGATTCCTCCTCCCCAAGCATTTGCTGCTGTTCCGACAGCAAAGCAGGAGACGTCGTCGCGACGCCGGCCCATCTGGCCGCTCATCGCTGGACACTGGAGTGCCTTACAACCATTCCTGACTCACCTGACACCGACCGCGAGAGTCGTGTGTGCCGAACGCCGTTTCCGGACGCCACGGAAACCGACGGTACTACATGAAAAGAATGCTAATTAACGCAACTCAGCCCGAAGAGTTGCGTGTCGCACTGGTCGATGGCCAGCGGCTGTTCGACTTGGACATCGAGTCCGGTGCACGCGAACAGAAGAAGGCCAACATCTATAAGGGCAAAATCACCCGCGTAGAACCCAGCCTGGAAGCTGCCTTCGTCGATTTCGGCGCCGAGCGCCACGGCTTCCTCCCGCTCAAGGAAATTTCCCGCGAGTACTTCTCCAAGGCCCCTGAAGGCCGCGTCAACATCAAGGAAGTGCTGAAGGAAGGCCAGGAAGTCATCGTCCAGGTCGAAAAGGAAGAGCGCGGCAACAAAGGCGCCGCTCTGACCACCTTCATCAGCCTCGCCGGTCGCTATCTGGTATTGATGCCCAACAACCCGCGTGCGGGTGGCATCTCCCGCCGCATCGAAGGCGAAGAGCGCAACGAACTGCGTGAAGCGCTCAACGGCATCAATGTGCCGGCCGATATGGGTCTGATCGTGCGCACCGCCGGTCTGGGTCGTTCCAGCGAAGAGCTGCAGTGGGACCTGGACTACCTGCTGCAACTGTGGACCGCGGTCAAGGACGCCTCGCAGGGCCGCGCTGCGCCGTTCCTGATCTACCAAGAATCCAATGTCATCATCCGCGCCATCCGCGATTACCTACGCCAGGACATCGGCGAAGTGCTGATCGACAGCGTCGAAGCCCAGGACGAAGCGCTTTCCTTCATCCAGCAGGTCATGCCGCAGTACGCCAGCAAGATCAAGCTGTACGAAGACTCCGTTCCGCTGTTCAACCGCTTCCAGATCGAAAGCCAGATCGAAACGGCCTTCCAGCGTGAAGTGAAACTGCCGTCCGGCGGCTCCATTGTCATCGACCCGACCGAAGCCCTGGTATCCATCGACATCAACTCGGCGCGCGCCACCAAGGGCGGCGATATCGAGGAAACCGCGCTGCAGACCAACCTGGAAGCAGCCGAAGAAATCGCCCGTCAGCTGCGCCTGCGCGACATCGGCGGTCTGATCGTGATCGACTTCATCGACATGACCCCGGCAAAAAACCAGCGCGCCGTCGAAGAGAAGATGCGCGAAGCGCTGGAAGCCGACCGCGCGCGCATCCAGGTCGGGCGTATTTCGCGCTTCGGCCTGCTGGAGATGTCCCGCCAGCGCCTGCGCCCGTCGCTCGGCGAGACCAGCGGCATCGTCTGCCCGCGCTGTAATGGCCAGGGGATCATTCGCGACGTCGAGTCGTTGTCGCTGGCGATTCTGCGCCTGATCGAGGAAGAGGCGCTGAAGGACCGCACCGCCGAAGTCCGCGCCCGTGTGCCGTTCCAGGTCGCGGCATTCCTGCTCAACGAAAAGCGCAACGCCATCACCAAAATCGAACTGCGCACCCGCGCGCGCATCTTCATCCTGCCGGACGATCACCTGGAAACGCCGCACTTCGAAGTCCAGCGCCTGCGTGACGACAGCCCGGAGATCGCCGCTGGCCACGCCAGCTACGAGATGAGCCACAGCGAAGCCGAGGAAGTCCAGCCGGTCAGCTCGACCCGTACATTGGTACGTCAAGAGGCCGCGGTGAAGACCGCGCCGCAGCGCAGCACACCCGCTCCGGCACCGGCCGCAACGACGGCCGTCGAGGCACCGGCGCCTGCCGCCACGCCCGAGCCGAGCCTGTTCAAGGGACTGATCAAGTCGCTGGTCGGCTTGTTCGCCGGCAAGCAGGAAGAGCCGAAAGCAGCCGTTACCGCCGAGACCAAGCCGGCCGGCAATCGCACGCCGCGCAATGAAGAGCGTCGCAGCGGACGTCAGCAAAATCGTCGTCGTGACGGCCGTGGTCGCGACGAGGAACGCGCACCGCGTGAGGAACGCAAGCCGCGTGAAGAGCGCGCCTCCCGTGAGGAGCGCCAACCGCGCGAAGAACGCCAGCCGCGACCGCCTCGCGAGGAGCGCAAGCCGCGCGAGCAGCTCGAAACCGCCGAAGCTCAGCCGCGCCGTGAACGCGGCCCGCGTGAAGAACGCCAGCCGCGCGAGGAGCGCAAGCGCGAACTGCGCGCGCCGCTGGATGAAGCCAGCGCACTGGAGACTCCAAGCGAAGAGCTGACCGAACGCAAGCCTCGACCACCGCGTGAGGAACGCAAGCCGCGTGCCGAGCAGGTACCCAGCGAGGAAGAGCTGCAGCAGAACGAGGAAAACGCCGAGGAAGACCAGGAAGCCACCGACGGCGAGCGTCCCCGTCGCCGTTCCCGCGGTCAGCGCCGCCGCAGCAATCGTCGCGAGCGCCAGCGTGACGCCGATGGCAACGAAATCGCCGAAGCAGGCGAAGACAACGCGCCGGTGAAGAGCGAGGACATCGCCGTCGCTGCCACGGCCGCCGCCATCGTTGCAAGCGCCGAAGCGGAGCCGCAAGCCGACACGTCGTCGGCAGCCGAAGTCGCCACCGCTGCAGAGACCGAAGCCGTCATCGAGAGTACGACTGTCGCCGAAGAAGCACCGCAAGCTGCGATCGAGCACCCCGCGACGCTTGTTGAAGAGCAGCCGGCCGTCGCAGCTGAAACCATTGCGGAAACGCCGGAAATTGCGGTCGTCGAGCCGGCGGCGGAAGCGCCTGCGCCGGTCGAGCCGAGCGCCGAGCAAACGGCACCGGCAGTCGCGCCCAGTGGTCGCGCACCCAACGACCCGCGAGAGGTACGCCGTCGTCAGCGCGAAGCCGAGCGCCTTGCAGCACTGGCTGCCGCGGCGCCGGTGCAAGCCGAACAAAAAGCTCCGAGCATCGCGCAGCAGCCGCTGGCCGCTGCAGAGATCGTCGTGAGCGAGCCCGAGATTGCCGCACCGCAAACCGAGACACAGGCAGAGGTGCAGCCATCGGAACAGCCTGAACCGCAAGCAGCCCCGAGCGAACCGGAGCAGGCTGTGTCGGCGCACGAGCCACACGCTGTCGCGGAGCCCGCGCCGGAAGTCGAGCAGGCGCCGCTGCCTGAACAAGGCGAGCAAGACGACAAGGACAAGCCTCAGGCCTGACCCACGCCAAAACGAAAAAAGGGATGCTTCGGCATCCCTTTTTTCGTTCAGGCGGCGCGATCAAGTAAGGCCAGCCGACCAAAGCGCAATAGCCGGCATTTCGCCATCAGCGCACCATCCACGCGCCGTGCGATTCCGCAAACCCGAGGGTGCCGATGAATCTGTCGCTGATGAACCGTTACGCCTTCTACGCGTTCTGCGTGCTGTTCACCCTGTTCAGCCTTCCCTGGCTCGAAAAGGTCTGGGGGCTGACCCTGGTCACGGCATTGCTGAGCGCCATCGGCACGCTGGACCTGCTGCAACCCCGGCAGGCTGTGCGACGCAACTACCCGATCCTCGGCAACCTGCGCTACCTGATCGAGACCATCCGCCCGGAAATTCGCCAGTACCTGCTGGAGAACGACAGCGATCCCCTGCCCTTTTCCCGAGCACAGCGATCGCTGGTGTACGCCCGCGCGAAGAACGAAGTGGCCGACAAGCCCTTCGGTACGCTCAGCGACGTCTATGGCGCCGGCTTCGAGTTCATCGGTCATTCGATCCGCACGGCGCCGCACAGCGATCCATCAAGCTTTCGCGTCAGCATCGGCGGTCCGCAATGCCGCCAGCCTTACGGCGCGTCGATCTTCAACATCTCCGCGATGAGCTTCGGCTCTCTCAGCGCCAACGCGATCCGTGCGCTCAATCGTGGCGCCAAGCTCGGCAACTTCGCCCACGACACCGGCGAAGGCAGCATCAGCCGTTATCATCGCGAGTACGGCGGTGATCTGATCTGGGAACTGGGCAGCGGTTACTTTGGCTGCCGCGACGAACAGGGGCGCTTCGATCCGCAACGCTTCGCCCAGCAGGCAGTGGATCCACAGGTGAAGATGATCGAGGTGAAACTGAGCCAGGGTGCCAAGCCGGGCCACGGCGGCATTCTGCCGCGGCACAAGATCACCGCGGAGATCGCCGCGACACGTGGCGTGCCGATGGACCAGGACTGCGTATCACCGGCCAGCCACGGCAGCTTCTCCACGCCGCTGGAGCTGCTGGCATTCATCGCTCAGTTGCGCGAGCTGAGCGGCGGCAAGCCGGTGGGCTTCAAGCTGTGCCTCGGCCACCCGTGGGAGTTCATGGCAATCGCCAAGGCCATGCTCAAGACCGGCATCCTGCCGGATTTCATCGTGATCGATGGCAAGGAAGGCGGCACCGGCGCGGCACCGCTGGAGTTCACTAATCACATCGGCGTACCGCTGCGCGAAGGCCTGCTGTTCGTGCACAACACGCTGGTCGGCCTGAACCTGCGCGAACACATCAAACTGGGCGCCAGCGGCAAGATCGTCAGCGCTTTCGATATCGCCAGCGTGCTGGCCATCGGCGCCGACTGGGCCAACTCGGCACGCGGCTTCATGTTCGCCATCGGCTGTATCCAGTCGCAGTCGTGCCACACCAACAAGTGCCCCACCGGCGTGGCCACCCAGGACCCACTGCGTCAGCGCGCACTGGTGGTGCCGGACAAGGCGGAGCGAGTGCACAATTTCCATCGCAATACGCTCAAGGCGCTGGCCGAAATGCTTGCCGCGGCCGGGCTGTCGCACCCAAGCGAACTGGAGGCCAAGCATCTGGTACGCCGGATGTCAGCCACCGAGATCAAGTTGTTCTCTCAGCTGCACACCTTCCTCGCACCCGGGGAGCTGCTGGCGGAAAACCTGCAGGGTGACTTCTATCCGCGGATGTGGCGAATGGCGCAGGCGGAAAGCTTCGAGCCGAGACTCACGTGACGCGAGCGGATCAGATGACGTTCGGCTCGATCTCCAGCGCCACCCCGAATCGGCTGGCGATATCGCTCTGGATACGCTGCGCCAGCTGCAGCAGCTGCGCGCCCGTGGCCTGGCCATAGTTGACCAACACCAGCGCCTGCAAACGATGCACCCCCACGTCGCCTTCGCGGTAGCCCTTCCAGCCGGCCCGTTCGATCAGCCAACCAGCGGCGAGCTTGACCTGACCGTCCGCCTGAGGATAGGCGACCAACCCCGGATGGGCAGCGCGCAGCCGCTCGGCCAGCTCCGCCGACACCAGCGGGTTCTTGAAGAAACTGCCAGCATTGCCCAATTCGCTCGGGTCCGGCAGCTTCTCACGGCGAATGGCACAGACCGCCTGACTGACATCCAGCGCCGTCGGCGCGATGATGCCCTGCTCCGCCAGGCGCTGCCGGATCGGCCCGTACTCCAGATGCAGGGAAGAAGCCTGCCGTTGCAGCCGCACGCGCACCCGCAGGATCACGTAGCGACCCGGCTGCCGCTTGAACAGACTGTCACGGTAACCGAAGGCACACTCGGCTTGGCTGAAGTCGCGCAGCGCGCCCGTCTTGCAATCCAGCGCGGTGATGCCCGCCAGCACATCGCCGATCTCCACGCCGTAGGCGCCGATGTTCTGGATCGGCGCCGCCCCCACGGTGCCGGGAATCAGGCTGAGGTTCTCCAGTCCAGCCAGGCCCTGCTGCAGCGTCCAGAGCACGAAGGGATGCCATGGCTCGCCCGCTTCGGCCTCTACCAGCACGCTGCCGTCCTGCTCCGCCACGATGCGCTTGCCTCGACTGGCCATGCGCAGCACCAGCGCCTCGACATCGCGTGTCAGCAGCAGGTTGCTGCCACCACCAAGCACCAGCAGGGGCAGGTCGTGTCGCGTCGCGAGCGCCAGCGCCTGACGGACCTCGGCATCGTCATGCGCCTCGGCAAACAGGCGGGCACGCTGCTCCACGGCAAAGGTGTTGAACGGCTTGAGCGAGCGCCACGTGTCGACCCGCAGGTTCACAGGCGCTCCCGAACTTCTGTAAGCAGCGCTTGCGAGCCCTGTTCGATCAGGTCGAGCACTTGCTCGAACCCATCCGCACCGCCGTAGTAGGGGTCGGGCACCACATCGCCCGCCACACCGTAGCGACGCAGGAACAAGTCGAGCTCGGCGGTCGCATCCGCCGGACGCAGCGCTTGCAGACGCGCCAGATTGTCGTGATCCATGGTCAGGATCAGGTCGAAGCGACGGAAGTCCTCAACCTCTACTTGGCGCGCACGCAGCGTGTCGAGGTCATAGCCACGACGCCGCGCCGCCTGGCGAGTCCGGCTGTCTGGCGACTTGCCGACATGCCAGTCGTCAGTACCGGCCGAATCGATTTGGATCCGATCCTGCAAACCGGCCAGCTGCACATGATGACGAAACACGCCCTCGGCAGTCGGCGAGCGGCAGATGTTGCCCATGCAGACGAACAGCACTTTCATGCTTAATGTCCCAGCAGACGCCGGACCCGCTCGAGGTCCTCGAGCGTATCCACTCCCGCCGGCGGCGCCTCGATGGCATCGGCGACGTGAATACGCTGGCCATGCCAAAGTGCCCGCAGCTGCTCAAGGCATTCGGTGTTCTCCAGCCAGCACGGCCCCCAGGCCACGAAGTTGGCCAGGAACCCGGCGCGATAGGCGTAGATGCCGATGTGCCGGCGGTACGGCACGCCTTGCGGCAATGCCTCGCGGTTCTGCGCGAAGGCATCACGCGCCCACGGCAGCGGGGCGCGGCTGAAGGTCAGAGCGAGACCGTTGATATCCGCCAGCACCTTCACCGCGTTTGGATTGAACAGCGTCGTCGCATCGATGATCGGCTCGGCCAGGGTCGCGATCGCCGCCTCAGGATGCGCCGCCAGATTCGCCGCAACCTGGTCGATGACCGCCGGCGGGATCAGTGGCTCATCGCCCTGCACGTTGACGACGATGGCCTCGGCATCCAGACCGAGCAGACCAGCCACTTCGGCCAGGCGGTCGGTCCCGGAATTGTGCTCGATGCGCGTCAGCACAGCCTCGGCACCGAAGGCGGCGCAAGCGCTGAGAATCCGCTCGTCGTCGGTCGCCACCACTACACGCTGCGCTGCGCTGCGGCTGGCCTGCTCCCAGACGTGCTGGATCATCGGCTTGCCGACAATATCTTGCAGCGGCTTCCCCGGCAGGCGGCTGGAGGCATAGCGAGCCGGAATCACCACGGTGTAGGGGGTGCTCATTTGTCCAGACGCTCATCCACATCGAGGGTACGAGCTTCCCCTTCCAGCATCACCGGAATACCGTCGCGCACCGGGAAGGCCAGGCCGTCGGCCTTGCAGATCAGTTCGGATTTGTCGTCGGCCAGCTTCAGCGGCCCCTTGCACAGCGGGCAGGCCAGAATATCGAGGAGTTTGGTGTCCATGCGCAGTCCTTGGAAAGCAGCCGACTGCATCGGCAGATCGGACGGCTTATGAGTGAGCGGGCAGCAGTCGGGCCAGTTGTTCGTCAAACCAGGTCACGAACGCCGCCGACGGCGCTGCCTCGACCTGCAGATAGGACCAGCCCGGGGGCGCGAACGCCCGGCATTTCACCGCATCCTTCTCGGTCATTACCAGCGGCAGCTCGGGAGCGAACTGCAGCTGCAGCGTGCTGTAGGCGGCATGATCGGCGAAGGCGTGCGGAATCGGGCGCCAGTGTAGCGCCTCGAGCGTGGAGAAGAAACGCTGCGGATTGCCGATACCTGCGACGGCGTGAAGCCTCTGCCCCGGCGGAAAATGGTCGAGTGGCCAGCGCTCGCCGCTGTGCAGCTCGATCAGCGCCGAAGGCCGCAGACGGAAGGCATAGCCTTCTGGAGCATCCGCCTGCGCGCCATTGAGCAACACCGCATCCACCGTCCGCAGGCGCTCGGCCGGTTCGCGCAGGGGCCCGGCTGGCAGGCAGCGACGGTTGCCGAGCCCGCGTGCGGCATCGATCAGCACCAGCTCCAGATCGCGCGCCAGACGATAGTGCTGCAGGCCGTCGTCGGACAGGATCAGATCCAGCGGCTCACTTGCCAGCAGTGCACGCACGGCGCGGGCGCGGTCAGGATCGATCATCAGTGGTACGGCGGTTCGCTGCACGATCAGCAGGGGTTCGTCGCCCGCTTCACTCGCCGCCTGCTCCGCCCGCACCCGCCACGGCACCGTCGGCGGGGTCGCGCCGTAGCCGCGACTGACTACCCCGACTCGCAGGCCACGTGCACGGCAATGCTCGATCAACCAGAGGATCAGCGGTGTCTTGCCGGTACCCCCGACCGTGATATTGCCGACCACGATGACCGGCACCGGCGCCCGGTAGCTGTCGCCCTGCCCGGCCAGAAAGCGCCGACGCTTGCGTTCGACAACCGCCCGATAAAGCGCCTCCAGCGGTGCCAGCAGGTGCAGCGCGGGATGCCCGCGATACCAGGCGCGTTGCAGCCGCTCGGCGAACGACATCAAGGCGCCGCCTGCGCCTCGACGGTGGTGATGCGCAGATGCGCGAAACCCAGCTTGCCGGCGGCATCCATCGCGGTGATTACCGCCTGATGGGGCGTCTTGCCGTCCGCGCTGATGATCATCGGCAGGCTGTTGTCGCCCTCAGCCTCCTTGCTCAACGCCGCCATCAGCGAATTCAGGTCGCTCTTGAGCAGAGCCTTGCCGTTGAGCGAATAGTTGCCGTCAACATCGATGACGACTTCCAGCTGCTTGACTTCGGTCTGCTCCGGCGGCGTGCCACTGGCCGCTTCCGGCAGATCCACCTGCAGTTGTGTCTCGCGAGTGAAGGTGGTGGTAACCACGAAAAACAGCAGCAGGATGAAGACCACGTCGATCAGCGGCGCCAGGCCGATTTCGACGTTCTCCCGCGGTTTGCGCCGGAATTTCACGCCTTGCCCTCGTCCAGATCGACATCGCGGTCGCCCTGGACCACCTCGACCAGCTTGATCGCCTCCTGCTCCATGCCGACCACCAGTTCATCGACACGACGCAGCAGGAAGCGATGGAAAAACAGTGCCGGAATCGCCACGATAAGGCCCGCCGCGGTGGTGATCAGCGCCTTGGCGATCCCGCCGGCGAGTTGCGGCGCATTGGCCATGCCCGACCCCATGAAGGCGCTGAAGATCTCGATCATACCCAGCACGGTACCCAGCAGACCGAGCAATGGCGCGATGCCGGCGATCGTACCGAGCGCATTGAGATAGCGCTCCAGGTCATGCACCACACGGGCCGCAGCTTCCTCAATGCACTCTTTCATGATCTCGCGGCCGCGCTTGGAGTTGGCCAACCCGGCGGCGAGGATCTCGCCCAGCGGCGAATCGGCGCGCAGCTCCTTGAGCCGTTGGTTGCTGAGCTTCTTTTCCTTGATCCACTTCCACACCTGACCGAGCAGATGCGGCGGCGTGACCCGGCTCGGACGCAGCGTCCACAGCCGCTCGGCAATGATCGCGGCGGCTACGATTGAACACAGAATGATCGGCAGCATTATCCAGCCGCCCGCTTTGACCAGCTCCCACACGAGACGAATCCCCCTCGAAAAAGTGGCGCCACTCTAGCATAGGGTCCGCAGCCCGCCGACCGCCGCCGTTCTCATTTTTCCCGCCAGAATCGGCGCTGCTCGCGCAAACCACGCGCTTCGTGAAACGCCCCCAGTTCAACCTTCAGCGCGCCTGACTCGGCAGTGTCGTACAGCCGCACGCCTAGGTCTTGCAAGCGTCCGATGACCATCGGATGAGGATGACCAAACGCATTGTGACGGCCGCGTGAGATCAGCGCATTCTGCGGCCGTACCGCCGAAAGAAAAGGCAGCGAAGAGGAACTGTTGCTGCCGTGATGCGGTAACAGCAGCCAGTGCGCCGCCAGCGGCCAGTCGCTCTGCACCAGCGCCTGTTCCGCCCGCGCATCAATATCGCCGGTCAGTAGCAGGCGCTCGCCTCCCGCCTCGATCATCAGCACGCAGGACGACTGGTTGCCGTCCGCCGCCTGCACCCAGCGCCAGAGGCCGAAGCGCACGCCGTCCCACCGCCAGGTCTGACTCTCGCAGGATTGCGCCTGCAGCACCGCCGGCAGTCGCGCCGGTTCGCCGCCGAGCACTCGCTGCGTCGGCAGCAGTCGCTGCACGGCCATCGCGCCGCCGGCATGATCGCTGTCGGCATGACTGATCAGCAGCACGTCCAGCCGATCCACTCCCAGCCGCCGCAACGACGGGAAGACGATTCGCTCACCCGTGTCGAAGTCACCGTGGCGTGGGCCGGCATCGTAAAGCAAGGCATGGGAGCGGGTGCGCACCAGCACCGAGAGGCCTTGCCCAACATCGAACACCCAGACGTCGGCTTTGCCGGCAAGCGGCAGCGGCGTCGACGGATACAGCAGTGGCAGCAGGAGCAGCGCACCCAGCGCACGGAACGGCACGCCGGCGGGCAGCAGCAACACCAGCGCGCCCACCGTCGCCAGCGACCAGGCCCAGAGCGGCAGGCTCTCCACTATCCAGGCTGCCTGCCAGTCCGCGAACAGCTCCAGCAACTGGAACAGCCATGCCAGCGACCCGCCCGCCAGTAGCAGCAGACCTTCGCCAAGGCCTGACAATGGCAGCAGCGCGGTGCCGAGCAGCGCCACCGGCACCGTGAGACCAACCCAGGGCACTGCCAGTAGATTCGCCAAGGGCCCGCTGGCGCTGATCGGCAGCCCCAACGCCAGCATCAAGGGCAGCAAGCCCACCACCATCGCCCACTGCGCACGCGGTAGAGTCAGCCACCAGCGCCAGGCGCCCAGTCGTCCGGAGAACGTCAAGGCGAGCAAGGCGACGGCGCCGAAGGACAGCCAGAACCCCGGCTGCAGACTGGCCAGCGGATCGAACAACAGGACACCGTCGAGCGCGATCAGCAGCGGTAGCCAGACACCCAGCTGACGAAAGCACAGACGCCAGAGCAGCACCACTGCCACCATCACGCAGGCCCGCTGGACCGGCACCTCGAACCCGGCCAGCCAGCCGTAACCGAGGGCGCCAGCGAAGGCCGCCGTACAGGCGCAGGGCAGCCACGGCAGATGTCGCGGCCACCAACCGATGCGCGCCAACAGCGCCACCAGCCCGTACAGCAGGCCGGCCAGCATGCCTACATGCTGGCCGGAGATGACCATCAGGTGCACCGTCCCGGTGTCCTGCAGGATGCGCCAATCCGTTGGTGACAGGCCCGAGCTATCGCCGACCACCAGCGCCGCGATCGCGCCCTGCCGGCCCTGCGCCTCGACAGTCAACAGCCGGGCACGCAAGCGATCGCGCCAGCTACCGGCACCAACCGCTTCCTGCAGACGCTCGCCGGTTTTGACCGTTCCGGTCCCGCCGATGTGGTGCGCTAGCAGCCAGGCCTCATGATCGAACGAATGCGGGTTAACCAGTCCATGCGGGCGTTTCAGCCGCGCTGCCAGCCGCCAACGCTCACCGGCGCGCAGCTGCGGACCGCCATACCAAGCCAGGCGCAGGCGCGGCGGCAAGCCGGCGTGCCGCGAGCGGATGTCGCCGAGTTCGAAGCGCACCACACCGTCCTGCGCGGCCGGCAGCCCGAGCACCTGACCTTCGAGCCAGAACGTGCGACCGTCGAGTTCGCTGGCGAGCCGCCCGTCCAGCGCCGCCTGCATCTGCAGAGACGCCCAGAGCAGGCCGAAACACAACCAGGCCAGCGGCCGGGATGCTGGTCGCAACAGGCACAGCAGCCCCAACATGCCCAGCACAATCAATGCCCAGGCCGCTGGCAACTCCGGCAGAAAGCGCGGCAACAACAAACCCATGGCCAATGCCAGCATCCCTGCCCGCATGTTCTTTTCCTCCTCGGAATCCATTCCCCGGAAGTCGTACCGCGCCTACCGCGCCCTATCGGACAGGAGACCTTATGTGACAAAAGCGCTGCCGATCCTGCACGGTAAACAGCGCATAATTCGCCGAGCTCCGTTCGCCCGAGAATCTCCATGCCGCGTCGCTTCTTCAAACGCTACATGCCGCATCCCGACCGCATCAAGACTAACAAGTCGCTGCGATTTCTCGGCGCGCTGATTCACGATCCCAACCTGTGGCATCTCAATCGCCATTCGGTATCCCGGGCCATGGCCATCGGTCTGTTCTGGGCGCTGATTCCCATGCCCATGCAGATGCTCGCTGCAGCGAGCTGCGCCCTGCCAGCCAGAGCCAACCTGCCAATCGCCATCGGCCTGGTCTGGCTGACCAATCCACTGACGATGCCGCCGGTGTTCTTCTGCACGTACAAGCTCGGCGCCTGGCTGATGGATGCACCCGCACTGAGCATGCCGGATGAACTCACCCTGGCCTGGGTGACGCAGCTGCTGCAGAACAACTGGCAGCCGCTGTATCTCGGCTCGCTGGTAGCGGCAATCGGTTCTGCCGTGCTGGGCTATGTTGGCACGCAGGCCTATTGGCGCTGGTGGGTCGGGCGTAGCTGGCGCCGGCGGCAGAACGGCCGGCGCCAGCTACGCCCTTATTCGTAACGCAGCGCCTCCGCTGGCTGCGTCTGCGCGGCGCGCCAGGCTGGATACAGCGTCGCCAGGAAGCTCAGGCTCAACGCCGATACGGCGACGATCGCCACATCCTCCCAGCGCAACTCCGATGGCAGCGTGCTGATGAAGTACACGTCGGAGCTGAAGATATGCTGGCCGGTCACCCGCTCTAGCCAGCCGACCAGTTCGCTCACGTTCAACGCGCCGAGCACACCGAGCACGATGCCGATCAACGTACCGCTGATGCCGATCAGACTGCCCTGCACCATGAAGATCGCCATGATCTGCCGTGGCGTTGCGCCCAGCGTGCGCAGGATGGCGATGTCCGCGCGTTTATCGGCCACGACCATGATCAGCGTGGCGATGATGTTGAATGCCGCGACCGCCACGATCAGCATCAGCAACACGCCGATCATGGTCTTCTCCATCTTCATCGCGCTGAACAGGCTGCCCTGCGTATGCGACCAATCCTCCGCACGGTAGCCTTCGCCCAACTGAGCCAGCAATTGCCCAGCCACCTGCGGTGCGCGATAAAGGTCGTCCAGCTTGACCCGCACGCCCTGCACCTGCTCCGGCTGCCAGCGGCGAATTTGCGCGGCGTCGGCGCGATGGATCAGCGCCAGGCTGCCATCCAGATCGGCGCCGACCTTGAACACGCCAACGACGTTCAAGCGCTGCATGCGCGGGGTGATGCCACCGGGGGTCGCGCTGACTTCCGGTACGATCAGGGTCAGCTTGTCGCCGACCGAAAGGCCGAAGCGCCGGGCGGTGATCATGCCGATGATCACACCGAACTCGCCCGCCCGGAGGTCATCGAGACTGCCGGCAACCATGCGCGAAGCGACGATCGAGACGTCGCCTTCGACCTGCGGCTCGATCCCGCTGATCTGGATCGGCTGCATGCTGCCCTTGAACGAGAGCATGCCCTCGAGCTGGGTCAGCGGCGCTGCGGCCTGCACCTCGGGGTGCGTCCGCAACCGCTGCGCCAGCGCCTGCCAGTCGTCGAGCGGCTGACTACCGTCGATCGTGGCGTGCGGCACCATGCCGAGAATCCGTGCGCTCATCTCACGCTGAAAGCCGTTCATCACCGACAGCACCAGAATCATCGCCAGCACCCCCAGCGACAGTCCGATCAGCGAGGTCAGGGAAATGAACGAGATGTAGTGATTGCGCCGCTTGGCACGGGTATAGCGGCTGCCGATGAAGACGCTCAGCGGGCGGAACATTATTCGGCCACCAGTCGGCCGTCTTCCAGGCGCAAAACCTGATCCATCTGCGCCGCCAGCTGGCGATCGTGAGTAACCACCAGGAACGCGGTACGCAGCGAGGTGCTCAGCTCCAGCATCAGATCCTGAATGCCCTGCGCGGTGTGATGGTCCAGGTTGCCAGTCGGCTCGTCGAGCAGTACCAGCGCCGGCCGGTTGACCAGTGCACGGGCGATCGCCACCCGCTGGCGCTCGCCACCGGAGAGCTCGGCCGGCTTGTGCTCCAGGCGGTGACCGAGCCCCACGCGGGCCAGTAACTCGCCGGCACGCTGGCGCGCCTCGGGGATCGCCACCTTGCCAATCAGCAACGGCATGCAGACGTTCTCCAGCGCGGTGAATTCCGGCAGCAGGTGGTGAAACTGGTAGACGAAGCCCAGCGCGCGATTGCGCAGCAGGCCGCGCTCCTTCTCGTTCAGCGCGGACAGCTCCTCGCCGGCCAGCCAGACGCTGCCCTCGCTCGGCGTATCGAGCCCACCCAGTAGATTCAGCAGGGTGCTCTTGCCGGAGCCGGAACTGCCGACGATTGCCACGCGCTGGCCGGGAAACAGTTCCAGCTGCAGTGAGCGCAGCACATCGACCGATTCCGGCCCCTGTTCGTAACGCTTGCCCAGGTTGCGGCAGCTGAGCACCGCGCGATCTTGGGAGGACAGCTCATGCATAACTCGTTCACTCATAACGAAGCGCCTCCGCCGGCTGGGTGCGCGCGGCGCGCCAGGCCGGATACAGGGTGGCGAGAAAGCTCAGCAGCAGCGCCGCGACGCACACCTGCACGACATCGGCGGCCATCAGCCGCGACGGCAGGTAGTCGATGAAATACACATCGGCGCTGAGGAATTTGTGGCCGATCAGCCGCTCCAGCGCGGCGATCCAGCTGCTGATATTCAGCGCCGCCAGGATGCCGAGACCGGCACCGACCACCGTACCGACCACACCGATCACCGTGCCCTGCACCATGAAGATCGCCATGATCTGCCGCGGCGTCGCGCCCAGCGTGCGCAGGATGGCGATGTCGCCGCGCTTGTCGGTGACCACCATGACCAGTGTCGAAATGATGTTGAACGCCGCCACGGCGACGATCAGCAACAACAACAGGCCGATCATCGCCTTTTCCATGCGAATCGCCTGGTAGAGGTTGCCGTGAGTCCGCGTCCAGTCGCGTGAATAGAAGTCACCGTCCAGCTGACCGGCTAGCTCCCAGGCGATCCGCGGCGCCTGGAACAGATCGGCGAAACGCAGGCGCAGCCCCTGGACCTGATCGGGCTTCCAACGGTGCAGGCGAGCCAGATCGGCGATGTTGGCCAGCGCAACGTAACCGTCGATCTCGCCGGCGCCGACGTGGAAGATGCCGACTACGGTAAAGCGTTTCATGCGCGGAAACATGCCGGCCGGCGTCACCGTCACCTCAGGCGCAACGAAGGTGAGCTTGTCGCCAACGCCCACGCCGAGTTTCTGCGCCGCCTTGTCACCGATCACGATGCCGAACTCACCGGGCGCGAGCGCGGCCAGCTCGCCCTCGCGGAAGAAGCGATCGATGATCGAAACCTGTGGCTCGATCTGCGGATCGACCGCATTGATCAGGATCTTGCTGACCTTCCCCTCGTGCGTCAGCAGACCCTGCATCTGGATGAACGGCGCCACCGCGACCACCTGCGGGTGCTGGGAAAGGCGCTCGCTCAGCTGCTGCCAGTCGTCCACCGGCACAGGGCTTTCGATGGTGGCGTGCGGCACCATGCCGAGCACCCGGGTGCGCATCTCGTGATCGAAGCCGTTCATCACCGACAGCACGACGATCATCACCAGCACGCCGAGCGCCAGCCCGATCATGGACGTCAGCGATATGAAGGAAACGAAGAGGCTGCGGCGTTTGGCGCGGGTATAACGCGCTCCGATATAAACGGACAGCGGTCTGAACATAGATCGACGGGTTCGCTGGCGGGGGAAGAAACGAGCATGCGACAGGGATAGTCCCAAGGCCTGATACACTCTGGCCATCACGCTGCCTGGGTATCGCCATGCCAACACAAGACACTGAAGAACGCCGGGAATACTATCGTATCGAGGACCGGATCGCACTGGAAATCATCCCCGATACCCAGCCGCCGACCGCTTCGGACGACGAGCGTCAGCAGCTGTTCGATCTGCTCGGCGAGCTGCATCAGTTGGACTTCGAAGCCCAGCACCTGCTGCGCCAGATCGCCGAAGGCAACCGCACGCTGGCCAGCTACCTGAAGGTACAGAACAAGCGCATCGAACTGATCGGCCAGGCGCTGACCCAAGACCTGCTCAAGGACATCGGCCCGGCGCGCACGGTGGTGCTCTCCGAAGGCGGCGTCAGCTTCCGCCATGACACCGCGTTAGGGATCGGCACACTGCTCACTCTCAAGCTGGTCCTGCTGCCACAGGGGCTGGGGCTGAGATTACCGGCCCGTGTGACCCATTGCGCGGCTGACGCCGAAGGCGGCTTTCAGCTGGGTACCGAGTTCGAAGCGCTGACGGATGCACAGCGGCAATTGCTGGCCAGGCATATCCTGCAGAAACAGGCGCTGCAACGGCGTCTGGCCCGTGGCCCTCTACAAGGAAGCTGAATTCATGCTGCGCCTGTCGTATCTGCTGCTCCTGCTCGCTGGCAATCCCGCCGTGGCCGAGGAAATCGGTATACCGCTGGGCCAGCAAGGCCCGTCGAACATCGACGTGCCCGCGCGGGGCGAGCACAAGCACGACGTTCTCGAACGCTTCGGCCTCGCCGACCAGGAGCATCCCACAGTCGGCAGACCCCCGATCCTCCGCTGGGATTACCGCGAGTTCTCGGTGTACTTCGAGAACGACCGAGTGATCAACAGCGTGCTTCATCATCAGCCCACTCACCCTGCACAGGAACAGTCCCTACCGTGACCCTGATCTACGGCCACCGTGGCGCCAAAGGCGAGGCGCCGGAAAACACCCTGGCCAGCTTTCAGCGCTGCCTGGAGCATGGCGTTCGCCGCTGCGAGCTGGACCTCCATCTGTCTGGCGATGGCCAATTGATGGTCATCCATGACCCTACCCTCAAGCGCACCACCGGTCGGCGCGGCAAGGTCCTCCAGCACACCGCCGAGGAACTGGCCGGTTACGACGCGCGCTTGGGGGGACCGGGCTGGAAACAACCCTGCCCGATCCCGCGTTTGAGCGAACTGTTCGAGAAGTGCGACTTCGAGCACTGGCAACTGGAGGTCAAGAGCGCTTCGCGCGAACGTGCGGCGCGCACGGTACTGGCGATCCGCGAACTGGCCGAGCACCATGGTCTGCTCGAACGCATCACCGTCACGTCAGGTTCGCGCGAGGTGCTGCATGCGCTCAGGCGCCTGACGCCGGAGATTTCCCGCGGACTGGTTGCCGAATACGCCTGGCTCGATCCGCTCAAGGTCGCCCATCACCACGGCTGCCAGCTCCTTGCACTGAAGTGGACGCTGTGCACGCCTGAGCGTCTGGCGAAGGCTCAGCAGCAAGGGCTGCACGTGTCGGTCTGGACGGTCAACGAACCGGCGCTGATGCGCCGGCTCGCCGATTTCGGCGTCGACAGCCTGATCACCGATTTTCCCGGCCTGGCTGTCGAAACGCTGGGCCACGACGGCTGCGGCGCCTGACAGGCCCGAATGGCTACGGTCATCAGCCCGAGCATCCGGGCTGAAACCGCGCCGTTTCGCTACCTGATCACAGGCTTTCCCGGTTCGGCCAACGCCAGTCGCGGGAATCGCTGGTGCCTCCGACCGGCTCAGGCCACCGGTCGGAGCCGCTCAAAAAAGCCGGTTGAGCCCGTCGAACGCGGCAACGCGATAGGCCTCGGCCATCGTCGGGTAGTTGAAGGTGGTGTTGACGAAATACTTGATGGTATTCGCCTCGCCCTTCTGGTTCATGATCGCCTGACCGATATGCACGATTTCCGAGGCCTGATAGCCGAAGCAGTGCACGCCTAGCACTTCCAGTGTTTCGCGATGGAAAAGGATCTTCAGCATGCCGACCGGCTCGTAGGAGATCTGTGCACGCGCCATGCTCTTGAAGAACGCCTTGCCGACTTCGTAGGGAATCTTGGCCTGTGTCAGCTCGCGCTCGTTCTTACCGATGGAGCTGATTTCCGGAATCGTATAGATACCGGTCGGCACGTCGTCGACGAAGCGCCAGGTGTCGTTGTCAACAATGCTGCCGGCGGCCGAACGTCCCTGGTCATAGGCCGCACTGGCCAGTGAGGGCCAGCCGATCACATCACCAGCCGCGTAGATATTGCCGACCGCGGTGCGATAGAACTCGTCCACCTGTACCTGTCCGCGGCTATTGGCCTTCAGACCGATGTTCTCCAGCCCCAGCTTGTCGGTGTTGCCGGTTCGGCCGTTACACCAAAGGAACGCATCGGCCTTGATCTTCTTGCCGGACTTGAGATGCAGGATCACCCCGTTGTCCAGGCCTTCGACCCGCTCGTATTCCTCGTTGTGGCGAATAAGCACGTTGTTGTTGCGCAGGTGATAGCTCAGCGCATCGGAGATTTCGTCGTCGAGGAAGCTGAGCAGCTGGTCGCGGTTGTCGATCAGGTCGACCAGAACGCCAAGACCACTGAAGATCGAGGCATATTCGCAGCCGATCACTCCAGCTCCGTAAATGATCATCCGGCGCGGCGTGTGGCTGAGATTCAGGATGGTATCGCTGTCGTAGACGCGCGGGTGGTTGAAGTCGATGTCCGCCGGGCGATACGGACGCGAGCCGGTGGCGATGACGATCTGGTTGGCGACCAGTTTTTCCACCATGCCATTGAGGCACACCACCTCGACGCTCTGCTCGTCGGAGAAGCTCGCGGTGCCGAAGAAGGTGTCGATGCGGTTGCGCGCGTAGTAGCCGGTGCGCGAGGTGACCTGCTTGCTGATCACTTTCTCGGCGCTCTTCAGCACATCGGGAAACGAGAACCAGCGCGGCTCGCCAATCTGACGGAACAACGGGTTGGTGTTGTACTGCATGATCTGGCGGACGGAGTGACGTAGCGCCTTGGACGGGATGGTGCCCAGATGCGTGCAGTTACCACCTACCAACGGGCGATTGTCCACCACGGCGACCTTGCGCCCCGCCTTCACGGCATTCATCGCCGCGCCCTCCCCAGCCGGACCGGAACCCAACACCACCACATCGTAGTTATAGACAGCCATATACACTCCTGAGAACGCGGCGAACCAGCGCCGCTGTCAACAAATTCGCTGAACGCCGGGCAGAGGCGACCCTACGCGTTGGCGCGGTAGCCAGCGCATCCGTACGGGCGAGTACCTGGCAGCGCCCGCAAGCACAATCAGCGCTTGGCTGCGTCGTAAGCCAGTGCCGCGTTATCGCCGCGACTCTTGCTCGCCTCGTTCACTTCTTCACATTTCTCGCGACTGCCGCCGCAGATCGAACATTCTTTCTCGATGCCCAGATTGGCGATGCCACCGCAGGAACCGGCAATCGGCTTGCGGCCCATGATCACACCGATGGCCATGCCAGATACCACGAGCAGCATGAACAGAAATACCAGTAGCCAGGTCATTGCTTTGCTCCCGCACCGATGACTTGTTCGAAGCGATCGGTGCTCTTGGTTACGAAACCCTGTCCTTCGCGAATCACGAAGAACGCGGCGATCCGATGCTGGCTGGCGAACTCGAAACCACGCTCGGGCCCTAGCACCATCAACGCGGTCGACAGACCATCGGCCTGCAAGGCCGAACCGTCGAGCACCGTCACCGACGCCAGCTTATGCTCGACCGGACGCCCCGTCTGCGGGTCGAGCGTATGTGAATAACGCTTGCCGTCGCGCTCGAAGTAGTTGCGGTAGTCACCCGAAGTGGAAATTGCCAGGCCATCAAGTTCAATGACCTGCTGGGCAACGCGCTGATCGTCACGCGGCGCCTCGATAGCGATCCGCCAAGGTGCGCCATCGGGCTTGCGCCCCTGTGCCTTGAGTTCGCCGGTGATCTCCACCAGGTAGCTGCTCACACCGAGCTCCTGCAGACGCTGCGCCACTCGGTCCACGGCATAGCCAGCAGCGATGCTGTTGAAGTCCACTTCCACAGCGGCGTTCTTGCATAGCTGCTCGCCTTCGATACGCAGGTGTTCGTGACCGACTCGCTGCATTACCTCGGCGATCTGTGCCTCGCCAGGAGTCTGCTCGACACGCCCTTGCGGACCGAATCCCCACAGGTTCAGCAGCGGTTCGAGGGTCAGGTCGAAAGCGTCATCCGTTTGCTGTGACAGTTGCTCGCCAGCCTCGACCAGCAACCGCACGGCGGGCGGCATCACTTCGCAGCTGCCGGCCGGCAGCGCATTGAAACGCTCGATATCGGAATCGGCACGGTAGGTGGAGAGTTGCCGGTCGAGTTCCGTCAGGATGTTCGAGGTTTCCCGCTGCAGTGTCTGTTTGTCCGCCACGCCACTGCTGCGCACGTACTTGATCGAAAAGGTACTGCCCATGGTCGGGCCGTCGAAGGACTCGATCTTGTCCTGAAACAGGCAGCCCGTCATCGTCGCCGCCAAGGCGACAGCGATGACGGGCTGCAGTATCGCTCGGCTCATGTGCTAGCCGCCGAAGTCGTCGAGCAGGATATTCTCCGGTTCGACTCCCAGCTCGGTGAGCATCTTGATTACCGAGGCGTTCATCATCGGCGGGCCGCACATGTAGAACTCGCAGTCTTCCGGCGCCGGATGATCCTTGAGGTAGTTCTCGAAAAGGACGTTGTGGATGAAGCCGGTCGGCCCCTGCCAGTTGTCTTCGGGCAGCGGATCGGACAGTGCCAGGTGCCACTGGAAGTTCGGATTGTCCGCCTGTAGCTGGTCGTATTCCTCAACATAGAAGGCCTCGCGCATCGAGCGCGCGCCATACCAGAAGCTCATCTTGCGCTTGGACTTCAGGCGCTTGAGCTGATCGAAGATGTGCGAACGCATTGGCGCCATGCCCGCGCCACCACCAATGAAGACCATCTCGGCATCGGTATCCTTGGCGAAGAATTCACCAAACGGACCGTACACGGTCACCTTGTCGCCGGGCTTGAGGCTGAACACCCAGGAGGACATCTTGCCCGGCGGGATATCGTCACGTCCCGGCGGTGGCGACGCTACCCGGATGTTGAATTTGACCAGGCCCCGTTCTTCCGGGTAGTTGGCCATCGAATAAGCGCGGATAGTGGTCTCGTCGACCTTGGAGACATAGCGCCATAGATCGAACTTGTCCCAATCGGCGCGAAACTCCGGCTGAATGTCGAAATCCTTGTAGCGCACGGTGTGCGGCGGACATTCCAGCTGCACATAACCACCAGCGCGGAAGTCCACGTTCTCGCCTTCGGGAAGCTTGAGCGTGAGCTCCTTGATGAAGGTGGCGACGTTCGGGTTCGACTCGACCGTACATTCCCACTTCTTCACGCCGAAGACCTCCTCCGGCACTTCGATCTTCATGTCCGCCTTGACTGGCGTCTGGCAGGACAAACGCCAGCCCTCGCCAGCTTCGCGCCGGGTGAAGTGCGACTCCTCGGTGGGCAGCATCTCGCCGCCACCGCTCTCGACGATGCACTTGCACTGCGCACAGGTACCGCCGCCGCCACAGGCCGACGACAGGAAGATGTTGTTGGACGCCAGCGTCTGCAGCAGCTTGCCGCCGGCAGGCACAGTGATGGTGCGCTCGCCGTTGATCTCAATGCTGACATCACCGCTGGAAACCAGCTTGGCGCGTGCCGCCAGGATCATCACCACCAGCGCGAGCACGATGGCGGTAAACATGCCGATGGCGAGGAAAATTTCGTAACTCATCTGCATCCCGTCCTTAGAGCTGTACGCCAGAAAATGACATGAAGCCCAGCGACATCAGCCCGATGGTGATGAAGGTGATTCCCAGACCCTGCAGGCCATCCGGTACGTCGCTGTACTTGAGCTTCTCGCGAATGCCCGCCAGCAGAGCGATGGCCAGCGCCCAGGACAGACCTGAGCCGACCCCGTAGACGGTACTTTCCGCCAGGTTGTAGTCACGCTCGACCATGAACAGCGAGCCGGCCATGATCGCGCAGTTCACCGTAATCAGCGGCAGGAACACGCCCAGCGCGTTGTACAGGCTGGGCACGTACTTATCGAGCAGCATCTCGAGGATCTGCACGATCGCGGCGATCACGCCGATGTAGCTCAGCAGGCCGAGAAAGCTCAGATCCACGTCCGGCAGTCCGGCCCAGGACAGGGCTCCGGCCTTGAGCAGGTAGGTGTAGATCAGGTTGTTGGCCGGTACGGTAATAGCCTGCACCACGACCACCGCGATGCCCAGGCCGATGGCGGTTTCCACCTTCTTGGAAATCGCGATGAAGGTACACATGCCGAGGAAGAACGCCAGCGCCATGTTCTCGATGAACACGGCGCGCACGAACAGGCTGATGTAGTGCTCCATTAGTAAGCCTCCTTGTTCGAGACTTGCGGTGCCATCCGGTAGGTCGGCTTCTCGACCTGCTCGGTGCGCCAGCTACGGATGCCCCAGATGATCAAGCCGATCAGGAAGAACGCCGAGGGCGGCAGCAGCAGCAGTCCGTTGGGCTGATACCAGCCGCCATCGTTGACCACCGGAATGATGGTGTAACCCATCAGCTTGCCGGCACCGAACAGCTCGCGGATCACGCCGAGCACCAGCAGCATCGCGCTGTAGCCCAGGCCGTTGCCAATGCCGTCGAAGAACGACAGCACCGGTGGGTTCTGCATGGCGAACGCCTCGGCGCGTCCCATCACGATGCAGTTGGTGATGATCAGACCGACGAACACCGACAACTGCTTGGACAGACTGAAGGCATAGGCCTTGAGGATCTGGTCCACCACGATCACCAGGGAAGCGATGATCACCATCTGCACGATCATGCGGATGCTGCCCGGAATCTGCGTGCGAATCATCGAGATGAACATGCTGGAAAACGCCGTCACCAGCGTCAGGGCGATGGACATCACCACGGCGGTCTTGAGGTTCGAAGTGACCGCCAGCGCCGAACAGATGCCGAGGATCTGCAGGCCGATCGGGTTGTTGGCGATGATCGGGTTGATCAGAACTTCTTTGACTGTAGGTTGCGACATGCTCAAGCCTCCCCGGCGCGCAGGTTAGCGATAAAAGGACCGAATCCGTTCTCGCCCAGCCAGAAATGCAACAGGTTGTTTACCCCGTTGCTGGTCAGGGTTGCCCCAGCCAGGCCGTCCACTTGGTGATCGGCCTTCGGACTCTGCGGATCGACGCTGCCCTTGATGATCTGGACAGCCAGCTTGCCATCGTCGAACAGCTCCTTGCCTGGCCACAGGCCACGCCATTTCGGATTGTCGACCTCGCCGCCCAGACCCGGGGTTTCGCCATGCTGATAAAAGCCCAGACCGGCGACGGTATTCAGGTCACCCTTGACCGCCATGAAGCCATAGAGCGTCGACCACAGCCCATAGCCGCGGACTGGCAGGATCAGCGTATCCAGCTGGCCGTCCTTCTCCACCATATAGACGATGCTGTAGTGCTCGCGGCGCTTGATCGAGGCGATGTCCTGCTCCCCCGGCAGGGATGCGGACAACGCCGGATCCTTGGCAGCAGCCAGCGGGTCGAAGTCCTGCGCGTCGAACTCATCGCTGAACTTGCCGGTTTGCAGATCGACCAGTCGGGCCACGATACGCTCGCCGTACAGGGCCCGAATCTCTTTGGCGGACATGTTGGCCTGACCGAGACCGGCGATGGCAAGGATGCTGCGCTGCTTGTCCAGCAGCGCGTTCTGCTGTTGCGTCGGCCGCAGTGCGACCGCGGCGCCCGCGACGAACACCGAGCAGACCAGGCAGACCAGCAGGGCCACCGTCAGCGTGCGCGCGGTGGATTCTTTTTTACTAGACATTGCGCGCCAGCCTCCGCTTGATATTGGCCTGGATGACGAAGTGGTCGATCAGCGGTGCACAGAGGTTGGCGAACAGGATCGCCAGCATCATGCCTTCGGGGAACGCAGGGTTGACCACGCGAATCAGTACCACCATCACGCCGATGAGCACGCCGAAGATCCATTTGCCGGTATTGGTCATCGAGGCCGAGACAGGATCGGTGGCCATGAAGATCATGCCGAAGGCGAAGCCGCCGACCACCATGTGCCAATACCAGGGCATGGCGAACAGCGGATTGCTGTCCGAGCCGATCAGGTTGAACAGGGAGCTCAGGCCGATCATGCCCAGCATCACACCGGATACGATGCGCCAGGACGCGATCTTGGTCAGTAGCAGAACTGCCCCACCAATGAAGATCGCTAACGTGCTGGTTTCACCGATCGAGCCGTGGATCGTGCCGACGAAGGCATCCATCCAGCTGATGCCGTGGTCGATCACGTTTTCGATGCCGCCTGCGTAGCCCAGGCTCAGCGCAGTAGCGCCGGCATAGCCGTCGACCGCGGTCCAGACCTGGTCGCCGGATATCTGCGCCGGATAGGCAAAGAACAGGAACGCGCGGCCGGTCAGTGCCGGGTTGAGGAAGTTCTTGCCAGTGCCGCCAAACACTTCCTTACCGATCACAACGCCGAAGCTGATACCCAGCGCGACCTGCCACAGCGGAATGCTCGGCGGTAGGGTCAAGGCGAACAGCACGGAAGTGACGAAGAAGCCTTCGTTCACTTCGTGCTTGCGAATGGAGGCGAACAGCACCTCCCAAAAGCCACCAACGATGAAGGTCACCGCATAGATCGGCAGGAAATACGCTGCGCCCTGGATGACGTTATCCCACAGACTGCCCGGATCGAACCCGGCCAGCAGCCCGGTCAGCGCGAACTGCCAGTCCGACTGCGATTGCAGCAACTCCGGATTGGCCGCGTAGATCAGGTTAGCCTGATAGCCGGCGTTCCACATGCCGAAGAACATGGCCGGAAAGGTGCACAGCCAAACGGTGATCATCATCCGCTTGAGATCAATGCCGTCACGCACATGCGCCGTGGTCTTGGTGACGCTGCCGGGGCGATAGAGGAACGTGTCCGCCGCTTCATAGAGCGCGTACCACTTCTCGTAACGCCCGCCTTTCTCGAAATGGTGCTCGATCTTGTCGAGGAATGCGCGAATGCCCATGCCTTAGCCCTCCTTCTCGATGCGGGTCAGGTTGTCCCGCAGGATCGGGCCATATTCGTATTTGCCAGCGCAGACATAGCTGCACAGCGCCAGGTCTTCCTCGTCGAGTTCGAGGCAGCCGAGCTTCTGTGCCATCTCGGTATCGCCGACGATCAGCGAACGCAGCAGCTGGGTCGGCAGTACATCGAGCGGCATCACTTCCTCATAATTGCCGACCGGCACCATGGCCCGCGGGCTGCCGTTGGTGGAGGTGGAGAAGGCGAACTTCTTGCCCGCCATCAACTTAGAGATATAGATGTTGAGGATCGAATGCTTCTCCGCACCGGCGCGCAGATAATGCAGCATCTCGCGCTCCTTGCCCTCGCGCAGGCAGGAAACCTGCTGGTGATAACGGCCGAGGTAGGCGAATGCCCCATGCGCGGTACGTCCACCGAGCAGGGAACCGGAAACCACGCGATTGCCGCCGGGCTGCAGTTCGCCCGCAGTCAGCTCGTCCAGATTGGCGCCCAGACGCGTGCGCAGCAGGCGCGGCGCGGTCACTACCGGACCGGCCAACGCAACGACACGCTCGACCGACAGGCGCCCGCTGGTGAACAGCAGGCCGATGGCGATCACGTCCTGATAGCCAATGCTCCAGACACTCTTGCTGGCGCTGACCGGATCCAGGAAATGGATGTGCGTGCCGGCCAGACCTGCCGGATGCGGACCGCTGAATGCCTCGACCTGCACGTTGGTCAGGCCTTCGCCGGGCAGCGTCGCGCTCGGCGCCTTGCACAGGAACACCTTGGCGAGCCGGGCGAGAGTCTTGAGACCGGCCTCGAAGGCGTCGGCCCGTTCAGCGATGATCAGCGCCGGATCGGCCGCCAACGGATGGGTATCGATCGCGGTCACGAAGATCGAACTCGGCACGGCATCGACCGCCGGCACCTTGCTGTAGGGACGCGTACGCAGCGCGGTCCACAGGCCGGACTGCTGCAGATTCTCGCGAACCTGATCGCTTGTCAGACCATCCAGCTGAGCGCTGCTATAGGCAGCAAAGGTCAGCTCGTCATCACCCTCGAGGTCGATCACAACCGACTGCAGGACACGTTTCTCGCCGCGGTGAATGGCGCTGACGACACCGGCGCCGGGCGCGGTGAAGTTGACGCCTGGAGATTTCTTGTCGGAAAACAGCAACTGCCCCAGCTTGACCCGATCCCCGACCTGCACGTTCATGGTCGGCTTCATGGTCGGGTAGTCGAAGCCAATCACGGCCACGCTGCGCACCGGCCTCGCAGCCTCGATACGCTGCGCTGGCGCGCCGGCTACGGGCAAGTCCAGCCCTCGTCTTATATTGATCATCGGTTTGCTTAACCACTTATTCTGAAAGCTTTTTCAGCCAAGCGACTGATAGCAAAAAAACGCCACACCGCTCGCGCCGATAGCTCATCAGCGCGACGCCATGTCACGGCCCCAAGTGAAAAATCCGCCCGATTATAGGGGGGGGGCGCGCCGACTGACCACCCGGTACCGAGCGTTTTTATCTACACCTTCGCCGCATAGCGGCAGCTCGCTTGCGTAATAAAACATCAGTGCGCGCACCACAGCCCGGCGATGCTCGGCCGTTTTTCGTTACCCCAGAAACGCGAAACGGGAGCCACAGGCTCCCGTTTCGTTTCAGCTGGCGCTGCGCTTAGCGGGGAAAGGCAGGCGGGTTGACGCCGGCCATGTCTTCCATCACGCGAACCACCTGGCAGCTGTAGCCGAACTCGTTGTCGTACCAGACGTACAGCACCACACGGTTGTCATTGCAGATGGTGGCCTCGGCGTCCACCACGCCGGCATGACGCGAGCCGACGAAATCTGTTGATACAACTTCCTGCGAGTTGACGAAGTCGATCTGCTTCTGCAGATCCGAGTGCATGGCCATCTGGCGCAGGTACTCGTTGATCTCGTCGCGGCTGGTGGCCTTTTCCAGATTCAGGTTGAGAATGGCCATGGACACGTTCGGCGTCGGTACGCGGATCGCGTTGCCGGTCAGCTTACCCTTCAGCACCGGCAGCGCCTTGGCGGCGGCGGTGGCAGCACCGGTCTCGGTAATCACCATGTTCAGCGCAGCGCTGCGACCACGACGACTGCCCTTGTGGAAGTTGTCGATCAGGTTCTGGTCGTTGGTGTACGAGTGAACGGTTTCGACGTGACCGTTGACGATGCCGTACTGATCATTCACGGCCTTGAGCACCGGCACGATAGCGTTGGTGGTGCAGGATGCGGCGGAAATGATCTTGTCGTCAGCGGTGATGTCGGCATGGTTGATGCCATGCACGATGTTCTTCAGCTCACCCTTGCCCGGTGCGGTCAGCACCACGCGGGCAACGCCCGGGCACTTGAGGTGCTGGCCGAGGCCTTCGGCGTCACGCCACTTGCCGGTGTTATCGACCAGCAACGCGTTCTCGATGCCGTACTGGGTGTAGTCCACCGAGGCCGGATCGTTGGAATAGATCACTTGGATCAGGTTGCCGTTGGCGGTGATGGTGTTATTGGCTTCGTCGATGGTGATGGTGCCATCGAACGGACCGTGCACCGAGTCGCGACGCAGCAGGCTGGCGCGCTTGACCAGATCGTTGTCGGCGCCCTTGCGCACGACGATGGCGCGCAGGCGCAGGCCGTCGCCGCCGCCGGTCTTCTCGATCAGGATACGGGCCAGCAGGCGGCCGATGCGGCCGAAACCATACAGCACCACGTCGGTGCCTTTGCGGCCGGTTGCGGTATGACGCTTGTCAGCCACTTCCGCCAGTTCCTGACGCACGAACTGCTCGAGAGTGCGGCCTTCGCCAGCCTGCTTGAACTTGGCGACCAGCTTGCCCAAGTCAACCGAAGCAGCGCCCAGGTTCATCTCGCTCATGGTCTTGAGGATCTGGAAGGTGTCATGTACCGACAGCTCGGCTTCGTCGGCGATACGGTGACGCGCGAAGCGGTGCGCCTTGAGAATGGCGATCACCGAGCGATTGATCAGGCCGCGCCCGTAGATCGAAGTCACCACGTTGTTGTTGCGGTACAGCTGACCAATCAACGGAATCATCGCTTCGGCGAGCGCTTCGCGGTCAATCCATTCACCAAGACACTGGTCGGGCTTCTGAGTCACGGGCAGTTCCTTCCAACATGTAGGGGCTGAGAAAAGGGGCTACATTATGACGGCGCACCCTAGCGCCGGCAATCTGCAGCGGACGAAACACTGACAGCCCTGCACCGCGATAGTTACAATCCCGGCGGCCTATTTTTTCGATCGGAGCCACGCCCACTCGTGTCCGTCCTGCGCCTTGCGCCCCTGCCTGCCGCCAGCGGCAAGCAACACTGGGGCAACCTTCCCGGAGCCGCGCTGAGCCTGGCCATTGCCGAAGCCGCCAGCAACGCCAAACGCTTCACCCTCCTGCTTACCGCCGACAGCCAGAGCGCCGAGCGCCTGCAGGAAGAGCTCGCCTTCTTCGCGCCCAAGCTGTCCGTGCTGCATTTTCCCGATTGGGAAACGCTGCCCTATGATCTGTTCTCGCCACACCAGGACATCATTTCCCAGCGCATCGCCACGCTCTACCAACTGCCGGAGCTGAGCCACGGCGTGCTGGTAGTGCCGATCACCACTGCCCTACACCGGCTGGCGCCCAAGCGTTTCCTGCTCGGTTCGAGCCTGGTGCTGGACGTGGGCCAGAAGCTCGACGTGGAGCAGATGCGTCTGCGCCTGGAAGCCGCGGGCTACCGCTGTGTGGATACCGTCTACGAACACGGCGAGTTCGCCGTGCGCGGTGCGCTGATCGACATCTTCCCGATGGGCAGCGCCCAGCCCTACCGCATCGACCTGTTCGACGACGAGATCGAGACGCTGCGCACCTTCGACCCGGAGAACCAGCGTTCGATCGACAAGGTCGAGTCGATCCGTCTGCTGCCGGCGCGCGAGTTCCCGCTGAAGAAGGAAGCGGTCACCGGCTTCCGCGCGCGCTTTCGCGAGCGCTTCGACGTCGACTTCCGCCGCTGCCCGATCTATCAGGACCTGTCCACCGGCATCACCCCGGCAGGTATCGAGTACTACCTGCCGCTGTTCTACGAAGAAACCGCCACCCTCTTCGACTATCTGCCCGAGGACAGCCAGGTGTTCTCGCTGCCCGGCATCGAGCAGGCCGCCGAGCAGTTCTGGACCGATGTGCGCAATCGCTACGAGGAGCGCCGCGTCGATCCGCAGCGCCCGTTGCTACCGCCCGGCGAGCTGTTCGTGCCGGTGGAGGACTGCTTTGCCCGCCTCAAGCAATGGCCGCGCGTGGTGGCCAGCCAGGAAGACGTCGAACCCGGCATCGGTCGCGAGCGCTATCCGGCGCAGGCGTTGCCGGACCTGGCAATCGAGGCCAAGGCCGGCGAGCCGTTGGGCAAGCTGCGTCAGTTTCTCGAAAGCTATCCGGGCCGCGTGTTGTTCACCGCCGAGTCCGCCGGCCGCCGCGAGGTGCTGCTGGAACTGCTCGCCCGGCTGAAACTGCGCCCGCAGGAAGTCGAAGGCTGGTCCGGCTTTCTCGGCAGCGACCAACGGCTGGCGATCACCATCGCCCCGCTCGATGAAGGCTTGCTGCTCGACGAACTCGCGCTGATCGCCGAAAGCCCGCTGTTCGGCCAGCGCGTGATGCAGCGCAGGCGCCGCGAAAAGGGTCGCGGCGACGGCGACAACGTGATCAAGAACCTCACCGAGTTGCGCGAAGGCTCGCCGGTGGTGCACATCGACCATGGCGTCGGCCGCTATCAGGGGCTGGTCACGCTGGAGATCGAAGGCCAGGCGCAGGAATTCCTCCTGCTGCAGTACGCCGACGAAGCCAAGCTCTATGTGCCGGTCGCCAGCCTGCACCTGATTGCCCGCTACACCGGCAGCGACGACGCCCTGGCGCCGCTGCACCGCCTCGGTTCGGAAACCTGGCAGAAAGCCAAGCGCAAGGCCGCCGAACAGGTGCGCGACGTGGCTGCCGAACTGCTCGACATCTACGCCCGTCGCGCCGCACGCCAGGGCTATGCCTTCAAGGACCCACAGGTCGACTACGAGACCTTCGCCGCCGGCTTCCCCTTCGAGGAAACACCGGACCAGCAGGCCGCCATCGATGCGGTGCGCGAGGACCTGCTCTCGGCCAAGCCGATGGACCGCCTGGTCTGCGGCGACGTCGGCTTCGGCAAGACCGAAGTGGCCATGCGTGCCGCCTTCATCGCCGTGCATGGCGGCAAGCAGGTCGCGGTTCTGGTGCCCACCACATTGCTCGCTCAGCAGCACTACAACAGCTTCCGCGACCGCTTCGCCGACTGGCCAGTGCGCGTCGAGGTGATGAGCCGCTTCAAATCGGCCAAGGAGGTGCAGAGCGCCATCGCGGAGCTGGCCGAAGGCAAGATCGACATCCTCATCGGCACCCACAAACTGCTGCAGGACGACGTCAAATTCAGCAACCTGGGGCTGGTCATCATCGACGAGGAACACCGCTTCGGCGTGCGCCAGAAGGAGCAGCTCAAGGCACTGCGCAGCGAAGTGGACATCCTCACGCTGACCGCCACGCCGATCCCGCGCACGCTGAACATGTCCATCGCCGGCATGCGCGACCTGTCGATCATCGCCACCCCACCGGCGCGCCGGCTGTCGGTGCGCACCTTCGTCATGGAGGCCAACAACCCGACCATCAAAGAAGCGCTGCTGCGCGAGCTGCTGCGCGGTGGTCAGGTCTACTACCTGCACAACGACGTCAAGACCATCGAGAAATGCGCCGCCGACCTCGCCGCGCTGGTGCCCGAGGCACGCATCGCCGTCGGCCATGGACAGATGCGCGAGCGCGAGCTGGAACAGGTGATGAGTGACTTCTACCACAAGCGCTTCAACGTGCTGGTGGCCTCGACCATCATCGAGACCGGCATCGACGTGCCGAGCGCCAACACCATCATCATCGAGCGTGCCGACAAATTCGGCCTCGCTCAGCTGCACCAGCTGCGCGGCCGCGTCGGGCGCAGCCACCACCAGGCCTACGCCTACCTGCTGACCCCGCCGCGCAAGCAGATGACCGACGATGCGCAGAAGCGCCTGGAGGCCATTGCCAACGCCCAGGACCTCGGCGCCGGCTTCGTCCTGGCCACCCACGACCTGGAAATCCGCGGTGCCGGCGAACTGCTCGGCGAAGGCCAGAGCGGACAGATCCAGGCCGTCGGCTTCACCCTCTATATGGAAATGCTCGAGCGCGCGGTCAAGGCCATCCGCAAGGGCGAGCAGCCAAACCTCGAGCAGCCACTCGGCGGCGGCCCGGAGATCAACCTGCGCCTGCCGGCGCTGATCCCCGACGACTACCTGCCGGACGTGCACGCGCGGCTGATTCTCTACAAGCGCATTGCCAATGCCGCCGACGAGGATGGCCTGAAGGAACTGCAGGTGGAGATGATCGACCGCTTCGGCCTGCTGCCCGAGCCGACCAAGAACCTGGTGCGCCTGACGCTGCTCAAGCTGCAGGCCGAGAAGCTCGGCATCGTCAAGATCGACGCCGGCCCGCAGGGCGGGCGCATCGAGTTCTCCGCCGATACCTCGGTCGATCCGCTGGTGCTGATCAAGCTGATCCAGAGCCAGCCGAACCGCTACAAATTCGAAGGCGCGACGATGTTCAAGTTCCAGGTACCGATGGAACGCCCGGAAGAGCGCTTCAACACCCTCGAAGCGTTGCTCGAAAGGCTCGCGCCCAGCGCATAAGGATTCCGGATGTCGCCGCTACGTCGCCTGTTGCTGTTGCTCGTGCTATGCGCGCCGCCCGCGTGCGCCGATGCGCTGTATCGCATCGAGCTGATCCTGTTCCGCCATGCCGAACCGCTGGAGGCCAGTCGTCGCGCGCCCTATGACTGGGCGCGGAATGCCCGCCTGCTCGCGGGCAGCGACGCGCAGCCGGCGGACTTCGAGGCGCTGGCCGAACGACTGGACAGCGGCGACGGCTATCGCGTGCTGCTGCGCCAGACCTGGCGGCAGCGCATCGACGAGCGGGTCGCCGTGGTCGAGGGCGCCCGGCATCTGGAGCATTTTCCGGTGCAGGGCGTGATTGCCCTGCGCCTCCGCCACGGGCTGGAAGTCGATGCGCGGTTCTGGGTCAATCGCTTCGGCGAATATGGCCGCCTGCTCGCCAGTGAGCAGCTGCAGCAGCGCGTGCAGTTGCGCCCCGGCGAGCTGCGCTATATCGACCACGGCAGCCTCGGTGCGCTGATCCGGGCAAGTTACTGACCCATGGCCAGGGATTTTCTCACCCGGCTGCCACCGACCTGGGCGCTGGGCTTCTCGGACAACGCGCTGGCGCGCGGCAAGCAGTACGCCGAGGAGGATCGCGTCACCCTGCTGCGCGAGGACGACGGGCTGATCGAGGCCAGTTGTCGCGGCACCGGCGGCAAGCGCTACCGGCAGTCGCTGCTGCTCGACAAGCGCGGCGGGCTCAGCTGCGTTTGCAGCTGCCCGGTGGGGTTGGCCTGCAAGCACGCCGCGGCCGTCATCCACCACCTGCAGCAGCTGGCCGAGCACGCCCCACAGGGCGCCGACGCCTCGCCGGAAGGCGAGCTGCCCGACGCCCTGCGGCACTGGCTCGCGCAGTTGCCACGTGCGCTCGGCGAGGACACCGGCCAGGACGCGCCCACGCACTGTCTGCATTACCGGCTGCTGCCGGACCTCTACGTGGAAGTGAACAAGGTGCGCCTGCGACAGGACGGATCGGTCGCTGCGCGCGAGCCGTACCCGGCCGTGCGCGAGGCCACGTTCCGCCAGCCGCGCTTCATGCAGCCGCTGGACCTGCATATCGCTGCCCTGCTGGCGCTCGCACCGATCGCCAGCAACCGCTTCGCCCTGACCGGCGAGAACGGTGCCGAGGCTCTGCGTCTGCTGCTGGAAAGCGGTCGCGCCTTTCTCGACTGGGATGCCCCAGCGCTGCAACCAGGCCATCGCCGCTCGGCCCGCTTCGCCTGGCAGCAGCACGAAGGCGCGCTGCGTCCGGTGCTGGAAGTCGAGGGCGGCGCCGAGGCGCTGACCGCCGTGGACCCGCTGTACTACCGCGACGACGCGAGCAACGAGGTCGGCCTGATCGAACACGGCCTGTCGGCATCCCTGGCGCGTCACCTGCTCGAAGCCCCCGCGGTGTCACCGAACCAGGCCGGGCTGTTCAGCCTCTCGCTCAGCGAGATCGCCCCGCAGCTGCCGGTGCCGACCAAGGCCGAAGAGCAGCGCATCGACGACTTGCAGCCCATCGCCCGGCTGACGCTCGGCAGCCATCAGGCGATGAACTGGCAACCGGCCAGCGGGCGGATGGTCAACGAGCAGCAGCACCGCGCCGGCCTGAGCTTCGTCTACGGCAGCCTCGCCACGCACGGCAAGCTCAAGGGCGAGCAGCGTCTGCGTCAGGCCGAGGGCGAGCGTGTGCTCAGCATCGCCCGCCAGCCTGCGGCCGAACAGGCGCTGCGCCAGCAACTGCAGCAGCTGGGTTTCCGCCCGGCGCTGCGCCAGAGCCCGGCGCTACCGAAGGATTCGGCGGAAATGTTCGAGCTGCCCAGCGAGAGCGCCTGGCAGCACTTCGCCGACACCCAACTGCCGGTGCTGCGCCAGCAGGGTTGGCAGATCGTCATGCAGCCCGGTTTCGCCTACGACCTGGCGCCGGTCGAGCAGTGGTACGCCGAGCTGGACGAATCCCCGGAGCACAGCTGGTTCGACCTGCAGCTGGGCATCCTCGTCGAAGGCGAGCGCATCAGCCTGCTGCCGGTGCTGCTCAGCGTCATCCGCCGCAATCCCGCCCTGCTCTCGCCGCAGAACCTGGCCCAGCGCGCCGACGACGAAACGCTCCGGGTCGCGCTGGGCCGGCGCAGCGCGGTAGACGACCGACCGTTGCAGGTGCTGCTGCCCTTCGGCCGGCTGAAACCGATCCTCGCCACACTGGGCGAGCTGTACCTGCGCGACCAGCCGGCCGGCGACAGTCTGCGCCTGTCACGCCTCGACGCCGCGCGCCTGGGCCAGCTCGACGCGCTGCCGTTCGCCTGGAGCGGCGGCGAGCAGCTGCTCGATTTCGCCCGGCGTCTGCGCGATTACAACCAGCAGCCCGTCGCCGCGCCACCGGGCCTGCGCGCGACGCTGCGCCCCTACCAGCTCGATGGTCTGAGCTGGATGCAGGCGCTGCGCGCACTGGACGTCGGCGGCATCCTCGGCGACGACATGGGCCTGGGCAAGACGCTGCAGACCCTGGCCCACCTGCTGCTGGAAAAGCAGGCCGGCCGTCTCGATCGCCCGAGCCTGGTGGTCATGCCCACCAGCCTGATTCCCAACTGGCAGGACGAAGCAGCGCGCTTCACCCCGCAACTGCGCGTGCTCACGCTGCACGGCAGCGATCGCCAGCGGCACTTCGCACAGCTCGCCGGGCACGACCTGCTGCTGACCACCTACGCCCTGCTGCCGCGCGACATCGAACAGCTCGTCGCGCAGCCGCTGCACCTGCTGGTGCTGGATGAGGCGCAGAACATCAAGAACGCCAGCAGCAAGGCCGCGCAGGCCGCCGGCCGGCTGGTCGCCCGGCAGCGTCTGTGCCTGACCGGCACACCGCTGGAAAACCACCTCGGCGAGCTGTGGTCGCTGTTCCACTTCCTCATGCCTGGCTGGCTCGGCGATGCGCGCAGTTTTACCCGCAGCTACCGCACGCCCATCGAGAAACACGGCGACCGCGACCGCCTGCAGCATCTGATCGCGCGCATCCGCCCATTCCTGCTGCGTCGGCGCAAGGAAGACGTGGCCCGCGAGCTGCCGCCGAAGACCGAGATCGTCCACTGGGTCGACCTGAACCCGGCGCAGCGCGACCTCTACGAAACGGTGCGCCTGGCGATGGACCGCAAGGTGCGCGAGGAGATTGACCGCAAGGGCCTGGCACGTAGCCAGATCGTCATCCTCGAAGCGCTGCTCAAGCTGCGTCAGGTCTGCTGCGACCTACGCCTGGTCAAGGCCGACGGTGCCCGGGTGGCGCGTAGCGGCCATTCCGCCAAGCTCGACAGCCTGATGCAGATGCTTGACGAGCTGCTGGCCGAAGGGCGGCGCGTACTGCTGTTCTCGCAGTTCACCTCGATGCTCGCGCTGATCGAGGACGAGCTGCGCCAGCGCGGTATCCCCTACGTGATCATCACCGGCGACGTCCGCGACCGGCGCACGCCGGTGCGGCAGTTCCAGAATGGCGAGGTGCCGCTGTTCCTGATCAGCCTCAAGGCCGGCGGCACCGGCCTGAACCTCACCGCCGCCGACACCGTGATCCACTACGACCCCTGGTGGAACCCGGCCGCGGAAAACCAGGCCACCGACCGCGCCTACCGCATCGGCCAGGACAAGCCGGTGTTCGTCTACAAGCTGATCACCCGCGGCAGCGTCGAGGAGAAGATCCAGCAGCTGCAGACGCGCAAGTCGGAGCTTGCCAGCGGCGTGTTGGACAGCGGCGGGACGGACGACTGGCGCCTGCAGCAGAGCGATATCGATGCGCTGCTGGCGCCGCTACCGGACTGACCCCCAACAGTCGCCAATGGGACGTGCTCACTGGATGACGGCGGGCTTTTCGTCCAAGCTTGCCCGGCTATCCACGCGCTCGCCCTCGCCCCGCACAAGGATCTTTCGATGAGCCTCTACGAGATCGCCTTTTCCGGCCAGCTGCTTCCCGGCGCCCGCCTCGAACAGGTCGAAGCCAACCTGACCCGGCTGTTCCAGGCCGATGCCCAGCGCATCGCTCTGCTGTTTTCCGGACGCCGCATCGTCATCAAGCAGAACCTGGATTTCGACGCCGTGGAGAAGTACCGCGTGGCGATGGAACGCGCCGGCGCGCAGGTCGAAGTCAAGCCGATGCCGGTGGATGTCGAGGAAATCGAACTGGCACCGCCGCCGGCCAATGCCGCATCCGCCGCGCCGGCTCCGGTGGCCGATGCCACAAGCCGCGCGCCCGGCCCGCTCAAGGTGGTGCCGCGCGATGAGTACATGGCCGCCTTCGCCGACGTCGAGGCGCCCGACTTCGGTATCGCCCCGGTCGGCGTCGACCTGCAGGATGCCCGCCCGGAACCGACGCCACCGCGCGTGGACCTGTCGCAGTTCAGCCTGGCGCCGGTGGGCAGCGACATGAGCGAACGCCGCCGCGCCAGCGATGTGCCGCCGCCAGACACCTCGCACCTGAAGCTGCTGGACTGACCGGCCGGGTGGGTCGGTCGCCGCCCTGCCCCGCCGAACCCTTCGCCTGGCAAACGAACTCGCGGCGCCGCGCCGGGTTCCAACACTGCAAGCCCTCCAGCCAGACGTCGTCATGGACCTTGTCGTTGCCCGTCCCGAAGGCCTGTACTGCCCGCCCGGCGATTTCCATATCGATCCGTGGCGCCCGGTCGAACGCGCCGTCATCACTCACGCCCACGGCGACCACGCGCGCTGGGGCATGGGCCACTACCTGGCGAGCCAGGACAGCGCCGGCATCCTGCGCTCGCGCATCGGCGCCGACATGCCGCTGCAGACCCTCGCCTACGGCGAAGCGATCGCCCACCACGGCGTCCGGCTGAGCCTGCATCCAGCCGGCCACGTGCTCGGCTCGGCGCAGATTCGCCTGGAGTATCGCGGCGAGGTCTGGGTCGCCTCCGGCGACTACAAGGTCGAACCGGACGCCACCTGCGCCGCCTTCGAGCCGGTGCGCTGCCATACCTTCATCAGCGAATCGACCTTCGGCCTGCCGATTTATCGCTGGCCGGCACAGGCGCAGGTGTTCCGCGAGATCAACGACTGGTGGCGCGCCAATGCCGCCGTCGGCCGCACCTCGGTGCTGTTCTGCTACGCCTTCGGCAAGGCCCAGCGCATCCTTCACGGGCTGGACGCCGGCATCGGCCCGATCGTCGTGCACGGCGCGGTCGAGCCGCTCAACCGGGTCTACCGCCAGGCCGGCGTCGCGCTGCCGGAAACGCTCTACGCCGGCGATCTGCCGCGCAACGACCCGCGTCTGAAGCAGGCGATCGTCATCGCCCCGCCCTCGGCCGGCGGCAGCACCTGGATGCGCCGTTTCGGCGATTACGCCGACGCCTTCGCCAGCGGCTGGATGATGCTGCGCGGCACGCGCCGGCGGCGCGGCGTGGATCGCGGCTTCGTGCTGTCCGATCACGCCGACTGGCCGGGCCTGCTCTGGGCCATCGAGCAGAGCGGCGCCGAGCGGGTGATGGTCACCCACGGCTCGGTCGCCGCGCTGGTGCGCTATCTGCGCGAGGAGCGCGGCCTGGACGCCCAGGCTTTTGATACCGAGTACGGCGAAGAGGACGATGCCACGCTGCCGGAGGCTGAATGAAAGTCTTCGCCGATCTCTACGCCCGCCTCGACGCCACCACCTCGAGCAATGCCAAACTGGCGGCGATGCGCGACTACTTTCGCGAGGCGCCGGCCGAGGACGCCGCCTGGGCGGTGTATTTCCTCGCCGGTGGCCGTCCCCGACAACTGGTGCCGACGCGGCTGCTGCGCGAGACGGCGAGGCGCACCGCCGCGCTGCCGGAATGGCTGTTCGAGGAAAGCTACCAGGCAGTCGGCGACCTGGCCGAAACCATCTCGCTGCTGATGCCCGAGGCCGAACATTGCAGCGATGCCGGTCTGGCGCAATGGATGCAGGAGCGTCTGCTGCCGCTGCGCGGATTGCCGCCCGAGGAACTGGCCGCGCGGCTGCCGGTGTTCTGGGGGCAGCTGGACCGACGCAGCCTGCTGGTCTGCATCAAGCTGATCACCGGCGCCTTTCGCGTCGGCGTGTCGAAACTGCTGGTCACCCGCGCGCTGGCGTCGCTCGCCGACCTTGACCCCAAGCGGGTGGCGCAGCGGCTGGTGGGCTACACCGACCTGTCGCACCATCCCAGCGCCGAGCGCTACCGCGCGCTGATCGCTGCCGAATCCGACGACGAGCACGCGCAACGCGGCGGACAACCCTACCCGTTCTTCCTCGCGCACCCGCTGCAGGCAGATGTCGCGCGCTTCGACGAACTGCTCGGGCCACCGGACCACTGGCACATCGAGTGGAAGTGGGACGGCATCCGCGCCCAGCTGGTCAAGCGCGACGGGCTGATCTGGATCTGGTCGCGCGGCGAAGAGCTGGTCAGCGAGCGCTTCCCGGAACTCTGCGCGCTGGCCAACTGCCTGCCGGACGGCACGGTGCTCGATGGCGAGATCGTGGTCTGGAAGCCGGACGATGCCCTGCGCCACGTGCCACTCGATGCGACACACGAGTCGACGACGTTCGGCGTGCAGCCGTTCGCCCTGCTGCAACAGCGCATCGGCCGCAAGAACCTCACCGCCAAGGTGCTCGACGCCGCGCCGGTGGTCGTGCTGGCCTACGACCTGCTCGAATGGCAGGGCATGGACTGGCGCCAGCGACCGCTCGCCGAGCGCCGCCAGCAGCTCGAAACGCTGCTCGAACAGTGCCGCCATCCGGCACTGCTGGCCTCGCCGCGGGTGCGCGGCGCGGACTGGCCGGCGATCGCCCGCCAACGCGAGCGCTCCCGCGCGCTCGGCGTCGAGGGCATGATGCTCAAGGCCCGCGCCGGGCAATACGGCGTCGGCCGCACCCGCGATGTCGGCCTGTGGTGGAAGTGGAAGATCGATCCCTATGCGATCGACGCCGTGCTGATCTACGCCCAACGCGGCCACGGCCGGCGCGCCAGCCTCTATACCGACTTCACTTTCGCCGTCTGGGACGGCGAGCCGGGCGATCCCGAGCGCAAGCTGGTGCCCTTCGCCAAGGCCTACTCGGGGCTGACCGACGAAGAAATGCGTCAGGTCGACGCCATCGTGCGCCGGACCACGGTGGAGAAATTCGGCCCGGTACGCTCGGTGACGCCGACGCTGGTGTTCGAGCTGGGCTTCGAGGGCATCGCCGCCAGCAGCCGGCACAAGAGCGGCATCGCCGTGCGCTTCCCGCGCATGCTGCGCTGGCGCCACGACAAGCCCGTGGACGAGGCCGATACCCTGGCGACGCTTAAGGCCCTGCTGCCATGAGCGGGCCGACGCCCGAACACACGCACGAGGCGCACGCATGAGCCTTGCCGAACGCTGGTTCGCCGCGCGCGGCTGGCAGCCCTTCACCTTCCAGCGCGAGGTCTGGCAAGCGGTGCGCGACGGCGAATCCGGGCTGCTGCACGCGACCACTGGCTCGGGCAAGACCTACGCGGTGTGGCTGGCCGCGCTGGAGCGCTTCGCCCAGCAGATGCCTCGCTCAGGCCAGCCGGCCCCACTCAGCCTGCTGTGGATCACCCCCATGCGTGCGCTGGCGGCCGATACCGCCCGCGCGCTGCAAGCGCCGCTCGACGAACTCGGCATCGCCTGGAGTATCGGCCTGCGCACCGGCGACACCGGCAGTGCCGAACGCGCGCGCCAGGGCCGGCGGCTGCCGAGCGCGCTGGTCACCACGCCCGAAAGCCTGACCCTGCTGCTGACCCGTGCCGATGCCCGCCAGGCCTTTGCCGGGCTGCAGATGCTGGTCGTCGACGAATGGCACGAGCTGCTCGGCAACAAGCGTGGCGTGCAGCTGCAACTGGCGCTGGCACGCCTGCGCCGGTGGCAGCCGCGGCTGATCGTCTGGGGTCTGTCGGCGACGCTCGGCAATCTGCCCGAGGCGCTGCAGGTGCTGTTGCACCCCGGCCGCGGCCGGCTGGTCCAGGGACGCATCGACAAGCCGCTGCTGGTCGACAGCCTGCTGCCCGAGAGCATCGAGCGCTTCCCCTGGGCCGGGCATCTGGGCCTGCGCATGCTGACGCAGGTGGTCGGGGAGATCGACGCGGCGTCCACCACCCTGGTGTTCACCAACACCCGCTCGCAGGCCGAGCGCTGGTATCAGGCGCTGCTCGACGCCCGTCCGGACTGGGCCGGGCTGATCGCCCTGCACCACGGCTCGCTGGCGCGCGAGGTGCGCGACTGGGTCGAACAAGGGCTCAAGCAGGGCGCGCTGAAGGCCGTGGTGTGCACCTCCAGCCTGGACCTGGGCGTCGACTTCCTGCCGGTCGAACGGGTGCTGCAGATCGGCTCGCCGAAAGGCGTGGCGCGCCTGCTGCAGCGCGCCGGGCGCTCCGGTCACGCGCCCGGCCGCACCTCGCGGGTGACACTGGTGCCGACCCACAGTCTTGAGGTGCTCGAAGCCGCCGCCGCGCAGCAGGCGATTGCCGAACGCCGTATCGAGGCCCGCAGCGCGCCGCAACGCCCGCTCGACGTGCTGGTGCAGCATCTGGTCAGCATGGCGCTGGCCGGCGGCTTCCGTCCCGACGAACTGTTCGCTGAAGTCCGCCAGACCTGGTCCTATCGCGAACTGGACGAGGCGCACTGGCAATGGGCGCTGGCCTTCGTGCGGCATGGCGGCCATTCGCTGACCGCCTACCCCGACTACCAGCGCGTCGAGCCGGATGACTCGGGGCTGTGGAAGGTGCCGAGCCGACGCGTCGCGCTGCGTCATCGGATGAGCATCGGCACCATCGTCAGCGACGCCAGCCTGACGGTGAAGTTCTGGGCCAGAGGCGGCAGCGGCCGCTCGCTGGGCAGCATCGAGGAAGGCTTCATCGCCCGTCTGCGCCCCGGCGACTGCTTCCTCTTCGCCGGACGCCTGCTGGAATTGGTGCGGGTGGAGAACATGACCGTCTACGTCAGCCGCGCCACCGGCAGGAAGGCCGCCGTGCCACGCTGGAACGGCGGGCGCATGCCGCTTTCCAGCGAGCTGGCCGATGCGGTGGTCGAACAGCTGGACGCCGCCGCGCGCGGCGAATTCGATGGCGCCGAGATGCGCTTGCTGCAGCCGCTGCTGCAGGTGCAGATGGCCTGGTCGGCGCTGCCGCGCAGCGAAACGCTGTTGGCCGAACTGCTGCGCTCGCGCGAGGGCTGGCACCTGTTCCTCTACCCGTTCGCCGGGCGCCACGTGCATCTGGGGCTGGCCAGCTTGCTCGCCTGGCGCATGGCCCGCCACCAGCCGCTGACCTTTTCCATCGCAGTGAACGACTACGGGCTGGAACTGCTCTCGGCCAGCGAACCGCACTGGACGAGCCAGTTGACGCCGCACCTGTTCGACAGCCGCGACCTGCTGCACGACGTGCTCGCCAGCCTCAACGCCGGCGAGCTGGCGCGGCGGCGCTTTCGCGAGATCGCGCGGATCGCCGGGCTGGTATTTTCCGGCTATCCCGGCGCGCAGAAGAGCGCACGCCAGCTGCAGGCCTCCAGCGGTCTGTTCTTCGACGTGTTCCGCCAGTACGACCCGGACAATCTGCTGCTCGGCCAGGCCGAGGAGGAAGTGCTGCGCCAGGAGCTGGACGTCGAGCGGCTGGAGCAGACGCTGCGCCGCCTGCAGGCGCGCCGTCTGGACCTGCGCCAACTGCAGCGGCCGACGCCGCTGGCCTTCCCGCTGCTGGTGGAGCGTTTCCGCGAAAGCATGAGTTCGGAGAAGCTGGCCGACCGCATCCGCCGCATGGTCACCGAACTGGACCAGGCCGCCGGCCCCGGCGGCTATCAGGCCGATGCGGCGGTCATGCCGGCCGTGGAGCGCGAAATGCCCCGGCCACGCACGCCACGCGCGCGCAAGGACGGCACGCCCAACCGGCGCAAGCGTGCGCCATGACCCGTACAGGGCAGCGTCGATGACCGCCTGCCTGCCCATCGAGCTGGCCGGCAGCACGCTCTGGCTGCTGGCGGACAAGGCCATCTACTGGCCGGCGCAACAGGCGCTGCTGGTCGCCGATGTGCATTTCGGCAAGGCCGCCGCCTATCGCCGGCTCGGCCAGCCGGTGCCGCGCGGCACCACCGCCACCAACCTGCAGACGCTCGACAGGCTGCTGGCGCACTACGCCTGCCGCCAGCTGATCTTCCTCGGCGACTTCCTCCATGCGCCCGAAGCGCATGCGCCCGCCACCCTCGCGCGGCTGGCCGAATGGCGCGTCCGCCACGCGCAGCTGGCCGTGACGCTGATCCGCGGCAACCACGACCGTCGCGCCGGCGATCCGCCGCCCGAGCTGGGCATCGAGGTGGTGGGCGAACCGCTGCTGCTCGGGCCGTTCGCGCTGCAGCACGAACCCAGGCCCCATCCCACTCATCACGTGCTCGCCGGCCACGTGCATCCGGCATTCGTCCTGCGCGGCCGCGGTCGCCAGCGGTTGCGCCTGCCATGCTTCTGCCTCGGCGAACGGATCAGTCTGCTGCCGGCCTTCGGCAGTTTCACCGGCGCGACCGAGATCGGCGCCGAAGCGAGCCGGCGCCTGTTTCTGATCGGGGATGGGGAAGTCTGGCCGCTGGCCTGATCAGGCCTCGGAAATACCGGTGACGGTTATGCCGTAACGCTCGGCGAGCCGCGTGGCCGGCGTGCTTTCCATGTCCGGGTCATGCTCGTGCTCGATTTCCTCGCCGGCATACTCCTGCTCGGCCTTGCGCGTGACCAGCTCGACGGCCTCGTCGATATCCGGTTGGTGCGCTGATTCGATCTTCAGCGTCGATGTGTTGCCATCTTTGTTGTAGGCAATGATCCAGGTTGTCATTTGGCAGCCCCTCGTTCTAGTTCAAAGCCAGGCCGGCAGCAGACGCCACCAATCCCAGTGTATGCCTTAGAGGCGAAAGCCACCGGGCAAGTTCGTTCGAGACATGTCAGTCGCGCCGACCAGATGCCCTGGCACGGGCGTTCACGCGGGCTAGTCTGTCCATGAGCATCCCCGCAGGAGTCACCCATGCGCGCCTCCCTTCCCCGCGCCGCCGACTACGACGAAGAGCAGCTGGTCGAACTGCTGCGCCGGCACGTACAACCGTTGCCGGACCTCGACGACCCTGCCTTCGCCGACGCCTTCGAGCGTTTCGCCGATGCCCGCGTGGTGCTGATCGGCGAAGCCAGCCACGGCACCTCCGAGTTCTACCGTGCGCGGGCAGCCATCACCCGTCGGCTGATCGAGCGCCACGGTTTCTCCATCGTCGCCGTCGAAGCCGACTGGCCGGACGCTGCCTGGATCGATCGCCACGTGCGCCAGCAGCAGCCTGCCGCCTGGGTGGAAGACGCCTTCAAGCGCTTTCCGACCTGGATGTGGCGCAATCGTGAGGTGGCGGCGTTCACCCGCTGGCTGCGCCAGCACAACGACCGCCTGCCGGCCGAGCAGCGCGTGGAGTTTCGCGGCCTGGACGTATACAGCCTGGGCACCTCGATTGCCGAGGTGCTGCACTATCTCGACCAGGTCGACCCGTCCGCCGCCGGCGCGGCACGCCAGCGTTACGGCTGCCTGAGTCCGTGGCACGACGAACCGGCCGCCTACGGCCAGCATGTGCTGCTGGGTGAACCGTCTTGCGAGGAGGCGGTGGTCGCGCAGCTGCGTGCACTGCTGGAACGCCGCCTGGAGTACGCCGCACGCGACGGCGAGCGCTTCTTCGATGCGGCGCGCAACGCCCATGTCGTGCTCGCCGCCGAGCAGTACTACCGCGCCATGTATCGCCGTTCCAGCGAATCCTGGAACCTGCGCGACCGGCACATGTTCGACACCCTGCGCGCGCTGCTGGAGCATCGCGGGTCGCATGCCCGCGCGGTGGCATGGGCACACAACTCGCACATCGGCAACGCGGCGGCGACGTCGATGGGCTGGGACGGCGAATTCAACATCGGCGAGCTGTGTCGCACCGCGTTCGGCCGCGATGCGGTGCTGATCGGCATGGCCACCGATCGCGGCAGCGTGGCCGCCGCAGACAACTGGGATGAGCCGATGCAGATCATGGAGGTGCTACCGTCGCGGCCGGACAGCTGGGAGCAGCTGTTTCTGCGTGCCGGGCACGGAGCGTCGCTCACCGAGTGGCGCAGCGAAGCACACGGCAAGCTGCGCCAGGCGTTGGCCCAACCGCGCTTGGAGCGTGCCATCGGGGTGGTCTACCGGCCGCGGACCGAGCGTCAGAGCCACTATTTCCGTGCGGTGCTCGCCGAACAGTTCGATGCGCTGGTCTGGTTCGAGCAGACCAGCGCGGTGACGCCGGTCGGTCCGCGCCGATTCGACGACGCGGCGGTTCCGGATACCTATCCGTTCGGCGAGTGAAAAACGCGCGCCCGGCGCGCTCAGGCGACCGGTGCGGGTGGCGGCTGATCGGGAATGGTCGGTTCGCCCGGCTCGCCCGGTTGCACCGGCACGCCAGGCTCCTCGGGATCACCCGGCACGCCGCCGGCCCGCCAGTATTGCGCCTCACCGTTGCCCATGGTCCGAATCGCTGCGCCAGTCATGCCGCTGCCCTCCACAACGCGGGCACCCGGAATTGGGTGCACCCGGACTGTAGAGGCCGGGCGCGGCAGTTCTATCCCGCCATCGGTCGGAACCGCGGGCTTACCACATCAGGTCGTCGGGGATCTGGTAGGCGGCGTAAGGATCGTCGGCATCCGGCGCTTCGGTCTGCACGTTGAGCTGCACGATGCGCCGCGGGTCGCGTTCCTGGATCTTCAGCGCGGCCTCGCGCGGAATCACTTCGTAGCCGCCGCCGTGGCGGACGATCGCCAGCGAGCCGCTGGCCAGCTTGTCGCGCATCAGCTTGTTGACCGACAGGCGCTTGACCTTCTTGTCGTCGACGAAGTTGTAGTAATCCTCGGTGATCAGCTTCGGCAGGCGGCTGGTCTCAATCAGCTGCTTGATCTGCGCGGTACGGGCCTTCTGCTCGGCTTTCTCCTGCTGCTGACGGTTGAGTTCCTGATCGCGGGCAATCTTCTCGGCCTGCGCCTGCAGGGCCGCCTGGCGCTGGGAATCGTCCTTCTCGATCTGCCCCTTCTTCTCCAGGCGCTGCTGCTTCTGCTTCTGCTTGACGGCCTGCTTGGCCTGCTTTTCGTTGACCAGCCCGGCTTTGAGCAGCTGGTCGCGAAGGGAAAGACTCATGTTTCGGCTCGTCTGTGGTCATTCAAGTGGGCGCGCGGATCGCTCGATGGCGATCCGCCGCGCGGGATTGTGGTGGAGGTGAAAGCGACTCCACCGTGCGTACCGTCATCAGCCGCAGGCAGGCGACTGCTCGGCCCGCTTGGCTGCATCCCAGAGCGCATCCAGCTCTTGGAGGGTGCAATTCTCGATGGGTCGCCCCGCCTGCCGCAAGGCCTGCTCGATGAAGCGGAAACGCCGCTCGAACTTGCCGTTGGCGCCACGCAGGGCATTTTCCGGGTCCACCTTGAGGTGGCGCGCCAGATTGACGACGACGAACAGCAGGTCGCCCAGCTCCTCGGCGACGGCCTCGGCGTCGTTCTCGCTCATTGCCACCAGTACTTCGTCGAGTTCCTCGCGCACCTTGTCGACCACCGGCAGCGCTTCCGGCCAGTCGAAGCCAACCTGCGCGGCGCGCTTCTGCAGCTTGGCCGCGCGGCTCAGCGCCGGCAATGCGGCGGGCACGTCGTCGAGCAGCGACAGCTGTTCCGGCGCGGCGGCCTTCTCGGCGCGCTCCTCGGCCTTGATCTCCTCCCAGCGCTGCTTGATCGCGGCCTCGTCGAGGCGCGGCAGCTCGGGCGAACGGTACAGATCGCCATCGGGAAACACATGCGGATGACGGCGCACCAGCTTGCGGGTGATCGCATCGACCACCGTGGCGAAGTCGAAGCGCCCCTCCTCCCGTGCCAGCTGGCTGTAGTAGACAACCTGGAACAGCAGATCGCCCAGCTCGCCGGGCAGATGGTCGAAATCGCCGCTCTCGATGGCATCGGCCACTTCGTAGGCCTCTTCCAGCGTATGCGGCACGATGCTGGCGTAGTTCTGCTGCAAGTCCCAGGGGCAGCCATGCTGTGGGTCGCGCAGACGGGCCATCAGGTGCAGCAGGTCGGGGAGTTGGTACATGGAATTCCTCAGCGAATCGAGGGCTGGTGAGGGATGCTGATGGCATCACGGTGGATGTAAAAAACGACATCCAGCCTAGGGTTCGGTCGCGGGCCAAGCGCTCCGGAACCTAGTGCATCGTGGGTGGATGACGCTCCGCCATCCACCGTGACGCGGCCGGCGCCACCGCCGGCCTCGTGCCTTACGTGGCCCGCTGGCGCTTGGCCTCGATGATGTTCGGCAGCTGCGATATCCGGCTCAGTAGCCGCCCGAGCGCATTCAACCCGGGAATCTCGATGGTCAGCGTCATCTGCGCGGTGCTGTCTTCCTTGTTCGAGCGGGTGTTCATCGACAGCACGTTGATGCGCTCGTTGAGCAGCATCTGCGAGATATCGCGCAGCAACCCGGAACGGTCGTAGGCGCGGATGAAGATTTCCACCGGATAGGTCTTCTCCGGCACCGGCCCCCAGCTGACCTGAATGATCCGCTCCGGCTCGCGGCCGGCCAGTTGCAGCACCGACGGGCAGTCCTGCCGGTGAATGCTGACGCCCCGGCCCTGGGTGATGTAGCCGACGATGGGATCGCCCGGCAGCGGCTGGCAGCAACCGGCCATCTGCGTCAGCAGGTTGCCCACGCCCTGAATCTGCACATCGCCGCGCTTGCCCGGCTTGTGCGGCGTCGAGCGCCGCGGAATCAGCTCCAGCTGGTCGTAGCCGCGCTCCGGCTCGACCAGCTGCTGCGCCAGATTGACCAGATGGGCCAGGCGCAGGTCGCCGGCACCGAGCGCGGCGAACATGTCTTCGGCAGTCTTGAGGTTGGCCTTCTCCGCCACCTTGTCGAAATCCACCGGCGGCAGGTCGAGACGGTTCAGTTCCCGCTCCAGCAGCGCCTTGCCGGCGGCGACGTTCTGGTCGCGCGCCTGCAACTTGAACCAGTGGACGATCTTCGCCCGCGAGCGCGAGGTGGTGATGTAGCCCAGGTTGGGGTTCAGCCAGTCACGGCTCGGCGAACCCTGCTTGCTGGTGATGATCTCCACCTGCTCGCCGGTCTGCAGGCTGTAGTTGAGCGGCACGATGCGCCCGTTGACCTTGGCGCCCCGGCAATTGTGGCCGATCTCGGTGTGCACCCGGTAGGCGAAGTCCAGCGGCGTGGCCCCCTTGGGCAGGTCGATGGCATGGCCGTCCGGGGTGAACACGTAAACGCGGTCGGGCTCGATGTCGACGCGCAGCTGGTCGGCCAGCCCGCCGATGTCGCCCAGCTCCTCATGCCATTCGAGCACCTGACGCAGCCAGGCGATCTTCTCCTCGTAGTGGTCCGAACCGGAATTGACGTCGGTGCCCTTGTAGCGCCAGTGCGCGCAAACCCCCAGCTCGGCCTCCTCGTGCATGGCCTGGGTGCGGATCTGCACCTCCAGCACCTTGCCTTCCGGGCCGATCACCGCGGTGTGCAGCGAGCGGTAGCCGTTCTCCTTGGGGTTGGCGATGTAGTCGTCGAACTCCTTGGGAATGTGCCGCCACAGCGTGTGCACGATGCCGAGCGCGGTGTAGCAGTCACGCACCTCCGGCACCAGCACGCGCACGGCGCGCACGTCGTAGATCTGGCTGAACTGCAGGCCTTTCTTCTGCATCTTCCGCCAGATCGAGTAGATGTGCTTGGCGCGGCCGTCGATCTCCGGCTGGATGCCGGCCGCGGTCAGCTCATCCTTGAGTTGCTGCACCACGTTGGCGATGTATTGTTCGCGATCGAGCCGGCGCTCGTGCAGCAGCTGGGCGATCTGCTTGTACTGCTCCGGCTCCAGATAGCGGAACGACAGATCTTCCAGCTCCCACTTGATATGGCCGATGCCGAGGCGATGCGCCAGCGGCGCGTAGATGTCGAATACCTCGCGTGCCACGCGCTGGCGCTTGTCCTCGCTGGCGTTCTTCACCGCGCGGATGGCGCAGGTGCGCTCGGCCAGCTTGATCAGCGCCACGCGGACGTCGTCGACCATGGCCACCAGCATCTTGCGCAGGTTCTCCACCTGCGCCTGCGACCCCAGCACCAGCGATTCGCGCGGGTTGAGGCTGGCGCTGATCGCGGCCATGCGCAGCACGCCCTCGATCAGCTTGGCGACCACCGGGCCGAAGCGCTGGTGCACCTCGGCCAGCTGAATCTTGCCTTCGCGCACGCCGCGGTAGATCACCGCAGCCACCAGGCTGTCCTGGTCGAGCTTGAGATCGGCCAGAATTTCGGCGATCTCCAGGCCGGTCTGGTAGCTGGAGGTGCCTTCGCTCCACAGATTCTGCGCGGCGTTTGCTTGCTGCTCGGCCTCGCGAGCGAACTCGCAGGCCTCCTTGAGTGCCGCGCGATCCAGCGCCGGGTCCATGCCCAGCACGTGGTCGAGCCAGCTGTCGAGGTTGATGCTGCCGTCGGTGTTGACCGGCTGAAGCGCTCTGACCTGTACCATCTAAACCTTCCCTCTGCGCAGTGACTGCGCCGCACGCCGGCATTCTGCGTGCCGGTCGGTTGAATCGCAGGCCGGTTGCCTGCCAAGAAATCACCGGGCAGCGCGGTCCGACATTTCGAACAGCGCCATCGCCTCGACATGCGCCGTCTGCGGGAACATGTCGATCACACCGGCCCGGGACAGCCGGTAGCCCTGGCGGGCCAGCTCGGCCGCGTCGCGGGCGAGCGTTGCAGGATTGCATGAAACATAGACGAGGCGGCGCGCACCGAACTCCGACATTTGTCGAACAACCTCCAGCGCGCCGTCACGCGGGGGGTCCAGCAGCACCGCGTCGAATCCGCTGCGCGCCCAGGGTGCATCGGCCAGCGGCTTCGACAGGTCTGCACGATAAAAGTGCAGGCCGTCCAGGCCGTTGCGCAACGCATTGCCCCGTGCCCGCTCGACCATCGCCTCGACGCCTTCTACGCCGGTCACCTGCGCGCCGCTGCGCGCCAGCGCCAGGGCGAAATTACCCAGCCCACAGAACAGGTCCAGCACCCGCTCGCCGGGAGTCGGCACCAGCCAGTCCAGGGCCTGGGCGATCATCGCCTCGTTGACCGCGGCGTTGACCTGGACGAAATCGCCCGGTCGCCACTCCAGCTCCAGATTCCACGGTTCCAGGCGATAGCCCAGCGGTGCCGCTTCGAGTGGTACCGGCTCGCCCTCGCCCTGCAGCCACAGCTGCGCACCCTGCTGGTGCGCGAACGCCTGCAGCTGCGCCAGATCGTCCGTCACCAGCGCCGCCGTGTGGCGCACCAGCACGGCCTCGGCGGTACCGCTGAACAGTTCGATATGGCCGATGGCCTGGGGTCGGGTCAATTTCTGCAACACCGCCAACAAATGCGGCAACAGCTTTTGCAAGGGCTGTACCAGCACGGGGCATTGTTCGATCGGGACGATCTGCTGGCTGGCCGCGGCGCGAAAGCCCACTGCCAGTCGCGCGGCCTTGGCATCCCAGCGCACGGCAAGTCGGGCGCGGCGTCGATAGCCGAGCTCCGGACCGCTGAGCGGCGCGGCCCAGGCCTGCGGCTCGAGGCCGGCGACGCGCGCCAGCTGCTCGGCGAGGGTGCGCTGCTTGAGTTCGAGCTGATCGTCCGCCGCCGCATGCTGCAGGGTGCAGCCGCCACACAAGCGTGCATGCGGACAGGGTTCGTGGCGCCGCTGCGGGCTGGCGTCGAGTACCCGCTCACAGCGCGCCTCGACGATCTGCGCGCGCGCACCGAGCACGCGCGCCTCGACCCGCTCGCGCGGCAGCGCACCGGCTACGAACCAGGTACGGCCGTCGACGAAGGCGATACCGCGCCCATCGTGGGCCAGCCGCTCGATGAGCAGCGTCTGCTTCTTGCCGACCGGCACCTGCGGCTTGCGCTCGCCACCGCTGGGCTGAAAGCGCAAGGCGCCGCTACGTTTGGCCATTGGCTGGAACCTGCTTCAAGGGAACGGCAAGGCGCCGCGATGCCACCGGATGGCGGCAGGCGGCGATGAATTCAGTTGGGAGCGTCATACACGCCGGTGGACAGGTAACGATCGCCACGGTCGCAGACGATGGCCACGATCACCGCGTTCTCGACCTCGCGCGACAGGCGCAACGCCGCCGCCACCGCGCCGCCCGAGGACACGCCGCAGAAGATGCCTTCTTCGCGAGCCAGGCGACGCATCACCGTCTCGGCCTCGTCCTGCGACATGTCGACGACGCGGTCGACGCGCTCGGCCTGGAAGATCCTCGGCAGGTATTCCTGCGGCCAGCGGCGGATGCCGGGAATCGCCGCGCCTTCCATCGGCTGCAGGCCGACGATCTGCACGTTCGGATTCTGCTCCTTGAGGTAGCGCGACACGCCCATGATGGTACCGGTGGTGCCCATCGAGCTGACGAAGTGGGTGATGCTGCCATGGGTCTGCCGCCAGATTTCCGGGCCGGTGCTGCCGTAGTGCGCTTCGGGGTTGTCGTCGTTGGCGAACTGGTCGAGCACCTTGCCGCGGCCCTCGGCCTGCATCTGCAGCGCCAGGTCGCGTGCGCCTTCCATGCCCTGCTCGCGGGTCACCAGGATCAGTTCGGCACCGTAGGCGGTCATCGCCGACTTGCGCTCGGCGCTGGAATTGTCCGGCATGATCAGGATCATCCGGTAACCCTTGATCGCCGCGGCCATCGCCAGGGCGATACCGGTATTGCCCGATGTGGCCTCGATCAGCGTGTCGCCGGGCTGGATATCGCCGCGCAGCTCGGCACGGTTGATCATCGACAGTGCGGGACGGTCCTTGACCGAGCCGGCCGGGTTGTTGCCTTCGAGCTTGACCAGAATGGTGTTGCTGGTGGTGCCGGGCAGGCGTTGCAGGCGAACCAGCGGCGTGTTGCCGATGCAGTCGGCAATGGTCGGGTAGTGGATTGTCATGACGTCATGAACCACACGGCGTGGAAAAAAGGCGCTCATGATACCGGCAACCGCTGGCCACGGGCAGACTCCACGTGCCGCCGCGCTGGCCGCTTCGTCGCCTGCCCGATGGCCGCCTCGCATGGCGCGCAACCCGCGCGTGCTCCATAATCGCGCCCCTTTGGCGCTGCCCGCCGTCTGGTGCAGCGGGCACTGGAGGTCTGTCGTGGAACTGCTGCATACCATCTACCTGATCGCGATCACCGCCGAAGCCATGTCCGGGGCCATCATGGGCATGCGTCGCGGCATGGACCTGTTCGGCATCTGCCTGCTCGGCACGGTGACCGCCCTGGGTGGCGGCACGGCCCGCGACATCCTGCTCGGCCATTATCCGATCGGCTGGATCGCGCACCCGGAATACCTGTCCTTCACCATCGGCGCGGCGATCGTCACCGGCTTCATCGCACGCTACCTGCATCGCCTGCGCCAGGTCTTCCTGCTGGTGGACGGCCTGGGCCTGGTGGCGTTCACGGTGATCGGTTGCGACGTGGCGATGGGCATGGGCGCGCACCCGTCGATCGTGGTCTTCGCCGGCGTCATCACCGGCATCTTCGGCGGTCTGATGCGCGACGTGCTGTGCAACGAGGTGCCGATGGTGCTGCAGCGCGAGCTGTACGCCACCGTCGCGCTGTTCACCGGCGTGCTCTACGTCGGACTGCTGTGGCTGGAGATGAACACCGCGTTGGCCACGCTGATCGCGCTGGGCAGCGGTTTCCTGTTCCGTGTGCTGGCGATGACTTTCCGCTGGCGCCTGCCGGACTTCAACGGCAAGGAGATTCGCGGCCTCGACTGAGCCGCGGCGGCGCCCGCCGGCTTGACCTGCGTACAGATTCGTCCCCGGCAAATCGCTACACTAGCGGGCTGGCAACCCGGGGGAATGGACTGTGCTCAAAGACGTAGGAATCCGAGGCCGCGTACTGGTGCTCACGCTGCTGCCGAGCACCCTGCTCGCCATCGCGCTGGGCGCCTACTTCACCTGGATGCAGCTCTCCGAGATGCGTCACCAGCTCGACGAACGCGGCGTGCTGATCGCCGAACAACTGGCGCCGCTGGCCGCTCCGGCGATGAACCTGGGCTACGACAAACGCCTGCAGCGCATCCTGGCGCAGGTGCTCGACCAGAACGACGTCCGCGCGGTAACCATCCTCGACGCTGAACGTAACGCGCGCGCGCACGTCGGCCCGCGCATGCTCACCCCCTCGCCGCCCGGCGACCCGGAGGGCCTGACCCGGGTCAGCAGCCTGGACTACACGCGCATCCTCATGCCGGTGCTGCAGCAGCACCTGAATCTCGGCGAGGAGGCGCGCGGCAACGGTAATGCGCTGATCGGCTGGCTGGAGCTGGAGCTGTCGCATCACGGTACGCTGCTGCGCGGCTATCGCAGCCTGTTCACCAGCCTGCTGCTGGTCGGCGCCGGCCTGATCGTCACCGCCCTGCTGGCGCTGCGCATGAGCCGCACCATCAGCCAGCCGCTGCAGCGCGTGCAACTGGCCGTCGCCCAGCTCAAGGACGGCCATCTGGAAACGCGCCTGCCTGCGCTGGGCAGCCACGAGATGGACGAGCTGGCCTCGGGCATCAACCGCATGGCCGAGGCCCTGCTCAGCGCCCGCGAGGAGCTGCAGCAGAGCATCGACCAGGCCACCGCCGACGTGCAGCAGAATCTGGAAACCATCGAGATCCAGAACATCGAGCTGGACCTGGCGCGCAAGGAGGCCCTGGAAGCCAGCCGGATCAAGTCCGAGTTCCTCGCCAACATGAGCCACGAGATCCGCACGCCGCTCAACGGCATCCTCGGCTTCACCCATCTGCTGCAGAAAAGCGACCTCACTCCGCGCCAGCAGGACTACCTGTCGACCATCGAGAAATCCGCCGACAACCTGCTGGGCATCATCAACGAAATTCTCGACTTCTCGAAGATCGAGGCCGGCAAGCTGGTACTCGACAGCGTACCGTTCAACCTGCGCGACCTGATCGAGGACACCCTGACCATCCTCGCCCCGGCCGCGCACACCAAGCAGCTCGAGCTGGTCAGCCTGGTCTACCGCGACACCCCGCTGTCGCTGGTCGGCGATCCGCAGCGGCTCAAGCAGGTGCTGACCAATCTGGTCAGCAATGCCATCAAGTTCACTAACGAAGGCACCATCGCCGTGCGCGCGATGATCGAGGAAGAAAGCGCCGAGCGTGCGCAGTTGCGCATCAGCGTGCAGGACACCGGCATCGGCCTCACCGATCAGGACCTGCGGGCACTGTTCCAGGCCTTCAGCCAGGCCGACAACTCGCTGTCGCGCCAGCCCGGCGGCACCGGCCTGGGGCTGGTGATCTCCAAGCGCCTCATCGAGCAGATGGGCGGCGAGATCGGCGTCGACAGCATTCCCGACGAAGGCTCGGAATTCTGGATCACCCTGAGCCTGCCCAAAGCACGCGACGACATCGAGGACCAGCCGCCGGCCGCGCTGCTCGGACGCCGGGTGGCGCTGCTCGAACAGCATCCGCTGGCGCGTCAATCGCTGCAGCACCAGCTCGAAAGCTGCGGACTGAGCGTGCAGAACTTCGACAATCTGGAGCAGTTGCAGCGCAGCGTCGCCAGTCAGCGTGACAGCAACGTGCCGATCGACCTGGCCGTACTCGGCATCACCACCCGCGAACTGGCGCCGGCGCAGCTGGGCCAGCTACTCCACGAATTCGACACGCTGGATTGCAAGTGCGTGGTGCTCTGCCCGACCACCGAACAACCCTTGTTCAGCGACACGTTGCCGGATCACCACAGCCACGCCCAGCTGCAGGGCAAGCCGGCGCGCACGCGCAAGCTGCAGCGCGTACTGCTGGAGCTGCTGCGCCCGGCGCAAGCGATGGCGCCGTCCGTTCAACCGGTCAATGGACGGGTGCCGCAGCTGCTCTGCGTGGATGACAACCCGGCCAACCTGCTGCTGGTGGAAACGCTGCTGAGCGATCTCGGCGCCGCGGTAGTCGCCGTGGACAACGGCCCCGATGCGCTGGAGGCGGTCAAGCGGCACAGCTTCGATCTGGTCCTGATGGACGTGCAGATGCCCGGCATGGACGGCCGGCAGACCACCGAGGCGATCCGCCAGTGGGAAAACGATACCGGCGCGCTGCCGCTACCGATCGTCGCCCTCACCGCGCATGCGCTGGCCAACGAAAAACGCGCCCTGCTGCAAGCCGGGCTGGACGATTACCTGACCAAGCCGATCAGCGAACGCCAACTGGCGCAGGTGGTGCTCAAGTGGACCGGCCTGACCCTGCGCAGCCAGCCTCAGACGCAGCCGCCGAGTCCGCCGCGCACCGTTCCGGCTGAAGCCCCGCCAGCGCTACCGGAGCAGGTGTTCCCGGTTCTCGACGAGGAGGAAGGCCTGCGCCTGGCCGCCGGCAAGGCCGATCTCGCCGGCGAGTTGCTGAGCATGCTGCTCGGCTCGCTGGATGCCGACCGCGTGGCGATCCGCCAGGCGCGCCAGGCCGGCGACCGCCAGCTGCAGATCGAGCGCGTGCATCGCCTGCACGGCGCCACCCGCTACTGCGGCGTACCGCAGCTGCGCAACGCCTGTCTGCAGAGCGAGACGCTGCTCAAGCAGAACAGCCCGGCTGCCGAGGCGGCCCTCGACGAGCTGGACGCCGCCATCGAACGACTGGGGCACGCCGCCCGCGTCGCCAGCTGACCCTCCCTCATCCGAGCCGGATTTCCCCATGCCAGACCGCTCCGCAACGCCCACCTTCCAGCCCGCCGAACTCGAATGGGACGCGAGCGGCCAACCCCAATCGCGCCACTATGGCGACGTGTACTTCTCACGCGCCTCGGGGCTGGAAGAAACCCGTCATGTATTTCTCGCCCAGAACGATCTCGCCCGGCGCTTCGCCGCCCTCACCGCCGGGCAGCATCTGGTGATCGGCGAAACCGGCTTCGGCACCGGGCTCAACTTTCTCTGTGCCTGGCAGCTGTTCGACGAGGTCGCGCCAACCGGGGCGCGCCTGCACTTCGTCAGCGTCGAGAAGCATCCGCTGACTCACACCGATCTCACGAGGGCGCTGGCACTCTGGCCACAACTGCAGACGCAGGCGCAGCCGCTGCTGGAGCAATACCTGGCGATCCATCCGGGCTTTCAGCAACTGGTGTTCGGCGGCGGTCGGGTGGTACTGACGCTGCTGGTCGGAGACGTGCTCGAAGCGCTGCCGAGCCTGGACGCGCGGGTCGATGCCTGGTTCCTCGATGGCTTCGCGCCGGCGAAGAACCCGGAAATGTGGCAGCCGGCGCTGTTCGCCGAACTGGCGCGACTTTCCGCTCCCGGTGCGACGCTGGGCACCTTCACCAGCGCCGGCTTCGTCCGCCGCGGTCTCGGCGAGGCTGGCTTTGACATGCAGCGCGTACCCGGTTTCGGCCACAAGCGCGAAATCCTCCGCGGACACTTCATCGGCAGCGCCACGGCGACGGCGAAGCCCTGGTACGCGCGCCCCGACTTCCAGCCGCGCCAGCGTCGTGCGCTGGTGATCGGCGCGGGTCTTGCCGGCTGCGCCAGCGCCGCCAGCCTCGCCGCGCGCGGCTGGCACGTCAGCGTGCTGGAGCGCCACGCCAGCCCCGCCGAGGAGGGCTCCGGCAATCCGCAGGGCGTGCTCTATCTCAAGCTGTCGGCGCATGGCACCGCGCTGTCGCGGCTGGTGGTCGCCGGTTTCGGCTACACCCGCCGGCTGCTGCGCCAGTTGCAGCAGGGCCAGGACTGGGACGCCTGCGGCGTATTGCAGATCGCCTATGACGACGAGGAACGCGCACGTCAGGCGGAGCTGGCGTCGGCATTCCCCGCCGATCTGGTGCATTCGCTGCCGCGGGCGGAGGCCGAACGGTTGGCCGGCGTGACCCTGCCGAACGGCGGGCTGTTCTATCCGCACGCCGGCTGGGCGCATCCGCCGGCGGTCTGTCGCTGGCTGCTGGCGCAGCCGAACATCGAACTGCTGCGCCACCGCGAGGTGCTCGAACTGCGCCGCGACGGCGAGCAGTGGCAGGCGGTCTGCAACGGCGAGGTGCTGGTCGAGGCGCCGCTGGTGGTGCTCGCCGGTGCCGCCGAGGCGGCGCGCTTCAGCCAAAGCGCCTGGCTGCCGCTCAAGCGCATCCGCGGGCAGATCACCTGCCTGCCGGCCACGGCCGACAGCGTTGCGCTGCGCACCGTGCTCTGCGCCAAGGGCTACGTCGCCCCGGCGCGCGACGGCGTGCACACGCTGGGGGCGAGCTTCAACTTCCAGCAGACCGATCCGGCGCCGAGCGAGGCCGAGCACCTGTCCAATCTGGAACAGCTAGCCGGAGTGTCCGAGGATCTCTACCGTCGTCTGCACGCTGACCCGGCGCAGGCCGGTCGACTCGAAGGACGGGTGGCGATGCGCTGCACCAGCCCCGACTACCTGCCGCTGATCGGCCCGGTGGCCGACGCCGACGGTTTCGCCGAAGCCTACGCCGCGTTGAGCAAGAACGCCCGACAGACGCCGGACGCCCCCTGCCCCTGGCTCGACGGCCTGTACGTGAACACCGCGCACGGCTCGCGTGGAATGATCACCACGCTGCTCTCGGGCGAGCTGTTGGCCGCATGGGTCGAAGGCGAGCCACTGCCGCTGCCGCGCGAGGTCGCCGAAGCCTGCCACCCCAGCCGCTTCCTGCTGCGCAAGCTGATTCGCGGCAACTGACCGATGCGCCGCCGCGGCTTCGGTCGCGGCGCAACAGTGCCGCCGCGCCGCCTGCGGCAATGCCGCGCATCTTGCGCTCGAACAGCCCTCGCATGATACTCCCCCCCCTATCCAAACGATTGGTCGGAGACGCCGATGAAACGCCGCTACCTGATGCTCCTGAGCCTGCTTCCGCTCGGCCTGCACGCCGCTCCGGCGGTCGACACCACCCAGTTGCAAAGCGAGGCGCAGGCGCTGATTCCGCCGTTCCAGCAGCAACTGCTCGCCACCGTCCAGCAGGCCGTCGCCGAAGGCGGGCCTGCCAAGGCCGTCGAAGCCTGCAACCTGCTCGCGCCGGGCATCGCCGCGCAGCACAGCAAGGCGCCCTGGCAGGTCGGCCGTACCGCGCTGAAGGTGCGCAACCCGGACAACGCGCCGGATACCTGGGAACGCCAGGTGCTCGAGCAGTTCGCCCAGCGTGCCGCCGCCGGCGAACCGCTGGAGCAGCTGCGCCACGGCGAAGTGGTGAACGGCGAGTACCGCTACCTGCAGGCCATCGGCACCGCTGAAGCGTGCCTGGGGTGCCACGGCAGCAACATCAAGCCGCAACTGCTGACCCTGCTCGACCAGCACTATCCGCAGGATCAGGCGCGCGGTTTCAAGGAAGGCGATCTGCGCGGCGCCTTCAGCCTGCGCCGCCCGCTGGACCGCTGAGCGACGGGATCGGCTAGCATCGCCCTTTGTCTGCGACCCGAGGACTACTCGATGTGTGACCCGCGCATACCAACCCGCACAGCGGACGCTTGCTGATGGAGGCGCTGCTGCTTGAGGCATTGGGCATTGGTCTGCTGCTCGGCTTGCTGTTGGGACTGACCGGCGCCGGCGGCTCGCTGGTCGCGCTGCCGCTGCTGCTCAGCCTGCATCTGCCGCTGCGCGATGCCATCGGCGTCAGCCTCGGTGCGGTCGCCATGTCGGCGCTGATCGGCGCGATTCCGCGTGCCTGGCAGGGTCAGGTGGCCTGGAAGCCGGTGCTGTTGCTGGCGCTGTGCGGTCTGCCGGGCAACGCTGCCGGGCAGTGGCTCGGTCAATTCATCGCCGAGAAGGCGCTGATCATCGCCTTCTGCCTGCTGGTGATGTGGTCGGCCTGGCGCATGTGGCGCGGAGCGAGCCTGCCGGCGCGGGAAAACGGCTCGATACGTCACGCTGCGCTGATCGCCATCGGCCTGGGCGTCGGTCTGTTGTCCGGGCTGATGGGCGTTGGCGGCGGCTTCCTGGTCGTGCCGGCGCTGCTCTGGTTCACGCCACTGACACTGCTCAGCGCGATGGCCACCTCGATGGCGGTGATCGCGCTGGTCAGCGGCGGCGGTTTCCTCCTCTACCTCAGCGACGCCCAGCCACCGCTGGCTCTGCTCGGCGGGCTGGCAGCCGGCGGCGCGTGCGGCGTGCTGGCCGGCAATCGGCTGGCGAACTATCTCAACAGCAGCGTACTGCAGCGCATCTTCGCGTTGATGCTGGTGGCCGTCAGCCTGTCGCTGGGCGTGCAGAAGCTGCTGCTCGGACACTGACTCAGCGCCGCAGCGGGTCATCCCAGAACGGCCGGCTGGCTTCCTGCTCGATATCGGCCCGGCTGTAACCGATGTCCTTGAGCATCGCGTCGCTCATCGACGCCAGCTGCCGGCGCTGGCGCGCCAGTTCCTGCCAGCGACGCAGTTGCCGCCAGCCGTCGCGTAGCAACATGCCCCAGGCGAGACGGCGCGGCGCCGGCAGGTGCCGCAGGATCGATGCGTTGTCATGGGTTTTCATGCTCTGGCCCTCCAATCGGGATGGCGCCAGTTTCTTGCCGTGACTACGATCAATCCAACGAATACTCTTGATGCGACCCATCTTGGAGATTGATGAGTGGCCAACTATCCGGGCATCGATACCGAGCTGCTGCGCAGCTTCGTCGCCATCGCCGACCATGGCGGATTCACCCGCGCGGCGGAGGCGGTGCACCGCACGCAGTCGGCGATCAGCATGCAGATGAAGCGCCTGGAGGAGGACGTGCTGCAGCGTCCGCTGTTCGAGCGCAGCGGCCGGCAGGTCAGCCTCACCGCCGAGGGCCAGGTGCTGCTCGGTTATGCGCGGCGCATCCTCAAGCTGCATGGCGAGGTAATGACCACGCTGCGCGAGCCGCACATGGTCGGCGCGGTGCGCATCGGCACGCCGGACGACTACGTGATGCGCTTTCTGCCCGGCATCCTCGCGCAGTTCGCCCAGGCCTACCCGCTGGTGCAGGTCGAGCTGCACTGCGAGCCTTCCTACCAGTTGCTGCAGCGCCAGGACATGGACCTGACCATCGTCACCCGCGAGCCGGGCACCGAGATCGGCCAGCTGCTGCGCCAGGAGCGCTTCGTCTGGGCCGAGGCCGCCGGCTACGACTTGCACGAACAACGGCCGATCCCGCTGGCGATGTTCAACAGCGGCTGCTTCTGCCGCGCCTGGGTGTGCAATGCGCTGGATGCGGCCGAGATCGACTACCGCATCGCCTACACCAGCCCGAGCCTGGCGGCGCTGATGGCACTGGTCGGCGCCGGGCTGGGGGTGACCGCGCAACTGCGCAGCCTGATCCCGCCGCAGTTGCGCATTCTTGGCGAAGCCGAAGGGCTGCCGCCCTTGCCGCAATGCAGCATCGTGCTGCTGCGCAATCCGCGCAGCCAGTCACCGGTGAGCGAGGCGCTGGCCGAGTACATCGTCGAGGGCTTCCGCCTGTAGCGAGCCAGGCGCGCGGGCAGAAAAGCTGAACTTCGACGGAAACCCGTCAGTCACACTCCCAACGGCACCAACCGGAAAGGAACTATGTGTGGCATAGCTGGAGAACTTCGTTTCGACAACCAACCGGCCGATCTGGCCGCGGTTGAACGCATCACCCAACACCTCACCGCGCGCGGCCCCGATGCGTGCGGCTTCCATAGCCAGGGCCCGCTGGCCCTCGGCCATCGCCGGCTGAAGATCATGGATCTGTGCGAGGCCTCCGGCCAGCCGATGATCGATCCGCAGCTCGGCCTGGCGATGGTCTTCAATGGCGCCATCTATAACTACCCGGAGCTGCGCGCCGAGCTGGAAGCGCTGGGCTACCGCTTCTTCTCCGAAGGCGATACCGAGGTCCTGCTCAAGGGTTTCCACGCCTGGGGCGAGGCGCTGCTGCCGCGCCTGAACGGCATGTTCGCCTTCGCCATCTGGGAGCGTGACAGCGGGCAGCTGTTCATCGCCCGCGACCGCCTCGGCGTGAAACCGCTGTACCTGTCGCGCACCGGGCAACGCCTGCGCTTCGCCTCGACGCTGCCGGCCCTGCTCAAGGGCGGCGACATCGCCGGCGACCTCAATCCGGTGGCGCTCAATCACTACATGAGCTTCCACGCGGTGGTGCCGGCGCCGGACACGCTGATCGCCGGCATCGAGAAACTGCCGCCGGCCAGCTGGATGCGCGTCGGCGTCGACGGCACGACCTCCACCCACCGCTGGTGGACGCTGGAGTACGGCGCCCGCGACGACGAGCAGCACTACAGTTTCGAGGACTGGCAGCGCCGCACCCTCGACACCCTGCGCGAAGCAGTGGCGATCCGCCAGCGCGCCGCAGTGGATGTCGGCGTGCTGCTGTCCGGCGGCGTCGATTCCAGCCTGCTGGTCGGCCTGCTGCGCGAGGCAGGCGTCGCCGACAACCTGCTGACCTTCTCCATCGGCTTCGAGGATGCCGGCGGCGAGCGCGGCGACGAGTTCAAGTATTCCGACCTGGTCGCCGAGCACTACGGCACGCGTCACCATCAGCTGCGCATCCAGGAGCGGGAGATTCTCGAGCAGCTGCCGGCGGCTTTCCAGGCCATGAGCGAGCCGATGGTCAGCCATGACTGCATCGCCTTCTATCTGCTTTCGCGCGAGGTCGCCAGGCACTGCAAGGTGGTGCAGAGCGGCCAGGGCGCGGACGAGCTGTTCGCCGGCTACCACTGGTATCCGCAGGTGGACGGCGCCAGCGATCCCGTGGCGGCCTACCTAGGCGCCTTCCGCGATCGTGACTACGACGAATACCGCGCGCTGATGCAGGAGCAGTGGCATCAGGGCGACTTCTCCGGCGAGTTCGTCCGCCGCCATTTCGCCGAACCCGGCGCCGAGGCCGCGGTGGACAAGGCGCTGCGCATCGACAGCACCGTCATGCTGGTCGACGACCCGGTCAAGCGGGTGGACAACATGACCATGGCCTGGGGCCTGGAAGCGCGCACGCCGTTCCTCGACTACCGCGTGGCCGAGCTGTCGGCGCGCATTCCGGCGCGCTTCAAGCTGCCGGGCGGCGGCAAGCACGTGCTCAAGGAGGCCGCGCGCCAGGTGATACCGGCCGCGGTGATCGACCGTCCCAAAGGCTACTTCCCGGTGCCCGGGCTCAAGCATCTGCAGGGCGAAACTCTCGACTGGGTCCGCCAGCTGCTGCTCGATCCCAGCCAGGACCGCGGGCTGTACCGCCCTGAGGCCATCGAGCGGCTGCTCGCCGATCCGCATGGCCAGCTGACGCCGCTGCGCGGCTCAAAACTCTGGCAGCTCGCGGCGGTCAACCTTTGGTTGAGTGAGCAAGGCCTCTAAGAATGCGCACGCCCGGCGGCAACGCCAGCTGCCGACGTGGGCCACGCCTCAAGGGAAAGCACCATGCAGAAGTCTCAAGCCTATGGTCAGCGCCTGTTGCGCGGGCAAGCACCCACCTACCAGCGCCTGCAGGCGCGATTTGCCGAAGACGGCCAGGCCGAGCCCTGCGGCCCGGTGACCCTGAACTGCGGCTGGGGCCGCATCCTGATCGGCCACACCTACGCCGATCCGGCGGAACTCGCCACCGATCTGCTCAACGAACAGGCCGGCGAGCGTGACATCGCGCTGTACGTCGCCGCACCGCATCAGGTGCTGGCGCACGCACCGCAACAGCTGTTCCTCGACCCCTCCGATACGCTGCGCATCTGGTTCACCGATTACCGCCCGGCACGCAAGGGCGTGCGCGGCTTCGGCGTACGTCGCGCACAGAGCGCCGCGGACTGGCAGGCGATCAATGGCCTTTACCAGTCGCGCGGCATGATGCCGGTCGACCCGGAACGCTGCACGCCGCGCGAGGAAGGCGGTCCGGTGTACTGGATCGCCGAGGACGAGAGTTCCGGGCAGGTCATCGGCAGCGTGATGGGCATCGATCATCACAAGGCGTTCAACGATCCCGAGCACGGTTCGAGCCTCTGGTGCCTGGCGGTTTCTCCCAGCTGCCCGCGACCGGGCGTCGGCGAGGTGCTGGTGCGTCACCTGATCGAACACTTCATGGGCCGTGGGCTGGCCTATCTCGACCTGTCGGTGCTGCACGACAACCAGCAGGCCAAGGCGCTGTACGCCAAGCTCGGCTTTCGCGACCTGCAGACCTTCACCGTCAAGCGCAAGAACAGCTTCAACCAGCCTCTGTTCCTCGGCCCGGGGCCGGAAGCCACGCTCAATCCGTACGCGCGCATCATCGTCGACGAAGCGCGCCGACGCGGCATCGAGATCGCCATCGACGACGCCGAGGCCGGGCTGTTCACCCTCACCCAGGGCGGCCGGCGGGTACGCTGCCGCGAGTCGCTGTCCGACCTGACCTCGGCGGTGAGCATGACGCTCTGCCAGGACAAGACGCTGACCCACCGCACGCTCGCACGTGCCGGCATCCAGCTGCCCGCACAGCAGCTGGCCGGCAGCGCGGCCGACAATGCGGCGTTTCTCGCCGAACATGGCAGCGTGGTGGTCAAGCCAGTGGACGGTGAGCAGGGCCAGGGCGTCGCCGTCGATCTGCGCAGCGTCGAGGAGATGCAGGAAGCCATCGAGCTGGCGCGCCAGTTCGACAGCCGCGTTCTGCTGGAAAGCTTCCACCCCGGCCAGGACCTGCGCATCGTCGTCATCGGCTACGAGGTGGTCGCGGCGGCGATTCGCCGGCCCGCCGAAGTCATTGGCGACGGGCGCAACAGCATCGGCGCACTGATCGAAGCCCAGAGCCGCCGGCGCCAGGCCGCCACCGGCGGCGAAAGCCGTATCCCGCTGGACGAGGAAACCCGCCGCTGCCTGCGCGACGCCGGGTTCGACCTGGACAGCGTGCTCGAGCAGGGTCAGCGCCTGGCCGTGCGCCGCACCGCCAACCTGCATACTGGCGGCACGCTGGAAGACGTCACCGCCCAGTTGCACCCCGAGCTGGTCGAGGCGGCCGTGCGCGCCGCGCGCGCACTGGACATTCCGGTGGTCGGGCTCGATCTGCTGGTGCCCGCCGTGGACCAGCCCGACTATGTGTTCATCGAAGCCAACGAGCGCGTCGGCCTGGCCAACCATCAGCCGCAACCGACAGCCGAGCGTTTCATCGACCTGCTCTTCCCGCTCAGCCAGAACAACGCCTGAGTCCCGCGCCGGCCCGCACGTCTCGCGTGCGGAGGCCGGCATTCATCCGGCCGCCTGCGGCCCCGACGGGAGCCTTCAATGACCGCAAGAACACCCGAACCCGATCTCAACTATCTGCAACGCGTGCTGCTGGAAATGCTCGCCATCCCCAGCCCCACCGGCTTCACCGACACCATCGTGCGCTATGTCGCCGAACGCCTGCAGGAGCTCGGCGTTCCCTTCGAGCTGACGCGTCGCGGCACCATCCGCGCGACGCTCAAGGGCCGCCGCGACAGCCCGGACCGCGCGGTGGCGGCGCACCTGGACACCATCGGCGCGATCGTCCGCGAGATCCAGCCCAGCGGGCGCCTCGGCCTGGCGCCGGTAGGCTGCTGGTCGAGCCGGTTCGCCGAGGGTAGCCGCGTCAGCGTATTCACCGACACCGGCGTGATCCGCGGCAGCGTGCTGCCATTGCTGGCATCCGGGCATGCCTTCAACACGGCGGTGGATGAGGCGCCGGTGAGCTGGGACCACGTCGAGCTGCGCCTGGATGCGTATACCTACAGTCGCGCCGAAACCTGCGCGCTGGGGGTCAACATCGGCGATTTCGTCGCCTTTGACCCGATGCCCGAATTCACCGAGAGTGGCTATATCAGTGCTCGCCACCTGGACGACAAGGCCGGCGTCGCGGCCCTGCTCGCCGCGCTCAAGGCCATCGTCGATAGCGGCCAGGAGCCGCCGATCGACTGCCATCCGCTGTTCACCATCACCGAGGAAACCGGCTCTGGCGCCGCCGGCGCGCTGCCGTGGGATGTCAGCGAATTCGTCGGCATCGATATCGCCCCGGCTGCCAAGGGCCAGGAATCCAGCGAGCACGCGGTCACCGTGGCCATGCAGGATTCCGGCGGCCCGTACGATTTTCATCTGTCGCGCCATCTGCTGCGCCTGGCCGGGGAGCAGGACATTCCGGTCCGTCGCGACCTGTTCCGCTACTACCACAGCGACGCGCAGTCGGCGATCGAAGCCGGCCACGATATCCGCACCGCGCTGCTGGCGTTCGGTTGCGACGCCACCCATGGCTACGAACGCACCCATATCGACAGCCTCTCGGCCCTGAGTCGCCTGTTGTGCAGCTACCTGCTCAGCCCGCCGGTGTTCGCCAGCGACGCGCAGCACGCCCAGGACTCGCTGGAGCGCTTCAGCCACCAGCTGGAGCACGACGCACAGATGGAGAACGACACCCGCGTGCCGGCGGTGGACTCGCTGGTCGGCCGTGACGCAGACGATCACCGGCAATAAAGAACGGCGGTGCGTGACCGGCTACCGGCTTCCGTGCCGCCGGGGTTGCCGCAGCGCGGCGCCTAGGCAAAGATAGCGCCGCAATCGCGCGGCATGATGGAAGGCCCGAGCCAGGGTCTGGGGCAGTTCGGCAGTCCCCCATTTCGTTGGCCGCCTTCCAGCACTTTCCTGCTGCCCGTTCCCGGAATCCGACCATGTTGCCGCGTCTCTGCCTGGCGATCCTGCTTTACTGTCTTTCGCCGCTGGCGTGGGCTTTCGCGCCCGCCTTGCTGGATTCCGCCGACGCGCGCCAGGCACTCGGCGAGCACACCTATTTCCTTGAGGACCCGCACGGCGAGCTGAGCGTCGAGCAGGTGCTCGCCCTGCCTACGGAGAGCTTCCAGCAGCTGACCGGCCGCCACGTCAACCAGGGCAAGAACGATTCGACCTGGTGGCTGCGGGTGCAGCTGGACAATCGTCTGGCCGGCGCGCTCGGCGGCTTCATCGAGATCAACTACCCGCTGCTGGACCATATCGAGCTGTACTTGCAGTACCCGGACGGCAGCCTCAGCCGGCAGTTGTCCGGCGACCATTACCCGTTCACCCAGCGTCCGGTGAAGATCGCCGACTTCTGGTTTCCGGTCGAACTGCCCACCGGCAACACCACCCTGCTGTTGCGTCTGAAGACCAGCAGCACCCTGTACGTGCCGCTGTATTTCAGCAGCTATACCGCCAGCGCCGCGGCCCAGGAAGAGCTGCTCGGCATGAGCGGTGCGTTCTACGGCGTGCTGTTCGCCATGTTCTGCTACAACCTGTTCCTGTTCGTCTCGCTGCGCGAGCCGGCGTACTTCTGGTACCTGATCTACAACCTCAACGTCGGCCTGTTCGCCCTGGCGTTCGATGGACTGCTGATCAAATGGCTGCCGGACAACAGCACCATCTCGACCTTCGGCATCTATCTGCTGATGTACAGCCACTGCCTGGTGGCGATCCAGTTCAGCCGGCATTTCCTGCATACCCGCGAGCACTTCCCGCACCTGGACCGCGGCTTGCGCGTGGCGCTGCTGGCAGCATTCGTCAGTCTGGCCTCCGGCGTGCTGCTGAGCCTGCATGTCTGGAGCATCCTGGCTAGCGTGGTGGTGATCGTCACCTCCATCGGCCTGCTCGCCACCGGCGCCTTCGTCTGGCGCAACGGCGTGCGCTACGGGCTGTACTACACGATCGCCTGGGGCGTGCTGCTCGCCTCGTTCATCATCGTGACCACCGGATCGCTGGGTTTCGAGGTGCTCGGGCTGTACGGCGCCTCGGTGGTCAAGGCGGCGGTGACGTTCGAGCTGATCACCCTCTCGCTGGGCCTGGCCGACCGCATCAACCGCCTCAAGGAAGAGGGATTCCGTTCGCGCCAGGCCGCCGAGCAGGCCCACAGCGAGAACGAAGCCAAGAGCCGCTTCCTCGCCAAGATGAGCCACGAGATCCGCACCCCGCTCAACGGGGTGCTGGGCATGCTGCAGCTGCTGCGCGAAACCCCGCTGGACCGCAGCCAGCGCTTCTACCTGGACACCATCACCAGCTCCGGCCATTCGCTGATGACGGTGATCAACGACATCCTCGACTATGCCCGCATCGGTTCGGGCAAGCTCAGCCTGGAAGACATCGAGTTCGACCTGGAAACGCTGATTTCCGAATCCATCAGCCTGCTCACGGCGCAGGCGCTGGACAAGCAGCTGAGTCTGCACGTTGGCCTGCAGCCGCATGTACCGCGCCGGGTCCGCGGCGATCCGACCCGCCTCAAGCAGATCCTCATGAACCTGTTGAGCAACGCGCTGAAGTTCACCGAGCAGGGCTACGTGCGCCTGGAAGTATCCTGCACCCATGAGGCGGATGGCTCGCCGTACCTGCGCTTCTGCGTCAGCGACAGCGGCATAGGCATGCGCGCCGAGGTGCTCGCCACGCTGTTCGAGTCGTTTTCCCAGGGCGATTCCAGCACCAGCCGCCGCTACGGCGGCAGCGGCCTGGGCCTGGCGATCAGCAAGGAGCTGGTGGAGATGATGCGCGGGCGCATCGAGGTGCAGAGCACACCGGGCGAAGGCAGCCGCTTCAGCTTCGAGATCCCGCTGCATGTCAGCGCACAGGACGACGATCCGATGATCACCTTGCTGGCCGGTCGGCCGGCGCTGCTGGCTTCGCTCGACGGCAACGGCGTCGATGCGCTGAGCCAGCTGCTGCAACGCTGGGGCATGCGCACCGAGCGCTGCCTGGAGCCGGAACGACTGCTCGACTATCTGAGCGACTACAGCGCCCCGCCGCTGCTGGTGCTGCAGGCGCCGTGGCCAGGCACGCCGGGCCAGTGGCTGGAACAGCTCGCGGCGCATCTGGAGACGAACCAGCGGGTTCTGCTGCTCTATCCACCGATACTGGAACAGCCGCAGCCCGTAGCCGGGCTGCGCATGGCCAGCCTGTCGCTGCCGCTGCAGAGCGCGCCGTTGCGTGATGCGCTGCAGACACTCTACGAGGACAACGTGCCGACGCCGGCCACGCCGGCGCCGGACGAGGTCGCCGGCAACCCGCCGTGCATTCTGGTCGCCGAAGACAATCCGGTGAACCAGATGGTCGTCCGCGGTCTGCTGCAGAAGCGTGGCTACACAGTGCGGCTGGCCGACAACGGGCGTCAGGCCGTGGAGTTGTATCGGCGCGATCCGGGTTCGGTCCGCCTGATCCTGATGGATTGCGAGATGCCCGAGGTCGACGGCTACGAGGCCAGCCGGCAGATCCGCGCGCTGGAAGCCGAACGGCAATGGCCGACGGTGCCGATCATCGCCGTCACCGCCCATGTGCTGGCCGAGCATCGCCAGCGCGGCCTCGCCGCCGGCATGAACGACTTCATCGGCAAGCCGCTGGAAAGCCAGCAACTCTATGCCTGCCTGGACGATTACCTGCACGATGCCACGAGCCCGCCGGTAGAATCCTCGCCCCGCCCTCGCTGATCGGATCCGCGATGCTGATTCCCTACGACCTGCTCGAACCGGACACCCTCACCCGCCTGATCGAGGATTTCGTCACCCGCGACGGCACCGACAACGGTGACGAGACCCCGCTGGATACCCGTGTCGCCCGCGTACGACGCGCGCTGGACAAGGGCGAGGCGGTGATCGTGTTCGACGCCGACAGCCAGCAATGCCAGCTGGCGCTGCGCCATGAGGTCCCGCGGGAATGGCTCGAATGAGCCGCTCAGCTGAATAGCGAGCTTTCGCGCTCCCACGCACAGCGCAGGCGCAGTTCGCTCTGCTGCGGGTTGTGGCTGCCGGTCTCGGTTTCCCAGCGGAAGGTGTGCGCACCGGCGAGTTCGGTCTCCAAATGGACCACCGCGCTGCTCCAGTAGAGCTGCCGGAGCAGCGCCTCGAAGTGCTCGACCCACAGCGCCCACTCGTACTCCACGGCGCGATAGCTGGCGCCGAAGTGAATCACCTGGGTCTGATACAGGCCCTGCTCCGCCTCGCTGCAGTAGGAGAACATCTCACGACCAATGAACGGCCAGGCTTCGCCGTGCGGCAGTGCGCGCAACACCTTGCGGTTGCTGACGCGGCGGCGCAGGCATTGCTCCGGGTCGGCCGAAGGCCAGTCACGGATGCAGCCATAAACGATGGATTCGGACTCCACGCAGTTACTCCGGTGCGGCAGGCCAGGAAAGGTCGAGCTTTCTAGCACAGCGTAACGGGACGGTCATCCGCGTCTTCTCGCGAGTTCGAACCGTGCCACAACGCCTACGCCAGACGCAGCCCGTGCCAGCCGACTGCTAGGACTGACGCGGCTTGAGCCGTGTGGCCAGCACCGCCATGCAGACTGCCATGCCCGCCAGCACCAGGAACGGCAGACGATAGCCACCGGACAGATCGCGCCCGAGCCCGGCCAGCACCGGCGTCAGGCAGGCCAGGCTGTAGCCGGTGCAGAGCATCATCGCCGTCAGCCGGCTGACCGCCAGCGGCGTGCTCGCCTCGTACATGGGCAACACCAGTGCCAACGAGAAGCTCGCATTGAGCACCACGCCCAGCAGCATGCAGACCAGCAGCGGCTGCCACTGCGGCACCAAGGCGATGGCACTCAGGCAAAGCGTCGCCAGCACGCCCGAGCCACACATCAGCAGGTGCCGCTGACCAAAGCGCTGCGCCAGCCACGGCGCGATGAAGGAACTCGGCAGGCCGATCATCATGAAGGCGCTGAAGAAGCCGTTGCTGTGCAGCATGCTGAAGCCCACTTCGTGATAGCGCGCGACCAGCCAGGTCGCCAGCGCGTAGAACAGCCCGGCCTGCAGCGCGAAGTACAGGCTGATCAGCCAGGCACGCGGCACGCGCCAGGGCAGCCCGGCACGCTGCTCCGGCGCCACGTCCGGCTGGTTCGGCAGACGCCACCACAGCGCCAGCGCGGCGAATGCCGGCAAGGCCCACAGCGCCAAGCCCCAGGTCCACTGGTGACCGAACAGCTCGCTCGCCGGCGCGGTGACCACCGCACCCAGCGTGCCACCCACGGCCATGCCCAGCGAATACCAGGCGGCGGCCTGGCCGATCCGCTCGAGGAAGTAGCGTTTGATGAAGCCCGACAGCAACGGCCCCGCCACCGCGATGCCGGCGCCGACCAGTGCGGCGGTCAGAATCAGCAGCGACGCCTGCTCGCCGAACAGCCGTAGCAGCAAGGCTACCGCGATCAATCCGAGGCACAGGCCGATACTGCGCTCCAGGCCGAAGCGCAGCGCCAGCCGCGGAGCCAGCGGCGCCAGCAGGCCCATCAGCAGTACCGGCAACGCGGTGGTCAGGCTGATGGTGCTGCGGGTGAGGCCGAGTTCGATGGCGATCTGTTCGATCAGGGGGGCGAAGGAGGTGATACCAGGGCGCAGGTTGACAGCCGCCAGCAGCAGCGCGGCCATTAGCACCCAGCGGGAGGGTCTGTTCACAGCGGTTCCAACAGTCATGGCAGGCGCCGGGGAGGCCACCCTACTCCCAGCCCCGGGCGCCGACAAGCCTCTTGAACCGATCGGTCAGCTTCCGACCTTGCTGCGCTTCTTCTCGGCCAATGCGGCCATTTCATCGTAGATCGCCTGCGGATTCTGTTGCTTGATCCGCCAGGCGATACGTCCTTCCTCGTGCGGCAGAATCATGAATTCGCCTGCGGCCACTCGCTGGTGGATGTAGTCGGCGATATCCGCCGCGGTGATCGGCGAGGCCTCCAGCAACTTGCCGATCTGCGCCTTCATGTGTGGCGTCGGGCCGCGATAGGAGTCCAGCAGATTGGTCTGGAAGAACGACGGACACACCACGTGCACACCGATCTCTTGCTGGCGCAGTTCCACCAGCAGACTTTCCGACAGCGCCACCACACCGGCCTTGGCGACGTTGTAGTTACTCATGCCCGGCGCCTGCATGAGCGCAGCCATCGAGGCGATATTGATGAGCGTGCCACGACTCTTCTGCAGGAGCGGAAGGAACGCCTTGCACCCCTTGACCACGCCCATCAGGTTGATTGCGATCTGCCAGTCCCAATCCTCCAGCGACAGCTCGCTGAAGAAGCCGCCCGACGCTACGCCGGCGTTGTTCACCACGATGTCGATGCCACCGAGCTTGTCTTCGCAGGCCTGAGCGAAGGCGATCAGCTGGCTGTAGTCGCGCACATCGCACCGCTGGACGAAGCCGTCGCCGCCGACGGCGCGAACCATTTCCAGGGTCTGCGCCAGCCCCGCCTCGTTGATGTCGGACAGCGCCAGGCGCCAGCCGTCGCGCGCCCAGCGCAGGGCGATCTCGCGGCCCAGCCCGGAGCCCGCTCCGGTAACCATCATGCGGTTCTGATTCATCGTGCAGCCCTCGTTATCCGATTCAATGGCAGCGAGTCTAGCGAAAGGCATCTGGCCGCCCGGCATCCATCAGGGCGCTGAATGACCGGAACAAACCGCCAGGCGGATCGCTGGCACGGCGCGCGAAGGGCAACAGCCGGGTCGCTTTTTCGGCGGGCATGAAAAAGGCAGCCCGCAGGCTGCCTCTTTTTTACATCACGGACGATCGTCAGTGAGCAACGGCTCCCGTTGCACCCAGACCGGTCTGCGAACGCACGAACTGCGGGAAGAAGCGGGCACGCTCGTCGCTGGCCATCGTCGACTTGTCGGTGATCGAGAAGAACCAGATACCGATGAAGGCCACAGCTACCGAGAACAGCGCCGGGTAGGAGTACGGGAAGATCGCCTCGGCGTTGCCCAGCACCTGCACCCACACGGTCGGGCTGAGGATGGTCAGGATCAGCGCGGTGAACAGGCCCAGGGAACCACCGATCAGCGCACCGCGAGTGGTCAGGTTCTTCCAGTACATGGAGAGGAACAGGACCGGGAAGTTGCAGCTGGCGGCGATGGAGAAGGCCAGACCCACCATGAAGGCGATGTTCTGCTTCTCGAAGGCCACACCGAGGATGATCGCGACCACGCCCAGAGCCAGGGTGGTGCGCTTGGTCACCTTCATCTCGTCCTCTTCCTTGGCCTTGCCCTTCTTGATCACGCAGGCGTACAGGTCGTGAGACACGGCCGAAGCACCTGCCAGGGTCAGACCGGCAACCACCGCCAGGATGGTGGCGAAGGCCACAGCGGAGATGAAGCCGAGGAACAGGTTACCGCCAACCGCGTTGGCCAGGTGCACGGCCACCATGTTGGTGCCGCCGATGATGGCGCCAGTGGCGTCCTGGTATTCCGGATTGGTGCTGACCAGCAGGATCGCGCCGAAACCGATGATGAAGGTCAGGATATAGAAGTAGCCGATGAACCCAGTGGCGTAGAACACGCTCTTGCGGGCTTCCTTGGCATCGGAGACGGTGAAGAAGCGCATCAGGATGTGCGGCAGGCCAGCAGTACCGAACATCAGCGCCAGACCCAGGGAGATCGCCGAAACCGGATCGGTTACCAGACCGCCCGGGCTCATGATGGCTTCGCCCTTGGTGTGGATCTTCACGGCTTCGGAGAACAGGGTGCCGAAGTCGAAGCCCACATGCTTCATTACCATGATGGCCATGAAGCTGGCGCCGGACAGCAGCAGTACAGCCTTGATGATCTGTACCCAGGTGGTCGCCAGCATGCCGCCGAACAGCACATAGCAAACCATCAGCACGCCGACCAGAACCACCGCAACGATGTAGTCCAGGCCGAACAGCAGCTGGATCAGCTTGCCGGCACCGACCATCTGGGCGATCAGGTAGAAGGCCACCACGGTCAGCGATCCCATCGCCGACAGGATGCGGATCTGGGTCTGACCGAGGCGATAGGACGCCACGTCGGAGAAGGTGAACTTGCCCAGGTTACGCAGGCGCTCGGCCATCAGGAACAGGATCAGCGGCCAGCCGACCAGGAAGCCGATGGAGTAGATCAGGCCGTCATAGCCACTGGTGAACACCAGAGCGGAAATACCCAGGAACGACGCAGCGGACATGTAGTCGCCGGCGATCGCCAGGCCGTTCTGGAAGCCGGTGATGCTGCCGCCGGCGGTGTAGTAGTCGGACGTGGAGGTGTTGCGCTTGGCCGCCCACTTGGTGATACCCATCGTGAAGGCGATGAACACCACGAACATGACGATGGCGGTCCAGTTGGTCGCCTGCTTCTGGACTTCGCCGGTGAGGGCTTCTCCCGCCAGCAGCATCGGGGAGGCTGCCAGTAGTGCGGCAGCGGACAGCAAACGAGCGATCATTATTTTTGGGCCTCGTTGAGGATTTCCTGGTTGATACGGTCGAACTCGCCGTTGGCGCGCTGCACGTAGACTCCCGTCAGGCCGATGGCCAGGAAGATCAGGCCCAGGCCGGCAGGAATTCCCCAGGTGGTAACGGTTTGCGCACTGAGCTTGACGCCCAGCAGATGGGGTTCGAAAGCGATCACCAGAATGAAGGCAAAATAGGCTGCCAGCATGATGATCGAAAGCATCCAGGCAAAACGGCCACGCTTGGCGACCAGCTCCTGGAAGCGGGGGTTGTTATAGATCTGCTGGTAAGCATTGTCGTTATTGTGCATTGCAACTGTCTCCACGATCATTTGCCCCCCAATGAGGACAGGGTGGCTACTTTAGGGCCGGATCGGCTGAATTCCACCCGACTTTGGTCTGACTTCGAGCGGCGCAAAGCAGCGAGCTAGAGCCAGCCAAACACCCTGAAACATTCTGCAAGCCTTATTTCACGGGGCTTCCAGCGTTTCGGAACAGTATTTGCTGGACATGACTAAAGTCATTCTTAGGCACGCCATGTCGCCTAAAGGCGTATACGTTCGAGGTAGCTGCGACGCGCCGACAAACGCCCGGTGACGCCGTTCTGCTGCTACCGGCGAAACGATGTCTAGCGACGCAGATCAAACCAATCGCGGGGCTGCGTGTCTGAGCCAGGCCCGCACCGGTAACGACGAAACGCCGGAACGATGCACAGGAAGGGCTGCACGGCTCGACCCCGCATGACTGCCGCCGCGCAGGTCGCTTTATGGAGAATTCGCATGCCGCTGCTGCCGCTCATCGCCCTGCTGGTCGCCTGCGTACTGCCAGTGCAGGCCGCCGACCTCGGTGCCGCCGAATATGGCTTTCCGCTGGACAATCCGTTCGAGGCGACCATCGCCACGACCCCGCTCGAACTGCGTCCGGCGGTGCCGGCCGACGACGAGATCGATCAGGCCGACTACAGCCTGCGCCTGCGCCCGGAGCGCGAATTCACGCTGCCGGACAACTTCTGGCCAGTAAAACGCCTGGGCTACCGGCTCGCACGTCAGGCCGGTCCAGCGCCCCTGATCTTCATCATCTCCGGTACGGGCGCGCATTACGCCAACGGCAAGACCGAGGCGCTCAAGCGGCTGTTCTACGGCGCCGGCTTCCACGTGGTGCAGCTCTCCTCGCCCACCAGTTACGACTTCATGGCCGCCGCCTCGCGCTATGCCACGCCGGGCCTGAGCCAGGACGACGCCAAGGACCTCTACCGGGTCATGCAGGCCGTGCGTGCACAACAGCGCAAATTGCCGGTGACCGAGTTCCACCTGCTCGGCTACAGCCTGGGCGCGCTGCACGCCGCCTTCGTCAGCCAGCTCGACGAGACGCGGCAGAGCTTCGGCTTCAAGCGCGTGCTGCTGCTCAACCCGCCGGTCAACCTCTATACCTCGATCAGCAACCTGGACAAGCTGGTGCAGACCCGGGTCGAAGGCATCGACAACAACACCACGTTCTACGAGGTCGTGCTGGACAAGCTGACCCGCTACTACCGCCACAAGGGCTACATCGACCTCGACGAAGCCATGCTCTACGACTTTCAGCAGTCGCCACTGCGGCTCAGCGACGAGCAGATGGCGATGCTGATCGGCACGGTGTTCCGCTTCTCCGCAGCAGACATCGCCTTTACCTCGGACCTGATCAACCGTCGCGGACTGATCACTCCGCCCGACTACCCGATCGACGAAGGCACCAGCCTGGAACCGTTCCTCAAGCGCGCGCTGCTATGCGACTTCGACTGCTACATCGTCGAACAGCTGATTCCCATGTGGCGCGCGCAGTACGACGGCGGCAGCCTCACCCAGATGATCGAGCAGGTGAGCCTCTACGCGCTCGAGGACTACCTGCGCAGCGCCGACAAGATTGCCGTGATGCACAACGCCGATGATCTGATCCTCGGCCCCGGCGACATCGGCTTTCTGCGGCGCACCTTCGGCGAGCGGCTGACGCTGTACCCGCGCGGTGGGCACTGCGGCAACCTCAACTACCGCGTTAACACCGCGCAGATGCTGGAGTTCTTCCGTGGCTAGGTTCTCATTGCTGTTGCCGCTGCTGCTCGCCAGTGCCGCGGCCTGGGGCGAAACCTCGAACATCGACGAGGATGGCTTCACCTACCCGCTGCGCGATCTCGAATTCAATCCCGGTCTCGACCAGCGGGAGTTCGAGCGCGCAACCTTCAAGGCGCTGGACGTCTATGACCCCTTCGAGTCGTTCAACCGGCGCATGTACCACTTCAACTACCGGCTGGACCAGTGGGTGATGCTGCCGGTGGTGCGCGGCTACGTTTACGTCACCCCCCGCCTGGTGCGCACCGGGGTGAGCAACTTCTTCAGCAACCTCGGTGAGCTGCCGACCCTGGCCAACAGCGTGCTGCAGCTCAAGGGCGAGCGGGCGATGAACGCGACGGCACGCTTTCTGTTCAACACCATCATCGGTGTCGCCGGCCTGTGGGACCCGGCGACACGCATGGGCCTGCCTCGCCAGCCGGAGGATTTCGGCCAGACGCTGGGGCATTATGGCGTCCCCAGCGGCCCGTACCTGATTCTCCCGGCACTCGGCCCGTCCAACCTGCGCGACAGCACCGGACTGGTCACCGACTTCGCCATCGAACGGCAGGTGGACTATTTCGGCTACGCCGAGGCTAGCGGCGGGCAGTTCGGCCTGACGGCGCTGCGCGTGGTGGATATCCGCTACAGCACCGACTTCCGCTACGGCCAGCTCAACTCACCGTTCGAGTATGAAAAGGTGCGCTACGTCTACAGCCGGGCGCGTGATCTGCAGATTGCGGAATGATCCATAGGATCAGCCGCGCCGCTTTCTACGCCGACCGTAGAGGCTCGGCTCGCCTTCTGGACGCGTCTTGAAGCGCCGATGCGCCCAGAGGTATTGCTCCGGCAGCGCGCCGACCGCTTCCTCGACCCATTGATTGATGCGCCGGCAGTCGGCCTCTTCATTCTCGCCTGGGAAATTCTCTAGCGGTGGATGAATCACCAGTCGATAGCCCGAGCCGTCGGCCAGACGCTCCTGAGTGAACGGCACCACCAGCGCCCGCCCCAGGCGCGCGAACTTGGTGGTGGCGGTGACGGTTGCCGCCTGGATGCCGAACAGCGGCACGAACAGGCTCTGCTTGCGCCCGTAGTCCTGATCCGGCGCGTACCAGATGGCGCGGCCGGCGCGCAGCACCTTGAGCATGGCGCGCACGTCCTCACGCTCAATGGCGGTGGCGTCGCGATTGTGCCGTTCGCGCCCGCGACGCTGGATGAAATCGAACAGCGGGTTCTTGTGCTCGCGGTACATGCCGTCGATGGTGTGGCGCTGGCCCAGCAACGCGGCACCGATCTCCAGCGTGGTGAAATGCAGCGCCATCAGGATCACGCCCTGCCCCGCCGCCTGTGCGCGCTGCAGGTGTTCCAGCCCCTCGACATGCGCCAGGCGCTGCAGGCGTGCTTGCGGCCACCACCAGCTCATGGCCATCTCGAAGAAGGCGATGCCGGTGGAAGCGAAGTTTTCCTTCAGCAGCCGCTCGCGCTGCTCCTGGCTCAGTTCAGGGAAGCACAGCTCCAGGTTGCGCCGCGCGATTTTCCGGCGCGAACCGGCGACGGCATACATCAACCGGCCAAGCAGACGCCCCAGACACAACAGCCACGGATACGGCAATTGCACCAGCAGCCAGAGCAACCCCAGCCCCAGCCAGAGCAGCCAGAAACGCGGATGCAGGAAGTACGGGCGAAAGTGAGGACGTTCCATAGCGAGCTCGAAGCGGGTGAAGCCGCGCATTCTATCGGGAAAAACGCTGCAAAGCCGAGCCGCTGGCCCCGGCGGCAGTCCATGTTCGCTGTTGCAGGCCGCGCCGCACCCCGCTATAAGTCCTCGCCATTTACCGCCGCAGGCAGACCATGAGCCAAGCCGACTCCTCTCCCCACGCCCCCGTCTTCCAGCTCAAGGGCAGCATGCTCGCCATCACCGTGCTGGAGATTGTCCGCAACGACCTCGACGCCCTCGACGAACAGCTGGCGGCCAAGGTCGAGCAGGCACCAGACTTCTTCAACAACACACCGCTGGTACTGGCCCTGGACAAGCTCCCCGCCGATGGTGCGGATGTCGACCTCGCCGCCCTGATCGCGCTATGCCGCAAGCACGGCCTGCGCACACTGGCGGTTCGTGCCGCCCAGCCGGTCTATATCAGCGCTGCCGAGGGGCTCGATATCCCGGTGCTGCCGCCCTCCGGCGCACGCGAGCGCAAGGTCGACCTGGCGAGCAAGACACCTGCCAAACCCGCCGAACCGGTCTATCGCCCGACGCGTGTGGTGACCACGCCGATCCGCGGCGGCCAGCAGGTCTATGCCCAGGGCGGCGACCTGATCGTGCTCGCCGCGGTCAGCCCCGGCGCGGAACTTCTCGCCGATGGCAACATCCATGTGTACGGTCCGCTGCGCGGGCGCGCGCTGGCGGGCATCAAGGGCGACGCCAATGCGCGCATTTTCTGCCAGCAACTGGCCGCCGAGATGATCTCGATCGCCGGTCAGTACAAGGTGGCCGAAGACCTGCGCCGCGAGCCGCTGTGGGCCGAATCGGTGCAGATCCGGCTCGCCGGCGACGTGTTGAACATCACCCGCCTTTAACGGATACTTCCGCGAATTTTTCCGCACCGAAATGGCTTCCCGCGCCGCTCAGGCCGACGAGGCCGATTTTTCACATTTAGGGTGAAGCACCTTGGCCAAGATCCTCGTAGTCACTTCCGGCAAAGGTGGCGTCGGCAAGACCACCACCAGCGCCGCCATCGGAACCGGCCTCGCTCTGCGCGGGCACAAGACCGCCGTGGTCGACTTCGACGTCGGCCTGCGTAATCTGGACCTGATCATGGGCTGCGAGCGTCGCGTGGTTTACGACTTCGTCAACGTCATCAATGGCGACGCGACCCTCGGCCAGGCCTTGATCAAGGACAAGCGCCTGGAGAACCTCTACGTCCTCGCCGCCAGCCAGACCCGCGACAAGGACGCCCTGACGCTCGAAGGCGTCGGCAAGGTGATCGACGAGCTGAGCAAGACTTTCGAGTACGTGATCTGCGACTCCCCGGCCGGTATCGAAAAGGGTGCGCATCTGGCCATGTACTACGCCGACGAAGCCATCGTCGTGACCAACCCGGAAGTATCGTCGGTACGCGACTCCGACCGCATGCTCGGCCTGCTGGCCAGCAAATCGCGCCGCGCCGAGAACGGCCAGGAGCCGATCAAGGAGCACCTGTTGCTGACTCGCTACAACCCCGAGCGCGTCAACAAGGGCGAAATGCTCGGCGTCGAAGACGTCGAGGAAATCCTTTCCATCCGCCTGCTCGGCGTGATCCCGGAATCCCAGGCGGTGCTCAAGGCTTCCAACCAGGGCATCCCGGTGATCCTCGACGACCAGAGCGACGCAGGCCAGGCCTATAGCGACGCCGTAGACCGTCTGCTCGGCAAGGAAGTGGCCCACCGCTTCCTCGACGTGAAGAAGCCCGGCTTCCTGCAGCGACTCTTTGGAGGCCGCGAATGAACCTTTTCGATTTCTTTCGCGAGCGCAAGAAGAAGGAAACGCCCGCCGCCATCGCGAAGGAGCGTCTGCAGATCATCGTTGCGCATGAACGCGGCCAGCGCACCCAGCCGGACTACCTGCCTGCACTGCAGAAGGAGCTGGTGGAGGTGATCCGCAAGTACGTCAACATCGATCAGGATCAGGTCCAGGTGGCGCTGGAGGACCAGGGCAGCTGCTCGATCCTCGAGCTGAACATCACCCTGCCGGATCGCTGAGCGACCCGGTTGTTTCAGGAACGGCGGCCTCGGGCCGCCGTCTTCGTTTGTGGAAAAGCACATGCCGCTAAGCAACATCGAGATCGTCCATCAGGACGCCGCCCTGCTGGTGATCAACAAGCCTACCCTGCTGCTCTCGGTGCCCGGCCGCGCCGAGGATAATCGCGATTGCCTGGTGACCCGTCTGCAGGAAAACGGCTACCCCGAAGCGCGCATCGTGCACCGGCTGGACTGGGAAACCTCGGGCTTGATCGTGCTCGCCCGGGATGCCGACAGTCACCGCGAGCTGTCTCGTCAGTTTCACGATCGTGAAACCGAAAAAGCCTATACGGCGCTATGCTGGGGCCAGCCGGAGCAGGACAGCGGCAGTATCGACCTGCCGCTGCGCTACGACCCGCCGACCAAGCCACGGCACGTCGTCGATCACGAGCTGGGCAAACACGCGCTGACTTTCTGGCGCATCCTCGAACGCTGCGGTGATCACTGCCGCGTCGAACTGACACCGATCACCGGTCGTTCGCATCAGCTGCGCGTACACATGCTATCCATCGGCCATCCGCTGCTCGGCGACCGCCTCTACGCGCACGAGCAGGCCCTGCAGGCACACGAGCGTCTGTGCCTGCATGCCAGCATGCTGACGCTGACCCACCCGCAGACCGGCGAACGCCTGCGCTTCGACTGCGCGGCGCCGTTCTGAACGGGCAACCCCTAGCGCCGGCCAATCGCGCAGACCGCCCGGGGTCGATGCGGTAGACTTCGCGCCATTGCAGTCCGGAGCCCGTCATGCCGCAAACACTCAACCAGAGCCTGATCGAATTCCTTCAGGCATCGCCCACGCCGTTCCACGCCACTCGCAATCTCGCCCAGCGCCTGCAGGCATCCGGCTTCACTCCGCTCGAGGAACGCGACGCCTGGCATCTGCAGCCCGGCGGGCGCTATTACGTCACGCGCAACGATTCGTCGCTCATTGCCTTCCAGCTCGGCAGCAGAACGATGGTCGAGCACGGCATGCGCCTGGTCGGCGCGCATACCGACAGCCCCTGCCTGCGCGTCAAGCCGCATCCGGACCTGCAGCGCCAGGGCTTCTGGCAGCTCGGCGTGGAAGTCTACGGCGGTGCGCTGCTCGCACCCTGGTTCGACCGCGACCTGTCGCTCGCCGGCCGCGTCACCTACAGCCGCGACGGCCGCATCGAAAGCCAGCTGATCGACTTCCGGCTGCCCATCGCAGTGATCCCCAGCCTGGCCATTCACCTCAACCGCGAAGCGAACCAGGGCTGGGCCATCAACGCCCAGAACGAGCTGCCACCACTGATCGCCCAGGTACTCGGCGAGGAAAACCCCGATCTGCGTGCGCTGCTGGCCGAACAGCTGAGCCGCGAGCACGATCTGATCGCCGACGTGATTCTGGACTTCGAGCTCAGTCTCTACGACACCCAGCCAGCCGCAGTGGTCGGCCTCAACGGCGATTTCATCGCCGGCGCCCGCCTTGACAACCTGTTGTCCTGCTTCGCCGGCTTGCAGGCGCTGCTGAACGCTGCGCCGGAGGAGACCTGCCTACTCGTCTGTACCGATCACGAGGAGGTCGGCTCCTGTTCCATGTGCGGTGCCGACGGCCCGTTCCTCGAACAGGTGCTGCGTCGCGTGCTCCCGGAGGATGAGAGTTTCCAGCGCTGCATCAACCGTTCCCTGCTGATTTCCGCCGACAACGCGCACGCCGTGCACCCCAACTATGCCGACAAACACGATGGCAACCACGGACCGAAGCTCAACGCCGGCCCGGTGATCAAGGTCAACAGCAACCAGCGCTACGCCACCAGCAGCGAAACCGCCGGTTTCTTCCGTCATCTATGCGTGGAAAACGAGGTGCCGGTACAGAGCTTCGTCACCCGCAGCGATCTCGGCTGCGGCTCGACCATCGGTCCGATCACCGCCGGTCAGCTCGGCGTGCGCACGGTCGATATCGGCCTGCCGACCTTCGCCATGCATTCGATCCGCGAACTGGCCGGCAGTCAGGATCTGGCGCACCTGGTGAAAGTACTCACTGCCTTCTATTCGAGCAGCACGCTGCCCTGAAACGGACGCGGGTGCGCCGGCCAGCGCCCCGCATCGATGGTCACTGCAGATCGGCGTCGATGACCAGTGCCAGCTTGCCGGAGACGGTATTGCTGGCCAGGGCCGCGAAGGCCGCTTCGGCATCGCCGATCGGGAAGCACTGCTCCAGACGCGGTGACAATCTACCCTCGGCGAACATTGGCCAGACATTTTCCTCCATCTCGGCGAGCAACCCGGCCTTGTAGTCCGCATCGCGGCTGCGTAGCGTCGAGCCGATCAGCTGGATGCGCTTGGCCAACAGCGCCGCCAGGTCCAGCTCGGCCTTGCGTCCGCCCATCAGGCCGATCATCACCCAGCGCGCGTCCAGCCCCAGCAGCTGCAGGTTCAGTGCAGCGTACTTGGCACCGACCGGATCGAGGATCAGGTCGAATGGCGCGAAATCGCGCAGCGCCTCCAGCGCCTCTCCACGCAGCACGCCGCCTTGTGCACCGAGCGCCTCGCAGTAGGCCAGACGCTCCGCCGATCCCACGCTGACCCAGCAGGGGTTGTCGAATGCCTTGCACAGCTGGATCGCCGCCGAACCGACACCGCTGGCCCCAGCATGCAGCAGCACCTTCTCGCCAGGTTGCAGCGCACCCAGCCGATACAGATTGAGCCAGGCCGTGGCATACACCTCGGGAATCACCGCCGCCTCGCGCAGCGACAGTCCCGCCGGCACCGGCAGCGCATGCCGGGCATCGACCACCACCTCCTCCGCCATACCGCCACCAGCCAGCAAGGTGCAGACCCGATCGCCAACCTGCCAACGGCTACCCGCGCCGGCCTCTATGACCACCCCAGCACACTCCAGACCAAGGGTATCGGTCACGCCCGCTGGCGGCGGATAATGACCGGCACGCTGCAACAGATCGGCACGGTTCAACCCAGCGGCCGCAACGCGGATTCGCACCTCACCCTCGCCACATTCCGGGGCTGGTCGTTGCGCCCACTCCAGTTCCCCCTCGACGCCTTGCAATGCCTTCATGCTGCCTCCATAGTGAGTCCAATCCTGCGCCCAACCGTTACTCGCTGGTCTCTCCCAGCCATACCGACGGGCGCGTGCTTCATACCGCCGGACGCCTGACGAACCGGCGCCAACCCTAGATGGCCTAATATGCGTTATTCCTCAGCCTTACGTCGCCCTCAAACCATGAAACGCACGCTTGCCTGCACCGTTTTCACCCTGCTGTTCGGCCTCCAGGCCTCGCTGGCGTTGGCCAAGCCTGGCGACGCACCGAAGTGGGATTACCTGCAGCCGGACCGCGAGCAGGTCATCGCCAGCCTGAACGTCGTCGAGCTACTCAAGCGCCACCATTACAACAAGCCACCGCTCAACGACGCACGCTCGGCAAAGATCTTCGACAGCTACATAGAGATGCTCGATCCGGCGCGCAGCTATTTCCTCGCATCGGACCTCGCCGAATTCAATCGCTGGCGCACCGAGTTTGACGACTTCCTTAAGCGCGGCAACCTGGAGCCGGGCTTCCTCATCTACAAGCGTCACCTCGAGCGCCTGGAAGATCGCCTCAACTATGCGCTGGGCCTGCTGCAACAGGGCGTCGACAAGATCGACTTCACCCTCGACGAGACGCTGCTGGTGGATCGAGAGAAAGCCGCCTGGGCGAAGGATCGCGCCGAACTCGATGACCTCTGGCGCAAGCGCGTGAAGGATGAAGTCCTGCGCCTGAAGATTGCCGGCAAGGAGCCCAAGGCCATTCAGGAACTGCTGACCAAGCGCTACAAGAACCAGCTCGCGCGACTGGAGCAGACTCGCGGCGAGGATGTGTTCCAGACCTACATCAACGCCTTCGCGCAGTCCTACGACCCGCACACGCAATACCTGTCGCCGGATAACGCGGAGAACTTCGATATCAACATGAGCCTGTCGCTGGAAGGCATCGGTGCGGTGCTGCAGAGCGACAACGAGCACGTCAAGATCGTGCGCCTGGTGCCGGCCGGCCCGGCAGAGAAAAGCAAGCAGCTGGCGCCGGCCGACAAGATCATCGGCGTCGCCCAGAGTGATGACGAGATGGTCGACGTGATTGGCTGGCGACTGGACGAAGTGGTCAAGCTGATTCGCGGTCCGAAGGGCTCGGTTGTGCGCCTGGAAGTGATTCCGGCGAGCAACGCACCCAACGACCAGACCAGCAAGATCGTCGCGATCACTCGCGAAGCGGTGAAGCTGGAAGAACAGGCGGCGAAGAAATCGGTGCTCAACCTCGAGCACCAGGGTCAGCAGTTCAAGCTCGGTGTCATCGAGATACCGGCCTTCTACCTCGACTTCAAAGCGCTGCGCGCCGGCGACCAGAACTACAAGAGCACCACCCGCGACGTGAAGAAACTGCTGACCGAGCTGCAGCAGGAGAAGGTTGATGGCGTAGTGATCGACCTACGCAACAACGGCGGCGGATCGCTGCAGGAAGCCACCGAGCTGACCGGCTTGTTCATCGACCAGGGGCCGACCGTACTGGTGCGCAACGCCGACGGCCGCGTCGACGTGCTGGCCGACGAGAACGTCGGTGCATTCTATAAAGGTCCGCTAGCGGTGCTGGTCAATCGATTGTCCGCCTCCGCTTCGGAGATCTTCGCTGGCGCCATGCAGGACTATCACCGCGCTCTGATCCTCGGCGGACAGACGTTTGGCAAGGGCACCGTGCAGACCATCCAGCCTCTCAACCACGGCGAACTGAAGCTCACTCTGGCCAAGTTCTACCGGGTTTCCGGGCAGAGCACCCAGCACCAGGGCGTGATTCCGGACATCAGCTATCCGGCCGACGTCGATACCAAGGAGATCGGCGAAAGCGCGCTGCCCGAGGCAATGCCCTGGGACAGCATCCGCGCCGCGATCAATCCTGATATGAACCCGTTCAAGCCGTTCCTCGCCGAACTCAAGGCGCGCCACGAGGCGCGTACCGAGCAGAATCCGGACTTCGTGTTTACGCGTGATCGCCTGGCTCTAACCCAAGAGCTGATGCATGAAACCACGGTAAGTCTCAACGAGAGCAAGCGTCGCGCGCAGCAGGCCGCTATCGAGAAACGTCAGCTGTCGCTGGAAAACGCGCTGCGCCAGGCCAAGGGCGAAGAACCTCTGGCCAAGCTGGAAAAGGACGACGAGACGAGTACGCCTCACGAGCCCGAGAAACTCAAGCCGGAGGACGACGCCTATCTCGCGGAGAGCGGACGGATTCTGCTCGACTACTTGGGTCTCGATTCAGCGATGGCACAGCACTGATTACTGAACTGCGCTAACAGAAAGGCCGCCCAACGAGGCGGCCTTTTTTCATTCTCATCAGCTCCAGCAGACCTTATATGCCGCGGTGTGCGGCGAGCGCCTTGTAGCGATCGGCTACTGCCGGATCCGCAGCCAGGCCATAGCCACCGGCACGGTAAAGCTGCTCTAGCCGCATCGCCGCCAGCGGATGCCCGGCAGTTGCCGCCTGCTCCCACCAGCGCGCAGCCTCAGGGCCATCTGGACCACGCGAGGCATCTTCACTGAGACTGATCACGCCCAGCTGGTAGGCCGCTTTGGCATCGCCGGCCTGAGCAGCCAAACGCAACAGCCGTATGCCTTCCTGTTTTGCGCCCAGACCCTGGCCACGAAAATAGAGCATATGGCCGTAGAAACTCTGCGCGGCACGATCGCCCAGATTGGCCTTGCGCGAGAACTGCCCTTCCATCCAGCGCCATAGCTTCGGCTGTTGCACCGCCCAACGCGCAGCCATCAGTTTGCGGGCGAGCAGATAGCCTGCGCTCGCGCGCAGCTTCCAGAGCATCATGGAACCTCCGGATAGTCGAATTCAAAAACCCGCGCGACCTCGCCAGCGTGCCAGGATGCCGCAGCGAACCCATCTGACGGTCCACTGAAGCGCCCGAGTTTCGTCGCACACTCGAAGAACCCCGTACGGGGTAGACGGCTGGCGCCCTGACTGATGACCAGTGCGCTGCGCAAAGGCCGTTCCGCCCGCGCATCCAACGCGGCCAGATGCTCCAGCGCAGCGGTCAGCGTTTGCATGGCCGGAGCCGGCAATTGCAGGCGCTCGACCAATGCTCGATAGGTCACCAGATGACGCTGCCGGCGAGCCTCGCCCAACTCCAGCAGCAGCGCTTGCCAATGCTGCCGACTGATGCGTACCGCAGGACGTTGCAGGTTCAAGCGTCGTCCTCCCAGCGTGGTACCTCGAGGGCACGGGCCAAGGCGCGGCGGATCGCCGTATCGGGTACCCGCTCACCGCTTTCAATCAATGCGAGATAGGCCGGGCTGATACCTACTGAGCGGGCCAACGCTGCGATATCCAGCCCCTTCGCCTCACGCAATTGTGGCAGCTGTCGCAGCGCCGGTGCGCAAACAGCTTCAGGGGCAGGCTGAGGAGCGTCGGGCCGTCGCCCTACCGCATTCAGCAGCGCTTCATATTCGCTCCACGGCAGGACAGCATATTCGGGTGCGCCATCGCGCATGATGACCTGCACATTCATCTTTCTTTCCTGAACTCTTTGGCCTAGATAGCCGAATCTTAACAGTCTGGACAGGCAATGGAGCATCGCGCTGCCACTGCATTTCACTGTATGCAACGGCAGCGCATCCGCTCTAACGTCGCTCGGTTTCCTGCGCTGCCGGCAACACCTCCAGCGCCGCTTTACGCGACGGTGGCTGAGCGTCGCGCCAGCCACGAAACGCCACAAGCTCGTCGGACCACTTGCGCATGACCCAACCCATCACCGCCAGGTCATCGATGAAGCCGAGCCCGGGAATCCAGTCCGGAAGCGCATCCAGCGGCGACAGAAAGTACAACAGCGCGGCAACTACCGATACGAGCGTCGACTTGCTGATCACCCGGTACTCTCCGCGCCACCAAGCGACACACAACGCCTGAAACAGCGACAGATCCTCACGCAAACCTTTCAGCAACCCGCCGTGAGAGGAACGCTTACGCGCGACCGCCAGCAGCAACGCGGGAACTCTGCCACGAGCAATGACGCGTTGGGCAACGGGTAGGTATCGCAGGAAATTCCAGGGCGCTTTCATACAGAGTTTCCTCCAGGCAGCGTCCTTGCTGGGTTAGCGAGGTTACCCACAGAAGCTGTGGATAACCTTGTGAATTGTTTATGGATGATTGCGTCAAACGCCCTACTCACGGGCCTCCGAGACAAATCGTTCCTTTTTTGCGCAGCCGCCCAAGTCATTGAAAAACAATGACTTATGTCATCTGATCAAGCAACGACAAGGAGGCGGAGACGAACGGTCTACTGGCCGTTTGAAATGTGCATAACCGTCATATGTCAACGCTTTTTCGATAGCGTTTTTGACTGGCCCGCAGCGACAGGGTTCGGCGAAAAGTGGGGCCTGCAGCCAAAGCGAGCCATTGCGGCTCGCTTTGGCTGCAGGTTACAGACTGAGCTTGCTGCGGTTCTTCTCAAGGGTTGCCGCGCCGATGCCCTTGACCTCCAGCAGCTCGTCGACTGACTGGAACGGACCGTGGTTGTCGCGATAATCGATGATCGCCTTCGCCTTGGTCGGGCCGATGCCTTTGAGTTCCCGGGTCAGGGTTTCTGCGTCGGCGCTGTTGATCTTGACGACTGCAATCTCGGCATTCGCTGCTGGTACAGCGGCAGGAGCGCTCTGCTGAGGATTACTGGCAGCATGGCCTGGCACGGCCAGCGAGGTGAGTAGCGCGAAGGCCACTGCGGAAAGAAATGCTTTGCTCATATTCACGTCCTTATGAAGTTTGAAGGCTGCGGTACTTCCTGCTCCGCAGCGTGCTTAATCTAGACAGCGTTCTAGCGAAGTCAAAACGGGATGCGTTTTTTGCGAACCCCGTCAACCTGCCGTTACCTCATCGCGTTGAACAGGTTGAGCCCACTGATCTTCACATAGCTCTGCTGCGCCGCCTCGAGGATGACGGTCTGGAACGACAGGCGCGACAACGCTTCGGCATAGTCCAGCTCTTTCAGCTCGGCCTGCACCGATTTGTTCACCAGCGTCACGTCCTCGTTATCGGTCTGCGTCGTTTCGATCACGTTCAGCCGAGCACCGATATTGCCGCGCGCGGCATCGACGCTGACCATGCCGTGGTCGAGGTTGGTCAGCGCGACGGCAACGGCATCGTGAACCCCCTGATTACCCGTGATAGGGTTTTCCAACGCGGAGCGTAGGCTGGCGATGGTGCTGAGGATGCCCTGCTTCTGCTGAGTAGCGTCCAGCGTAACCTCAACCGAATCGCCAGCCGCAGGCGTGCCGTTAAACTGCATGACCACACCACGAAAAACGAGTTTGTCGCTTGTGTCCGTTTTGTCGTCCAAAGAACCGGACGCGAGGACGAGATTGGGATCGGCAAATGGATCAGCAAAATCAGCTGGCGGAGCGCTGAGATCGTAGACGATGTAGTCAGTTTCCGAAGTGAAGTGCACGCCAATGCCCGCAGCGGGAAACGCCGGATTTGCGGTGAGCGCGACCTCATCCTGCACCAGCGGAGCCGAAACGCTCAACGTGGAACCGGCTTGAGCGGTGAAGACGCTTTGGTAACGCCCGGCATTGATCACGTTCTCAAAGACCGACTTGCCATTGTCGCTGATCGGAATATTTAACGAGCTGGCGATTTGCAGCTTGCGCTGCCCCTCATCACCTTCGTAGCTATAGCTGCCATCGGCGCCCCGCACGAACGGCTGTGTCTTGCCCTGAAAGCCCGCGAACAGATATTCGCCTCGCGCGTTACGGGTGTTCATCAACGACAGCAACTCATCCTCTCGCTCGCCCAGTTCGGCCGCAATGGACTTGCGATCCTGCGGATCGAGCGCGCCGTTGCCGGCCTGTACTGCCAGCTCGCGCACGCGCTGCAATACGGTGTTTACCGAATTGAGCGTGACCTCTTCCTGGGTCAGGCTGTTGTTCGCCGCCGTAAGGTTGGCGTTGTACTGGCTCAACACGTTCTGCTGCTGTTCCAGCTGCAGCAGGCGTACCGACGCGACCGGATCGTCGGCCGGAGTGAGGATGCGGTTGCCGGTGCTGATCTGTTCCTGAGTACGGGTCGCGTTGGCGTAGTTGCGTTGCAACCCGGCGACGCCGTTGTTGAATGCCTGCAAGGTCGAGATGCGCATGGTCGGGCCTGTTAGCGGAAGGTGCTGATCAATGTATCGAACAGCGAGCGGGCAACTTGAATGATCTGCGCCGAGGCGTTGTAGTACTGCTCGAACTTGATCAGGTTGGCGGCCTCCTCGTCGAGGTTGACCGCCGACAGCGAGTCGCGGTTGTCGGTGGCCTGCTTGAGGATCGCGCCGTTCGCCTCGCTGTCCAGTCGCGCCTGCGCGGTCAGCGTGCCAACGCGCTCGACCAGCTCGCCATAGCCGTCGGTGAAACTGAAACCGGAACCCGCCACGTTGTTATCGACACCGATGCTCTGCTTGCTTTGCAGGTCGACCAGCTTCAGGGCGTTGCGGTTGTCGGAGACTCCACTCTGGTTGAAGGCGATACTGAAATCATCACCATTCGCCGGACGGCCGCTCATGGCAAAGGCCAGCTGATACGTCTCGGCGCCGGACGTATAAGCCACCCGCACAGTATTGGCAGTGCCCGATGTGAAGCTGGGAGCGGCCGCTAGCGGATTACCCTGATCGTCTACGTACGACCAGCCGCTCGGCAGCGGATCGCCCAGCGTATAGGTCTTGCCGTCCGCGCTCAGTGTTACCTCGAGCGAAAGGCTAGCCGCGCTGAGCACGGTCTTGTCGATCGGCGACGGACCATTGACCAGATCAGGCTGACCGATGACACCGGTTCCGCTGTTTTGCAGATTACCTTCGGCACGCATCGGCGCGGCGAAGGCCAACTGGTCCGCCTGATCGAGCACCGCCGTGATGTCGGTCGCACCGCGGCGCGTGGGCTGCAGGGTGAACTTGTCGCCCACCGCGGGCGCCGGCGTTCCCGGTACGATCTGGAATCCCTGATCCCGGCCGCTCTTGTCGGTGATGCTCAGGCTGCCGTCAGCATTGGTTGTTACCGTCATCGGCTGACTGTCGCTCAGGCGACGCACCGTATAGCCACCAGCGCCATACTCCATCAGATAGTCGCTGGTGGTCAGCAGATTGGTTTGCGTGATGTTAAGCGCCGGCTGCGCATTGCTGCTGTTGCCGGAGAACGCGTTGACGCGCAGCTTGGCCAGCGCCGGATCGTTGTAATCGCCAAACAGCGCCGTCCCCACATTGCCCTTCAGATCCAGCCCTTGTCCGAGCTGGCTGTTGACCTGATCGCTCACCGCCAGTGCCAGACGGCCCAAGGAGTTCATGGTCGAGTCCAGCACCTCGCTGCGATAGCGAATCAGCCCGCCCAGCTCGCCACCGCTGATCTGCGAGGTGATGCCCTGGCGCGAGCCGCCGCTGATGAACTGTACCTCGTGGCGGTTAGGGTCGCCCTGCCCCGGCACCACTTCCAGGCGCGCCACGCTGCTGCCCACCACCAGCGGCTGGCCGCTGCCGATGAAGATGTTAAAGCTGCTGTCGTCCTGCGGAACCACCGTTACGCCGATGTAGGTGGACAGCTGGCGCACCGCCTCTTCGCGAGCATCAAGCAGATCGTTCGGCTGCTTGCCATTGGCGGCAGCGACGGCGATGGCTTCGTTCAGGCTGCCGATGCTGCTGGCCAGTCGGTTGACCTGATCGGTGACTGCGGACATCTGCTTGTTGGTGAAGGCATTCTGCTCGGCTAGCCGGTCGTAGACGGTATTGAAACGCCGTGCCAGACCTTCGGACTCGGCCAGCACCAGCTGCCGCGCCGGAATGTTGGCCGGGTCCTCGGCCGCGGTCTGCAATGCGGAAAAGAAGCTCTGCAATGCCGGGGTGATTCCCGTGGTAGTACCGGCAAGCAGCGAGTCGAGCTGATCAATCTGACTCTTGTAGGCCGCGACGTCGCTATTGAGCGCCGTGCTGCTGCGCAACTGACTGGTCAGGAACTCGCTATAGCTGCGGCGCACATCGACCAGCGTGGTGCCGGAGCCGATATAACCCGCGCCGCTGAACTGTGCCAGCCGTGTCGCCTGGGTCGCATCCTGGCGCGTGTAGCCCGGCGTGTTGACGTTGCTGATGTTGTGGCCGGTGATCGACAGCTGCGTCTTGCTGGCGGAAAGCCCGGACAGGCCAATATTGAGTAGGTCAGCCATGAATTAGCCTCTGGTCCGCATGGCGGGCGCCGAACCTGCGTCGGCGACGGTCTGATAGGTCTGCATCTTGCGCGCGATCTGGCTGATCTTGCGCGCGTACTGCGGATCGGTGGCGTAGCCCGCCTTCTGCAGCTCCTTGACGAAGCGCTCGGAATCACCGGAATTGCTGGCGACCTGAATGGCGGTGCGGTAACGGTCGTTGTTCTCCAGCAGGCTGACGAAGTCGTTGAAGCTCTGCTCGAAGGAGTCGTAGGCACGGAAGCCCGCCACCTCGCGGGTGGCCTTGCCATTGACGTACTCGGTGGTGGTCGCCGAGGCCGACTCGCCCTGCCAGCCGGTAGCCTTGATGCCGAACAGGTTGTGGCTGTTGCTGCCGTCGCGGTGGCGGATCATGGACTTGCCCCAGCCGGTTTCCAGCGCGGCCTGCGCCACCAGGTAGCGTGGCTCGACGCCCAGGCGCTCGGCGGCCTTCTCGGCCATCGGCAGCATGGTGGTGATGAATTCCTCGCGCGAGCTGAAGCGCGTCTTGCTCGGCGCTGCGGCTGCATTCGCCGGCACCCCGTTGACGATCAGCGACTTGTCCTGCGGGGCGGCGAAGGCGGTGGCGGGCTTCCAGTCCAGTTCGACCAGCGGCTTGCCATCGGATACCAGCGCCTGCGGCGCGGCAGGATTGGTAGCCGAAACATTGGCGACCTGCCGCTCGCTGAGCTTGCCTGGCAGCGCCAGGCGACGCTGGTTGAGCAGTCGCGAATCGTCGCGCACGGCGTCGGTCGCGGCTGCCGGCTTGCTCGGCCAGCTCGCGCCTTCGGTAGCAGCGACCTGGGCGAAGGGATTCGAACGGCTGGCGGTTTCGGTCTGCTTGCTCAGCTGGCGCACCAGCACGTCGGCCAAGCCAATGCCGCCACCGTCTTTTGACAGACTGACCGACAGCTGCTGGTCGTACATTTCCTGATACTGCTTGGCGGCCTGGCTGTTCAGCGGGTTGTCTTCGGCCAGCACGGCATTGGCCGAGCGCATGGACTTGAGCATCTCGTTGAGAAACAGCGACTCGAACTCCTGCGCAACCTTGCGCACGTTTTCTTCGCCATCACGATCCTTGCCCACCTTCAGCTGGTTGAGGCGATTGAGATCGGTGTAGCTGCCGCTGTCGAGACCGCGCCCGCCGGCGCCCAGACGAGTATCCATATCCGTTAAACCCTTAGATCACGATCAGATCGGCCTGCAACGCACCAGCCTGCTTGAGCGCCTCGAGAATGGCCATGAGGTCGCTGGGCGCCGCGCCGACCTGGTTCACCGCACGCACGATCTCGTCCAGCGTGGTGCCGGGACCAAACTTGAACATCGGCTTGGCTTCCTCTTCGGCCTGCACCCGGGAGTTGGGCACCACCGCGGTCTGCCCAGCGGAGAACGCCTCCGGCTGGCTAACCTGCGGATCCTCGGTAATGGTCACCGTCAGGCTGCCGTGGGTGACGGCGGCTGGCTGCACGCGCACGTTCTGACCGATGACGATGGTGCCGGTGCGCGAATTGATGATGACCTTGGCCACCGCCTGGCCGACGTCAACCTCGAGATTCTCCAGGATCGACAGGTAATCCACGCGCTGGCTCGGGTCCAGCGGCGCGCTGACGCTGATGGAGCCGCCATCCAGCGCCTGCGCCACGCCTGGGCCGAGTAGGTCATTGATCTGGTCGACGATATTCTTCGCCGTGGTGAAGTCCGGTCGATTGAGGTTGAGCGTCAGCGTGTTGCCTTGGTTGAAGGCACTCGGCACCTGCCGTTCGACGGTCGCCCCTCCCGGAATTCGCCCGGCCGACGGTACGTTGACGGTGACCCGTGAGCCGTCGGCGCCGCTGGCATCGAAACCGCCGACCACCAGGTTGCCCTGGGCGATGGCGTAGACGTTGCCGTCGATGCCCTTGAGCGGCGCCATCAGCAGGCTGCCGCCGCGCAGGCTCTTGGCGTTACCGATAGAGGACACGGTGATGTCGATGGTCTGCCCAGGCTTGGCGAATGGCGGCAACTCGGCGTGAATGGAAACCGCCGCGACGTTCTTCAGCTGCACGTTGCCGCCGGCCGGCACTTTGATGCCGAACTGCGCCAGCATGTTGTTGAACGTCTGCACGGTGAACGGCGTCTGTGTAGTCTGGTCGCCGCTGCCGTTCAGGCCGACCACCAGTCCGTAGCCGACCAGCTGGTTGGCGCGCACGCCGTTGATGGTGGCGACGTCTTTTAGGCGCTCGGCCTGGGCGGTCATGGCCAGGCCGAGCAGGCCGAGCAGCACGAAGATTTTGCGCATCATGGAACAGCCTCCGGTCAGAACGGCCACAGCGGGCTGATGAAGAAGCGATCCAGCCAACCCGGCTGGCTCGCGTCGGCGAAGGCACCCGTGCCCGAATAGGTGATGCGCGCGTCGGCAATCCGTGTCGAAGGCACGGTGTTGTCCGTGGTGATGTCGTCGGCCCGCACCAGGCCGGCGATGCGCACCAGCTCGTCGCCGGTGTTGAGCGTCATCCACTTCTCACCGCGCACCGCGAGGATACCGTTGGGCAGCACCTCCGAGACGGTCACCGTGATCGAGCCGGACAGGCTGTTGCTCTGCCCCGCCTGACCGGAGCCGGAGGTGTCACGCTCAGCCTCGTATTCGGCGCCGAGCGTCATCTTGTTGCCGGTCAGCGGATTGCCCATCGAAACGCCACCGCCGAACAGCGAGCCCAGGCCGATGTTGGCGCTGCTGTCCTTGGAAATCTGCGACGAGGCGTTCTTGCTCGCCTGGGTCCGCTCGTTGAGGGTGATGGTGATGATGTCGCCCACCCGGAAGGCCTTGCGGTCGTCGTAGAGGTTGGTCTCGAAACCGGCCTGATAGATCGCACCGTTGTTCTGCGCCGCCGGCAGCGGCGTACGCGGCAGCACCGGCGCGTAGTACGGATCGTTCGGCTTGGGCGCCGGCGCCACGCAGCCGGCCAGGGCCAGCGCGGACGATATCGAAACAACAACGGTCAACAAGCGGCTCATACACACCTCAGCCCGGACGGGGCCATTGAAACGACTTCGGACACAGCGAGCTATCCATGCCCTGCAACAACGGTTAACGCGACTTACAACTGCTGGGTAACGAACGACAGCATCTGGTCGGCGGTGGAGATGACCTTGGAGTTCATCTCGTAGGCGCGCTGGGTGGTGATCATGTTGACCAGCTCCTCCACCACGCTGACGTTGGAGTTTTCAAGGGTGTTTTGCAGCACCGTACCCAGGCCGTTGAGGCCCGGCGTACTGATCTGCGGCGCGCCGCTGGCCGCGGTCTCCAGGAACAGGTTGCTGCCCATCGCCTGCAGGCCGGCCGGGTTGATGAAGTCAGCCGTCTGGATATTGCCGATGATCTGCGGCTGCGCATTGCCCAGCATAGTCACCGAGACGGTGCCGTCTTCGCCGACGGTGAAAGTCTGGGTTTCCGGCGGCACGACAATGGCAGGTTCCAGCGAATAGCCGTTGGAGGTGACGATCTGGCCGTCGGAGCTCAGGTGGAAGCTACCGTCGCGGGTGTAAGACACGGTGCCGTCAGGCAGCAGCACCTGGAAGAAGCCGCGCCCGTTGATCGCCATGTCGAGCGGCTGTTCGGTGGTCTGCAGGCTGCCGGTGGTAAAGATCTTCTGCGTGCCGGTGATGCGTACCCCGGTACCCAGTTGCAGGCCGGACGGCAGCTCGCTGTCCTGGCTGGACTGCCCGCCGGGCTGGCGACGAATCTGATAGAGCAGGTCCTGGAATTCGGCACGATCACGCTTGAAGCCGGTGGTCGAGACGTTGGCCAGGTTGTTCGAGATGGTCGTCAGGTTCATGTCCTGGGCGGACAAACCGGTCTTGCTGACCCAAAGTGCTGGAAGCATGTGCTTTCTCCTCGTGCGTCGAGCGGACGCGACGCGCTGGTGTTAGCTGATCTGCAGGACGCGAGCCATCGCAGCCGCATCATCCTCGGCGGTGCGCATCATTTTCACGTGCAGTTCGAACTGGCGCGACAGCGCCAGCATGGATGTCATTTCGGCCACCGCATTCACGTTGCTCGCCTCGAGGAAGCCCGAGGTCACGCGCACGCCTGCGTCAGCCTCCACGGGCTGGCCGCCCTTCATGCGAATCAGGCCATCGGTGCCCTTCTCCAGCTGCTGCGGATCGGGATTGACCAGCTTCAGGCGATCGACGGTGACGACTACGTTCGGGTCTTCGCCCAACGCGCGGATGCTGATGGTGCCGTCCTGACCGATGTCGACCTTTTCCTCGGGCGGAATGGCGATCGGCCCGCCGTTGCCCATCACCGGCATGCCATCGGCGGTACGCAGCACGCCGAGCACATCGATGTTCAGGCTGCCGGTGCGCACGTAGGCTTCACCACCATCGGGCGCCTGCACCGCAATCCAGCCCTCGCCCTCGATGGCGACGTCCAGATCGCGCCCGGTTTCCTGCAGCGCGCCGGCGGTAAAGTCCGTCCCCGGGCGCTCGGTCATCGCGTAGACGCGCGCCGGGAAACTGTCGCCGAACACTTGCATCGAACGCGCCTGCTCGAAGTCCCGCCGAAATCCGGTGGTGGAGATGTTCGCCAGGTTGTTCGCATGGGCCTGCTGTGCCCGCGCGTTCTGGCTGGCGCCGGTCATGGCCACGTAGAGCATCTTGTCCATCAGCAAACTCCAAGACGCGAGATTGACACTCGCCATTCTGTTGACATCGAGATAGCAAGGCGCGTGCCACCGCGACCATAACCGCCCAAGCCATTGAATCAGAAGCGCTTTTCAGAAACGACGAAGGCCCTTGCGGGCCTTCGATCGAGGAAGCGGCGGAATCCTGCCGGTGGCGGCAAGCCGCTTGCCTCTCAACCTCAGCGCAGGTTGATGATGGTCTGAGTGATCGCGCTTTCCGTCTCGATGGTCTTGGCGTTCGCCTGATAGTTGCGCTGGGCGACGATCAGGTTGACCAGCTGGTCGGACAGTTCGACGTTGGAGTCTTCCAGCGCACCGGCCTGCAGCGCCCCGAGGGTGCCGGACATCGGCGTGCCCACCACCGGCTCACCGGATTCGAACGACTGCACCCACTGCGTCTTGCCCACCGGAGTCAGGCCCTGCACGTTGGCAAAGTTGGCCAGCACAATCTGCCCCTGCACCTTGGACTGGCCGTTGGTGTAACGCGCGAAGATCACGCCGGTGTCGTCGATTTCCAGGCCGGCCAGCTCGCCGGTGGTGTAACCGTCCTGAGCCACGCTGTTTACCGCAAAGGTACTGGCGTACTGCGAGGACTTGGAGAAGTCGAGGACGATGCCACCCGGGTTGGCCAGGGCGCCGTTGGCCGACCAGGTGGCTGGGCTACCACCGTCGGATATCGCCGGAATCCAGCCACCCGCCGGGGGGTTGCCCGTGGCGGAATTCAGCGTCACCTTCAGGTCCGGCGAGACGCTGAACAGCCCTGAGCCACCATTATCGATGCCCGTCAGAGCACCGGAGGAATTGAACGACAGCCCCATGACGTAAGGCTGCGGCGGCTGCTGCGCCGGGTTGGCAGGATTGCGCCCATCGATCAGCACCTTCATGTCCCAGGTGTTCGCACTCGTCTTGACGAAATACTGCGTCATGACATGCGCATTACCCTGCGAATCGTAGATGTTCAGCGAGGTCGAGCTGTTGTAGGTGGTGGGGTCGGTTGGATCGAACGTCGCATTCGCCGCGGTCAACGCCGCTGTCACGTTCGCCGGCAGCGCTTTCGCGGCATCCCCCGCGGCTTGGGCATTAGCAATATTCGTCGCGTCGACCAGTGCTGCAGCGCGAGCGGCATCGGCTGCCGTTGTGTCGCCCGATGCGGCGAGCTCGGCATCGTAGGCAGCCTGTCCGGCCGCTGTCAGCGAGTTGTTATAGGCCGTGTCATAGAACGGCTGCACCTCGGCATCATAGGCAGCCTGCCAAGTCGTCGGCGATTTCTGCGTCGAATTCAGGTTGAACGCCGTGGTGATCTGGCTGGTCGCCTTCGGCGCCTGGTTGGTGGTCTGCACCTGCAGGTCGCCAACCACGCCGCTCTGCAGATTGCCGTTCGCATCGACCGGATAGCCCTGCAGCTTGTAGCCGAAGTTATCGACCAGGAAACCGGTGCGGTCGGTGCCGAAGTAGCCCGCGCGGGTATAGCTCATGGCGCCGTTGTTACTGACTTGGAAGAAGCCGTTGCCGTTGATCGCCAGGTCCAGCGCGTTCTGTGTGTAGTTGATGTTGCCCTGGTTGAACTGCTGGGAAATGTTCGACATCAGCACCCCGCTGCCTTGCGGGTTCTTGCCAGTGCCCATGACGGACGCGGCATACACATCGGAAAACTCCGCGCGCGACTGCTTGAAGCCGACCGTCCCGGCGTTGGCGATGTTGTTGCCGGTGACGTTGAGGTCCTTGCTCGCGGCACGCAGGCCGCTGAGACCGATATTGAAGGACATTGAATCGCTCCTTTCGCCGGGTGCCGGCGGTTATTGTCCGATGACCTGGACTTGGGAAAGCCCGATGCTGCCGATACCGGCCAGGTTGAGCATCAGCTCCCCGCCGTTCTGCCCGAGCGTGACGCTGTCCACATTGGCCGGAAGCAGGGTGTACAGCCCCTTCGTTTCGCCGTCGTAGGTAGCCTGCGCCTCGAACTTGTAGGTGCCGGGCGGCAAGGTTTTGCCGCTCGCATCCTTGCCGTCCCACATGAAGGAGACGTTGCCGGCCTGCTGCTGCCCGAGATTGACGCGTCCGACCGAAGCGCCGGTGCTGTCGTAGATGTTGACGAACACGTTGCTGCTCGACGTTGGCAGCACCAGGCTGGCTTTGAAGGTTTCGCTGGTGTCGACCACCGCCTTGTCGGTCGGCACGATGACCTTGCGTCCGACCAGCGACGAAGCCTGCAACGCCTGTGACGACTGGTAGCCGGACAGGATGGTCTCCATGCTGGAGTTCAGCTTCTCGACACCCTCGACAGTGCTGAACTGCGCAAGCTGACCGATGAACTCGCCGTTCTCCTGTGGCTCCAGCGGATTCTGGTTGTTCATCTGCGCGACCAGCAGCTCGAGAAACTCGTTCTTGCCGAGTTCTTCGCCCTTGACCTCACGGTCCTTGCCGAACTGGTACTGGTCCAGTATCGAGCCGGTACCGCCAACGCCGCTTGTTGTGCTCATCAAAAGGCTCCCTTACTGACCCAGCGTCAGCACTTTCTGCAGCATGGTCTTGGCCGTGTTCATCAGCTCGGCGTTGGTCTGGAACGCGCGGCTGGCGGAAATCATGTCGGCCATTTCCTCCACCACATTCACGTTCGGGTAGTAGACGTAGCCCTTATCGTCGGCCGCCGGGTGATTGGGCTCGTAACGGGCCTGCAACTCGCTCTGGTCCTCGACCACACCGAGCACCTGCACGCCGACGCCGGCCTGGTCCTGATCCGCGAACAGTGACTCGTTCGGCGCGCCGCTGGCCTGCTGCAGCATGGTGGCAAACACTGGGTGACGGGCCCGGTAGGTCTCATCGACGCTGGAGGACACCGTTTCGGCGTTGGCAATATTGCTGGAGATGGTGTTGAGGCGCGTGCTTTGCGCGCTCATGCCGCTACCAGCGATGTTGAAGACATTACTCAGGGACATGGCTGGGCTCCTTATTCGCCACGCAGGGCGCTCATCAGCCCGCGAAACTTGCTGTTGAGCAGCGTGAAACTAGCCTGAAAATCCACGGCGTTCTGCGCGTAGTTGGATTGTTCGATCTGTAGATCGACGGTGTTCTGATCGAGCGAGGCATGCGCCGGCGTGCGAAAGCGCAACGAAGGATCGGCGATCTCCAGCCCCTCGGCGGCGATATGCCGGGCGTCGGTAGTACGCGTGGCGAAGCTACCCTCACCGCGTGCGGCCTGCGCTGCCAGCACGGCGCCGAAGTCCAGATCACGCGCCTTGTAGTTGGGCGTATCGGCGTTGGCGATGTTGTTGGCCAGCACTTCGGCACGCTGGGCGCGAAAACCAAGCGCCTTCTCGTGAATGCCGAGCGCCTTGTCGAAACTGATGCTCATGGATCTGGACCTCTGCCGGATACAAGTCTGCTGGCGCAAACTTGAGCAAAGCCCATGCCATCTATTCAAGCAATTGATTTTAAAGGATTTATTCTGAGCATCATTCGCTTAGGCGTCAAAAGCGGCAAGGCTTTACCGCTGCGTTGCCGCGTATCGTCATGATGTACGACGGTTTTCTGCCGCCGATAAGGGCTACCGCGCCTGATAAATGATGCCCGGGCTGCACTGGACCATCTGATACAGCTCGGGCAAGCCGTTGAGCGCCTCGGAAGCGCCGAGGAACAGATAGCCGCCTGGCTTGAGCGTCGCATGGATACGGCGAAGGATGTCCTTCTTCACGTCGGCGGAGAAGTAGATCAGTACGTTACGGCAGAACACGATGTCGAACTTGCCCAGCGCGGCATAGCTGTCGAGCAGATTCTGAGTGCGGAACTCGACGCGTGCGCGAATAGGCGGCTTGACCACCCAACGCCCCGGCGCGGCTACATCGAAGTAGCGCTGCAGTCGCTCGCTGGACAAGCCGCGGGCGATGGCCAGGCCGTCATACTCGGCCGCTTTGCTGGCCGCCAGCATGGTCCCGGACAATTCGGTGGCGACGATCTGCACACCCAGTCGCGGCTGGCTCGGGTTTGCCCGCTCGAACTCATCGATACTCATCGACAGCGAATAAGGTTCCTGCCCCGATGAACAGGCAGCCGACCAGATTCGCAGCCGCTGGCCCGCGCCGCTCTTGAGCAGCTCGGGCAGCACCCGGTTCTTGAGAACCTCGAAAGGATAGGTGTCGCGAAACCACAGGGTTTCGTTGGTCGTCATGGCATCGACGACCTGCTCGCGCAGGCCCGAGCGCGGCATGCTCTGAATCTTCCTGACCAATTCACCAAGCGAAGTGATGCGCTGCTGCTCCATCAGCTTGTTCAGTCGACTGGAGACCAGATACTGCTTGTTACTGCCCAGCAGGATGCCGCACGTCTTTTCAAGAAATATCCGGAACTGCTCGAAATCCTGATCGCCTGACACTAATTGCTCCCGCCCTGGTAATGAGAGGTCATGGCCTCAGTTTCGGTCCGCACGCTTTATCCGCTCCGCCACCCGAGTGGCCAGATCGTCCGGCTGGAATTTGGCAAGAAAATCGTCCGCGCCGACCCGCTTGACCATGTTCTGGTTGAACACCCCGGAAAGCGAGGTATGCAAAAGGATATGCATGTCCTGCATACGCGGGTCGTGACGCACCTCAGTAGTCAGGGTATAGCCATCCATTTCCGGCATTTCAATATCGGAAATCATCATCATGAATTCATCGGCCGGACGTCGCCCCTCATCGGCCATTGCCTTCAGATAGTTCAGCGCCTGGCGCCCGTCATTGAGAGCCACAACCTCTACGCCAAGATTCTGCAGACAGCGGATGATCTGCCTCCGCGCAACCGACGAGTCGTCGACGATCAGCACGCGGCACGAGCCGGCACGGGCCTGCACATCGGCATCGATGACAGCGGCCGAAACCGTCTCCGAAACCGGCGCGGCTTCGGCCAGAACTTTTTCCACGTCGATGATCTCGACCATCTGCCCGTCGAAATGCGTCACTGCCGTGAGGTAATGGTCGCGCCCGGCGCCCTTGGGCGGAGGGAGGATTTCCTCCCAGTTCATGTTCACGATGCGCTCGACTGATCGCACCAGGAAACCAAGGGTCCGGTTGTTGTACTCGGTGATGATGGTAAAGCAGCTCTGCAGATCGTCGAGCGCGGGCTTGCCGATGGCCAATGCCAGATCGAGGATCGGCAACGTATTGCCGCGGATATTGGCGACACCTCGGACGACAGCAGTCGAGCGCGGCATGACGGTCAGGCGCGGGCACTGCAGCACTTCTTTCACCTTGAACACGTTAATGCCGTATAGCTGCGCTCCGTCGAGGCGAAACAACAGCAGCTCCAGACGGTTCTGCCCCACCAGCTGGGTTCTCTGGTTAACCGAATCCAATACTCCGGCCATGCCGTCATCCTCTTGCGTTAGCAGCAGCGCTGCCTAAAGCCAAACGGGTCAATGGGCACGCCCCTTGCTTCGGATCGAGCCATGAATGCTCAACCGACATTATTTCGACACGCCGCAAACACGACGCACAGCCGCCTCATCGTCTTCGCGTGTCTGGCCTTGCTTAGCGCCCCTGCTCTGGGGCAGCAGACGCCAACTCTGTCACATCCCGACCAGCTTATCGACGAGACTCGAAAGTTTCTTGAGCAGGCGACGACAGACTATCTGCGACGTAGCGACATCGCAGGCCGTCACGAAATCGAAGTGAACCGCCTCGACCCTCGCCTGCGCCTGGCCAGTTGCGACAAGCCACTCACCGTCAAGCTCGAGAGTCCCGCGCAACCGATCGGCCGCGTCACGGTTCGTGTCAGCTGCGAAGGCAGCTCGCCGTGGTCGCTGTTCGTTCCTGGCCAGGTTCGTCTGTATCGGGATGTCATCATCGCCACCCGCCCGCTCAAGCGGGACAGCTCCCTCAGTGCGGCCGATGTCTCCCTGGCCGAACGAGATGTGTCGTTGCTCACCCAGGGCTATCTGACGTCGCTCGACCAGGTATTGGGCAACAAGCTGACGCGCCCGGTTCAACTCGATCAGGTGCTCGCGCCCCCACTTCTGCAGCTCGCCGAGGTGGTACGCAAGGGCGATCAGGTAGTCATCATCGCGCGCAGCGGAGGAATCAATGTCCGCATGCCAGGCGAAGCGATGTCCGACGGTGCGCCCGGCACGCAGATCCGCGTAAAGAACCTGCGCTCGGGACGAGTCGTGAAAGCTCGCGTCGCCGGCCCCGGACAGGTTGAGGTCGCGATGTAGCGCAGCCTCCCGCTACGTGTGCGAGACGCGGCCATGACGATGATGGATAAAAAAGCTAAAGTTCTTCCGGACGCAGCCGAAAACCGGGCAAGCGTCCTGATTCCTTCGAGGTTTGTATCATGGTCATCGACTTCAACCGGCCCAACAGCGCTCTCGGGTCGACCGCTACGCGTAGCGGCAGCGTTCAAGGCAACGAGCGCCCCACGGCGCAGCCGGCGAGCGGCGATACCGCACCAGTCAGCAGCAGTACTACGGCTCCGGCTGGCGAATCCGTACAACTGAGCCCCGAAGCCCAGCGCCTGCAGCAGGCCATGGACAAGCTCAATGAACAGCCGTCCGTAGATCAGGAGCGCGTGGCCAAACTGCGGCAAGCCATCGCCGACGGCAGCTATCAGGTCGACAGCCAGCGCGTCGCCTCCAAGCTGCTGGCGTTTGAAACCCAGCGCTAAGGCGACTCAGCGCCCCTTTCCGAGCCAGACATGCAAGACGAAGCCCTGCTCCAGCAACTCAATGGCGATATCGACATCGCCCATCAATTACTTGAGCTCGCCGAGCAGGAATTCGAGGCGCTGAGTGATCGCGATCTGGCGAAACTGGAAGGCATCCTCTCGCAGACGCAACCTCTGCTTGCACTGCTCGGACAGCATGGCGGCCTGCGCAGCCAGTGGCTGAGCGAACAAGGGCTGAGCTCGGATCGCGCCGGCCTGCAACAACTCGCCGCGAAGAGCGCGCTGGGCACCCGCATTCTTGAGCAGGCCGATTCACTCGAGACCGCATTGAGTGCCTGCCGCGCAGCCAACGAGCGTAACGGCCGACTGATTCGCGCCAATCGCGCAGCGGTCGGCAGCATGCTGGAGATTCTGCAAGGCAGTAACGCGACGCCGGATCTGTACGACAACCGGGGCGGCACGGCCAAGACCACTCAACAAAGGCCTCTCAGCCAGGCCTGACCCCCCACACGGACACGCGGGCATTACCGTTCGCGATGCAGCTGCGCTGAGAGACCCGGAACGTGGCAAATCCTTTCCTTGAAGAAGCTGGCCCACAACCACCCAAGCTGCTGACCTCGCCTCTGGAAATTCATGCGAGCCTCAAACCGCTGCTCGATAACCGCAGCCCGGTGATGATTCGCTTCGACGAGCGCAACCAACGCTACCAAAGCTTTTTGATCGAACTGGACCGTGGGAAAGGCTGGCTTGCGCTGGATGAACTGATCCCCAATGACGGCGAGCGCCTACTGCTTCAGGGCGAAACCTTTCATCTGGAAGCGTTCGACGAAGGCGTGAGAATAGCCTGGAGCAATTCCCAGCCCGTCCACCCGAGCGAGATGGACGGCGCACGCTGTTATTGGGTACCGATTCCCACAGAACTGTCCTATCACCAGCGCCGCAACGCATATCGCGCACCACTGCAAGGTGCCCCCATCGCCACCACTCTGGGCGGTAATAGGCTACGCAACAGCCTGGAAGGCAAGCTTCTCGACATCTCCGCCACCGGCTGCAAGGTGAGTTTCAAAGGCGATATGCAAAGTCGACTGCAGACTGGTCAGGTATACGAACAGTTCTCCGTACGCCTCCCGAGCGGCACCGTGCAGTCTGCTGCGGAACTTCGGCACGTCGCATACGACGAAAAACTTGACCTGACATTCTGCGGATTGAGCTTCTATCGCATCAACGGTCTTACCCAGCGAAATGTCGAGCGTTTTGTCTATCAATTGCAGCGCGAAGCACGCCGTAATCAGGCGGAAGACGCGCTCGACTGAGCAGATACTCCGCCAGCAGGACGCTAGAAGCACTACGGTGGTGGAAGCGAGTCTCGCTCCAAGACAGGAAAGTAGCGAAGCAGCGCTACTGCAGGACTGGCGTCCCAGGCGAGGTTCGAACTCACAACCTTCCCCTTAGGAGGGGGACGCTCTATCCAATTGAGCTACTGGGACGTGCGCGCGGCATGTTAGCGAGCCGAGCCGTTTTTGTCATGTCACGTCACCCATCAGCCAGCATGCAAAATGCAATTCCGATTTTTGAAATCATGCATCCTGCAATGCGTCACCGTCTCATAGTTATTCTAACTTATTGATTTTAAAGTCATTTATTTTAACCAGCCACTGGCATGACGTGTGCTTACTATGGGATAGCCCATCAGCGAAGGATACGCATTATGTGGAAAATGATTTGCCTGCTCGGCATGACGCTCGCGGTCGATGCAGCCATGACACACCCTCCGACGGAACACAGCACCGAATTTAGAACAGCGAATGCAGCGCAGTCAGGCGTGCTAAGCCTCGAAGCGCCTGCCGCACGCGTTTTGAACATCAGCGGAATCGGCCCAGCGAGCGTCAGCCAACCACAGCGATGGATCTTCTGATCGATTTAGCCAACGACTAAACCTAGAGGGAGCCGCAATGTCTTATTTCGCCATCTTCTATTTAGCCATTGGGGCAATCTTCGGCGCCTTTCTCATCCTCGTCGATCCACAAGTCGCCAAAGGCTGGTACATCGCTGCGCAGGCAGGACTAGGCATCTGCAGCCTAGCCTTTCTAGGCGCCATGTTGATTGGGCGACGCATCAAGTTCGACCCCTTGCTGCGTTGACATGATTCGCACCTGCCTGGCAATTATCTGGGTGCGGCGGATCACAATCGGCGCGTGCTAATAGCAAAATGCCTTTACCCGCCTCGCATAACCGCCGTACAATTGGCGCCACCAACCCGTCCCAAAAGTTTTTCTACGCACACGGAACAGCGCGGGACGGCGGTTGTCAGACCAATGACCTTTCACGGCAATAAGCCACCACGCCAACCTGACTAACCGGTTTATTATGCGCCCTATGAAGCAGGCAGTTTATTCCAGCCGAACGGCTGACAAATTCGTGGTTCGACTGCCCGACGGCATGCGTGAGCGCATTGCCGACGTCGCGCGCAACCACCACCGCAGCATGAACTCTGAAATTATTGCGCGCCTGGAGCAGAGTCTCCTCCAGGAAGGCGCATTAGATGATGACCTGAGCATGCGCCTGGACAGCCCAGAACTGTCGATGCACGAGCGTGAGCTGTTGCAGCGCTTCCGCCAGCTCACGCATCGCCAACAAAATGCCCTGATCGCCCTGATCGCTCAGGACGCAGAACTGGCTAAAGAAGAGGCCTGAGTACCAGCAGCCGCAAAGGTGGCCTTGCTAGTTGCGATGAGTGCCAATAAAAAATCCGATGCCCCTTTCGCAAGGACATCGGATTTTTTATGCCTGGACGACGGGACTAGAGAAGGAAAACTGTCGCCAACCCCAGAAAGATGAAAAAACCACCGCTGTCGGTCATAGCCGTGATCATCACACTGGCCCCCATTGCCGGATCGCGCCCCAGACGGGCAAGCGTCATGGGAATAAGTACCCCCATCAGCGCAGCCAGAAGCAGATTCAGAGTCATCGCGGCCGTCATCACCACGCCCAGCGACCAGCTGCCGTACAACCAGTAGGCCACAAGGCCAATCACCCCGCCCCAAACCACGCCATTGGCCAGGCCCACCCCCAGCTCCTTGCGCAACAAGCGGGCCGTATTGCCGGTACCAACCTGATCGAGCGCCATAGCGCGCACGATCATGGTGATTGTCTGGTTACCCGAGTTGCCACCGATCCCAGCCACAATCGGCATCAGCGCGGCAAGCGCCACCAGTTTCTCGATCGAGCCATCGAAGAGACCGATCACACGTGAAGCAATAAACGCGGTAACCAGATTCACCGCGAGCCAAGCCCAACGGTTGCGAACTGATTTCCACACTGACGCGAATATATCCTCCTCTTCGCGCAGACCAGCCATGCTGAGCACTTCGCTTTCGCTCTCTTCGCGAATCAGGTCGACCATCTCATCGATCGTGAGTCGCCCAATCAACTTCCCACCCTTGTCAACAACAGGCGTGGAAACCAGGTCATAGCGCTCAAAGGCTTGCGCCGCCTCGTAGGCGTCTTCGTCCGGATGAAAGGTCACGGGATCGCTGGCCATGACCTCGGCCACCTGCTTTTCCGGGTCATTGACCAACAGCCGCTTGATCGGCAGCACCCCTTTGAGCACACCGTCGTAATCGACCACGAACAGCTTGTCAGTATGACCAGGCAGCTCCTTGAGGCGACGCAGGTAGCGCAGCACGACCTCCAGACTGACATCCTCGCGGATGGTCACCATCTCGAAGTCCATCAGCGCACCGACCTGATCTTCCTCATAGGACAAGGCCGAGCGAACCCGCTCTCGCTGCTGTGCGTCGAGCGTTTCCATCAGCTCGTGAACGACATCTCGTGGAAGTTCGGGCGCGAGATCAGCCAGCTCATCGGCATCCATTTCCTTGGCGGCCGCGAGCAGCTCGTGATCATCCATGTCGGCGATCAGCGTCTCTCGCACCGCGTCGGAAACTTCGAGAAGGATGTCGCCGTCACGCTCGGCTTTTACCAGCTGCCAAACGGTAAGACGATCGTCGAGAGGAAGAGCCTCGAGAATATGCGCAACGTCAGCCGGATGTAGCGCATCGAGCTTGCGCTGCAATTCCGCCAGATTCTGCCGATGCACCAGGCTCTCCACCAGCTCCTGATGCTCGCCCTCCTGGCGATGGGTGAGATCCTCGACCACGCGGTGCCGATGCAATAGCTCGATCACCTGCGCCAGGCGATCCTGCAGCGTTTCTTGCGTTTTTTTTGCTTCTACTTCTGTCATGGCGCACTCCACCCTCAGCGCGAGGGGCACGCCAAGAGGATCAATCAGTCATGTGATTGGTAAGCAGGATTCTCAAGCGACTACTGGGTAAGTCCATGGGATGGTTCGATTCCACAAGCCCGAAGGCGAACGCCGCAATGATACCACCGCTCTTTCGGCAAGGCTGTTCAAATGACTGCAGATACAACTGCTTGCGCGGCACTACAGCCCCGAACATCGGCAACAACAAGCTAGGCCCATCTGTCGACGCCTTCACGCCACAGCGAGGCACAGCTGCACAAAGAAGAATTTTGCGCCTAGGCTTATGCCCTTTCTTCGTCACGGAGGACGAACATGCACTCCCCCCTTTCCGCCACCCTGTTCACCATCACCGTACTGATCAGCCAGACATCTGCCGCAGCAACGGTATTTCGCTGTACGGACGCCACTGGGCGAATCACCTACACTCAGCAAGGCTGTCCAGGTGACACCAACATACAGAAGCAGCAGGCTTACAACCCCACTCCAGGTAGCGGCAAGGCGGTGAGAATGGCTTCGACCAACCCGACACGCAATCCGCACAAGGCAAGCCCTCCGTCCACCCACCAGCTCACCATCGTTGCCGAACGGCACGATGGCTGCGGCAACCGCATCAGCGGCGGAGAGCGCCGCGACGCGATCATCAAACAGCGGATACTTAGCGGGATGACCCGCTCAGACGTGGAGAGCGCCCTAGGACGCCCCAATAGCGTCGTCAGCATCAATGGTCGCACTCGCTATCGCTACGAGAAGAGCGAAGGCCGAGGACGCACCGTAACCTTCGATGAAAACGGCTGCGTTACCGGTAAACGATGATCGGCTCAGAAACGAAAAAGGGCCTGCATTTACTGCAGACCCTTTTTGGTATGGCGCACTCAGGAGGATTCGAACCTCCGACCGCTCGGTTCGTAGCCGAGTACTCTATCCAGCTGAGCTATGAGTGCGTAAGCGCTTGATAAGCCAGTTCGCTTCTGGCTGCAGGAGCTTCGATGAGAAATCAAAGCTTCTTACATATGGCGCACTCAGGAGGATTCGAACCTCCGACCGCTCGGTTCGTAGCCGAGTACTCTATCCAGCTGAGCTATGAGTGCGCTGAGCGTGCGCATTATAGGGAGTTGAGAATATCGGTCAAGCATTTTACCCTGGCGCCTTCAATCGAAGGCAGGTATCCGCAAATCAAAAACCCTGTAACGCAAAATGGCGGAGAAGGGGGGATTCGAACCCCCGACACCCTTTTGAGGTGTACTCCCTTAGCAGGGGAGCGCCTTCGGCCACTCGGCCACCTCTCCGCAACACGGGGCGCATCATAACCATCTTTACCCCGTTTGCAAAGCCAGAAATTACATAAAAATTAGTGGCTTGGTTCTTGGTCCTTCTCTTTCTGGATGCGCTGATAAATCTCTTCGCGATGCACTGCAACCTCCTTGGGTGCATTCACACCGATGCGTACCTGGTTCCCCTTCACACCCAAAACAGTGACAGTCACATCGTCACCCACCATCAGGGTCTCTCCGACCCGGCGAGTCAGAATCAGCATTCCTTTCTCCTTTAAACGGATTCAGTCAGTAAGCAGTCTGCAAAATAAAAGGCGGATAATGCGCCGCGACACGCTTAGCGTACAGCTTGCACCAGCTATTGACCTTCTGGCGAGGCGGTAAAGTTCCTCGGACCACAGCCAATACGACAGAAGGCGCGTACTAGACGCGCCTTCTGTGCTTCACTCGGCTGTTTTGGCAGCCGGGGCATCCAGTTCAAATGCAGTATGCAGCGCGCGCACGGCGAGCTCGAGATACTTTTCCTCGATCACCACCGAAACCTTGATTTCGGAAGTCGAGATCATCTGAATATTGATGTTCTCCTTCGCCAGCGCCTCGAACATACGACTCGCAACGCCAGCGTGCGAGCGCATGCCGACCCCGACGATCGATACCTTGGCGATATCGGTGTCGCCGATTACCTCCCGAGCCCCCATCTCGTTCGCAATGGTCTGCAGAATCTGCAACGCGCTGTTGTAGTCGTTGCGATGCACGGTGAAGGTGAAGTCCGTGGTGTTATCGTGCGCCACGTTCTGCACAATCATGTCGACTTCGACATTGGCGGCACTGATCGGACCGAGAATCTTGAAGGCCACGCCCGGCGTGTCCGGCACCCCACGGATGGTCAGCTTGGCTTCGTCGCGATTGAAGGCGATGCCTGAGATGATCGGCTGTTCCATGGATTCCTCTTCATCAAGGGTGATGAGGGTCCCGGGACCCTCCTGAAAGCTATGCAGCACGCGCAGAGGCACGCTGTACTTACCGGCAAACTCGACGGCGCGGATCTGCAGCACTTTCGAGCCCAGACTGGCCATTTCGAGCATTTCCTCGAAGGTGATCTTGTCCAGGCGCCGAGCCTTGGCGACGACTCGTGGATCGGTGGTATAGACGCCGTCGACGTCCGTGTAAATCTGGCACTCATCGGCCTTGAGAGCGGCGGCCAGCGCCACGCCCGTAGTATCCGAGCCGCCGCGACCCAGCGTGGTGATATTGCCTTTCCCGTCCACCCCTTGGAAACCTGCCACCACCACCACACGACCTGCCTTAAGCTCGCGCTGGATGCGCTGCGAATCGATCTGCAGGATGCGCGCCTTGGTGTGTGCGCTGTCAGTCAGAATGCGCACCTGATTGCCCGTAAACGAAACCGCCGGCACGCCGCGCTTGATCAACGCCATAGCCAGCAAGGCGATCGTTACTTGCTCGCCGGTGGAAACCATCACGTCCAGCTCGCGCGCTACCGGCTGATCACTGATCTGCTTGGCCAGATCGATAAGACGATTGGTTTCACCGCTCATGGCCGATACCACAACGACGATATCGTCTCCGCCGTCGCGGAACTTCTTGATCTTCTCGGCCACCTGCTCGATGCGCTCCACGGAGCCGACCGACGTGCCGCCAAATTTCTGTACGATCAAAGCCATTTCACTACCGCCTACGCCCCATCAAGGGCAGTCATTAACTGTCCAGCTCGTCTCAGAGCCCCTGCTCGACGAAAGAGCGCGCAAGACCGAGGGCATCGTCCAGCCGCCCAGGCTCGCTACCGCCCCCCTGGGCCATATCCGGACGCCCGCCGCCCTTGCCGCCCACCGCTGCCGCGGCCTGCTTCATGAGGTCGCCCGCTTTGAATCGAGCCGTAAGATCCTGGGTCACGCCCGCCACCAGGACCACTTTGTCGTCCTGCACGCCACCGAGCAGGATCACTGCACTGCCAAGCTTGTTTTTGAGCTGATCGACCAGCGCGAGCAGAGCCTTGCCATCCAGCCCATCCAGGCGCGACGCCAGCACTCGCACGCCCTGCAGCTCGATTGCCGAACCAGCAAGATCATCGCCAGCAGCACTAGCCGCTTTGGCCTTGAGCTGCTCCAGCTCCTTTTCCAGCTGACGGTTGCGCTCAAGCACACCGGACAGCTTGTCGAGTAGGTTCTCCCGGCTGCCCTTGACCAGGCTCGCCGCTTCTTTCAGCTGCTCCTCGGCATCGTTCAGATATGCCAGCGCCTGCGCCCCAGTCACCGCCTCGATACGCCGGACCCCGGCAGCTACGCCACCTTCGCTGACGATCTTGAACAGGCCGATGTCGCCTGTACGCGACACGTGGGTGCCGCCGCACAGTTCCACCGAGAAACCGCCACCCATGCTCAGCACCCGCACGGTGTCGCCGTACTTCTCGCCGAACAGCGCCATCGCGCCCTTCGCCTTGGCGGTATCGATGTCGGTTTCCTCGATATCCACTGCGGTATTGCGGCGGATCTCGGCGTTGACCTTGTCTTCGAGGGCCTTGAGTTGTGCGGGCTTGATTGCCTCGAAATGGCTGAAATCGAAGCGCAGCCGCTGGCTATCTACCAGCGATCCCTTCTGACTCACATGCTCACCGAGCGTCTCGCGCAGTGCGGCATGCAGCAAATGGGTTGCCGAATGATTGAGCGCCGTGGCCTGGCGCACCGAGGCGTCAACAGTCGCATCGACGCTGGCGCCGACGCGCAGGTTGCCGCTGTCGAGTATGCCGTGGTGCAGAAACGCCCCGCCGGCCTTGCTGGTGTCGCGCACATCGAAGCGCAGGCCTTCGGCCGCGAGATAGCCGCAGTCACCGACCTGACCGCCCGATTCGGCATAGAACGGCGTCTGGTCTAGAACCACCACGCCCTCGTCGCCCGCGCTCAGGCTATCCACCGCCATGCCTTCCTTGAACAACGCCAACACCGTGCCCTGACCGACCGTACCCTGGTAGCCCGTGAAACGGGTTTCGCCCTCGACCTTGACCAGGCTGTTGTAGTCCATGCCGAAGGCACTGGCCGAGCGGGCGCGCTCGCGCTGGGCCTGCATTTCGCGCTCGAAGCCTTCCTCATCAAGGGTAAGCTCCCGTTCGCGGGCAATATCCGCGGTCAGGTCCACCGGGAAGCCATAGGTGTCGTACAGCTTGAACACCACATCGCCCGGAATGATGCTGCCCGACAGTTCGGCCAAGTCCTGCTCGAGAATCTTCAGTCCCTGCTCGAGGGTCTTGGCAAACTGCTCTTCCTCGTTTTTTAGCACGCGTTCGATATGCGCCTGCTGCTGTTTCAGTTCCGGGAAAGCCTCACCCATTTCGGCAACCAACGCCGCAACGATGCGATAGAAGAAGCTACCTCTGGCGCCCAGCTTGTTGCCGTGGCGACAGGCGCGGCGAATGATGCGCCGCAGCACGTAGCCGCGCCCCTCGTTGGACGGGGTCACCCCGTCAGCGATCAGAAAGCCGCAGGAACGGATGTGGTCCGCGACCACTTTGAGCGAAGCCTGGCCTTCGTTGGCGCAACCGATGGCCTCGGCTGCCGCGTTGAGCAGACGCTGGAACAGGTCGATTTCGTAGTTGGAGTTGACGTGCTGCAGCACGGCACTGATGCGTTCCAGCCCCATGCCGGTATCCACGCTCGGCGCCGGCAGCGGGTGCAGGACGCCGTCCGCGGTGCGGTTGAACTGCATGAAAACGTTGTTCCAGATTTCGATGTAGCGATCGCCATCTTCCTCCGGCGAGCCGGGCGGGCCGCCCCAGATATGCTCGCCGTGGTCGAAGAAAATCTCGGTGCATGGGCCGCACGGGCCGGTATCGCCCATCGCCCAGAAATTGTCCGAGGCGTAAGGCGCACCCTTGTTGTCACCGATGCGTACCATGCGCTCGGCGGGAATCCCGACTTCCTTAGTCCAAATGTCGTAGGCCTCGTCGTCGGTGGCGTAGACGGTGACCCAGAGTTTTTCCTTGGGCAGGTTCAGCCACTTCTCGGAGGTGAGGAATTCCCAGGCATAGGTGATGGCGTCGCGCTTGAAATAATCGCCGAAGCTGAAGTTGCCGAGCATCTCGAAGAACGTGTGGTGCCGCGCGGTGTAGCCGACGTTTTCCAGATCGTTGTGCTTGCCGCCGGCACGCACGCATTTCTGGCTGGTAGTGGCGCGGGTATAGGCGCGCTTCTCCAGGCCGAGAAAGCAGTCCTTGAACTGGTTCATGCCGGCGTTGGTGAACAGCAGCGTCGGATCGTTCGCCGGAATCAACGAACTGGAGGCCACACGGGTGTGCCCCTTCTCTTCGAAGAAGCTCAGGAAGGCTTCACGGATTTCTGCGCTTTTCATAGATTTCTTCCAGAGGACTGCGGCCGAACGCCACAAAACGGCACGGTGCGACGGCACCGCGAGCTGTTATGCAACCATCCAAACGGATATCGGCAAAGGGCCGCATTATATCGGCACGGCGCACCGGGTATAGGGGATAAATGCGATTGAATCAACCCATTTGACCGCAGGCGCAACGCGCGTTTGCGCAGCGCCGACCTCAACGCAACAGCGGCGTGGCAAGCACCTTGGAGGCACCGCCGAGTAGCGCCGCAGTGATATCGATGAAATCATCGGTGCTGACCTTGTCCAGACGCATCAGCCCACGACTGACATCGTCCAGCGAATGCCGCCCCTTGCTGCGCTGGCGGATTTCCCGATCCAGCTCCTGCAGCAGCAGCACCGCCCGGGCGGTGACCGGCCCGGTGGCTCGCTCGGTGCGTAGACTGGTGATTCCGCGGCTCCACTCCGCAAGGTGCTCGCGCACCGCCTGGTAGCGCCCCTCGCTCATGCCGCCGGCACGACGCATCAGCTCGATCGCGTAGTACTCGGCCAGTCCTTCGCTGATCCAGTCGCTGCGGTCGGTGTCGCTGATGCGGCTGAAGACGTGTACCAGCTCATGAACCAGTGAGCTGGTGCCATTCTCGCTGACCAGCGGGCGGTCGGCGTGCAGGTAAAGCGAATTCGGCGCGGAGAGCCCGCCACGCCACATCGGATCGCCGGCGCCGACGATCAACAGCTTGTCCGGGTCGCGCGGAAATACGTTCTGCAGCTCCGGCCAGACGAAGGTCAGCAGTGTGAGGATGTCCATGCGCCGCACGCCCTCGCCCACCGGCGCGGCGACCGTGACATCAGTTTCGCCTAACCGTGCGCGGCGGCTGCCCAGCTTGCCGGCAAGCATCCAGCCGGTGGGGCGATCGAAGATTCGCTCGGAGTTGTCGATACGGAAGCGGTTCTTGCCGATACGCGGCCAGCCGGTTTCCACGCTTTTCCAACCCTCCGGCAGCTCGAAGCTAAGGCGCGAAACCAGTTTCGTACCCTCCACCTCATCGAGCCGTGCCGCCGGCACCAAATCATCGCCGCGAAACAGCGCCCAATCCGCCGTCATCCGCGCATCGAAACGGCCATTGTCGCGAGGATGGCTGATGCGCACGCGGTAGGTCAGCCGGGCCTGACCCTTGGCCGGCCGCCAGATGCCCCGTTCAGGCGACTGCTGCAGCCATTCGCCGTCCGCCTGGAAGTCGCTGTAGTAACCCTCGTCGCCGAGGTTCAAATCGAGGCTGCGTATTACCTCGCCTTTCTCCAGCGTCAATTGCACTTCGGCCTGATCCTGCTCGGGGAAAAAACGCACGAGGTAATCGAGATCGACCCGCTGCCCGGCCCACGCCGGTGTCGCGCCGAGCAGCAGAACGGCAAGGAGGGAAAGCAGATGAACGGGCATCGGGGCTGTGACTCCGGGACTGGGGGGGACAGATAGATATCAGACAAGCGCCGGACTCATCCGGCACGGAAGATCAGGTGATCCTCCCAATCCTCTTCGGCAACGCTGCCTTCAGCGAGCATCCGACCGGCTTGCGATATACGTTCGACGTGCACCGCGTTGCGGTCGCCACAGACGAGGTGGTGCCAGAGCGGCAGATCCTTGCCCTCGGCGACCAAACGGTAGGCGCAGGTCGGCGGCAACCATTTGAATTGCGCGGCATCCCGCGCATTGAGCTGGATGCAGTCCGGCACGCTGGCGCGGCGATTGGGGTAATCGCTGCAGCGACAGCTATCCAGATCCAGCAACTTGCAGGCGATGCGCGTGTAGTAGACGCTGCCGTCTTCCTCGTCTTCGAGCTTCTGCAGGCAGCACAGACCACAGCCGTCGCACAGCGACTCCCACTCCTCGGCATCGAGTTCGGCAAGAGTTTTGCGCTTCCAGAAGGGTTCGACTTTGGCGGCCATTACGACTGAGGTTCCCGGCAAAACTGCGAGTCTAGCCCTTGGCCCGTGGCGGGCCAAGCGCGGCCGGATGGCGTGCTACTCGGGCCGCAGGGCGCGGTCCGGGTAGCACGCGGAATCATTACTGGTCGAGCATCTGACGATGGCTGCGCATCTGCTCGAGCATCTGCTCCATGTGCTGAATACGCAGATCGAGCATCTCCTTGGTCGGCGCGCCCATCATGCCCCCGCCCATCATGCCCTTGCCGCCCTTCATGCCCATGCCTGGACCGCCAGCCATCGGGCAGCCGCCTATCATGCCCATGCCGGATTGCATGCTCTGCCAGTGTTCGGCCTGCAGTTTCTGCCGTTCCTGCGGGGTCTTTGCCGCCTGCCAGGCCTGCCGATACTCCTGCATCTGCTGCCAGTGCTGCTGCCAGGCCGCGGAATTCTCGGCCGCGGCCGGTGCGTCTTGCGCCTGGGCCGTCAGCGCCAGGCCAGCGAACAGGGAACCGAGTAACCACGATTGGATGTTCATGAACCGTCTCCTTTGTTCAGGGGCCTTTCAGCATAGGCCGGAAAACCGCTCGCAACCCGATCCAGGTCAAGCTCGACTGCGTAACGTTGTCACAGCGGATCATTCATGCGCAGCAGCTCTTCGGGCAGGTGCTCGATGTAATCGTCTTCGGCCGGCGGCATCTGCAGGTGGTAGCCCTGCGTCTCGAGATTGGCCAGCACCTTGGCGATGTCCTCGCGCGCCAGCTGGCGCTCCGGCGTCAGTACCAGTTCGAACGCGAGCTGTGGCGTGCCGAATGCGGCGAGCAGCCCCTCGGGCACGCGCGAGAGCGCGTCGCGCTTGTCGACGTACAGGTACATCCCGTTCTTGCGCAGACTTTTATAGATGGAGCAGATGCGTTTCATGATGGCGATTTTTCCAGTACGTCGAGCAATGCCTGCCCCATGCGCTCGCGGCGCCAACCGCGCAGCGACTCGGGGAGACTGTAGGGACCGTCGGGATAGCCGCTCTTGAGCAGCGCCTCGAGAATTTTCTTGCGCAGCATGATCTCCGGCGCGATATCCAATTCCTTCGCCGTGCGCTGGCCGACCGCACGCAGCTTCTTCAATACGGACGCCGCTTCCAGCGGTAACGGCTCGGGTAACGCGGCAGGCCATTCCTGCGCCGGCAGCGCGGCGGCCTGGCGAATCAGCTCGAGCAGCGCCTCGCCATCCTGGCGCACCGTGCGCGGATGCATGTCTTCGATACGCGCCAGCGCTACCAAGTCCTTCGGTTGCGTGCGCGCCAGCGGCCACAGGCTCGCCTCGCGCAGGATGCGGTTGCGCGGCTGATTGCGCGCACGCGCCTGTCGCTCGCGCCAGGCCGTCAGTACACGCAGCACGGCAAGTTGCTGCGGTCGCAATCGCCAGGCCTGTTTGACCTCGCGATACGCTTCGTCCGGATCGGTTTCACGCTGCAGGTTGGCAACCAGCTCGGCGCCATCCTCCATCACCCAGCGCCGCTTGTCTTCGCTGAGGCGCGGTAGCAGCGCGGCATACAGTTCGGCCAGATGTTGCACATCTTCCGCCGCGTAGCGCATCTGCATCTCGCTCAGCGGGCGCTGCAGCCAGTCGGAGCGGGTTTCATCCTTCGGCAGATCAAGTCCCAGCACCGCGTGCACCAGGCGCGAATAGCCCATGGAAAAGCCGAGATTGAGGTAGCCGCCGGCCAGCTGCGTATCGAACAGCGGTGCCGGCAGTTGCCCGGTCAGACGCGACAGCACCTCGAGGTCCTCACCGCAGGCGTGCAACACCTTGACCACGGCAGTGTCCTGCAACAGCCCGGCGAACGGCTGCCAATCCTTTATTGTCAGCGGATCGATCAGATAGGCGCATTGCCCATCGCCGATCTGCACCAGACCGGCGATCGGGTAGAAGGTGTCGACGCGCATGAACTCGGTATCGAGCGCCACGAAGGGCAATTGCCGCCACTCGGCGCACAGGCGGGCCAGATGCGCATCATCCAGTACCCATTGAGTTTCGATGGCCACACGGCCCTCCTTGATTCGGCTGACGACCGGCGCGCGGCCGAACGAGGCGCGCAGTATATATCGCGACTGCCGCGCGCCGGGGGCATTCATCGGGCGCTCACGGCCTGCTAGTGTGCAGCACTCATCGCCGACCGGAGCCCGTCCATGTCTCTTGCCCAACTCATCAGCGCGCAGCAACTGGCCGAACGCCTGCAGCAGCCGCGACTGCGCATTCTCGACTGCCGCTTCGCGCTGGAGGACCCGGCATACGGCCGACGTAGCCATGCGCAGAGCCATATTCCGGGAGCGCAGTTCGCCGATCTGGAGCAGGACCTTTCCGGCCCGGCGATCAACGGCGTGACCGGCCGCCATCCACTGCCAGACGCCGCGGAGCTCGTCACCCGCCTGCGCAGCTGGGGAATCGATAACGACAGTCAGATCGTGCTGTACGACGACGGCCCCGGCGCGTTTGCCGCACGCGCCTGGTGGCTGCTGGCCTGGCTCGGCAAGCACGAAGACGTGTTCGTGCTTGATGGTGGCTTCAAGGCGTGGAGCGCGGCCAGCCTGCCACTCGACACACAGCCAGCCATGGCACGGAACGGCAACTTCTCCGGCGCGCCCGACAATCGTCTGATCATCGAGGCGCAGCAGCTGCTTGCCCAACTCGACACGCTCGACCAACCACTGCTGGACGCGCGCGCGCTGCCGCGCTTTCGCGGCGAAGTCGAGCCGATCGACCCGGTTGCCGGGCATATCCCCGGGGCGATCTGCGCGCCGTTCACCGACAACCTCGCGGCCGACGGGCGCTTCCTTAGCCCGGCGCAGCTGCGCGAACGCTTCGCAAGCCTGCTGCACGGCTATACCGGCGAGGTGATCGCCTACTGCGGCTCGGGCGTGACCGCCTGCCACAACCTGTTCGCCCTGAGTCTGGCGGGTTATCCGCTGGGACGCCTGTATCCCGGCTCGTGGAGCGAGTGGATCACCGACCCCGCCCGGCCGCGTGCCTGACGGCGCGCCATCAGACCGATCAGTCAGGTTCGGAATATTCGGTTTTCACCCTAAACTCGTGTTTTTTCACGACCGATCGTCGTGTGATTTACGAAAAATTGCACTGTTTCATTTGCGGCTCGTCAGAAAAGATTGCTAGGTTCCGGCGCGTTTTTTCTAAGGAGTACAACAATGAAAACAACATGGTTGAAGACCGCTCTAGCCTTGGCCGTGGGCGCAATGTCCAGCCAGACCATGGCCGCTGGTTTCGCCCTGAACGAACAGAGCATCAGCGGCATGGGCACCTCCTACGCCGGCCGATCATCTTCGGCCGACGACGCCACCACCCTGTTCGGCAACCCGGCCGGCATGTCCCGCCTGACCCGTGAAGAAGTCAGCTTCGGCGCAGCGGCGATCAAGGCCAATACAGATATTAAGGATGCTTCCGGCTCCTTTACCCTCGGCGGCGTGATAAACGGACCGACTGCCGGTAGCAACGACGGCGACATGGTGCCCGCCACTGCAGTGCCGATGGGTTATTACGTCAACCCTATCGATGACAAATGGGCGCTGGGCGTCGGCGTCTATGTGCCGTTCGGCCTGGCGACTGATTATGAAAGCGGCTTCCAAGGACGTTACTTCGGCGATTACAGCGAAGTAGCCGTAATCACAGTACAACCCACCGTCAGCTACCGCTTCAATAACAAGCTGTCGGTCGGCTTCGGCCCTACACTGAACCGCATCACCGGTGAACTGCAGAGCGCATCGCCCAGTATGGCGGGCGACGGGCGCGTGAAGGTCAAAGGTGACGACACTGCCGTCGGCTTCAACGCAGGCGTGCTTTATGAGTTCACGCCGCACACGCGCATGGGCGTGACCTATCACTCGAAGGTCGAATACACCCTCGAAGGCGACACCAAGATCAGCGGTGCGGGCTTTGGCGCGGCAAATGGCAGCAAGTACGACGCATCGCTGGACCTCACCACCCCGGAATCAGTCGACGTCTCCCTCACCCATGAGTTGAACGACCGTTGGACCCTGTATGCTGGCGCCATGTGGACGCGCTGGAGCCGCTTCGAGGCGATCATCATCGAGAACGAAGGCGTGCCGGCTCCCCTGCAAGGCAGCTTGGCGCCGATCGTTGAGGAGCAGGACTGGCACGATACCTGGTCCTATGCGCTGGGTGCAGCCTTCAAGCTGAACCAGCAATGGACCTTGCGCACCGGCCTGGCCTTCGACCAAAGTCCGACCAACAACACCCATCGCTCGCCGCGCATCCCGTCCGGCGACCGCACCGCGGTTAGCTTCGGCCTGGCTTGGTACCCAACCGAGGACGTCACGGTCGATCTGGCCTACTCCTACCTGTGGGAGGAGGACACCAAGGTCAACCGGAGCAGGTCTTACCAGAACGGGGCGTTGGTCCAAAACTACAACGCCACCTACGAAAACAGCGCCCACGGTTTTGGCGCTTCGTTGAGCTACCGCTTCTGATGCAAAAAAAGCCCCGGTCCTACCGGGGCTTTTTGTTTCAGCGCTGTAGCGCCTGCTCCACCGCCGCCAGCAGACGCGGGTCGTCTGGCTTCACTTTGCTGGGAAAGTACGCCACCACCTGGCCGTGGCGGTCTACGACGTACTTGTAGAAGTTCCAGCGCGGCGCCACGCCGGCCTGTTCGGCGAGTTGGCGAAACAGCGGCGTAGCATCGCTGCCGCGCACCGGCTGCGTCTGCGTCATGGCGAAGGTCACGCCGTAGTTCACATAGCACACCTCGGCCGTCTCGGCCTCGTCATCGGATTCCTGAAAGAAATCGTCCGACGGCACGCCCAGCACTTCCAGCCCCTGGCCTTTGTAGCGCTGGTAAAGCGCCTCGAGCCCCTTGAACTGAGGTGTGAAACCGCAGTGGCTGGCGGTATTGACGACGACCAGCGCTTTACCTTGGAACTGCCGGCAAAGATCGATGGTTTCCTTCGAACGCAGCTTGGGCAGTTCGTGCTGCAGCAATGCCGGGCATTCACTGGCCACCGCCGGAACAATGGGTGATGTCAGTGCAAGCAAAGCGACGAGGGTCAGGGCCTTCATGGCTGATCTCCGCAGGGTTGGATGTCCACGCTACTCCGCCGCAGGTTAACGGGCAAATCGCAGCAACCGTGCCGCTGGTGCGACCAAACCGATCGAGCAGCAGCTAGACACCCGCTCCAGGGCTGCTCGCCTGCGCCAAACTGTGCACTGCTGCACAGCGACAGAATTGGCAGATGATACTTTCGCGCCCCTCATTACCAGAGGGACCTGCCGTGAAAACGCTCATCCAGACTGCCGTTCTGGCACTTGCCGCGACCATCGCCTCCAGCACCTTCGCCGACGACGGCGCCGCACCGGTTCACGGCGTTCCGTCTCGCACGCTGACCGAGGCCGTCGCCAATTTCTCCGAATACAACCAGCGACTCGAAAAAGCCCTGGCACAAGAACCGACAGCGGAACGCCTGCAGGAAATCCACGAGCTGACCTACACGCTGCAAAACGCGCTGGAAAAGATCAACGAGGATATGGACGGCCTGACTGACACGCTTGAGGAGATTCACATCAGCTCGGAAGCTCAACAAGCCGACGCGGTACGGGAGCACGCGACCGAATTCCTGAAGACCGCACGCACCGTTATCAAGTAAGCGCAGCAGCATGAAAAAGCCCGTCGATCTGACGGGCTTTTCTTCCGAGCTTAGCGCCCGACGTCAGGGGCCACGGGCAGGATGTCGAAGCCGACATCGTTACCGCTGATAACACGAAATTCCAGCGTTTGCCCTGCCACGACCTTCGCCAGCTTCTCGCGGCGTAGACTCAGCTTGCCGCACAGACTGTCATCCAGCGGGTCAGTGCCGATGCCGACGATACGAGCGCCCGCTGGCACCTGAAAGCGCACCCGCTCACCGACATGAATGCGCGCCGCCAGCTCTCTGTCGATCAGCAGCGCGATGTAACAACCGCCACCGCGCCAGCCGAAATCCCGTGTGACCACTATCTCGCCGGCATTATCCAGTGGTTGCTGGAAGGCCAGGACGCGCTCCGCGGGCACCGGCTTGATTTCTTCCGGTTGCGGTTGCCACGACGAGCAGCCCGCCAGCATCAGCAGGCAGGAAACGGCAGACAGCAGGCGCATGGGCGAATCCTCGGCGACACAGCGAAGCGACAAGCCTAGGCCAAGCATTGATCGCCAGCACGCAAAAAGCGCGACCGCTCTGCGCGTTACCAGAGGTCAGGCACGCGACGTCAGCCGGGCCCGCTGGAACCATCGTTGCCGAGGATATCGGGATCGTCCGGCAGCACTTCGGGCTCGCGATCATCCTCGATCGGAGGAGACGGCTTGTCGTCGAAATCCGGATCCTCACCGGGATTTTTCTCGCCGGCGTTCGTCATCGTTACATCGGGTTCTTCGTTCGGCTGATCGTCGTTGCGACTCATGGCGTCCTCGGGTCTGCGGGTTCGGCTGTCGATAGCCATTGGAGACGGCAAACCGCGCGACGTTCGGCATGCCTCCTGCCGGCGGTCAGAAGGCTGCCGCTTGCGACGTCTCGCCGATCAGGACTAAAGCGCTGCGGGCGGCAGTCTGCTGGCCGCGAATTACCCAAGTCGACCATTTCCACGCCTGAAGGCAGACGAGGCAAGCCACACGTGGCGCCGGGCTGCACCGACGCTGCGGGGTTTGGCCGGAACGTGCGACCACGCTTCCGATTGCACTGCCCTGGCGGCTCCACCACACTGGCCGCTCACACCCAACCGCAGTCGGAGATTCCATGCAGACACTCACCCCCCAATCCCGCGCGGCCATTCTCGAAAACCCGGACGCCCTGGAATGCACCCTGTACCGCCCCGACGAATACGACGAGGAAGCGGAAGAACAGGACCTCGGGGACGCGCGCATCATCATTAGCGGCCCCTTTGAAGCACCTGCCGAATGGGACGCCAAGGACCGTGACGACTATTTCGACGGTACCGCGCCGGAAGCCTTTGTCGTCGCTCGCATCGCCTGCGAAGCCGCGCCTGGCTCCGGCGCCTACTTCACCGTCGTGCCTGGCGACTATGCGGCCGTCACCGAGCAGCCGGGCAAGGTCTCGATGTTCTATGTCTGGGACTGCCTGAGCGACGCCGAAGGTCAGTACGTCCTGATCCGCGAGGAAGAAGAGCAGCTCTGATCACACCGCGTCCGCCGTTCGGCATTTCGGTGGATGTAAAAAGCGGCATCCACCCTACGGGTTCACAACGGACCGTAGGGTGGGCTTCAGCCCACCCATGAACCGCAACACTACCGGCCGACTGAATCCGTCCTTCGAAGCGGTACGCCCTTCGGCTACCCGTACCGACCGCGTAACCCTGCTTCACTGTCTATTGCATACCTGCCCCACCATCAACGACGAGGAATCCCATGCGTTTGTTGATCAGCGCCTGGCAATCGCCGGTTTCTCGCATGAAGCTGGTCGCCGGCCTTCTGCTGCTGTTGGCCGCCCTGCTCTACGTCATCGCGACCCACTTCGAGGCCGCGCATCCCGCCTGGGGCTACCTCGCCTCGTTCGCCGAAGCGGCAATGGTCGGCGCAATCGCCGACTGGTTCGCCGTCACCGCATTGTTTCGCCATCCGCTCGGCCTGCCGATCCCGCACACGGCGATCATTCCGCGCAGCAAGGCACGCATCGGGCAGAGCCTGTCGGGTTTCATCACCACGCATTTCCTCGCCACACCGCTGGTGCTGGCCAAGCTGCAGGAACTGGACCTCGCCGCGCGCCTGGCGGGTTGGCTGCGCCATCCGGCGAATGCCGAAGCGGTCGGCCGCCAGCTCACCGGGGTTGCGCATTTCGGCATCGCCGCGCTGCATGATGAGCGCGTGCGCGCCTTCGTCGAAGCCAAGGTCATCGGCCGCGTCCGCAAGTTCGACCTCGCCCCGCCGCTGGCCCAGGCGCTGCGCGTGCTGACCAGCCAGGGCCGGCATCAGGCGATGCTCGACGAGCTGATGTTGCGCCTGGATTCGATCATGCAGGACGAGGACACCCGCGCGCTTGTGGCGGACGCCATCAGCCGGGAGATCCGCACGCTGCGCTATCTGGGCCTGAGTCGCCCGGTCAGCGGCTGGTCAGCCAACAAGTTCGTAGACGGTCTGTCCGCGCTGATCGCCGAAATCGCCGCCGACCCGGAACATCTAATCCGCCAGCGCTTCGACGAGCACGTCGGCGAATACATCGAGCGCCTGGAACAGGACCCGGATTATGCGCTGGAAGTCGAACGCATCCTCGCGCAGCTGCTGGACCACCCGGCCACCAGCGCCTATTTCCGCGACCTCTGGGCGGAGCTGACGCAATGGCTGGAAAGCGATCTGGCTAGCACCGACTCTCGCATCGGCCGACGCATCGTCGCGCTGTGCCGCGGCCTGGGCGACGGTCTGGCGGCCGACCAGGCCATGCGCAACTGGATCAACGAACAACTGCTGGCCGCCGCACCCGGCCTGCTGGAACGCTATCGCGGGCAGATCGGCACCTACATCGCCGAACGCGTGGAGAACTGGGAAAGCCGCGAGCTGGTCGAGCAGCTGGAGCAGAGCGTCGGCAAGGACCTGCAGTACATCCGCATCAACGGCACGCTGGTCGGCGGGCTGGTCGGGCTGCTGCTGCATGCGCTGACGCAGCTCGTCGCCGGTTGAAGCGCGTCAGGCGCTGCGCAGCCGCGCGCTGATCTGGCTGGCGCTGGCCGAACCGGAGAGGCGCTCGTCACAGCGCAGCGTCGCCGGCGTACCGCTCAGGTACCACAGGCGGTTGGCCAGCTCATCCGCATCGCGCGGGTCGTGGGTCACGCAGATCATCGCCATGTCGGGATGCTGATCCAGCAGACGGGTGATCAGCTGGCGCAGCTCGCCGGCGCGTTCGGCGTCCAGCGAGGCAAAGGGCTCGTCGAGCAGCAGCAGGTCGGGTTTGATCGCCAGGCTGCGCGCCAGCGCCGCGCGGCGCGCCATGCCCAGCGACAGCTGCTCCGGGAAGCAATCGCCAGCGCCAACAAGCCCCACCTCGGCCAGCAGCCGCTCGCTGTCCGCTGCACTGGCACCGACCATTGCAAGGTTCTGCCGCACCGTGCGCCAGGGCAGCAGGCGATGCTCCTGAAACAAATAGCCGACGCGCAGCTCCACACGACGGCGGATCAGCGAGCTGAGCTGCGGATCGAGACCGGCAATGGCGTTGAGCAGCGTGGTCTTGCCGACACCGGATGGGCCGAGCAGACAGATGCGGTCGCCGGCGCGCACCTCGGCCTCGATCACGCCGAGTACCGGATGGCCGACGCCGGGGCCGTCCAGGCGTAGATCAAGCATGACGCACGCCCGCTTCGCGCCAGGCCGAGGCGCGCCGCTCCAACGGTTGCAGCAGCGCCAGCTCGATCAGCTGCACCACGGCGATGAAGGCCAGGCTGTAGGCGAGGATGCTGGCCACGTCGAATACCTGGAAGGCCATGTGCAGCTGAAAGCCGATACCATCCGAACGCCCAAGCAGCTCCACCACCAGCACAATCTTCCAGATCAGCGCCAGCCCGCCGCGCGTCGCCGCCATCAGGTAGGGAAACAGCTGCGGCAGCCAGACATCGACGACCCGCTGCCAGCGGCTGAAGCCATAGACCCGCGCCATCTGTTCAAGCTTGGGATCGAGGCTGCGCGCGCCTTCGCGCACCGTCACCGCCACGTTCGGCACCTTATTGACCACCACCGCCAGCACCGCCGCCGCCTCCACCAGGCCGAACCAGACATACAGCAGGATGATGGTGACCAGCGCCGGCAGGTTGAGAAACAGCACCAGCAGCGGATCGAGCAGCGCATTGGCCAGCCGCGAACGGCCCATCCACACGCCGAGCAGCGTGCCCAGCGTCATCGCCAGGGCGAAGCTGAACAGCACACGGCGCAGGGTCACCAGCAGGTGTTCGGGCAGCTCGCCGCTCTGCACGGCCTGCCGGAAGGTATCGAGCACCGCCGCCGGACTCGGCAGCAAGGGCGTCTGCACCGCCAGCGCCACCGCCGCCCAGAGTGCCAGCAGCACCGGCAGGGCGATCCAGCAGGCCCAGCGCGAGCCGCTCATGGCACGCTCTGGAACGCCGTGGCTGGCATCAGCCTCGCCGGATCGGCGCCGGTCAGCACCAGCAGTCGCTGCAGGTCGGCGAGGCGCGCCGCATCCAATGGCGGCGGAATGCCTTCGACAAAGCTGCCACGCAAGGCGGCGAACACCGCGTCGCTCTCGGCGCGCATCAGCGGACGCAGCGCCTGCCAGTGTTCCGGCTCGCGAGCCAATTCGTTCTTGGTCTGGCGCAGTGCGCGGGCGAAGCGCTGCAGCAGGTCTTCGTGGCTCTGCGCCCAGGGCTCGGGGAACAGATAGCCGAGTACCGGCAAGTGCGTATCAAGCTCAAACGACTTCATCAGGTCGGCCAGACCGAATGCGCTCTGCACCCCGCCCTCGCCACGCATGCGCGCGGAGAAATGCCAGAAGGTCAGCAGCGCGTCCAGCTGACCGCGGCGCAGTGCCTGACCGAGCAGCGGCGGTGCGGCGTACTGCACCTGCGCCTCCCGAGCCAGATCGATACCCTGCCTTACCGCCGCCTGCTGCAACAACCGCCAGCCCAGCCCGTCGGGGCCACCGGCAACACCGAGGCGCTTGCCGCGCAGGTCCGCCAGCTGGTGTATGGCGCTACCGGCGGGCACCAGCACTTCGCCGATCTGCGCGGAAAACGGCAGGTAGCGGTAGGCCGCGCCGGCTTCAAAGCGCGCCTGGGCCCAGAGCAGGTCGCTCACCGCGCCGTCGGCGCTGCCACTGGACAGCGCCAGCCGCGAGGCAGGCACATCGGCCACCAACCGCACCCGCAGCTCGAAGCCGTTGGCTCGGTCCAGCTGCTGGCGCTTGAGGTGCTCCAGCTCCCAGTGCGGCGTGCCGAACTGCAGCACGCTGAGGGTCAGCACCGGCAGCTCCTGCGCCTGCGCGCACAGCGGCAGCAGCACCAGCGTCAGGCGCAGAAGGGATCGGATGAGGGCGGGCAATGAAGGCATCATGCCCGCAGGTTACGAAGCCACCCGTGGGGCACGAATAGTACTTTGGTGCCTGTTGCCTGCTGCGATGGTCGCCCCGCGCCACGACCCTCGCCGCATGACTCAGGCCAGCGCGGCGATGCGCCGCTGCAGACGCACCTGCAGTTTTTCCAGCTCGGCCGGATCGGCCTTGCCTGCGGCGTGGATGCCGAGCCCCTCGCCGGCGTAGCGCGGGACGATGTGCATGTGGATGTGGAACACCGTCTGCCCCGCCGGGGCGCCGTTGAACTGCGCGACCTGCACGCCGTCCGGCTGCAGCTCGGCGACGATCGCGCGGGTCAGCTGCTGCACCACGCGCATCACGGCCGCCAGCGCATCGCTGTCCACGTCGAGGATGTTGCACGCCGCCGAGCGCTTGGGGATCACCAGCGTGTGGCCGAACGATTGCGGAAACAGATCGAGAAAGGCGAGCACCTCGTCATCCTCGTAGAGCTTGTAGCAGGGCGCGTCGCCGCGGATGATCTGAGCGAAAATGTTCTGCGGGTCGTAACTGGCGGTCAGGGACACCGGACTTCTCCAGGCTGAGGACGAACGCAGACCATAGCCGGAGCCTGCGGCCAGGCCAAGCGTCGCCGCGCCCGCCCGACCTACTACTCAGCCAAGGAGCCGCGCATGCAACTGGCCAGAATCGAACACGTGCTCGTCGGCAAGGCCGTCCCATATACCCGTCCGGGCAGCCACAGCGCCATCGCCAAGCTACCGGTAGTCGGGCCGCTGGCAGTCGGTGTCGAGGGGCTGACTGGCGACGAACAGGGCGATCGACGCGTGCATGGCGGCATCCACAAGGCCGTGCATCATTATCCCTACGAGCATTACCGGCGCTGGATCGAGCAGCTCGGCCGACTGCCGGTGCTCGAACAGCCCGGTGCGTTCGGCGAGAACATCAGCACCCGCGGGCTCAGCGAGGCCGATCTGTGCCTGGGCGACGTGCTGCGCTGCGGCGACGTGCTGCTGCAGGTGGCTCAGTCGCGCCAGCCGTGCTGGAAGCTCAACGATCGTTTCGGTGTCGCCGACATGGCGCTGCGCGTGCAGCAGAGCGGCATGACCGGCTGGTATTACCAAGTGCTGGAGCCCGGCGAGCTGCAGGCTGGACAGAGCCTGATGCTGGAGCAGCGCCCCTACCCGCGCTGGTCGCTGACGCGGGTGATGGACGTGCTCTACCGCCACACCCTCGACCACGCCGCCCTGCAGGAACTGGCCGAGCTGCCGCTGGTGCCGAACTGGCGCAAGCTGGTGGAGCGGCGGCTGGAGGTCAACGCGGTGGAAGACTGGAGCAAGCGACTGTACGGCGCGCCGGACGCCTGAGCGGCCCGGCGCGAGCAGGCACGGCGCTGGTTACAGGCTCATCACGTCGACGAAGCGCGGTGTGGCGCTGTCGTCGATGCGCAGGCTCTTGAAGTCGAACAGGTTGCGGTCGGCCAGCTGCGAGGGCACCACGTTCTGCAGCGCACGGAACATGATCTCGGTGCGCCCCGGCGACTTGCGCTCCCACTCCTGCAGCATCTCCTTGACCACCTGGCGCTGCAGGTTTTCCTGCGAGCCACAGAGGTTGCAGGGGATGATCGGGAACTCCTTCATCTTCGAGTAGGCCTCGATATCCGCCTCGTTGCAGTAGGCCAGCGGACGGATCACCACGTTGCGGCCGTCATCGGAGAGCAGCTTGGGCGGCATGGCCTTGAGCGTGCCGCCGTAGAACATGTTGAGGAAGAAGGTTTCCAGGATGTCGTCGCGGTGATGCCCGAGCGCCATTTTGGTCGCCCCGATCTCGTCGGCGAAGGTATACAGCGTGCCGCGACGCAGGCGCGAACACAGCGAGCAGGTGGTCTTGCCTTCCGGAATTTTCTCCTTCACCACCGAGTAGGTGTCCTTCTCGATGATGTGGTACTCGATGCCGAGGCCCTTCAGGTACTCGGGCAGCACGTGTTCGGGGAAGCCCGGCTGCTTCTGGTCCATGTTGACCGCCACGACCTCGAACTTGATCGGCGCGACCTTCTGCAGATAGAGCAGCACGTCGAGCATGGTGTAGCTGTCCTTGCCGCCGGACAGGCAGACCATGACCTTGTCGCCGTCCTCGATCATGTTGAAGTCGGTGACGGCCTCGCCGGCCAGGCGGCGCAGGCGCTTCTGCAGTTTGTTCTGGTTGACCGAAAGGGTGCCCATGCTGGAAATCCGGAGGAATGCGAAAGCCGCGCATTTTACGCGCAAAGCGCGTGCGGCCCCAGCCCATCCGGCAGGCGCGACGCTGTGAAGCGCCGCAGACTTGGCCGGGGATACGCTGTGCTAGGCTGCGCGCATGGACGACCTCTCCCCCGCGATGGACCTGCCAGCGCAACTGCTCATCCTGCTGCGCGAGCAGCCGCAAGGCTTCAGCGAATTCGAGCTGATCCAGCAGCTCAAGCGGCGCCACTGCACGCACATTCCCCACTTGCCGCTGACCGACAAGCTGGTGCTGTTCCGCACCCACTTTCTGCTGTTCAACGCGCTCTATCAACTGCGCGACCAGCTCTGGCGGGATGCCGGCGGCCATCTGCACATCACGGCGCTCTGCATCCAGCTGCATCCCTACGACGCCGGCACCCACGCGCTGGTCGAAGAAGACCCGCTGCGCGCCTACTACCTGGACCTCAGCAACCTGCGCGACACCGACGAGCCCGCCGTCGAACGCCTGCTGGCCAGCTTCTGGACCCGCATGCAGGGCGACGAGGACAAACGCGCGGCGCTGGAGCTGTTCGAGCTGGATCGCCTCGCCCAGCCGCTGGACATGCACATCATCAAGCAGCGCTACCGCCAGCTGGTGAGCCAGCATCATCCCGACCGCGGCGGCAGCACGCAGCGCCTGCAATCGATCAATCTGGCGCTGGAAATTCTGCAACGCTATTACCGTTGACCACCTAGCTTCGATTCGCTCTAACCAAGCGCCTGCATCCTCGGCATGCCTCCCTATACTGCGGCATAAGGTCGCACGTTGCCGTCGCTCGGACGAATTGCCAGGCGCCGCGGCCGACCAATAGCAGAGGAGACGCTGGCATGATCAATCACGTGTGGGGCCTGTTCACCCATCCCGGTCAGGAATGGCGTGAGATCCGCGGCGAGAATGAATCCATAGGCCGTATGTACCTGGGACATGTGCTGCTACTGGCGGCCATTCCCGCGATATCCGCCTTCATCGGCGCCACCCAGGTCGGCTGGAGCATCGGCGGTGGCGAGCCGGTCAGGCTGACCGAAGCGAGCTGTCTGCAATTGGTGATCCTCTCGTACCTCGCCATGCTCGCGGGCGTCGCGGTCATGGGTGGTTTCATCCACTGGATGGCGCGTACCTATGACGCCAGTCCGACCCTCAGCCAATGCATCGCCTTCGCCGCCTACACCGCAACGCCGCTGTTCATTGGCGGTCTGGCGGGGCTATACCCGCATGTCTGGCTGTTCATGCTGGTGGGCACCGCGGCGATCTGCTACACCGCCTACCTACTCTACGTCGGGTTGCCGAAGTTCATGAACATCCCGGAGGACGAGGGCTTCATGTTCTCCAGCTCGGTGCTGGCCGTCGGGCTGGTAGTGCTGGTGGCGATCATCGCGATCTCGGTGATCACCTGGGGCATGGGCTTCGGGCCGGTCTACGTGCGCTGAGCGTTCAGCGGCATCCAACAGGGGCCGCCGTGGGCGGCCCTTGCATGTATGGTGGCGAAACCCTTGCGGCATCCGCCGTTCTACATCTGTAACGCGACCGCGCCCGCTACGGCGGCCGGCCTCTCCCGCACGCAGATGGAGACTCGGTATGACCCCGCACCTGTTCACCTTGCTGACCCGCCCTGACAAGGCGTGGACCGACATCCGGCGCGACGAGGCCAGTAACAGTTCCAACTATCTGCTGCATCTGCTGCTGTTCGCCCTGCTGCCGGCGGTCTGCATGTTCATCGGTACACGTCTGGTGGGCTGGAGCCTGGTCGAGGACGAGCGCATCCGCCTGGATACACGCAGCGCGCTGCAACTGAGCGTGGTGATCTACCTGAGCATCATCCTCGGCACCTTTGTCATGGGCTGGTTTCTGCGCTGGATGTCACGCTCGTTCGAGGCGCGACCGACATTCAACCAATGCGTCGGCTTCACCGCCTACGTCATCACGCCATTCTTCCTCGCCGGCCTGGGCGCGCTGTATCCGACGCGCTGGCTCGCGCTCGTCGTGCTGATTGCCGCCGGACTCTATGCGACTTATCTGTTGCTGGTCGGCCTGCCGACGTTCATGCGCCTCGACAGCCGCAACAGCTTTCTCTATGCCGCCAGCGCTTGGGGCGTCGGCCTGCTGGTGCTGGTCAACATCAAGATACCGATGATCCTGTTCTGGATGCTGGTACTCGACCCGAACTACGAGCGCGATCTGGTGCAGGATCAGAGCTACGGCACCCAGGAGGAGCGTCCGCGCCAGGAGCCGCCGGGCCTGCAGCGCTGAAGCCGGCTTTGGCATAATGCCCCACCCGCGGTGGAGCCCCCATGCCCGAACGACTCAACGCCCGTGTCGAAGCCTGTTACCAGCAAGCCGAGGCCTTTTTCAAGCAACGCTTCGAACGCCCGCAGGTGAGCTTCCGCCTGCGCGGACAGAAGGCCGGCGTGGCGCACCTGCAGGAAAATCTGCTGCGCTTCAATCCGCAGCTGTACCGGGAGAACAGCGAGCACTTTCTCCGGCAGACCGTTGCCCACGAAGTTGCCCACCTGATTGCCCACCGCGTCTTCGGCCCGAACATTCAGCCACATGGCGCGGAGTGGCGGCTGATCATGCAGGGGGTCTACGAACTACCGCCGGAGCGCTGCCACAGCTACACGATCGTCCGACGCCAGCGCACGCTGTACCTGTATCGCTGCGCGTGCACGGAGCGCGACTTCCCCTTCACCGCACAACGCCATGCCCTGGTGCGCAAGGGCCGTCGCTACATCTGCCGCAGTTGCCGGACGACGCTGGTCTTCACCGGCCAGCAACGCGTCGAGTAACGGCGCAGCGCCGCTCCGGCGACCGTTCCCTGCCCGTCGCGCCCGAGAATGCATTACCGAATGTAACCGTGACCAAAGCGGCACCACGTCGCGCGAATCCGATAAAACCCCTCGCCCCTGCGTCGAAAAGTCGCAACATTGCGCTGTCAGGATTAATCTGCGCGCCCACTGCTGTTCACGCGGCGGAGCGTGCGACGCGCGCTAATCGGATGAACGCCGATTGCCATCCGGAGGTCACTGACTAGACTGCCTTGCACGTCGGTTCGGAGTACGAAAATGACAACAACACCCGATACGCCTGACTCGTCGCCCTCGCAGAAGCGCGATGAAACCCGCCTGTTCATCTTCCTCATCGTCTTCCTGTTCCCCTTGCTGAGCATCGCGCTGGTCAGCGGGTACGGCTTCATCGTCTGGATTTCGCAGATGTTCTTCGGTCCGCCGGGACCGGCCTGACAAGCGCCGCGCTATCCGTGTTTCTCGCCGGGGCTCGCGTCCCGAACTCATCGATCAGCCGGAACATTACCGATGGATCACACCCTGCATATCGCCAGCCTGCTGGTGCATTGCCGCCCCGAAGTGCTGCCGGCGGTCAAGGCCAACCTGCGCCGCCTGCCGAACCTCGAACTGCACCAGGAAAGCACTGCCGGCAAGCTGGTGGTGGTGCTCGAAGCCGAGCATGAACGCCACATCCTGAACGCCATCGACCAGATCCAGCAGCTGCCAGGCGTACTCAACGCCGCCCTGATCTACCACGAAGAACTTCTCGGCCTCGAAGGAGAAGCCTGATGAGCATGACCCGTCGTCAATTCGCCAAGGCCAACGCGGCTGCCATCGCCGCTACCGTCGCCGGCATGCCGATCGCCACCAGCGCGGCCAACCTCGTCACCGAAGCGGACGCCACCAACCTGAACTGGAACAAGGCGCCCTGCCGTTTCTGCGGCACCGGCTGCAGTGTGATGGTGGCCACCCGGGAGAACCGCGTGGTGGCCACCCACGGCGACGTCAAGGCCGAGGTCAACCGCGGCATCAACTGCGTCAAGGGCTACTTCCTGTCGAAGATCATGTACGGCAGCGACCGCCTGACCCAGCCCCTGCTGCGCATGAAGGACGGCCAGTTCGACAAGCAGGGCGAGTTCCAGCCGATCAGCTGGGAGCAGGCGTTCGACATCATGGAAGAGAAATACAAGGCCGCACTCAAGGCCGGCGGCCCGGAAGCCATCGGCATGTTCGGCTCCGGTCAGTGGACGATCTGGGAAGGCTACGCCGCCAACAAGCTGATGAAGGCCGGCTTTCGTTCTAACAACATCGACCCCAACGCCCGCCACTGCATGGCCTCGGCGGCGTTCGGCTTCATGCGCACCTTCGGAATGGACGAACCGATGGGCTGCTACGACGACATCGAAGTGGCCGACGCCTTCGTGCTCTGGGGCTCGAACATGGCCGAGATGCACCCGGTGCTGTGGACGCGCGTGACCGACCGCCGCCTGAGCGCGCCGCACGTGAAAGTCGCGGTGATGTCGACCTTCGAGCATCGCAGCTTCGAGCTCGCCGACATCCCGATGGTGTTCAACCCGCAGACCGACCTGGTGATCCTCAACTACATCGCCAACCACATCATTCAGAGCGGCGCGGTTAACAAGGACTTCATCGATAAGCACACCCGCTTCGCCAAGGGAGCGCAGAACATCGGTTACGGCCTGCGCCCCACCGACCCGCGCGAGCTGAAGGCGGAGAACGCCAAGGTCGCCAACACTTGGAGCGACATCAGCTTCGAGGACTACGCCGAGTTCCTCAAACCCTACACCCTGGAACACGCGGCACAGGAATCCGGCGTACCGGCCGAGCGCCTGCGCGCGCTGGCCGAGCTGTACGCCGACCCGAAGACCAAAGTCATGTCGTTCTGGACGATGGGTTTCAACCAGCACACCCGCGGTGTCTGGGCGAACAACATGATCTACAACATCCATCTGCTCACCGGGAAGATCAGCGAGCCGGGCAACAGCCCCTTCTCGCTCACCGGCCAGCCATCGGCGTGCGGCACCGCGCGCGAAGTCGGCACATTCTCCCATCGTCTGCCGGCGGACATGGCGGTGGCCAATCCCAAGCACCGCGCCACCGCCGAGAAGATCTGGAAGCTGCCCGAAGGCACCATCCAGGAAAAGCCCGGCTTCCACGCCGTCGAGCAGAGCCGCATGCTCAAGGACGGCAAGCTCAAGGTGTACTGGACGCAGGTCACCAACAACATCCAGGCCGGCCCCAACCTGATGCAGGAAACCCTGCCGGGCTGGCGCAATCCCGAGACCTTCGTCATCGTCTCCGACGTCTATCCGACCGTCTCGGCGCAGGCCGCCGACCTGATCCTGCCGAGCGCCATGTGGGTAGAAAAGGAAGGCGCCTACGGCAACGCCGAGCGCCGCACGCAGTTCTGGCATCAGCTGGTCGATGCGCCCGGCGAGGCGCGCTCGGATCTCTGGCAGCTGGTGGAATTCTCCAAACGCTTCAGCGTCGACGAGGTCTGGCCCGCAGAACTGCTGGCCAAAGCACCGGAACTCAAGGGCAAGACGCTGTTCGACGTGCTGTTCAAGAACGGCAAGGTCGACCGCTTCCCCGCCGCTGATATCGCCACCGGCTTTCGCAACCGCGAGGCGGAGGCCTTCGGCTTCTACCTGCAGAAGGGCCTGTTCGAGGAATACGCCGAGTTCGGTCGCGGCCACGGTCACGACCTGGCGCCGTTCGACACCTACCACGAAGAGCGAGGCCTGCGCTGGCCGGTGGTCGACGGCAAGGAAACCCGCTGGCGCTATCGCGAAGGCCACGATCCCTACGTCGAGAAAGGCAGCGGCGTGCAGTTCTACGGCTACCCGGACAAGAAGGCGATCATCTTCGCCCTGCCCTACGAGGTGCCCGCCGAGGTGCCCGACGCCGACTACCCGTTCTGGCTCAGCACCGGCCGCGTCTTGGAACACTGGCACACCGGCAGCATGACCCAGCGGGTCGACGAACTGCACCGTGCGGTACCCGACGCGCTCGTCTACATGCACCCCGAGGACGCACGCAAGCTCAACGCGCGGCGCGGCAGCGTGGTGAAAGTGATCAGCCGGCGCGGCGAAATGCAGGCACGGGTGGAAACCCGCGGGCGCAATAAACCACCGCAGGGTCTGGTGTTCGTGCCGTTCTTCGACGCCAACAAACTGATCAATAAAGTCACTCTCGACGCCACCGACCCGATCTCCAAGCAGACCGATTACAAGAAATGCGCCGTCAAGATCGAAGTGGTCAGCATCGCCTGAGGAGAGCCGCCATGAAATTCCGTTTTCTGCCGCTGAGCCTGCTCGCGGTGTTCGGCCTGGCCATCGCCGCCGAAACCAATTATCCGCTGGACGCCCCCGCGCCGGACGGGCGTCGTCCCGGCGGGACGCTGACCCAGGAGTTCACCCCGCCGCCCTTGCACGACGAGGAGAACAAGGACCTGCGCCGCGAGCGCAACTACCCTGAGCAGCCACCGACCATCCCGCATACCATTCGCGGCTATCACGTCGACAAGAACGCCAACAAATGCCTGTCCTGCCACAGCCGGGAGAACAGCGCGCGCACTCAGTCGCCGATGATCAGCATCACCCACTACACCGACCGCGACGCACAGACCCTGGCCGCCGTGGCGCCACGGCGCTACTTCTGCACGCAGTGCCACGTACCGCAGCAGGACGTGAAGCCGCTGGTGGAGAACGAGTTCAAGAACATCGACGAACTGCTGTACCGGGAAACCTCGCAACCCGGCAACACACCGTGAGGGCCCGCCGATGAAGTCGATACTGCCGTTTCTCAAGCGCTACTGGACCGTCCTGCGCCGCCCGAGCGTGCATTACAGCCTGGGCGCGCTGGTGCTCGGCGGGTTCATCGCCGGCATCGTGTTCTGGGGCGGCTTCAACACCGCGCTGGAAGCCACCAACACCGAGGCCTTCTGCATCTCCTGTCACGAGATGGAAGACAATGTCTACGTGGAGATCAAGGACACCATCCACTACAGCAACCGCTCCGGCGTGCGCGCGACCTGTCCGGACTGCCACGTGCCGCATGAATGGACCGACAAGATCGCGCGCAAGATGCAAGCGTCCAAGGAGGTCTGGGGCAAGATCTTCGGCACCATCAGCACCCGCGAGAAGTTCCTCGACAAGCGCCGCGAGCTGGCCGAGCACGAGTGGGCGCGGCTGAAGGCCAACGATTCGCTGGAGTGCCGCAACTGCCACGACTTCGATTACATGGACTTCACCCGTCAGAGCCCGCGCGCCGCCAAGTTCCACTCCACCGCGCTGGCCAGCGGCGAGGCCACCTGCATCGACTGCCACAAGGGCATCGCCCACAAACTGCCGGACATGCACGGCGTACCGGGCTGGTAAGCGCACGACGCGCAGGTTCCAGGCTACGGCCTGGTGCCTGCCGAACCGTTGCGCCCGCAGTCAGTCCAACAGCCGCTATTCTTGTGACACACCACCCATTGCCCATCCGCTCGCCCGTCAAGGAGTCCCCGATGCGCCATAGCCTGTTCGGCCTGCTCATGGTCGCCAGCCTCACCGCCAACGCCGCGGTCCAGACCCAGGAAATCCCCTACACCGCCGCCGACGGCACGCAGATGAAGGGCTACTTCGCCTATGACGACGCCATTGACGGCCCGCGGCCGGGCATCGTGGTGGTGCATGAATGGTGGGGGCTCAACGACTACGCCAAGCGCCGCGCGCGCGATCTCGCCGAACTCGGCTACAGCGCTCTGGCCATCGACATGTACGGCGAGGGCAAGAACACCGAACACCCCAAGGACGCGATGGCCTTCATGCAGGCCGCACTGAAGGATGCCGACGTCGCCCGGAACCGCTTCGTCGCCGGGCTCGACCTGCTCAAGGCGCAACCGCAGACCGACACCGCCAAGCTCGGCGCCATCGGCTACTGCTTCGGCGGCAAGGTGGTGTTGGACATGGCACGCCAGGGCGTACCGCTGGAAGGCGTGGTCAGCTTCCACGGCGCGCTCGCCACCGAGACCCGCGCCGTACCGGGCAGCATCAAGGCGCGCGTGCTGGTCGAGCATGGCAGCGAGGACAGCATGATCAGCACCGATGACATCGCCGCGCTGAACGTGGAAATGGTCAAGGCCGGCGCCGACTACCAGTTCGTCAGCTTGCCCGGCGCGAAGCACGGCTTCAGCAACCCGGCTGCCGACACGCACCAGAAAGACGGCCTCGACGTGGCCTACCAGAAGGCTGCGGACGAACGCTCCTGGGCGGACATGCAGCGCTTCTTCGAGCAGACCTTCGGTACCGCGCAAGCCGCCACAGCGCAATGACCCCGCTCGCCCCACCGCCCGGCGCGGCGGGGCGACGTGGTAGCATGGCCGCCTGATTCTCTTGCCGATCCCGAGTCATGGCCGAACACGACTTCCGCTACACCCTGCTCAATCCCGCGCACACCCTCACTGAATGCCGCGCCCTGGCGCCGGGCCGCTACCAGGTCACCGGCAACGGTGGCTCGATCCGCACTGGCGACGTACTGATCGTCACACTCAAGGGCAGCCGCGATCTGTCGCAACGCCTGACCGTGGACAAAGTCCGCCACCTGATCAGCCCGCCCGGGCAATGGGTAGCGGTCTGCCGCGGCCCAGTGTTCCGCGAGCTGGCGATCCTCAACTGGCAGGTCGATTGCGACGGCTGCGGCAAACGTCTCGACTTCGAATTCGCCGTGGACGCCGCGCTCGGCGAGTCGGCGCGCGCACCGGCGGCGCAGGCGCGCATCGTCGAGCTCGGTTGGCGCGAACGGGACGGCGGCCATTTTTGCTCGAACTGCCAGGAGGCCAAATGAACGTTTCGCACACCCTTACCGCTACCCTGCTCGCCGTGGGTCTCGCGGGCTGCGCCGTCGAGCCCTTGAAGCTGCAGAAGGACGTCACCTACATCGCCGAATGGATCGGCGACGACCCGGTGATCGGACGCACGCCCGTCTCACTCACGCTCAGCGACGGTCGCGCGTACGGCAATGCCGGCTGCAACCACTGGTTCGGCAGCTATGAACTCGACGGTCAGCGGATTCGCTTCAGCAATCTGGGCAGCACGCGCAAGCTATGCGCCGAAGAGATCATGGAGCAGGAACAGCACTTCCTCGACGTCCTCTCGCGCGTAGAACGCTGGGATGTCTCTAACATCGACCAGCTGCGCCTGTGGCCCAGTGACGGCACCGCGGTACGTTTCTGGCCCGAACAAGGCTGAGCTGTGCCAAAACCGCGCAGATCAGCCGGTCTGCGCACCAACCTCGCGCGCGCCAACGCGCTCGCGTCGACCTGAACGCCCGCTCCACGCCGCGCTCAACCTGCTGGCACAGACTGTGCAGAACGTCCTCAGACAGTTTCGGGGACCTCGGTACAGGCAGGCCGGGCAATCCCCCCTTTAATTCGCCGCCGCGACCGCAATGACGGTCAGAACAGTTTCAACTGTTCGAAGCCCGCGCGCAGATCGATCAGCCGCACCCCGACGCCGATCAGCCGAACCGGCCGCGCCCCGCGGGCGAATGCGCCGGCAAGCAGATCGGCGTAATCCTCCAGCGCCAGGCCGGCGCCGGCCTGCTCCAGGGTGGTTTGAGTGAAGTCGTGGAACTTAAGTTTGACGAACGGTTTACCCGCCCGGTAGCCGCTGTCCAGCCGCGCCATCCGTCGCTCGAGCTGCGCCAGCAGTTCGGGCAGCTGTGCACGGCAGGCGGCGAGATCCGGCAGGTCCTGATCGTAGGTCTGCTCGACGCTGACCGATTGCCGTCGGCTTTCCACCTGCACGGGGCGTTCATCGATCCCCCGAGCGAGGTGCCACAGCCGCTCGCCGAAGGCGCCGAACTCACGCACCAGCTGCAGCTTGTCCCAGGCAAGCAGATCGCCGCAGCTGCGAATGCCTAGTCGGGCGAGCTTCTCGGCAGTCACCCGGCCGACGCCGTGCAGACGATTGACTGGCAGCTCCCTGACGAAATCTTCCACCTCGCCCGGCGTGATCACGAACAGCCCATCAGGCTTGTTCCAGTCGCTGGCGATCTTGGCCAGGAACTTGTTCGGCGCCACGCCGGCCGAGACGGTGATGCGCAGCTGCTGCCAGACGCGACGGCGAATGTCCTGAGCAATGCGCGTGGCACTGCCGGAGAAATGCTCACAGGCCGATACGTCTAGATACGCCTCGTCCAGTGACAGCGGCTCGATCAGGTCGGTATAGGTACGAAAGATCGTATGGATTTCCCGCGAGGCCTCCCGGTAGGCATCCATCCGCGGGCGCAGAATGAGCAGGTCGGGACAGAGCTTTAGCGCATGCGCCGAAGCCATCGCCGAGCGCACGCCGTAGGCGCGCGCCTCGTAGTTGCACGTCGCGATGACTCCGCGCCGATCGGCGGCACCGCCGACCGCCAGCGGCCGATTGGCCAATGCCGGGTCGTCACGCATCTCGATCGCGGCATAGAAGCAATCGCAATCGATATGGATGATCTTGCGGGACTTGCTCTGGCTCACGGCAGCGAAGTTACCGACGAAGGAAGCGACCACCACGGTCGGCGCTGCATCATACGAGCAACACCGTGACTGGGCGAGCCTGCTTCCGGTCAGAGCCCGAGCGGATAGGGTTCGATCAACGCGCGGCCATAGCCTTGGATGAACTCCGCCGGCATGCGCTTTGGCTTGCCAGTGGACATCTCGATGCACACGAACGTAGTCTGCGCGCGCAGCAGCGTCACCCCGTCCGCCAGCCGTACGAGCTGGAAATGCCGCTTCATCTTCAACCGCTGATCGGACTCGACGATCCAGGTTGCCAAGCACAGATGATCGCCCTGATACGCGGCGGCCAGATAATCAATCTCATGGCGCAGCACCGCCATTGCGCGATTCAGCCGGCGGTAGTCTTCCAGGCCGAGCCCCAGGCTACGCGAATGCTGCCAGGCGCAGCTTTCCAACCACGACACGTAGACCGCATTGTTGGCATGACCGAGTTCGTCGATATGTTCGGCGCCGACATCCAGCTCGATGACGAACGCATCCGCCAGATCCCACCCCATGATGTTCCCCTTGCGTTAACGCCGCAGTGTGCATGAAAAACCAGCCGAGCCCCGCTGTCACCCCTAGCAAGGCACCGCTATGCCCTGCCATTCAGAACGCCGAAGTATGCAGAAAAATGACGCAGAGACGGGACGGAGTTTTTTCGACGCCAAAAAACAAAAGGGCCACTCCATGATGGAATGACCCCTTGAAGCCCAAGACGGGCAATAAAATGGCGTCCCCTAGGGGACTCGAACCCCTGTTACCGCCGTGAAAGGGCGGTGTCCTAGGCCACTAGACGAAGGGGACGAAACCTTCGATACGATCCGGCAAATTTGCCGAAGCGCGTGGAATTGGTGGAGCTAGACGGGATCGAACCGTCGACCTCTTGCATGCCATGCAAGCGCTCTCCCAGCTGAGCTATAGCCCCGGATTTAGCGTCTCGCGACGTGCGCTACACATCGTGCAGCAGCTGAAAAATGGCGTCCCCTAGGGGACTCGAACCCCTGTTACCGCCGTGAAAGGGCGGTGTCCTAGGCCACTAGACGAAGGGGACGCAAGCCCTTCAAAGGCGACCGATCAAATGACCGGCGTGGCAATCGAGATTGGTGGAGCTAGACGGGATCGAACCGTCGACCTCTTGCATGCCATGCAAGCGCTCTCCCAGCTGAGCTATAGCCCCATCTCGAGGACGGGGCGCATATTAGGGGCGCACCTAGGCAGTGTCAACATTATTTTCGACCGCGACCTCGAAGTTTTTGGCAACAGGAACAAATACTTAACGCCGACGAATGGCGCCATGCCGCCGCCCTCGCATGCCGCGCCCGCGTAACGGGGCGCGGCCTCGATCTGCGGGGCGATCAGCCGATCACCGCGAGCAGCTTCTCCCACTCTTTGGCTTCTTTCTTCGACGCGCCGCCAAGCAGCTCCAACGCATTGCGCAGCCGGAAGCGGGTCAGATCCGGCCCGATGATTTCCATGGCATCGAGCACCGACACCGAACTCGCCTGCCCGGTAATCGCCGCGAACATCAACGGCATCACATCGCGCAGCTTGAGACCGAGGTGCTCGGCGACCTGCGTGATACAGCCGGTGATGCGCTCCTTCTCCCAATGCCGTAGCGCCTCCAGCTTCCAGAGGATCAACTGCAGCACCTGACGCACCTGGGCTTCATCCAGTTTCTTATGCGCGAACAACGCGCTATCGAGGCTCAGCGCGCCGGAAAAGAAGAAACCGGCCAGCGGTGCGATCTGACTGAAGGTCTCCACGCGCTGCTGCACGTGCGGTGCGATCTTCATCAGATACGCGGGATTGAACGCCCACTTCTGCACTTCTTCGGCGAAGCGCTCCACCGGCAGCTCGCGCAGCCACTGGCCGTTCAGCCAGGAGAGTTTTTCCAAATCGAAGATCGGCCCGCCGAGGGATACGCGCAGGATATCGAAGTGCTCGATCATCTCCCGCAGGGTGAACTTCTCGCGCTCGTCGGGCATCGACCAGCCCATGCGGCCCAGGTAGTTGAGCATCGCCTGCGGCAGGAAACCCATGCGCTGGTAGAAGGTGATCGAGGTGGGGTTCTTGCGCTTGGAAAGCTTGCTCTTGTCCGGATTGCGCAGCAGCGGCATGTAGCAGTTCACCGGCGCTTCCCAACCGAAGTACTCGTACAGCTTGAGCAGCTTGGGCGCGGACGGTAGCCACTCTTCGCCGCGCAGCACGTGGGTGATGCCCATCAGATGGTCATCCACCACGTTGGCGAGAAAGTAAGTGGGTAGGCCGTCGGCCTTCATCAGCACCTGCATGTCGATGCGGTCCCAGCCGATCTCCACTTCGCCGCGCAGCATATCCTTGACCACGCAGACGCCATCGCTCGGCACCTTCATGCGAACCACGTGCGATTCGCCGGCGGCCACGCGACGCTGCGCCTCTTCCGGCGCAATGTGCATACAGTGACCGTCGTAGCGCGGGGTTTCCTTGTTGGCCATCTGCTCGGCGCGCACCGCATCCAGACGCTCGGCGGAGCAGAAGCACGGGAAGGCGTGGCCCTTGGCGACCAACTCGTCCGAATACTGCTTGTAGATCGCGCCCCGCTCGCTCTGCCGGTACGGACCGTGCGGACCGCCGACGTCCGGCCCCTCGTCCCACTCGATACCCAGCCAGCGCAGCGCGTCATAGATCTGCTGCTCGGACTCGCGGGTCGAACGTACCTGATCGGTGTCCTCGATGCGCAGGATGAACTGGCCGCCGTGCTGCCGCGCGAAGCACAGGTTGAACAGCGCGATATAGGCAGTGCCGACGTGGGGATCGCCGGTCGGAGATGGCGCGATGCGGGTGCGGACCGTGGTCATGGAAGCTCTCGAACGAAGGACGGACGGAAAAATCGAAGACGCGAATGTTAGCAGGCGCGGCGCCGGCTGCTCCAGTTCGCCCCTGGCAGCACGGCGCGGCGGCTACACCTGCAGCAGGCGCTCGCGCAACTTGTGAATCTCGTCGCGGGCCTCCGCCGCAGCCTCGAATTCCAGATCGCGCGCCAGCAGCAGCATCTTTTCTTCCAGCTGGCGGATGCGCTTGGTGATCTCGCTCGGCGAGCGCAGCTCGTTCTCGTAGCGCGCGCTTTCCTCCGCGGCCTTGGCCTCGCTGCGCCGTTTGCGGCTGCGCGATCCGGGCACGGTGGCGCCTTCGAGAATGTCCTGCACATCCTTCTTCACGCCCTTGGGCACGATGCCGTGAGCTTCGTTGAAGGCGATCTGCTTGGCCCGGCGCCGCTCGGTTTCGTCGATGGCGCGCTGCATCGAGCCGGTGATGTTGTCGGCGTAGAGAATGGCGCGACCGTTGAGGTTGCGCGCGGCGCGGCCGATGGTCTGGATCAGCGAACGCTCGGAGCGCAGGAAGCCTTCCTTGTCGGCGTCGAGCACGGCCACCAGCGAGACTTCCGGCATATCCAGCCCCTCGCGCAGCAGGTTGATACCCACCAGCACATCGAAAGTGCCCAGGCGTAGGTCGCGGATGATTTCTACGCGCTCCACGGTATCGATGTCCGAATGCAGATAGCGGACGCGCACGTCATGGTCGCCGAGGTAATCGGTGAGGTCCTCGGCCATGCGCTTGGTCAGCGTGGTGACGAGCACGCGCTCTTCCTTGGCGACGCACTTGCGGATTTCCGACAGCAGGTCGTCGACCTGGGTCAGCGCCGGGCGCACCTCGATCTGCGGATCGACCAGACCGGTCGGCCGCACCACCTGCTCGACCACGCGGCCTGCATGCTCGGCCTCGTATGGGCCAGGCGTGGCGGAAACGAAGATGGTCTGCGGACAGATCGCCTCCCACTCGTCGAAGCGCATCGGTCGGTTGTCCAGCGCCGATGGCAGGCGGAAGCCGTACTCCACCAGGGTTTCCTTGCGCGAACGGTCGCCCTTGTACATCGCGCCGACCTGCGGCACCGAGACGTGCGACTCGTCGATCACCAGCAGCGCATTGGGCGGCAGGTAGTCGAACAGCGTCGGTGGCGGCTCGCCCGCCTCGCGCCCGGAGAGGTAGCGCGAGTAGTTTTCGATGCCGTTGCAGTAGCCCAGCTCCATGATCATTTCCAGATCGAAGCGCGTGCGCTGCTCCAGGCGCTGCGCCTCCACCAGCTTGTTCTGTCCGCGCAGGTAGTCGAGCCGCTCGCGCAGCTCGTCCTTGATCTTGTCGATGGCACCGAGCAGCGTCTCGCGCGGGGTCACATAGTGGCTCTTGGGGTAGAAGGTAAAGCGCGGCAGCTTGCGGATCACCTCGCCGGTCAGCGGATCGAACGCCGACAGGCTCTCCACTTCGTCGTCGAACAGCTCGATGCGCACCGCCTCGAGCTCCGATTCGGCCGGAAACACGTCGATCACGTCACCGCGCACACGGAAAGTCGCGCGGGCGAAATCCATGTCGTTGCGCGTGTACTGCAAGCCAGTCAGCCGGCGCAACAGCTCGCGCTGGTCGAGGCGATCGCCACGATCGACGTGCAGCACCATTTTCAGGTAGGACTGCGGATCGCCGAGGCCGTAGATGCAGGAGACGGTAGTGACGATGATCGCGTCCGGTCGCTCCAGCAGCGCCTTGGTCGCCGACAGGCGCATCTGCTCGATATGGTCGTTGATCGAGGCGTCTTTCTCGATGAAGGTATCCGACGAGGGCACATAGGCTTCGGGCTGGTAGTAGTCGTAATAGGAAACGAAGTACTCCACCGCATTGTTCGGGAAGAACGCTTTGAATTCGCCATACAGCTGGGCCGCCAGCGTCTTGTTTGGCGCCAGCACCATCGTCGGGCGCTGCACCTGGGCGATGACATTAGCGATGCTGAAGGTCTTGCCCGAACCGGTCACCCCCAGCAGCGTCTGATGCGACAGCCCAGCCTCGATACCCTCGACCATCAGGCGGATGGCCTCCGGCTGATCGCCAGCCGGCTTGAATCGCGTGACCAACTCGAACTTGGACATCTCGCCCCTCTGAAAAAACATGCGTGATCCCAGGATTCGCACCCCGCCAACAGGCTGTCGGAGCACGAGCCGCGCGGGGCAGAAAACCACTTAAGCATATCGCAGGCTGCCGGAGTGACCGCTATACTACCGCCCCGTTTGCGCATCCCCCTGCGCGCCAGCGCGGGGGTCGATGTTTCCGCCACTCTTGTCTTTCGAGCCCCCTCACCATGAGTTTGTTCTCTGCTGTCGAAATGGCGCCGCGTGATCCCATCCTCGGCCTCAATGAAGCCTTCAATGCCGACACGCGGCAGAACAAGGTCAACCTCGGTGTCGGTGTCTATTACAACGAAGAAGGCCGCATTCCGCTGCTGCGCGCCGTCGCCGAGGCCGAACAGGCACGCATCGCCGCACATGCACCGCGTGGTTATCTGCCAATCGAAGGCATTGCCGCCTATGACTCGGCAGTACAGAAACTGCTGTTCGGCAACGATTCGGCACTCCTCGCCGAGGGTCGCGTGGTCACGGCCCAAGCCCTGGGCGGCACCGGCGCACTGAAGGTCGGCGCCGACTTCCTCAAGCGACTGCTGCCCGACGCCACCGTGGCGATCAGCAATCCGAGCTGGGAAAACCATCGCGCACTGTTCGAATCCGCTGGTTTCCTGGTGCAGAACTACCGTTACTACGACGCCGCCACCCACGGTATCGACCGTGACGGCCTGCTCGCCGACCTGCAGAGCCTGCCGGCGCGTTCCATCGTGGTGCTGCACGCCTGCTGCCACAACCCGACCGGCGTCGATCTCACGCTGGAGGACTGGAAACAGATTCTCGACGTGCTTCAGGCGCGCGGACACATCCCGTTCCTCGACATCGCCTATCAGGGCTTCGGCGACAGCATCGAGGAAGATGCCGCGGCCGTGCGCCTGTTCGCCGCCTCGGGCATGACCTTCTTCGTGTCCAGCTCGTTCTCCAAATCCTTCTCGCTGTATGGCGAGCGGGTCGGTGCGCTGTCGATGGTCACCCAGAACCGCGAGGAGTCGGCGCGTGTGCTGTCGCAGGTCAAGCGTGTGATCCGCACCAATTACTCCAACCCGCCAACCCACGGCGCAACCATCGTCGCCTCGGTGCTCAACAGTCCGGAGCTGCGCGCCATGTGGGAAGCCGAGCTGGCCGAGATGCGCGAGCGTATCCGCGAGATGCGCCTCGGCATGGTCAAGCAATTGGCTGCCAAGGGCGCGAAGATCGACTTCAGTTTCGTCGCCGCCCAGCGCGGGATGTTCTCCTATTCGGGACTCACGGCGGAGCAGGTCGAACGCCTGCGCGCCGACTTCGGCGTCTACGCCATCAGCACCGGCCGCATCTGCGCCGCCGCACTGAACCGCAACAATCTGGATATCGTCACCGACGCCATCGTTCAGGTTCTGTGAAGGTCGCCATGGGCAGGCACCACCTGGCCTGCCCATGGCGTTGAGAGGCAACCCGGAGGGGTTGACTTCTCCTTTCCAAACAGTAGGATACGCACCGTTGTTCCGCGATAGCTCAGTCGGTAGAGCAAATGACTGTTAATCATTGGGTCCCTGGTTCGAGTCCAGGTCGCGGAGCCAAATTCGAAAGCCTCGGTTAGAACCGGGGCTTTTTTGTGGCCGCCGGACTCTCACCAGGGACTGCGTCCCAGGTTATTCGGCCTACGGCCTCACCCCTTCGGGGCCGCGCTGAAGCGCGTTCTGCTGGCGCAGTCGAGTCCAGGTCGCGGAGCTAAGTTCGAAAGCCTCGGTTAAAACCGGGCTTTTTTGTGCCTGCCGAAATCGCACCACGGGCTGCGGCCCTGCAAACTCCCGCACACCCGCCGCGAACCGCCCCTCGTCACTCTATGAGCGGCTGTTCAGCGCGCAGGCGCAGCCAGCCCTGTACTAGCAACGAGCACCCCCACCCCAGCAGCACGCCCAGCACGTTGGCCAGCATGTCCCAGCGTGACGCCATGCGATGCGGAAGCAGGCTCTGCGCCAACTCGATCAGCAACGCCGCGGCGACTGCGAAACCGAAGCCCCACAGAAACGAAAGCCGGGCAAACGCCAGGCGCAGTGTGAAGGCCAGCGCGGCAAACCCGAGCAGGTGATGCAGCTTGTCCTGCTGGTCAAACAACTGCGGTACCGGTTCCGGTCGCAACCCACTTGCCAGCACCACCGCCAGCACAATCAAAAAAGGCAACACACGCAAGTACGACATGGAACAGGGAAGCCCTCTTGATCAAGACCGTGGTCGGTTCGTCCATCCTGCCATCAACGCAGGAACGGCGACGACCAGGACACAGACCACGGAATCTGCATATCGATCAATCAACCGAACGACATTCGATCGACGCAAGCATGCGGCACAAACAGAAACGCCCCACGAGGGGGGCGTTCCAGAGGGATGGCTGTTGCGATCACTCTTTGCTGGCAGCATCCGCCGCACCAGCGGGAGCCTCTTCGGCCGCCGATGCCGCGTCATCACCCTTGATCCCGAGCAGTTCTAGCTCGAAGACCAGTACCGAGTTGGCCGGAATCAGCGGGCTGGGGCTCTGCTCGCCGTAAGCCAGCTCGCTCGGGATGTAGAGCTTGTACTTCTCGCCGACGTGCATCAGCTGCAGGCCTTCGACCCAGCCCGGAATCACGCCGCCGACCGGCAGATCGATCGGGCTGCCACGCTTGATCGAGCTATCGAACACGGTGCCGTCGGTCAGGCTGCCCTCGTAATGCACGGTGACGATGTCGTCGGCCGTCGGCTGCGCACCCTCGGAAGCCTTGATCACTTCGTACTGCAAGCCGGACTCGGTGGTCTTCACGCCTTCGCGCTTGGCATTTTCCTCGAGGAATTTCTTGCCGGACTCGACCGCCTTGGCGTTCATTTCAGCCATGCGCTCTTCCGAACGCTTCTGCAGGAAGGCAAACGCCTCCATCAGCTGCTCGTCGGTCAGCTTCTGCTCCTGCTTGCCGATGGCATCTTCGATGCCCTGCGCCACTGCCTGCGAGTCGAGATCATCCATTCCCTCCTGCGCCAGGCTCTTGCCCATATTCAGGCCGATCCCGTAGGACGCCTTCTGCGCAGGAGTTTCCAGCTTGACACTGGTCTGCGAGTCGCAGCCGGCCAATACCAGGCCAACCAGGGCGACCGCTGATGCCAAACGATGATGTCTCAGTCTCATGCTGTTTCCTTTTTACTCTGGCAGGGACAGGCCCCGAAAAGACGTCGAGCTTAGCAGGCGCGCGCAAACACTGGCTACCGCGCACCCTGGCCGGGATAGTAAAGAGAGTGCAAAGAGAGACGCGGGCATCAGCATCGATGCAGAAGAGATCACGGCGGCGGGCTGTGCTCGCTGAGCAAACGGCGGACATAAAAAAAGCGGCCATCAAGGCCGCTTCTTTCGATGCTTCCGGGCGTTCAGTGGACCCATGAAGCGAATATGGCGCAGCGGACGGGACTCGAACCCGCGACCCCCGGCGTGACAGGCCGGTATTCTAACCGACTGAACTACCGCTGCGCTTAACCTCGAGTGGTGGGTGATGACGGGATCGAACCGCCGACCCTCTGCTTGTAAGGCAGATGCTCTCCCGGCTGAGCTAATCACCCTTTGCTCTCGAAGTGGGGCGCATTCTAGAGAGGCATCCGATCCTTGGCAAGCCCCTTATGAAAAAAAAATTGCAGGCGTTCCAAAGACTTAGGAAAAGCCTAGGTTTGCTGCCGTAATTCTCTTTTGTACAGGCCGGGCCGACCGACAGGGTTGGCCTGTGATCCGCGGGGAGGAATAATGCGCGCTTTGCTTTCGGAGAGTCACCCTGCCATGTGGTTTCGCAACCTGCTCGTCTACCGTCTCACCCAGAATGTTCCTTTCGATCCCGAGACACTCGAAACCGCACTCGCCGCCAAGCCTGCCCGCCCCTGCGCCAGCCAGGAACTGAGTACCTATGGCTTCGTCGCGCCGTTCGGCAAGGGCGAGGATGCCCCGCTGGTGCATGCCAGCCAGGGTTTCCTGCTGATCGCCACGCGTAAGGAGGAACGCATCCTGCCGGGCAGCGTGGTCAAGGACGCGCTGAAGGAGAAGGTCGACGAGATCGAAGCCGAGCAGATGCGCAAGGTCTACAAGAAGGAGCGCGACCAGATAAAGGACGAGATCATCCAAACCTTCCTGCCGCGCGCCTTCATCCGCAAGTCCGGCACCTTCGCGGCGATCGACGCCGAGCGCGGCTTGATCCTGGTGAACTCCGCAAGCCCGAAGAAAGCCGAGGACCTGCTGTCGACCCTTCGCGAAGCCATCGGCTCGCTGCCGGTGCGCCCGCTGACGGTGAAAATCGCGCCCAGCGCCACGCTTACCGAATGGGTAAAAGCGCAGAAGGCTGCGGATGACTTCTTCGTGCTGGACGAATGCGAGCTGCGCGACACCCACGAGGATGGCGGCACGGTGCGCTGCAAGCGTCAGGACCTTACCAGCGACGAGATCCAGCAACACCTGGAGGCCGGCAAGCAGGTGACCCAGCTGGCGCTGGCCTGGCAGGACAAGCTGTCCTTCGTGCTCGACGACAAGACGGTGATCAAGCGCCTGCGCTTCGAGGAACTGCTGCAGGATCAGGCCGAACAGGATGGCGGCGACGACGCCCTGGCCCAGCAGGACGCCAGCTTCCTGCTGATGATGATGACCTTCCGCGAGTTCCTCCCGGCACTGTTCGAGGCACTCGGCGGCGAAGAGATTCCGCAGGGCATCTGAACCGCCCCGCGCGGACGGGGCGCCGCTGGCCGACAGCGGCAGTTCCCGCCCGCTCTAGCCTCGGCGCACGCGCAAGCGCAGCGCCAACGCGCCACCCCGGCGCGTGCCCAGCAGCCATAGCAGAAACCGCTCGATGAACTCCGGCACCGACAGGAACAGCGCGCCGGTCACCGCGAGGCTCAGCAGCGAAACGACGAGAAACAGCTGCGGAATCGTCAGTTGCAACAGCACCAGCAGCACGATGGCCACCAGCGCCGACGCGACCATGAACAGCGCATTGAGGATGTTGTTCGCCGCCACCACCCGAGAGCGCTCGTGAGCCACGCTGCGCGACTGGATCAGCGCATACAGCGGCACGATGTACAGCCCGCCGAACATGCCCAGCCCGAGAATGTCCGCCAGGATCAGCCAGGCCAGCGGCTCGTCCAACAGCGTCAGCCAATCCTGCGTGCCAGCGACCGCCGGAAACGCCGCCGCGTGCCACCACAGCAATAATCCGCACAGGCTCAGACCCAGCGCGCCGAAGGGCACCAGGCCAAGCTCGACGTGATGCCGCGACAGCCGCTCGCACAACAGCGAACCCAGCGCGATGCCCACCGAAAACAGCGTGAGGATCAGCGTCACCACGCTTTCGTCACCGTGCAGCAGCTCCTTGGCGAACGCCGGAATCTGCGTCAGATAGGTCGCGCCGAGGAACCAGAACCAGGAATTGCCGAGCATGGCGTGCGAAACCGCGCGCTGCTGGCCGAGCCCCAGACGCATCACCCGCCATGACTGGCGCAGCACGTTCCAGTCGAGCTTCAACTGCGGCAGCGCCGCCGCGGTCCGCGGAATGCCGAGGCTGGCGAGATAGCCCGCCAGCGCCAGGGCCACCACACTGAACGACACCAGAGCGACGTAATGCTCGTTGGCCATCAGCAGCCCTGCGCAGAGCGTGCCGCCGAGAATCGCCAGGAAGGTTCCCATCTCCACCAGGGCGTTGCCGCCCACCAGCTCGTCGTCATCGAGCTGCTGCGGCAGGATCGAGTACTTCACCGGACCGAACAGCGCCGACTGCGTGCCCATGCAGAACAGCACCAGCAGCAGCAACGGCAGATTGCCCAGCAGCAGGCCGCAGGCGCCGGCGAGCATGATCGGAATCTCGGCGAACTTGATGCGGCGAATCAGCCAGGCCTTCTCGAACTTCTCGCCGAACTGCCCGCCCAGCGCGGAGAACAGAAAGAACGGCAGGATGAACAGCAACGCGCAGAGATTGACCAGCAAGCTCTTGTCCGCGCCGCCGGCGAGGCGGAACAGAATCGCCAGAACCAGCGCCTGCTTGAACACGTTGTCGTTGAACGCGCCGAGCAGCTGCGTCAGGAAGAACGGCAGGAAACGCCGCTTGCCGAGCAGAGTGAATTGCGAATGCATGCTCATCGCCGGCTCACAGGGTCAGCTGGCCGAAAGCCCAGCGCAGCAGGAAGAAGCACAGCAGCCCGCCGGCGATGGTCGCCAACAGGTTGCGCGTCAGCACCGCAATCGCGATCGCCAGCACACCGGCCAGCAGGTAGGCGTTGCGCCAGTGCAACGCCCACTCGCCTTCGGGCAGCAGCATGCCGGGCACGACGATGGCCGTCAGCACCGCCACCGGCACATAGTGCAGCCCCTGCTCCACCAGCCGTGGGAAACGCAGGTTCGGCCAGGCGAAGAAGGCATAGCGCGTCAGGAAGGTGATGGCGAGCATGCCGAAGATGAGCAGCCAGGTATTCATAGTTCCCCCCGGGCACGCGCGGCCGCTTCGGCGCGCTGCTCCAGCCAGACGCCGACGACGATGCCCGCCAGCGCGGCGGCGATCAGCCCGAGCTTGTACGGCAGCTCCCAGGTCAGCAGCGCGACGATGCCGGCGCACACTGCCGAGGCCACTTGCGGGCGGGTGGTCATCATCGGCACAGCGATGCCGATGAAGGTAGCGATCATCGCGAAATCCAGCCCCCAGCTCGCCACATCCGGCACCGCCTGGCCGAACAGTACGCCGACCAGGGTCGACAGCTGCCAGTTGATGAACATCGTCAGCGCCGCGCCGAGGAAGAACCAGTGCTTGTGCGGCGAGGCATCGTCGCGGGCATAGCGCTGCTGCACCACGGCGAACGCCTCATCGGTCAGCAGGAAGGCCAGCGGCGCGCGCCAGCGGCCCGACAGGTGGCGTACGAACGGCTGCAGTGCCGCGCTGTAGAGTGCATGGCGCAGGTTCACCACGAAGGTGGTCAGCAACACCACCGCCGCGCCCACGCCGCCGCTGATCAGGGTCACGGCGATGAACTGTGCCGAGCCGGCGAACACCAGCGCCGACATGCCGAGCGTCTGCCAGAACGACAGGCCCGCGGCGATGGACAGGGTGCCGAAGATGATGCCGAAGGGGATCGCACCGAGCACCAGCGGCAGGATATCGCGACAACCGTGGAGGAACTCTTGCGAACGCGACATCGAATCTCCTGACGATGACAAGGCACAACGACTGCAGCGACGCTGCGCCGGTCGGGCGAGCGTAACGGACAGTCGGGACAGTTGAATGACCGGAGCGACGGCCCGGCAAAGGACGAACCTTACCGCAAAGTCCGCCGCAGGGGCGACGGCCTGCACGCGCCACGCGGAAGGCAAATCAGCCGGCTGTCATTTGCGCCTTGAGCGCCGGCCATTCCTGATCGGTGATGCTGTACAGCACCGTGTCGTCGAGCCGGCCGTCGGCTAGCCGCCGATGATTGCGCAGCAGCCCTTCGCGCTGCGCGCCGAGCTTCTCGATGGCACGCTGCGAGCGCAGGTTGCGCGCGGCCGTCTTCAGTTGCAGGCGTACCAGCTGCCAGTCCTCGAACGCGTGACGCAGCAGCAGCGCCTTGACCGAAGCATTCAGGCCGCTACCGTGCTCGGCACGGTCGAGCCAGGTCCAGCCGAGTTCGGCGGCCGGCAGGCTGGGCATGAAGTCGGCGAAGCGGGTGGTGCCGACGATGCGTTCGGCCAGCCGCACGGTGAACACCACGGCGCGCTCCTCGCGCTGCTCGGCCAGCGCGAGGCGATACCAATCCGGGCGCAACGGCCCGTTCATGTAAATCAGCTCGTCGCGATTCGCTTCGGCCAGCGACACCAGCTGTGGGATGTCGGCTTCGACCATCGGCTCCAGGCGCAAGGCTCCGCGTTGGAGCATGAGCGGACGCGGCGTGAACATGCATGATCTCCCGGTAGTGGACAGGCTGGTCGATGCCAGCCAGATTCAGACAGCGACGCGACGCCAAGTGCACCACGCAGAGCCGCCGGCGATGCTGCCGCCAGGGCCGTGCCAACCCCATGCGACCTTGGTCGCACGCTGCGACACGGGCTGCACGAATGCTGCGAAACTGCGCCGATTCATCATACTGACAACCCGGCAGCCCCCGGTCTTGAGCGTTCGGCACGATTGCCGTCGCCGCCCCGCTGGCCTGTCGCTACTTCATCGTTCGGAGCTGGCATGACCCTGTCTGGCGGGCTGATCGCACTGGTCGCCCTCATCTACATGACCATTCTGTTCGCCATCGCCTTCTACGGCGATCGCAAGCGCGAGTCGTCGATGTCGCCGCGTCTGCGCGCCTGGGTCTACAGCCTCTCGCTGGCGGTGTACTGCACCAGCTGGACCTTCTTTGGCGCAGTCGGCCAGGCCGCCGAGCAGCTGTGGGCGTTTCTGCCGATCTACCTGGGCCCGATCCTGCTGCTGCTGTTCGCCCCTCACGTGATTCAGAAGATGATCGTGATCAGCAAGCAGGAGAACATCACCTCGATCGCCGATTTCATCGCCGCCCGCTACGGCAAGTCGCAGCTGCTGGCCGTCGTCGTCACGCTGTTCTGCCTGGTCGGCGTGGTGCCCTACATTGCGCTGCAGCTCAAAGGCATCGTGCTCGGCGTCAACCTGCTGATCGGCACCAACATCGATGCCACCGGCACCGGTACCAGCGACACGGCGCTGATCGTTTCCATCGCGCTGGCGCTGTTCACCATCCTCTTCGGCACGCGCAACCTGGACGTCACCGAGCATCACCGCGGCATGGTGCTGGCGATTGCCTTTGAATCGCTGGTCAAACTGCTGGCGTTCCTGGCGGTCGGCGTCTTCGTCACCTTCGGCCTGTTCAACGGCTTCGGCGACCTGTTCAACCACGCCCACGACTCGGCCGAGCTGGCCGATTACTGGGCCGAGACGGTCAACTGGCCGTCGATGCTGGTGCAGACCGCCGTGGCGATGATGGCCATCGTCTGCCTGCCGCGGCAGTTTCACGTCGCGGTGGTGGAGAACATCGAGCCGCGCGACTTCCGACTGGCGCGCTGGGTGTTTCCCATCTATCTGATACTGGCAGCGGTGTTCGTCGTGCCGATCGCCCTGGCCGGACAGGTGCTGCTGCCCGCCGGCATCTCGCCGGATTCCTTCGTCATCAGTCTGCCGCTGGCCGAGGCGCATCCCGGGCTTGCCCTGCTGGCCTTCATCGGTGGCGCCTCGGCCGCCACCGGCATGGTGATCGTCGCCAGCGTGGCCCTGTCGACGATGGTCTCCAACGACATGCTGCTGCCCTGGCTGCTGCGCCGCCAGGAAACCGAACAGCCGTTCGAGGCCTTCCGCCATTGGATGCTGTCGGTGCGTCGCATCAGCATCGTCGCCATCCTGCTGCTGGCTTACGTCAGCTATCGCCTGCTCGGCCCCAACGCCAGCCTCGCCACCATCGGCCAGATCGCCTTCGCCGCCATCACCCAGCTGGCACCGGCGATGGTCGGCGCGCTGTACTGGAAACAGGCCAACCGTCGCGGCGTGTTCGCCGGCCTCGCCGCGGGCGCGGCGATCTGGTTCTACACGCTGATCCTGCCGCTGCTCGGCTGGCCGCTGGAGATGTTCCCGGGGCTGGTATGGATGTACAGCGGCTCCATCGGCTTCGACATCAGCCCGCTGACGCTGGGCGTCACGCTGTCGCTGATGGGTAACGCGACCCTGTTCTTCTGGGTCTCGATCCTCACCCAGACCCGCGTCGCCGAGCACTGGCAGGCGGGGCGCTTCATCGGCCAGGAGGTCACCTCGCCGAGCAGCAACCGGCGCCTGCTCGCCGTGCAGGTCGAGGACCTGCTGACGCTCGCCTCGCGCTTCGTCGGCGCTGAACGTGCCGAAAGCAGCTTTCAGCGCTTCGCCCGGCGTCATGGCCAGGACCTCTCGCGCCGCCAGCAGGCCGACGGCCAGTGGATCGCGCACACCGAGCGGCTGCTCGCCGGCGTGCTCGGCGCCTCCTCCACCCGCGCGGTGGTCAAAGCCGCGCTGGAAGGCCGCGACATGCAGGTCGACGACGTGGTGCGCATCGTCGGCGAAGCCTCGGAAGTGCTGCAGTTCAACCGCGCGCTGCTGCAGGGCGCGATCGAGAACATCACCCAGGGCATCAGCGTGGTCGACCAGTCGCTGCGACTGGTGGCCTGGAACCACCGCTACCTCGAGCTGTTCGAGTATCCGGACGGACTGGTGTACATCGGCCGGCCCATCGCCGACATCATCCGCTACAACGCCGAACGCGGCCTGTGCGGCCCGGGCGACCCCGACACCCATGTCGCCAAGCGCCTGTACTGGATGCGTCAGGGCCGCGCGCATACCTCCGAACGGCTGTTCCCCAACGGCCGGGTGGTCGAACTGATCGGCAACCCGATGCCCGGCGGCGGTTTCGTCATGAGCTTCTCGGACATCACCGCCTACCGCGAGGCCGAGCGCGCGCTGAAGGACGCCAACGAGGGTCTGGAACAGCGCGTCAGCGAGCGCACGCAGGAGCTGTCGCAGCTCAACCAGGCGCTGATCGAGGCCAAGAGCACCGCGGAGGCGGCCAACCAATCGAAGACGCGCTTCCTCGCCGCCGTCAGCCACGACCTGATGCAGCCGCTCAACGCCGCGCGACTGTTCTCCGCTGCCCTCTCCCACCAGCAGAACGCCCTGCCGGAAGAGGCTCAGGAGCTGGTGCGCCACCTCGACAGCTCGCTGCGCTCGGCCGAGGACCTGATCACCGACCTGCTGGACATCTCGCGTCTGGAAGGCGGGCGAATCATGCCGGACCGCAACGCGTTCCCACTCGCCTCGCTGTTCGACACGCTGACCACCGAATTCACGGTGCTGGCGCGCGAACAGGGCGTGGATTTCCGTGTACACGGGAGCCGGCTGCGCATCGACAGCGACATCCGCCTGCTGCGCCGGGTGTTGCAGAACTTCCTGACCAACGCCTTCCGCTACGCCAAGGGCCGCGTGGTGCTCGGCGTGCGTCGCCAGGGCAAGCACCTGCGTCTGGAGGTATGGGATCGCGGCCCGGGCATTCCGAAAGACAAACTGAAGGTGATCTTCGAGGAGTTCAAGCGTCTGGACAGCCACCAGACCCGCGCCGAGAAAGGCCTGGGCCTGGGGCTGGCGATCGCCGACGGCCTGTGCCAGGTACTGCACCATCCGCTGGAGGTCCGCTCTTGGCCGGGCGTGGGCAGCGTGTTCAGCGTGACCGTGCCGATCGCCCAGAACGCCAAGCCACGCCAGGTGAAAGGACCGCGCGACGTCCAGCACACCGCGCTGACCGGCACCCAGGTGTTGTGCATCGACAACGAGGACAGCATCCTGATCGGCATGAACAGCCTGCTCACGCGCTGGGGCTGCCAGGTCTGGACCGCGCGTGACCGCGCCGAATGCGAAAGCCTGCTGGCAGAGGATGTGCGTCCGCAGCTGGTGCTGGTCGACTATCACCTCGATCACGGCCAGACCGGCACCGAGCTGATGGCCTGGCTGCGCACCCGCCTCGGCGAGCCGATACCGGGCGTGGTGATCAGCGCCGACGCACGCCCCGAACTGGTGGCGGAAATCCACGCCAGCGGCCTGGATTTCCTCGCCAAACCGGTGAAGCCCGCTGCCCTGCGTGCGCTGATGAGCCGTCACCTCACGCTTAACTGAGGCCGCGCGCGGGCAGCTCTCGCCGGCCGCCGCGGTTACACTGATGGCCGTTTGCTGCAACGGCCAGGTAGCCATGAACTCCGAACTTCTACTCAACCTCGCCACCGCACTGGGTGTCGGCCTGCTGATCGGCACCGAACGCGACTGGAACAATCGCCAGCAGGCTGGTGGCGAACTGGTCGCCGGGCTGCGCACCTTCGGCCTCGGCGGCCTGCTCGGCGGACTAGCGGCGCTGGGCGTGACGCATTTCGGCGCGACGGTGTGGATCGCCCTGTTCGTCATGTTTGCCCTGCTGGTGATCGTCGGCTACCTGCTCGACGCGCAACGCAGCGGCGACCACGGCATGACCACCGAAGTGGCGCTGCTGGTGACCTTCCTGCTCGGCAGCCTGGCGGTAGCCGAAAGCCGCCTGCTGGCGGCCTCGTTCGCCATCGTGGTGGCTTTGCTGCTGAGCCTGAAGGCGCGCCTGCACGGCGCCCTGCAGCAACTCAACGAGGCAGAGCTGGGTGGCGCACTGAAGCTGCTTTTCATCTCCGTGGTGCTGCTGCCGGCGCTGCCCAACCAGGGCTATGGTCCCTGGCAGGCGCTCAATCCGTACACCACCTGGCTGATGGTGGTGCTGATCACCGGCATCGGCTTCGCCGCCTACGTGGCGATCCGCCTGTTCGGCGCCCGCCACGGCCTGCTGGTCACAGCGATACTCGGCGGTATGGTGTCGTCCACGGCGATGACGCTGACCCTGGCCCGGCTGGATACCCCCAAGCTGCGCTGCGCGCTGGCGGCCGGGCTGCTGGCCACCTCGGCGCTGATGTTTCCGCGCGTGCTGCTGGAGGTCGGCGTGGTCAACGCGGCGTTGCTGCCGTCCCTGCTGGCGCCGATGCTGGCGGCGGGTGGCATTTATGCCGGCGGCGCGCTGGTGTACTACCTGCGCGCTGCTCAACAACCGGACATCAACACCGAGCCGCCACTGAAGAACCCCTTCGAGCTCGGCCCGGCACTGCGCTTCGCTGCGCTGCTGGTGGCGATCCTGGTGATGGTCGAAGGGGCTCGCCGTTGGCTGGGCGATATCGGCGTCTACCTGGTCGCCCTGCTCTCCGGGATGAGCGACGTGGATGCGATCACCCTGTCCCTCGCCAACAGCGCGCAGGCCGACCTCGATGCGCATATCGCCGTACGCGGGATCTTCCTCGCGGCGCTGAGCAACAGCCTGGTCAAGGCCGTGCTGATCGCCCTCGTCGGCGGTCGGGCACTCGCCCTGCGCACCGTGCCGGTGATGCTGGGCGGCCTGCTCTGTGGTCTGGCGGTGCTGATGCTGGTGTGAGCGGCGTTATTCGCCCGTCTCGCCGAGAGCCCCGGCACGCTCCAGCCAGTCGCCAGGCAGGCGCTTGCTCGCCCGGGCGCCCAGCGCCTTCAGCTGCTCGGCGCGCCCGACCAGGTTGCCACGCCCCTCGGTGAGCTTGCCGCGCGCGGCGAGATAGGCCCGGTCGAGCTGCTGCAGGCGGCTGCCGACTTCGTCCAGATCCTGCAGGAAGGCGGTGAACTTGTCGTACAGCGCCCCGGCCTTCTCGGCGATCTCGCGCGCGTTCTGATTCTGCCGCTCCTGCCGCCAGAGACTGTCGATGACCCGCAGCGTGGCCAGCAGCGTGGTCGGGCTGACGATCACCACGTGCCGTCCGAACGCTTCCTGGAACAAGTCGGGATCAGCCTGCAGCGCGGCAGCGAACGCCGCTTCGATCGGCACGAACAGCAGCACGAAATCCAGGCTCTGCAAACCCTCCAGACGCTGGTAGTCCTTGAGCGAAAGACCCTTGAGGTGATTACGCAGCGACAGCACGTGCTGCTTGAGCGCCAGCGCCCGGCTGTTCTCGTCTTCGGCACAGGTCAGCGCCTGGTAGGCGGTCAGACTGACCTTGGCGTCGACCACCACCTGCTTGTCGCCGGGCAGTCGGATCAGCACGTCCGGCTGGAAGCGCTCGCCATCGGCACTCTTCAGGCTGACCTGCGTATGGTATTCGCGGCCCTTCTCCAGCCCGGCGTGCTCCAGCACCCGCTCGAGCACCAGCTCGCCCCAATTGCCCTGGGTCTTCTGCCCTTGCAGCGCACGGGTGAGGTTGGTCGCCTCGTCGCCGAGGCGCTGGTTGAGCTGTTGCAGACGCTCCAGCTCGCGTGCCAGCGAGAAGCGCTCGCGCGCCTCGCTCTGGTAGCTCTCCTCGACGCGTTTCTCGAACGCCTGGATGCGCTCCTTCAGCGGATCGAGCAACTGGCCGAGGCGCTCATGGCTGGTGTCGGCGAAGCGCTGCTCGCGCTCGTCGAAGATTTTCCCGGCCAGCTCGGCGAATTGCGAACGCAGCTCATCGCGCGCCGCCTGCAGGGCCTGCAGGCGCTGCTGATGCGCCGCCTGTTGCTCGCGCAGCTCCGCGGTAACCGCCGCATGCGCCGCGCTCAGGCGGAGCAGTTCGGCCTGCTGGGTGTCGCGCTCGACCTGCAGTTCATCGAGCCGGTCGCGGTCGTCGCCATGACGGCTCTGCAGCCACTGCGCCTCGCGCCGCAGGGCCGCAAGTTCGGCCTGCTGCGCCGCCTTGATCTCCTGCAGCTCGGCCTGTTCCAGGCGGACGCTTTCCAGCTGCGCGCTCAGCCCTTCCTGTGCCAGCGCGGCCTGGGTCAGCCGCTCGTCGAGCAGTGCCCGCGCAGCCTCGGCCGCCGACAAGCGGCGCTGCAGATAGAACGCAGCGACCACCGCGCAGACGCAAACGAACGCCAGCCCGGCCAGCAGGAAATCGGAATCGAGAGACATGAAGGGCTCCGGCAAAATGCCGGGCAGTATAGCGAGCGGCCGTCAGGCGCGCTGCGACAAGCGCTGAAGCCAGCGGGCAGCATCCTGCGAGCCCTGCGCCGCGGCCTGCTCCAGCCAGAGCCGCGCCTTGGCCGGCTCGCGGTGCTGCGGTTGGCAGTACAGCCGTCCCAGCTCCAGCTGAGCCTGGCAGTCGCCCGCGCGAGCGGCCTGGCGCAGCAGCTCGAAACCGATGCGTCGGTCGCGCTGGCTATCGCAATCCCGGCAGAGCAACTGCCCCAGGCGGCTCTGCGCCTCGATCACGCCTTCGCGCGCCGGCTGCTTGAGCAGCCGCCCGGCGATCCGTTTGACGCCAACGGCGCGCCCCAGACGCTCGCTGTCGAGCAGCCAGACGGCCATGCGCACCGGCAGCGGCGAGCCGGCGGAAGGAACGGTGGTAGGACGCATCGTCATGGATCGAAGGCGCGGCAGAGGATGAGGGCGCGCACTCTACACCTTTTTGCCAAGAGTTGAAGTCTTGCCAAAAGCGGCAAAACACGATCTAGGTCACATTCTGTTTTTCATCCACAGAACCTGTGGATAACTCGGTGGACAATCGGCGAACAAATCTCCGCAAGCCCGGTGTTTCGGGGCCTGCGGTTAAACTGGCGTTTTTTTCACCACAAAAAATTATCCTTTAAATTCAATTGGTTACGCTGAATCCCAGCTAGCACGCGGGTTTGCGACAGTTTGTCATAAGCGCTTGACAAAGCTGCCCGGCGAATGTGCACAAGTCTGCGGTAAAGGGCTGCGAGAGCCTTGGCGCGAGGGTTTGCGCGGCTCCGGCAGATCGCCCTGCGGGAACTTTTCCGCGCCCTCCCGGTCCTCGGCGCACAACGTCGCCGGCACGATTGCATACATCTTTTGCGGCTATGCTGTGCCGTCGGAACGAGCACGGATCGGGAGCAATGAGCAGAAGGCGCAAGCGCTGGCTCTGGATGTCATTGGGCCTGCTGCTGGTGGTCGGCGCGGCATTCATCTATGCCCAGCATCGCTGGCAGCAGCTGGCGCGGGCGCAGGGCATCGAAACCCTGCACTGGCAGGGTCTGGCACTCGCGCGCGACGGATTGTCGCTGCAACGCCTGAGCTATGCCCAGCAGACGAGTGGCGGGGGCCGACTCGCGCTGCACGCTGAAGGCGTTTCGCTGCGTTTGGCCGGTCTGCTGCGCGGCCTGCCCCCGCAAGCGCTGGAGGTCGCCCAGCTCGAACTGGACTGGCAAGCGCCTGCCTCCCCCCCTCCGGCGACAGCGAACACTGCGCCGAGCGCTGCGCAACTGCGCCGCTGGGCCGCCTGGCTGCCGCACACGCTGACCATTCACGACCTGCAGCTGCGCCTGCCCTGTGCCAGCGGAACCTGCCAGGAACAGGCGCGCCTGCGCCTGCAGCGCACCGGCGCCGAGCTGCTGCCGCTGAGTGGCGAGCTGACGCTGTCGCGTGGCGATCATCGGGCGACCCTGCTGATCGAGGCCATGGCCGAGGGCGTCGCGATCCGCGCGCAGGCACGATTGCTGCTCGACGATCAGCCACGCCTGAGCCTCGACAGTCAGGCGACGCGCGACGACACACAGCAGCACTGGCGCGGCACGCTGGCCCTGAGCGGCCTGCCCGAGGCGCCCTGGGTGCTGGAATGGCTCGGAACCTGGCTGGAGTACGACCCCGCAGCGTTCGGCGAGCTGCCCAGCGACATGCGCCTCGGTGTCGGCTGGGCGCTGGCGCGACCGGCGAGCGCTGCCCTGGACGACTGGCGCCAGCTGAGCGGTGAGCTGCAGCTGTCGACCGATCTGCCACTGTTCTGGCCACTGCTCGACCTCGGCGAGCTGCGCGGCCGGCTCGACCTCGGCGCACGCGCCAGCGCTGGCCTCTGGCTGCCAACTTCATTGACCGCCGATCTGCAGATGCGCCCCGGCGCGCGGCTGCTGCAAACGCTGCCGGAAACGCTGCGGCCGGACCTGCTGCGCCTGGCCATCACGCCTGCCGGCAACGCACAGCCCGGCGCCCCACTGACGCTGCAGCTGCGGCTGGAAGGCGAAGGCGCCAGCCCGGCCACCCTGCAGGCGCAACTGCAGGTCGAGACCGGCGTAGCGGAGCCCGGCCTCGTCGTAGAGGATGCCCGTCTCCAACTGCGCAGCCCGCACCTCGCGCAGGCGGCGCTCGATCTGCGCAACCTGCAGGCCGACCTGCGCCTGCACGGGCGCATCGCTGCCGCACACAGCGAGCTGAACCTCGGAGCAAATTCACGGCTGAACATCGAGCGACTGGCCGCCGGTACGCTGCTGGCGCACCAGCTCGACGCCGAACTCGCCGGCCTGCAACTGCAGTTCGGCGCCACTGCCGACACCATCCCGCAACTACGTCTGTACGGCCCCGCCAGTCTGCGACTGGCACGCCTGCAACAGCCGCAGCTGGTTGCCCAGGGCTGGCAATGGAACGGTCGGCTCGACCTCGACGCCAATCGCCTGCGCGCCAGCGGCGCGCTGGGCAATGCCGCCGGGCTGGCGCTCGACATCGAGCTAGAGCAGGCCTGGAACGGCGCGCTGCAGATCGACGGCAAGCTGCCGGAGGTATTTCTGCGCGCCGGCAATCCGCTCGCCGGCACCCTGGCCGACTGGCCCACGCTGCTGCAGCTCGACAGCGGCCGGCTGCAGGCGGACGGCCGCCTGACCGTGCCCGCCGGCAACGCGCCGCTTGCGGCCAGCCTGGCACTGCGCGGCAACGGGCTGGCAGGCATCTACGACCGTACCGAACTGAGCGGTCTGGATCTGCAGCTCACCCTGAGTCTGGCGCGCGAGCAGCTGCGCCTGGAACTTCCCGAACTGCAGCTGCAGCGCGCCAATCCCGGCTTCGACTTCGGCCCGCTGCGCCTGCGTGGCGACTACCAGGCCAACCTCGCGCAACCGGCGCAGGGCCGGCTCAGTTGGCAAACGGCGGAAACCCGGCTGTTCGATGGCCACCTGTGGCTGCAACCCGGCAGCCTCGATCTCGCCGGCCAGCCGCAGCCACTACAGGCCCGACTGGAAGGCCTGCAACTGCCGACGCTGCTGGCCGCCTACCCGACCGAAGGGCTGAGCGGCAGCGGCATCCTCGATGGCAGCCTGCAGCTGCGCTACCTGCCTGCGGGGCTGGTGATCGACGATGGCCAGCTCGCCGCGCGGGCGCCCGGTGGCGTGCTGCGCTTCCGGTCGCCGAAGATCGATGCCCTCGCCCAGGCCAATCCGGCGATGAAGATCGTCGCCGACGCCCTGCACGACTTCCATTACGATCTGTTGGCCAGCGACGTCCGCTATGATGCCAACGGCAAGCTGAACCTCGGGCTGCGTCTGCACGGCCGCAATCCGGGCCTGGAAGGCGGCCGGCCGATCAACTTCTCGATCAATCTCGAAGAGGACATCCCGGCGCTGCTGACCAGCCTGCAACTGAGCGACCGGGTCAGCGAAACCATTCAACGGCGGGTGCGTGAACGCCTCCAGTGAGGCGCGGCAGCCGCGATACCACAGGAGAAGTCGCCATGCGCGCGCACCACCCGCCGATCCTCCTGACACTGGTCCTGCTCGCCAGTGCCTGCACGCCCCGTGTGGAGCTGGCCGTGCCGAACGAGCCGATCAACATCAACCTGAACGTGAAGATCGAGCACGAGATCTACATCAAGGTCGACAAGCAGCTCGATTCGATCATCAACGAAGACAGCGGACTGTTCTGAGGAAAGCCATGAAAACCTACCTGAAACTGGCCAGCCTGCTGCTCGCACTCGGTCTGGCGCTGCCGGCTGCCGCCATGACGCTCAACGAAGCCATGTCGGCGCTGGGAACCGCCAAGGCCGCCGGCCTGCTTGGCGAGAAGCCCGACGGATATCTGGGCGTGGTCGAATCGCGCGGCGATGCCGAGGAGATCGCCAGCCAGATCAACCAGGCACGCCGGGCCGAATACCACCGCGTGGCCAAGCAGAACGGAGTCAGCGTTGGTGACGTCGAAGCCATCGCCGGCAAGAAGGCCATCGAGAGAACCCCGCCCGGGCAGATCATCCAGCTGAACGGCAGCTGGGTTCGCAAATGATCGGTCGGCCACGGGCTGCCGCCTGCGGGCGGGGCTGGCGCCCGTACCGATGACGTCCAGCCTGCATCTGCGTCTCGCCCTGCTCTGCAGCCTGCTGCTGGCCGGCTGCACGCTGCCGCCGCTGGAGGGGCGCACCCACTCCAGCGCGCCGAGCGCGGCCGAAACCGCCGACACGCCACTGGGCCGCGCACTCGCTCCGCTGATCGCTGCACATCCGGGGCGCAGCGGCATCCATCCGCTGAGCGACCCGCGCGATGCGTTCGCCGCGCGCGCGATGCTGGCCAACGCCGCCGAGCGCACGCTCGACGTGCAGTACTACATCTGGCGCAACGATCTCACCGGCACGCTGCTGTTCGAAGCGCTGCACGATGCCGCCGACCGCGGCGTCAGGGTCCGCCTGCTGCTGGACGACAACGGCACCAGCGGCCTCGACCACCGACTGGCGACGCTCGATGCGCATCCGCTGATCGAGGTGCGGCTGTTCAATCCCTTCGTGCTGCGCCAGCCGAAGGCCATCGGCTACCTCAGCGATTTCTCCCGCGCCAACCGGCGCATGCACAACAAGTCGTTCACCAGCGACAACCAGGCCACCATCGTCGGTGGCCGCAATATCGGCGACGAATATTTCGCCGCCAGCGAGGGCATGCTCTTCGCCGATCTGGACGTACTGGCGGTCGGCCCGGTGGTCGATGAAGTCTCGCGCGATTTCGACCGCTACTGGGCCAGCGACTCCGCCTACCCGGTGACCGGCATCCTGTCCGCGGCAAGCGAGACGGCCCTGGACGAGCTGTCCGCGCAGGCATCGATCATCGAGCGCGACCCGGCCGCCGGCCGCTACATCGAGGCGCTGCGCGATTCCGCGTTCATCCGCGACCTGCTCGCCGGCCACCTGCCGTTCGAATGGGCGACCACGCGCATGGTCAGCGACGATCCGGCCAAAGGCCTCGGCCTGGCCGATGGCGAGGGCCTGCTGACCTACCAGCTGGGCCAGATCCTCGGCGAGCCGCGCCGTGACGTCGAGCTGGTCTCGCCCTATTTCGTACCCACCGCGACCGGTACCGAGGCCTTCGCCGCGCTGGCGGGCATGGGCGTGAAGGTGCGTATCCTGACCAACTCGCTGGACGCCACCGACGTCGCCGCCGTGCATGCCGGCTACGCCAAGCGCCGCAAGGACCTGCTGCAGGCCGGCATCGTGCTCTACGAGCTGCGTCGGCTGGCCGATGACAACGAGCCGAAAGACAAGGCCGGCCCGTTCGGCAGCTCCGGCTCCAGCCTGCACGCCAAGACCTTCGCCGTGGATCGCGAGCGGGTCTTCGTCGGCTCGTTCAACTTCGATCCGCGCTCGGCGCACTTGAACACGGAATTGGGCTTCGTCATCGACAGCCCGCAGCTCGCCGCACGCATCGAAGCGATGTTCGACGGGCAGATTCCTGCCAGCGCCTACGAGGTGCGCCTGGCCGATGACGGCCGACTCTACTGGCTGGAGCGCCGCAACGGCAGCACCGTCCGCCACGACAGCGAGCCGCAAGCCGGCTTCTGGCGGCGCGCCTCGGTGGCGCTGCTGTCCTGGCTGCCGATCGAGTGGCTGCTGTGAACCACTGAGGTTCGCTCGACCTGCGCAAACGCGGGCGCGCTCAGAACAGCTCGAGCTGCCCGTCGATCAGCGCGGAGAAATCATCGCCGACGAACGGCAGAATCGCCTCGGCCACCGGCTGCAGCTGGCGCGTCAGGTAGTGGTCGTAGTCGATCACGGCACGGCGGACTTCCAGCGGCTCGGGGCCGGCGACGGTAATCACGTATCGAATCCAGCCACCGTTCTGATACTGCCGCGGTCGGCCCAGGCGATCGTTGTACTCGTCGGCCAGGCGCGCCGCGCGCACATGTGGCGGCACGTTGCGCTGGTAATCGGCAAGCCGGCGGCGCAGGCGCTTGCGGTAGATCAGCAGCTCGTCGAATTCGCCCGCCAGCGTGCGCTGCACGTAATCGCGCACGAAGTCCCGATACGGCTGGCGATGAAAGATGCGTCGGTACAGCTCCTGCTGGAAACGCTGGGCCAGCGGCGACCAATCGGTGCGCACCGTTTCCAGCCCCTTGAAGACCAGACCGTCGCTGCCGTCCGGCAGCGTGACGAGGCCGGCGTAGCGCTTCTTGCTGCCCTCCTCGGCGCCGCGGATGGTCGGCATCAGGAAGCGCCGGAAGTGCGTCTCGAACTGCAGCTCCAGCGCGCTCTCCAGGCCGAACTCCGCACGCAGCTGGGCGCGCCAGTCATCGTTGATCTGCTGCACCAGCGCGCGGCCGATGCGCGCGGCCTCCTCGTCGGAATGCGCGCGGCGCAACCAGACGAAGGTGGAGTCGGTGTCGCCGTAGATCACCGTGTGGCCCTGCGCCTCGATCAGCTCGCGGGTGCGCCGCATGATCTGGTGCCCGCGCAGGGTGATCGACGACGCCAGACGCGGATCGAAGAAGCGGCAGCCGCTGGAGCCGAGCACGCCGTAGAAGGCGTTCATGATGATCTTCAGCGCCTGCGCCAGTGGCTTGTTGCGCGCACGCTTGGCCGCCTCGCGCCCCTGCCAGATGCGCTCGACGATTGCCGGCAGGCAATGCCGGGTACGCGAGAAGCGTGCGCCGCGAAAACCCGGCACCGAGGTCTCGTCGGCCGGCTGGCGCAGCCCCTCGATCAGTCCGACCGGATCGATCAGGAAGGTGCGGATGATCGAGGGGTACAGGCTCTTGTAATCGAGCACCAGCACCGATTCGTACAGCCCCGGCCGCGAATCCATCACGAAGCCGCCCGGGCTGGCTTGCGGCTCGCGCTCGCCGAGGTTCGGCGCGACGAAGCCCTGGCGATGCATCAGCGGCAGGTACAGATGCTCGAACGCAGCCACCGAGCCACCGCTGCGGTCAGCCGCCAAGCCGGTGACGCTCGCCCGCTCGAGCAGGAAGTCCAGCAGTTCGGCATGGGCGAAGATGCGCGTGACCAGCTCGCAGTCCTTGAGGTTGTAGCGGGCCAGGGCCGGCTTGTCCTCGGCGAACATGCGGTCGATTTCGGCCATGCGCTGGTAGGGGTTGTCGATCGCCTTGCCCTCGCCGAGCAGGCTCTGGGCGACGTTTTCCAGACTGAACGAGGGGAAGCTCCAGGTCGCCGAACGCAGCGCCTCGATGCCGTCGATGAGCAGCCGCCCCGCCGCCGCGGCGAAGAAGTGGTTACGCCGCTGGCCGTGCTCGCGCCACTCCATTTCCGCCCCGCCGCGGCCCAGGCGCAGCGGAATCTGCAGGCGCTGGGCGTGCTCGTGCAGCACACGCAGGTCGAACTGCACGAGGTTCCAGCCGATGATCGCATCCGGGTCGTGCGTCGCCAGCCAGGCGTTCAGGCGCTCGAGCAGCTCGGCGCGGCTCTGGCAGTAGTCGAGGCGAAAATCCACTTCGGCGTCCGGCCCGTTCGCTGGCCCGAGCATGTAGACCTGCCGCTGGCCGCAGCCCTCCAGCGCGATGGAGTAGAGATCGCCGCGGGCATTGGTTTCGATGTCCAGCGAGACCAGCCGCAAGCGGGGCCGGTAGTCGGCGGCCGGTTTGAGCCGCGCGTCGGTCAGGCCCTCATCGCCGGCAGGCTTGCCGCTGAAGCACACTGGCGCGGTGATGAAACGCTCCATCAGGTAGCGCTCCGGCGGGCGGATGTCGGCCTCGTACACATCCAGACCGGCATCGCGCAGCAGCCGCGCGCAATCGAGCAGGCGCCTGTATTGTCGGCAATACAGGCCCAGCACCGGCCGCTGGTGGAAATCGCGCAGCGCCAGCGGGCTCAGTTGGACATCGGCTTCGCGCCGCAGCAGCGCCTCGGCGCGTGCGCGCTCGTGCGCCGGGATAAAGGCGACCACCGGCCGGCTGGGAACACGCACCAGTCGCGCGCCGGCATCGGTGGCGAGCCAGAAGCTGATCTCGCAGCCCTCGGCGGTGTCGCGCCAGTGCCGGGTCAGAATGAAGCCCTGCGGTAGATCCGGCATCAGTCTCTCGGTCGCTCAGGCAAAGGCGAATTCTACGTCAGTGCGTGGCGATCAGCCGGCCTGAAAGCGCTGGCGATACTCGCCCGGGGTCAGCCCGACGATACGCGTGAAGACCTTGCGAAACGCCCCCGGGTCGCCATAACCGACCTCCCAGGCGACCCGCTCGACGGGCAGGCGGCCGGCCTGCAGCATCTCCCGCGCTCGCCCGACGCGCAGGCGCTGGCAGTATTCGGTGGTGGTCATGCCAGTGGCCTTCTGGAAGCGCCGCAGGAAGGTGCGGGCCTCCAGCCCGGCGCGGCGTGCCAGGTCGGCGAGCACAACGTCCTTGGCGTCGGTTTCGGCAAGCCAGTGCTGCACGGCGAGCACGGCGTCGTCGCCATGCGTCAGCCGCGGCGCGAAAGCGCTGTAATAGCGCTGCTGGCGCCCCGGCGGATCGACCAGCAACATCCGCGCGGTGTCGATCATGATCGCCGCGCCGAGATAGCGGTCCACCAGGCGCAGTCCCAGGTCGGTCCAGGCCATGATGCCGCCGGCGGTGATGATGTCATCGGCATCGATGATGAGCTGGTCGACATCCACCCGAACGTCCGCAAAACGGGCCAGCAGTCGCTGCGCGTAGTTCCAGTGAGTGGTAACGGTGCGGCCGCCGAGCAAGCCGGTTTCGCCAAGCAGGAAGGCGCCGGCGCACACCGATGCCAGCGTCGTGCCCGCCGCATGCTGCGCCCGTAGCCAGTCCCGGTAAGGCGCTGCCGCCTCGGATGAAAGCGGCTCTTCCAGACTGGGCGGCAGGATCAGTACTTTCGGCGCGCCGCACCCGCCCGGCAACGAATCGCGGATGCGCACCGGCGCATCGTCGCCGGCCTGTCGCTGCCAATGACTGACACGCAGCAAGGCGCCGGGCAGGGGCTGCTCGTCGGCGATGCGCTGGGCAATCGCGAATAGATCGCTCAGCCCGAGCACGGCCGCCATCTGCGCGCCGGGGTACAGCAATATCCCGATCTCGATGCTGTTTTCCTGCGCCATATGTCTCTATCACCCCGCAAGTTGTCGATCACGACACTTCGCAGCGTGCCGTCGCTGGCCAAGGATAGCCAAACCCTTTTTCACCCGAACGCAAAGGAATTCCCGCATGAGCACACGTGCCGTTATCGTCATCGACCTGCAGAACGAATACACCGCAACGGGCAAGCTGCCTCTGACGGGCATCGAGGCCGCCGTCGCCAACGCCGCGCGGGTTATCGACGATGCCCGTGCCAAGGGCATCGCAGTCATCCACGTCCGCCACGAATTTGCCCACGGCGAAAAACCAGCGTTCACACCCGGCACCAATGGCGTGCTGATACAGCCTGAAGTCGCACCGCGCGAAGGCGAGCCGGTCGTCGTCAAGAACCATGTCAATGCCTTCCGCGAGACACCGCTGCAGCGCCTGCTCGATGAGCAAAATGTGCGGGAACTGGTCGTTGTCGGCGCCATGACCCACATGTGCATCGATGCGGCGGTACGCGCCGCGGCAGACCTCGGCTACACGGTCACCGTGCTACACGACGCCTGCGCCACCCTCGATCTGGAATTCGGCGGCATAACAGTACCGGCCGCACAGGTCCACGCCGCTATGATGGCAGCGCTCGGCTTCGCCTACGCCACCATCCGCTCGACCGACGAATACCTGTTCGTTTGAGATGACCGAGGAAGAGACCGTCCCCGAACGCGACGACCTTCGCATCTCGTCACTGTAAATCGAGCACGCAAAAACACGAAACCCCTGATTCCTCAAAGAAATCAGGGGTTTCGTGCATCGATATAATGGCGGAGAGATAGGGATTTGAACCCTAGGTACCCGCGAGGGTACAACGGATTTCGAATCCGTCCCGTTCGGCCACTCCGGCATCTCTCCAGCGGCGCGCATGATAGCAGCTCGGTTCCCGTTGGCGAACCCCAGCTGGAGACATTTTTTTCAACTTTTCAGCATCTTGCGCATTCGCCACCCCGATTCGCCACGCGTTCAGGCGGTAAGGCGGGTCAGGGCCTCGCGGTATTTGTCCGCGGTCTTGCGTGCGACCTCAGCAGGCAGCGCCGGCGCCGGCGGCTCCTTGTTCCAGCCGGTGGACTCCAACCAGTCGCGAACGAACTGCTTGTCGAAGCTCGGCGGATTGCTACCTTCAGCGTAACTGTCGGCTGGCCAGAAGCGACTGGAGTCAGGCGTCAGTACCTCGTCCATCAGCGTCAGTGTGCCGTTTTCGTCGAGGCCGAACTCGAACTTGGTGTCCGCGATGATGATGCCGCGGGTGGCTGCATACTCGACGGCGGCGCTGTAGAGCGCGATGGAAACGTCACGCACCTGTGCGGCCAGCTCTGCGCCGATAATGGCTTCGCATTGGGCGAAGGAGATGTTTTCGTCATGATCGCCCACGGCCGCCTTGGTCGAAGGCGTGAAGATCGGCTGCGGCAGTTTGGCCGCCTCCTTGAGTCCTGTCGGCAGCGGGATACCGCAGACGGTGCCGCTCTTCTGATATTCCTTCCAGCCGGAGCCGGCGATATAGCCGCGAACAATGGCTTCCACCGCAACCGGCTTCAGGCGTTTGGCCACGACCGCACGGCCCTCCACCAACGGCAGCTCAGCGGGCGGAACCACATCCTCGACGCGATCGCCGGTGAAATGATTGGGCACTAAGTCTTTTAGCTTGTCGAACCAGAAGTTGGAAATAGCCGTGAGAATCTTGCCCTTTTCGGGAATCGGCTCGGCGAGAATCACGTCGAATGCCGAGAGACGATCGGTGGCGACCATGAGCATGCGCTTGTCATCGATCGCGTAGAGATCACGGACCTTGCCCGAATAGATCTTCTTCAGGCTCAGGGTGGAGGGAGTGGTCATAGGGAGATTCCGCTGTTGGCAGGTCGTCAAAACAAAACAGGCGAAACCGAAGTTTCGCCTATTGGGATCGGTACAGGGCTGCCGGCTTCCTTTAGCCCAGGTTGTCCTTGATCAGCGACAGTACGCGGCGCGCCACATCGGCTGGAGCCACGGCGTCGATACCCTTGTCCAGCGTCACCAGCACCTTGTTGCCTGCGCGAGTCAAACGCAGCTGATAACGCTCGGCACGCGCCTCGATCTCTTCCTTGTCTTCTCCGCCGAACAACCGTCCGAAGAAGCCCGGCTTTTCCTGTGGGTCCTTCGCGCCTTCGGCGAGGTTGACGTAATAGACGCCCAGGCTGCGATCCAGGTCATCGACCCGCACGTCGCCAGCCTGCAGCGCACGACCGACACTTGACCAGGCGCGGTCGAAGTCGGTCTCCAGCTGCAGCACCGGAATACCTGCACCGTCGTCGCTAAGCGTGACACGGCTGGGCGCGTCGAAGTCGCGTTCGGCGAGCAACGACACGGAGCCGCCCTGCTCGGCGCTGCTGGCCAGCTTGGCATGCAGTTCGTCCAGCAGTACGCGATCAAGCTCCGGGTTGCTGGCGGTCTGCGGCCAGGCAATCTCCTCGCTGCTGCCGAGTGGGCGCTTCACGCTGAGCAGGTAGACTTCGCTGGTGTTGCGCTGCACGCCGGGCTCGACACGCACGCGCACCCGCGCTTCATCGTCCTGCAGGCCAAGATTGCGCGCGACGGCTGGATCGAGCTGATCGCCACGTTGCCAAGCGGTGCTGAATTCGCCGGTCTGCGGACGTTCGTCGGCGATGTCGAAGCCGTTTTGGACGAAAAACTGCCGCGTCGCCGCCCACACCTGGGCTGGCGCGCGCTGGGCGACCAGCCAGCGGGCGTCCTCGGAGCTCTGGATGCTGAAATCGCTGACCTGTGCCGCCACCTGCAGACGCTGCGGACGCGGTACTTCGTATTCGCCGGTATGCGTGGAGTCAGCGACCTGGCTCGGGATCGGCAGCAGCGGATCGAGCGGGCGGATCTGGCCTTCTACCGGCACCTGCATCGGCGCGACCTGGCGCGCTGAAAGATAATCGCTGCCGCGATCGCGGAAATATCCGTCTTCGCCCCACAGCCAGCCGCAGCCGCTGGTAGCAGAGATGATCAGGGCTAGGGTCGAGAGTCCGGCCAGTCGCTTCATGCGTATTCCTTTGTTGTTCAAGCCAGCACGCCGGTCTGGCGCATTGCCTGGCGTAGCGGTTCCTGGTAGCACGCACTCAGCCAGGTCAGTGGCAGGCGAATGCCATTGCCCATCAGACCCATTTCATGCAGCGCCCACTTCACCGGAATCGGATTCGACTCAAGGAACAACGCACGGTGCAGAGGCATCAGGCGCTCGTTGATGGCGCGGGCCGTCACCGCATCGCCGGCCATCGCCGCGGCACAGAGATCGCTCATAGCACGAGGTGCCACGTTGGCGGTCACCGAGATGTTGCCCTTGCCACCGAGCAGCATCAGCTCGACGGCGGTAGGATCGTCGCCGGAATACACCAGAAAATCCTTGCCGACCCGATCCAGTACTTCCTGGCCGCGCTTGAGATCGCCGGTCGCTTCCTTGATGCCGATGATGTTCGCCACCTTGGACAAACGCTCGACCGTCTCCGGCAGCATGTCGCACACGGTGCGGCCCGGCACGTTGTAGAGAATCTGCGGAATCGCTACTGCTTCGGCGATGTGCTTGAAATGCTGGTACAGGCCTTCCTGGGTCGGCTTGTTGTAATACGGTGTGACCAGCAGGCAGGCATCGGCACCGGCGGCACGGGCGTTTTCCGTCAGCTCGACGGCCTCGCTGGTGGAGTTGGCGCCAGTGCCGGCGATGACAGGAATACGGCCGGCAACCTGGTCAACGACGCGACGTATTACCTCGATATGCTCAGCCACGCTGAGGGTCGCCGATTCACCGGTCGTTCCGACGGCAACGATTGCATTCGTACCTTCCTGCAAATGGAAGTCGACGAGTTTGCTCAGGCTATCCCAATCCAGACCACCCTGTGCGTCCATGGGGGTGACCAGCGCCACCATACTGCCCGCAATCATGCAACCGCTCCTGCCGGAAAAAGAGAGGCGTAATGGTACAAGGCTCTATTGCGCTTTGCGAGCACACCGCGTAGTCCGAACGCAATGACCGGATGCACTCGCCAGCCCGCGCTTCCACGCCCACCAACGGCAGGACACATTCCCACACGCAGCGCTTTTCGCTACTCTTAGCCGTTTTCGGCTTGGCTGGCCGACCCGATTCATCACCGCCAGGAATGTTGCATGTCCACCCCTCCAGTACCCCGCGAACAGTTCCTCGTCATCAGCGCCCTGGGCGCAAGTCCCATGGAGCTGACCAATGTGCTCTGCCGGGCCAGCAACGAGAACCGTTGCGCCGTCGTCAGCACGCGGCTGACTCGCCACGGCGCCTGCAGCGCGCTGGTGCTGGAGATCACCGGCAGCTGGGACGCCCTTGCGCGCATGGAAACCGCCCTGCCCAGCCTGGCCAAGAAGCACGGCTTTACCGCCAGCGTAGTGCGTAGCGAGGCCCTGGAAAGCCGCCCGCAGGCGCTGCCGTACGTCGCCTATGTCAGCGCCGTGTACCGACCGGATATCCTCAACGAACTGTGCCAGTTCTTTATCGATCACCGCGTTGAGCTGGAAAACCTGACCTGCGATACCTACGAGGCACCGCAGACCGGCGGCACCATGCTCAATGCGACACTGACCGTTACCCTTCCCGCCGGCACCCAGATCAGCTGGCTGCGGGATCAGTTTCTCGACTTCGCCGATGCGCTGAATCTCGATGCGCTGATCGAGCCGTGGCGCCCGCAAAACCCGTAAGGAATTCCGATATGGCAATCGAACTCGACCAACCCGTCGCGACCTTCCAGGCACAAGCCACTGGCGGCTTGCAGGTCGATCTTGCCGCGCTGAAGGGCGAACAGGTCGTGCTGTACTTCTACCCCAAGGACAACACGCCGGGCTGCACCACCGAAGGACAGGATTTCCGAGACCGCTATGAGGCCTTCCGCGCGGTCAACACGCGGGTGTTCGGCGTCTCGCGCGACAGCCTGAAGACTCACGAGAACTTTAAAAACAAGCAGGGCTTCCCCTTCGAGCTGATCAGCGATCAGGACGAGCAACTCTGCCAACTGTTCGAAGTGATCAAGCTGAAGAAGCTCTACGGCAAGGAATATCTGGGCATCGATCGCAGCACCTTTCTGATCGACCGCAACGGCGTGCTGCGCCAGCAATGGCGCGGCGTCAAGGTTCCGGGACATGCCGAGGCGGTCCTGCAGGCTGCCCAGGCGCTGAACGACGCCTGAACCGAACGGGGCGATTTTTCGCCCCTCACAACGTTGATCACTCGGCCCTCAGGCCTTCCTCAGCCAGTAGCGATAAAGACCGTCCTGTTCCTCCTCGTGCAGCAATGCGTGCCCGGCCAGCCTGGCGAAACTGCGAAAGTCCCGTTGCGAGCCCGGATCGCTGGCGATCACCTTCAGCACCGCACCACTGGGCAGGCCGTTGAGCTCCAGCTTGGCCTTGAGCAACGGCATCGGACAGGCGAGCCCTACCGCATCCAGCTCGGCGTCGAAAGCAAGAGTCGGTTCGTTCGCCTCGGTCATGGTCCAGCCTCCGCAAAAGGAACGCAGAATACCGAGCACGGACGCCCTCTGGCCAGCCGCCCGAACACAAGGCTACAGTAGCACTCCACTACGATGAGCCCGCCTGGATGAATCTGCTGCGCCCGACCCTGCTGACGCTCGCCTGCCTGCTCGCCTCCCCGCTACCCGCCAGCGATCTGCCGTCGCTGGGCGATGCCAGCTCGAGCATCGTTTCACCCGAGCAGGAGTACCTCCTGGGCCGCGCCTGGCTCAGCCTGCTGCGCGGACAGGTCCGGCAGCTATCCGATCCGTTGCTCAAGGATTATGTGGAAAGCAGCGTCTACCGCCTGGCGGAAACCAGCCAGCTGCAGGATCGCCGCCTCGAGTTCGTTCTGCTCGAGAGCCCGCACCTCAACGCTTTCGCCGCACCGGGTGGAATCATTGGTGTCAACGGCGGCCTGTTCATTCATGCACAGACGGAGGCCGAGTACGCCTCGGTGATGGCACACGAACTGGCGCACCTGTCGCAGCGACACTTCGCTCGCGGCCTGGAAGCGCAGCAACGCATGCAAATACCGATGATGGCTGCCATGCTTGCCGGTGTGGTGGCTGCCGCGGCCGGAGCCGGCGATGCCGGCATCGCCGCGATCGTCTCGACCCAGGCTGCGGCGATCCAGGCACAGCGCCGCTTTTCACGGCAGAACGAGCAGGAAGCAGACCGCATCGGCATTCTCAACCTTGAGAAGGCCGGCTACGATCCACGCGCCATGCCACAAATGTTCGCCCGCCTGATGCGTCAGTATCGCTACGACCAGAAACCGCCGGAATTTCTGCTGACGCACCCGGTTACCGAATCGCGCATCGCCGACACCACCAACCGCGCCGAGCAGCTCGCCAACGGCGGCATCGAGGACAGCCTGCGTTACCAGCTGATCCGCGCGCGCACACAGCTGCGTTTCGAAACCACGCCCGGCCTCGGCGCCAAACGCTTCCGCGCACAGCTCAACGAGAATGCCGACCTCGACGCCGCGCGCTATGGCCTGGCGCTGGCACAGATCAAGGGCGGGCAACTGGATGAAGCGCGCAGCACCCTCGCGCCGTTGCTGAACAAGGCACCGGACGAATTGATCTACAACCTCGCCCAGATCGAACTGGAGATCACCGCCAACCGTCTGCCTCAGGCGGAGCAATACCTGCAGCGCATGTTGCGCCAGTACCCGGGCAGCTACCCGTTGCGCCAGGCACGCATCGATCTGCTGATCAAGCAGGGACAGACCACCCAGGCAGCCAAGGAACTCGATCAGTTGGCTGCACAACGCAGCGCCGACCCGGACATCTGGTATCAGGTCGCCGAGATTCGCGGGCTGACGGGCAACATCGTTGGCGTTCACGAAGCCCGTGCCGAGTATTTCGCGCTGGTTGGCGATTACGACCAGGCTATCGAGCAGCTGGATTTCGCCAAGCGGCGCTCCAGCAACTTCCAGCTCGCCTCTCGAATCGATGCCCGCCAGCAACGGCTGATGGAAGAAAAACGCATGGTCGAGGACATGCTGCGCTGATCGCCGTACCGGGGCGAACTCGCCGACTGGACGAATTCGCCTCTCCTCCAACTCGCGCCTTAGCACCCTCTTCGCGACGGTCGCTTAGGCGTTGCCAGCCTGGCGCAGGCGCGCCGCCTGGGTGAAGTCGAGCATGCGTTTAAGCGGCCTGACCGCACGCGGAATCAGCGCCGGATCCACGCGAATCTCGTTGCTGCCTTGGCGTAGGCAATCAAGCGTGCGCTCAAGGGTATTCATCGCCATCCACGGACAGTGCGCGCAGCTGCGGCAGGTCGCGCCTTGGCCGGCAGTAGGCGCCTCGATGAAGGTCTTGCCAGGACACAGCTGCTGCATCTTGTAGAAGATGCCACGGTCGGTCGCGACGATAAACGATGTGTTCGGCAGCGTCTGTGCCGCCTTGATCAGCTGACTGGTCGAGCCTACGGCATCAGCCAGCTCGATTACCGCTTCTGGCGACTCGGGATGCACGAGAATCGCCGCATCCGGATATAGCGCCTTCATGTCTGCTAGCTGCCGCGCCTTGAACTCCTCGTGAACGATACAGGCGCCATCCCACAGCAGCATGTCCGCACCGGTTTCACGCTGCACGTAGCTTCCCAGATGCTTGTCCGGCGCCCAGATAATCTTCTCGCCGTTATCCATCAGGCTTTCGACGATCTCCAGCGCGCAGCTGGAGGTGACCACCCAGTCGGCACGCGCCTTGACCGCGGCTGAAGTATTGGCATAAACCACCACGGTACGCTCCGGGTGCTGATCGCAGAAGGCCGCGAACTCCTCGACCGGACAACCAAGGTCGAGCGAACAGGTGGCATCCAGCGTCGGCATCAGCACGCGCTTCTCGGGATTGAGAATCTTCGCCGTCTCCCCCATGAATTTGACACCGGCGACCACCACTGTCTGCGCCGGATGCTCGTTGCCGAAGCGCGCCATTTCCAGCGAGTCGGAAACACAGCCGCCAGTCTCCTCGGCCAACGCCTGGATAACCGGGTCGGTGTAGTAGTGCGCAACCAGGATCGCGTTCTGCTTCTTCAGCTCGGCGGCGATCTCGCTGCGTAGTTGCGCCTCCTGCTCGGGCGACAGCGGCTTGGGCTGCTTGGCCGCGAGATGAGCCTGCACAAGAATGCGTTCGGGTATTTGCGTCATGTTGCGGGTCCTGCGTGCACATTTGCGTGAAGCGCCGAGTATACCCGGGCATCGAACGGATTCGGCAGTTGGCGCCATTAAAGCACTTAAGCGAGCAGATGCTGGCGCAGCAGCCGCGCGCCCCGTCATGCGCTTCGGCCACCCAATCACCGCAAAAGCGCTAATCGAGTCACGCAGAAACAAAAAAGCCGGCGACCCTAGCGGTCTCCGGCTTCATGGCTCTCTTAAGAGAGAATCTGGTGGGTCGTGTAGGATTCGAACCTACGACCAATTGGTTAAAAGCCAACTGCTCTACCAACTGAGCTAACGACCCGATGCGGGCGCATGATACTGATTTGATTGATGAAATCAACGACTTTTTTATTTTTTTCTTCACCGATAACGCGTCGGATCGGCGATTCCGGCGGCAGCAAATCCGGCTGCCCGCAAACGACAGCTGTCACATTTGCCGCAGGCGCGCCCATCATCATCTGCCTGATAGCAGGACACAGTCATCGCATAGTCCACGCCCAGGCGCGCTCCTTCCTGCACGATCTGCGCCTTGCTCAACTGCTGCAATGGCGCCCGGATGTGGAACCCGCGGCCCTCGACGCCAGCCTTGGTCGCGAGATTGGCCAGCCGCTCGAATGCCTCGACGAACTCTGGCCGGCAGTCCGGATAACCCGAGTAATCGATCGCATTGACCCCGATGAAGATGTCATGGGCATCCAGCACTTCCGCCCAGCCGAGCGCTAGTGAAAGGAAAACTGTGTTGCGTGCCGGCACGTAGGTAACCGGAATACCCTCGCCGGGGAGCTCGGGCACCTCGATGCGGTTATCGGTGAGCGCCGAACCGCCGATGCCATCGAGATTCAGCCCGATAACCTTGTGCTCGACCGCGCCAAGCTGGTGCGCGACTCGCTCGGCAGCCTGCAACTCAGCGCGGTGACGCTGCCCATAGTCGAAGCTCATCGTGTAACAGCTATAGCCCTGGTCGCGGGCGATTGCCACGACCGTCGCCGAATCGAGGCCACCCGACAATAGAATGACCGCTCTTTTCTCGCCCATGCCTATTCCTCAAAGGGTTGATAGTCGGCCGCAGCAGCGCCGGAACTCAATGTCCGGGCGCGTCGTTCCAGATGATCTTGTGCAGCTGTAGCTGCAGGCGCACCGGCAGATTGTCGTTGACGATCCAGTCCGCCAACGCACGCACATCGACCTGCCCATGACTGGGCGAGAACAGCACCTCGCCCGCACGCCGCTCCAGCCGGTACTCGATCAGCTTCGACACCGCCCAGTCATAGTCTTCGCGCGAACAGATAACGAACTTCACCTGATCGTTCGGGGTAAGCAGCGCAATGTTCTCGTAGCGGTTGCGCGCGACTTCGGCGGAGCCCGGCGTCTTCAGGTCGAGCACGCGACTCACCCGTTCGTCCACGCCGGCGATGTCCAGCGCTCCGCTGGTTTCCAGCGACACGCCGTAACCGGCATCGCACAGTCGTTGCAGCAGCGGCAGACAATTGGGTTGAGCTAGCGGTTCGCCGCCAGTGACGCAGACATAACGCGGCGAGTAGGCGGCGACACCCTCGAGGATCGCCTCGAGCGTCATCAGCTCACCACCGTTGAAGGCGTACGCGGTATCGCAGTACTGACAGCGCAGGGGACAGCCGGTCAGGCGAACGAACACCGTGGGTAGGCCACTGGTGCGCGTCTCCCCCTGCAGCGAGTAAAAAATCTCGGTAATTCGCAGGGTCTGGTGCATATCAGCCACGGGCGTGACGGCTAAACAGGCCATCCGCCTCCGTTGCAGGTAAAGGGGGCGCCGATTCTAACGAAAAAACCCGCCTTGCGTGCGGGTTTCGTTTGATCGAGCAATCAGCGGTTGAGCTGTCGCTGCGCCAGCTGCGCCGCCGAGCTGTTCGGAAACTGAGCAATGACCTGCCGCAGAATACCCTGCGCCTTGTCACGGTTGCCCAGTCTCAACTCGACATCGGCGAGCTTGTACAGCGAATCAGGCACTTTGTTGTGCTGCGGATAAAGCTGACTGACCTTGGCAAAAGCCTGCCCGGCTCCCTGCAGGTCGCCTTTTGCAAGATTAACCTCGCCCAACCAGTACTGGGCATTGCCCGCATACTGACTGTTCGGATACTTGCGCAAAAAAGCACCGAATGCCTGGCTGGCCTTGTCGAAATCCTTGGCCTTGATCAGATCGAAGGCAGCGTCGTAGTACAGCTTCTCCTTCGCCGGATCGCCTGCCGAATCGCCCGAGGGCGCCGGGGCATTTGGTGCAACACTGCCGCCGCTGGCGCTCTGACCAGCATCGGCAACGGAATTCTGACCTGACGCGGCACTACCAGCGGCACCACTGGCTAAGCGACGATCGAGATCCTGGTAACGTTCCAGTCCTTCCTGTTGCAGGCGCTGGATCTGGTTCTGCTGCTCCTCGAGCATGCCGCGCAATTGCGCGATTTCTTCCTGCATCTGCTGCAGCTGCTGGAAGATCATGCCCTGTGCCGAGGCTGGAGCAGCGGCTCCACCCCCGACATAGGCACCACCACTCTCCGGTGCGGCCGTGGAATAACCCGAGTTGCCGTAAGCGGCTCCCAAATCACTCTCAACTACCGGCACCTGGGCAACCGCGATCAGCGGCATTCCGAATACTGCGAAACTCAGAGCGTGGCGGTACTTGCGCATGACAAATTACTTACGCAGTTCGACGCGGCGGTTCTGAGCCCAGGACTGCTCGTCGTTGCCCATGGCAACCGGACGCTCTTCGCCGTAGGAAACCAGTTCCAGCTGAGCCGGGGAAACACCTTGCAGCACCAGGTAGCGCTGAACGGCCTTGGAGCGACGCTCGCCCAGAGCCATGTTGTACTCACGGGTGCCGCGCTCGTCGGTGTGGCCTTCCAGAACGACGCGAGCGCCGTTGCCTTTCAGGTCCTTGGCGTGTACGTCGAGGGCACGCATGGCTTCCGGCTTGAGGTCGGAGCTGTCGTATTCGAAGTAGAAGGTGGTGATGGCGCGCAGAGCAGCTTCTTCGCTCATGCTGCCGTCAACGGAACCAGCGTCCGCACCGTAGCCAGCGTTAGGATCGATAGCGCCCGAGCCTTCGCCGGAATCGTCGCCGCCCTTGGAGGAACAGCCAACAGCGACAGCCATGGCCAGAGCCAGCGCGGTGAACTTACCGAATTTCAGCATTTCCATCTGTAACAACCCCAGGTGTGGTTTTTGGTTTGTTGGTTAAAAAAGCGTTGGTACCGCATCAGTTCAGGTAAGGGGACCAGGATGGCTCTCGGACTTCGCCTTGAGCAGTAGGAAGCGGGAGCCTCACTCGCCCATTGATGGACACGAGCATCAGGACTCCCCGGCCCTGCTGGCGGGTTGCGTAGATTAGCATGGTGCCATTAGGCGCAACAGTGGGCGACTCGTCCAGAGTGGTCTCCGACAGCAGGCGCAGGCTGCCCCGCTGAAGGTCCTGAGCGGCAACTTTGAAGTTGGTGTAACCATCCTGCCGATGAATCATTACCAGCGTCTTTTCGTCAGCCGACAGTTTCGGGTTGGCGTTGTAGTTACCGACGAACGTAACCCGCTCAGCCGCACCGCTGCCCAGTCGCTGCTTGTAGATCTGCGGCTTGCCAGCGCGGTCGGAGGTGAAATAGATGGTCTGGCCATCAGCCCCCCAGAACGGCTCGGTGTCGATCGAATAGTGGTTGGTCAACCGCTGCAGCTGCCGCGAACCCAGATCCATCACATAGATTTCCGGATTGCCGTCTTTGGACAGCACAAATGCTAAGCGATTGCCGTCCGGCGAGAATGCCGGGGCACCGTTCAACCCTTCGAAACCGGTGACTTGCTCGCGCCGACCGGTGTCGATGTGCTGGATGAAAATGCGCGGCCGCTTCTGCTCGAACGAAACATAGGCGATGCGCCGACCGTCAGGCGAGTAGCGCGGCGACAGGATCGGTTCGCGCGACTGCAGCAGCGTCACCGCGCGCGCGCCATCATAGTCAGAGCGCTGCAGGGTGTAGCGGGTGTTTGCGCCACCAAGACGCTCCGCCGTCACGTACAACAAACGGGTAGAAAAGGCGCCCTTGATGCCTGTGAGCTTTTCGAACGCCTGGTCGGAGACGTAGTGCGCCATGTCGCGCAGCTGATCCGGAGAACCACCGACACTGCCGGTCATGACCTGCTGCTCGGTGGTCACGTTGAATACACCGAACTGCACCTGCAGACGGCCACCGGCCGGCTGGATATTACCCACCACGACATACTGGGCGCCAAGTGCCTTCCAGTCACGGTAGATGATCTCGCTGCCGCGGGTCGGCATGCTGATCATATTCTGCCGCGGGATCGGCTGGAAAATTCCGGAATTACGCAAGTCATTGCCGATGATATCGGCCATGTCCTCGGGCAACACGGTGCCACCCTGCCAGCCGAACGGAACCACTGCCACCGGAATGGCGCGATCGGTACCGCTGGTGACGACGATGTTCTTCTCCTGCGCCACCGCCGTTCCCAGCAGGCAGCAGAGAAGGACGAGTAAACCTCGAAGGGAGTTGATCACAACGCTAGATCCTCTGGCGTAAACGTCATTTTGAACGACCGGTAGGGTTGGAAATCCTGCGGGCTGAGCCCCTGCATCTCCGTCAACCGACCAATATTCCTCACTGCAGCGACCGCGGAGTTGTCGAATGGCACATCGCCGCTCGACCTCGCCACGCTGACTCCGGTAATGGTGCCATCAGGCAACATGTTCACCTGCAATTGCACCGACATGTTGTTACGCGCCGAAGGCGGACGCGTCCAGCCTTCGGCAGCACGCAGGCGAATCAGGTCATCGAAGTTGCCCGCCACCTGATCACCCTGACTGTCGGCCAACGCCTGCTGGCGCTCAGTCGTGTCCGATAGCAGCTCAGCCAATGCCTGCGCCTTCTTCTCCTCGGCCGCTTTACGCGCAGCCTCTGCCGCAGCCTTCTTTTTCGCCGCTTCGGCCGCCGCCTTTTTCTTCGCGTCTTCAGCCGCTTTCTTCTTCGCCTGCTCAGCCGCCGCCTTTTTCTTCGCTTCCTCGGCAGCCTTCTTCTTGGCCTCTTCAGCTGCTTTTTTCTTCGCCTCTTCGGCCGCCTTCTTCTTGGCGATATCGGCCTGTTTCTGCTGTTCGACCTTCTTGGCTTCGTCAGCCTTCTTCGCCTCGGCAGCCTTCTTGGCAGCAGCCGCTTTCTCCGCTTCGGCCTTTCGAGCCTGCTCGGCCTTCTTTTGTTCCGCAGCCTTGGCCGCCGCCTGCTTCTGCTGCTCGACCTTGCGCTGCTCCATCTGCTCGGTCTCGTACTGCTTGGCAGCGGTCTTCTTGGCTTCGCCAGCGATCTTTTGATTAGTCTGGGTCGTTGCCTGGCTTTGCGACTTCAGCTGATACAGCGTGGCCTGGACGATGGGCTTGGATGGCGGCAAATCGGGCGTCATGGCGAAGCTGACGAAAAGCAGGCCGAAGATGATGACATGCAGGCCTACCGCCAGAACGACGGGCCAGAAGTAGCTTTCCGCAGGAGAGCGTTCAGCGTGCTGCATCAGGGCGCCTCGGTGATCAGGCCGACGTTGCCCACGCCCGCTTCCTGCAGCCCACCCATCGCGGCCATGACCGAGCCGTAATCGACCGCCTTGTCACCGCGCACGAATACCTGGATCTGCTTACCCTGGCTGCGGTTCTGATTCATGATCGCCGTGACCGCCCTGGTCATTTCGTCAAGCGTCAGCGCACGATCCTGCACGGTATCGGTGTCCACCTCGCTGCCCATATTCCAGTAATAGGTCTTGTCGGCCTTGATCGAAATGGTCAGCACCTGGGCGTTGTTGTCCTGCGGCAGCGCCTCGCTGCTGACCTTGGGCAGATCGACCTTCACGCCCTGGTTGAGCATGGGCGCGGTCACCATGAAGATCACCAGCAGCACCAGCATCACGTCGATGTAGGGCACCACGTTCATCTCGGCGACGGGCTTGCGTCTGTTGCGAATTCTGGCCATTACGTGAGGCCTCAATCTTCGGTGGTGTGAACTTTGCGATGCAGGATCGCCTGGAACTCGTCGGCAAAGGTGTAGTAGCGCCCGATCAGCATCTCGCCACGAGCGGAGAAACGGTTATATGCGATAACCGCCGGAATTGCGGCGAACAAGCCGATAGCGGTGGCGATCAGCGCCTCGGCGATACCCGGGGCCACGGTCGCCAGGGTGGCCTGCTGCACTTGGGCCAGGCCACGAAAAGAATTCATGATGCCCCACACGGTACCGAACAGGCCGATGTAGGGACTGGTCGAACCGACGGTGGCGAGAAACGGCAGGCTCTGCTCGAGCTTTTCTTCCTCACGGGAAATGGCCACGCGCATCGCACGATTGACGCCGTCCATCACCGCATCGGGATCAACGCCCTGCTGCTGGCGCAGCCGGGAAAACTCCTTGAAACCGGCGCGAAAAATCTGCTCAACGCCCGAGTCCGGATCGGGATTGCTACCGGCCTGGCGGTACAGCTTGGACAGATCGATGCCCGACCAGAAGCGCTCCTCGAAGGCATCCAATGAACGCTTGGCGGCACGCAGCAGATTGCCACGCTGGAAAATCATGATCCATGAGGTGACCGAGGCCCCCACAAGGATCAGCATGACCAGCTGCACCACGAAGCTGGCGTTGCTGATCAGGCTCCACATGGACATATGATCGACGTTGGCTTCCACGCTTACTCTCCTGCAGGGGATAGACCCGAGCCGGCGAAGGCTTCGCGCAGCGCTTCGGGAATGACTCGGGGTTTCAGACTTTCGGCACGCACGCAGGCCACCAGGACCTGACCTTCACACAGTAATCGCCCATCCGCGGCACACTTGACCTGCTGATTGAAACGCAGGCTGGCACGCTTCATTTCAACCACCTCGGCACTCACCAGCAGCTCGTCGTCCAGTCGCGCCGGGGCGTGATAACGCGCCTCGCACGAATGCACAACGAATAGCAGGTCCTCCCCGACGAGCTGCGACTGGTCGAAACCCAGATCGCGCAGGCGTTCGGTACGAGCCCGTTCCATGAACTTGAGGTAGTTGACGTAGTAGACGATGCCGCCCGCGTCGGTGTCCTCGTAATAGACCCGACAGCGATGGACGAACGGCTCAGCGTTGATTCGCGCGCGCATACTAGTGCCCGGCCTGGAAAATGCCAATTGGGTGGGTGAACAATATTTTCATCAATCCGTGTCGCCGCTGAACAGGTCCGGCGTGGGCGATTCGGCCAGACGCCGCGGCAGATTCAGACCAAAGTGCAGATAAGCGTGTCGCGTGACCACGCGCCCACGAGGCGTACGCATGATGTAACCCTGCTGGATCAGGTAGGGCTCGAGCACATCCTCGATGGTATGGCGCTCTTCACTGATGGCCGCAGCCAGGCTGTCGACGCCAACCGGCCCGCCGTCGAACTTCTCGATCAGCGCCAGTAGCAGGCGACGATCCTGGTGATCGAAGCCACGCTCGTCGACATCCAGCATATTCAACGCCAGGTCGGCAATCTCACGGGTGATCTCGCCACGCCCGCGTACTTCCGCGAAATCGCGGACACGGCGCAGCAGGCGGTTGGCGATGCGCGGAGTGCCGCGCGCGCGACGGGCGATCTCGAAAGCTCCCGCCGCCTCGGTCGGCAACCCGAGGATGCCTGCCGAGCGACTGACAATGGTCGCCAGGTCCTCGGTCGAGTAGAACTCCAGGCGCTGCACGATACCGAAACGGTCGCGCAGCGGATTGGTCAGCATGCCGGCGCGAGTGGTTGCACCGACCAGGGTGAAGGGCGGCAGATCGAGCTTGATCGAGCGCGCAGCCGGTCCCTCGCCGATCATGATGTCGAGCTGAAAATCCTCCATTGCCGGATACAGCACTTCCTCGACGATCGGGGAGAGACGATGGATCTCGTCGACGAACAGCACATCGCCCGCCTCCAGATTGGTCAGCAACGCGGCCAGATCGCCCGGACGCTCGAGGACCGGGCCGGACGTACTCTTGATCGAGACACCCATCTCTTCGGCAATGATGTTCGCCAGGGTGGTCTTGCCAAGGCCCGGCGGGCCGAAAATCAGGGTGTGGTCCAGCGCTTCGCCGCGGCCCTTGGCGGCGCGGATGAACAGGTCCATCTGCTCGCGCACCACCGGCTGGCCGATGTATTCGGCAAGCCGTAACGGGCGGATGGCGCGGTCCAGCTGCTCGTCGCGGTCACGACTGCTGGCGGTGATCAGGCGGTCGGCTTCGATCATGGCGCTACACCATGCCCTTGAGGGCACGGCGAATCAATTCTTCACTGCTCAAACCGTCTTCCTGTATGGCGCCGACTGCCCGACTGGCTTCCTGCGGCTTGAACCCCAACGAAATGAGGGCGCTGACCGCATCGTTCTCGGCGCTTGTGACTGCCCCGGCGCCGCGAGGTTCAACCACCAGCGTGGCGATCGAGGGCATGGTTTCCCAAGCCTTGAAGCGATCCTTGAGCTCGACCAGCAGACGCTCGGCGGTCTTCTTGCCGACTCCGGGGATTCTCACCAGGGTCGACGTGTCCTGCGCCTGCACGCAACGCACCAGCTCGTCCACCTCCAGTCCGGACATTAGCGCCAGCGCCAGCTTCGGCCCTACGCCATTGAGACGAATCAGTTCGCGGAACAGCTCGCGCTCACGTTTCTCGAAGAAACCGTAGAGCAGCTGGGCGTCTTCGCGCACCACCAGATGGGTGTGCAGCGTGACGCTTTCGCCAACGCCGGGCAGGCGATAGAGCGTGGTCATCGGCACCTCGACCTCATAGCCGACGCCGTTCGCATCGAGAAGCAGATGAGGCGGCTGCTTTTCCGCCAGGGTGCCACGCAAACGTCCGATCACGATTCCGCTTCCTCCAACGTCGCCGATCACTCTCGGCGACTGCCAAAACTGTCCTACCGCTCCGACCGTGGCTACAAGCGCAGACGTCCACCCCGGCGCTTGGCGCCACTCAAACCGTGCGGAATCAGGCTCTGCCGATGATGCGCATGGCACAGCGCGATGGCCAACGCATCGGACGCATCGATCTGCGGCTTTTCCAGCAGCTTGAGCAGGTGCATGACCATCATCTGGACCTGCTGCTTGTCCGCCCCACCGGTTCCGGCGATTGCCTGCTTGACCTGGGTCGCCGTGTACTCGGCGATTTGCAGGCCGGCCTCGGCGCCGGCGACGATGGCCGCGCCGCGAGCCTGGCCGAGCTTGAGCGCCGAATCGGCGTTGCGCGCCATGAACACCTGCTCGATGCCCATCGTCACCGGCCCGTAGGTTCGGATCACCTCGCTGACGCCGCTGAATACAGCCCGCAGCCGCTCGGCCAGCTCGCCGCTGCCGGTGCGAATGCAGCCTGAAGCGACGTACTCGCAGCCGCGCCCGGTGTCACGCACCACCCCATAGCCGGTAATTCGCGAGCCGGGGTCGATTCCCAAAATCAGCGTCATGCCCGTGGTCGCGCTGTCTATTTATCCAGTGCGCGAGTATACGGCTGCGCCTCCCGACGCGCCACCGCAGAGCCCATTCATGCCCACGATTTCGTCAGATCGGCGCACATAAAAAAAAGCCGGAAGCGCCGCTGGACGTCTTCCGGCCTGCTTCTTCCAGACGCCGTCAGCCGAGCTGTTCCATGATCTCGTCGGCGATCTCGGCGTTGTGGTAGACGTTCTGCACGTCGTCCAGATCCTCCAGCGCATCGATCAGGCGCAGCACCTTCTGCGCAGTCTCGACATCGGTGATCGGAGCGGTGATCGAGGGGATCATCGCGACTTCAGCCTCATCGCCCTTGAAGCCGGCTTGGGTTAGCGCCTCGTTGACCGACAGGAAGTCGGCGAAGCTGGTGTAGATCTCTACCGAGCCGTCCTCCTGGCTGACCACGTCATCGGCGCCCGCCTCCAGCGCTGCCTCCATCAGCGCGTCCTCGTCGACACCCGGCGCGTAGCTGATCTGCCCTTTGCGATCGAACATGTAAGCCACGGAACCATCGGTGCCGAGGTTGCCGCCATTCTTGCTGAAAGCGTGACGCACCTCGGCCGCAGTACGGTTCCGGTTATCGGTCATAGCCTCGATGATGATAGCCACGCCGCTCGGTGCGTAGCCCTCATAGGTCAGCTCGGTCATGTTGTCGGCTTCGTTGGAACCAGCACCACGGGCGATGGCGCGATCGATGACGTCGCGCGACATGTTGGCGGTCAGCGCCTTGTCCACCGCCAGGCGCAGGCGCGGATTGTCCGCGGGTACGCCACCGCCGTGCTTGGCCGCCACGGTCAGTTCGCGGATCAGCTTGGTGAAGATCTTGCCCCGCTTGGCGTCCTGACGCTCCTTGCGGTGCTTGATGTTGGCCCATTTGGAATGACCAGCCATAACTCACTCCATTTCTTCAACTGAATCAGAAGTTCTAAAGCCCAGACACGAGCGGGCTTCGCCGAATCGCCTGGCAAACCGCTACTGCCAAGACGAAGAAGCCTGGCAAAACCAGGCTTCCGATGGTGCTTATTCCGCCTTGGGCTGCTCGCGCAGGCGAATATGCAGATCGCGCAGCGCCTTGTTGTCCACCGCACCCGGCGCCTGGGTCATCACGTCCGCAGCACTCTGGGTTTTCGGGAAGGCGATCACTTCGCGGATCGACTGCGCGCCGGTCATCAGCATGACCAGCCGGTCCAGGCCGAAGGCCAGACCGCCGTGCGGCGGTGCACCGAACTTCAGTGCATCGAGCAGGAAGCCGAACTTCTCTTCCTGCTCGGCCTCGTCGATACCGAGAATGCGGAACACCGCCTGCTGCATTTCCTTGCGATGGATACGGATGGAACCGCCGCCCAGTTCGGTACCGTTGAGCACCATGTCGTAGGCGCGCGACAGCGCAGCGCTGGGGTTCGCCTCGAGTTCCTGCGGCGTGCACTTCGGCGCCGTGAACGGGTGGTGCAGCGCGCTCAGCGAGCCGTCGTCGTTCTCCTCGAACATCGGGAAATCCACCACCCACAGCGGCGCCCATTCGCAGGTCAGCAGCTTGAGATCATGGCCGAGCTTGATGCGCAGTGCGCCCAACGCTTCGGAGACGATTTTCGCCTTATCGGCGCCGAAGAAGACGATGTCGCCATCCTGCGCACCGACGCGATCGAGGATGACGTTGAGGTTGTCTTCCGGGATGAACTTGACGATCGGCGACTGCAGACCTTCGACACCCTTGGCACGCTCGTTGACCTTGATGTAGGCCAGGCCCTTGGCGCCGTAGATGCCGACGAACTTGGTGTAGTCGTCGATCTGGCTGCGCGGCATGCTCGCCGCACCCGGCACGCGCAGCGCGGCGACGCGGCCCTTCGGATCGTTGGCCGGACCGGAGAAGACCTTGAACTCGACCGCGTTGAGCTGATCGGCGACGTCCACCAGTTCCAGCGGGATGCGCAGATCGGGCTTGTCCGAGCCATAGCGGCGCATGGCCTCCTCGAACGGCATGTGCGGGAACTCGCCAAATTCCACGCCCAGCACTTCCTTGAACAGCTTGCGGATCATGCCCTCGGTGATGGCGATGATGTCCGCCTCCTCGAGGAAGCTGGTCTCGATGTCGATCTGGGTGAATTCCGGCTGGCGGTCGGCGCGCAGGTCTTCGTCGCGGAAGCACTTGGCGATCTGGTAGTAGCGATCGAATCCCGCCACCATCAGCAGCTGCTTGAACAGCTGCGGCGATTGCGGCAGAGCGAAGAAGTTGCCCGCATGGGTGCGGCTCGGCACGAGGTAGTCGCGCGCGCCCTCGGGGGTCGGGCGGCCGAGGATCGGCGTCTCGACGTCGAGGAAGCCGTTCTCGTCGAGATAGCGACGGATGCTGGCGGTGATGCGCGAGCGCAGCTTGAGCTTCTCGGCCATCTCCGGGCGGCGCAGATCGATGAAACGATAGCGCAGACGAGTTTCCTCACCCACGTCGCTATATTCGTTGAGCGGGAACGGCGGGGTTTCCGCCTCGTTCAGCACGTCCAGCTCGTAGCCCAGCACCTCGATGGCGCCGGAGGCGATGTTCGGGTTAACCGCACCAGCCGGACGCAGACGCACCTTGCCGCGAATGCATACGACGAACTCGCTGCGCACGCGGTCGGCGACGGCGAAGGTTTCCGCGCGATCCGGATCGAATACCACCTGGGCCAGACCTTCACGATCACGAATGTCGAGGAAAATCACCCCGCCATGGTCGCGACGGCGATGTACCCAGCCGCAGAGAGTGATTTCCTGGCCATCCAGGCTTTCATTGAGTTGGCCGCAATAGTGGCTGCGCATCATGGTGGTGTTCGCTTCTCGTATCTTTGATTCGTTAGGTCGCTGGAGCCGCGGTGCCGGCGCACCATTGCCGGGCGCCGCCTCCTGGCTATCGAGCCGCCGGGCACAAGCGCGGGATTATATCCGCATAATCGTCCCGACGCAGCCGTTGCCCGGCAACCGAGCCCGGGCATTCGCTCGCAGGGAACCCACGGCGAAGAGCCCCTTCCAAAGCCAGGTGGCCTGCCGCGGCGCCACATCAGCAACAAACGACGCGGTTTTTCTGGCATAACTGCAACCGGATCACTCACCAAGGAGAACGACCATGGAAATCGATATCGGCATCGCCGAACAGGACCGTGCCGCCATCGCAGAAGGGCTGTCTCGTCTGCTCGCCGACACCTATACGCTGTACTTGAAGACCCACAACTTCCACTGGAACGTCACCGGGCCGATGTTCAACACGCTGCATACCATGTTCGAGACTCAGTACACCGAACTGGCGCTCGCCGTGGATGAGATCGCCGAGCGTATCCGCGCTCTCGGCTTCCCGGCGCCGGGAACCTACGCTGCCTATGCGCGCCTGTCGTCGATCAAGGAAGACGAAGGCGTGCCATCTGCCGAGCAGATGATCAAGCTGCTGGTCGAAGGCCAGGAAGCGGTCGTGCGCACCGCACGTGGCATCTTCCCGCTGCTGGATAAGGTCAGCGACGAGCCGACTGCCGACCTGTTGACCCAGCGCATGCAGATCCACGAAAAGACCGCCTGGATGCTGCGCAGCCTGCTGGCAGCCTGAGTCATCCTCGCCGAGGCGGTCGCCATGCCACCCGCCTCGGCTGCAGGCTCCCTCCCCCGGGCGCACCGTCAGTGTGCGCCCGGCCAAGGCTCATTTGAGCGCCACCGGCCTTTGCTGTTAAATACGGCCGCGCTGCGGCGCCGAGTCTCTTCGCCAGTCAGGCATCTGCACGTCTGCTAGCTCATTCCCCAGGCACTCGCCTGCCGCCGCCTTTTCCTGTCGTGTATCCACTACGAGTCATAAGAATGCTCAAGATCGTCCATGTATTAACCGGCGTCCTCGCCTTACTGCTGTCATTCGTCCCCAGCCTGCGCGGCGATCTGCCGCTTCTCCTGCAACCAGCCGCACTCTGCCTGCTGATGATCGGCCTGCTGAATATCCAGTTCATTCCGTCGATTACCGCGAACACCGATCCGCGCGCCCGTCCCGTTCTGCTCGGCGTATCAGTGCTGCTGGTGCTGGCCGCCGCAGCCCAGGCTCTCATCCTGCTACTGCCGCTGGAGCAGATCGCCGGCCAACCGGCCACGCTCGCCAGCCTGCTGCTGGTATTCGTCGCCGTGCTCCTGCACCTGGCGGCTACTCGCACCCAGCGCCAGCCGCAGCGCGAACGCCCGCGGCAGCAGCGCGCACCCGCCGCCAGCGTCAGCGGCGCCGGCCGGGAAACCGGTACGGTGAAGTGGTTCAACACGTCCAAAGGTTTCGGCTTCATTTCCCGCGATAGCGGCGACGACGTGTTCGTGCATTTCCGCGCGATTCGCGGCGAGGGCCATCGCGTGCTGACCGAAGGACAGCGCGTCGAATTCACCATCATGTTGCGTGACAAGGGCCTACAGGCCGAGGACGTGGTCACGTTGTAAGTGCGATGCCGGCAGGCGCAGGCCCTGCCGGCCTCTTGCGCTCCACCCGTCAGTAATGCGGTGGCGGCGCCTCGTCTCCCTCGCCCCCGATGCTGCTCTGCATTTCTTCCAGCCGCCTGGCCAATGCCTGCAACTGCAGCTGCATTCGATCAACCAGACGCCGCTGCTCGACCAGCACATCGTTCAACGTCTGGATCGTATCGTCCTGAAATGCCAGTCGCGCCTCCAGATCGGCGATTCGCGATTCCACGTTCATAACTCACTCTCCGAAGCGAAACTGATCGGTCAACACAGTCTTGAGGCGGGCCCTGATCGCCGCCGCCTGATCCTGCGTATACGGCTTGGGCTGATGCCGCCCCCACACCGGCGCCGGCCACGCCGCATCATCGCGGGAGCGGGCAATGACGTGCATATGCAGCTGGCTGACGACGTTGCCCAACGTCGCGACATTCATCTTGTCCGCGCCAAAACTGTCCTTGACGATTTCTGCAAGCGCGGTGGTTTCATGCCACAACTTCTGCTGGTCCGCCGCGTCCAGCTGAAACAGCTCGCTGACCGCCTCACGCCGCGGCACCAGGATGAACCACGGATACTGTGCATCATTCATCAGCAGTAGCCGACACAACGGAAAGTCGCCAATCGGCAATGTGTCCTGCTCCAGACGCGAATCGAGAATGAACATAACGGCGCTCCTGTATGACAAGTCAGGCGCGGTCGAACCCACGCTGACGCCAAGAATACCCTTGCGCGCAGGTCTGCGCCCTGTCGGAGCAGAGTCAAGCGCGCATGCCCCACCATGCAGCACATGCTACCGCCTGCCCAGGTGAGCATTCGCGCAGCTTCAGGCCGACACGACTTGAGTACGCTTCTTGCTAGACCGTGATTGGTTAAGTCCTGCACGTAAGCCGAAAGCAGGCTTGGCAAACTTGCTCTAGCCTATCGACGCAGCTAAACAGTACATTCTGCGAATGGCTCGATACGAAGAAGCGTAATACGCCGAAATCGGGCCAGATTCGGATAACAAGAAGCGATCTCTGCGTGCGTCGACACGAGAGCAAGCACCGTTTTGAACCAATGGAGCAAATCACGATGAAAGTGATGAAGTGGAGCGTAATTGCCCTTGCCGTTGCGGCGGGCACATCCCAGATGGCGCTGGCCAGCCAGCAGTCGGAAGCCAAAGGCTTCGTCGAGGATGCCAAGCTGGATCTGTTGCTGCGCAACACGTATTGGAACCGTGACCACAAAGATGGGGTAGACGACCGCAACACCTGGGCGCAGGGCTTCATCACCACGTTCGAGTCCGGCTTTACCCAAGGCACTATCGGCGTAGGCATCGATGCCTACGGGCTGCTGGGTGTCAAGCTCGACGGCGGCCAGGGCGACATGTTCCCCGGAGAGCCTAAGAATTGGGAAGACGATCTCTCCGAAGCGGGCGCGGCGGTGAAATTCCGCCTTTCCAACACCACGCTCAAGTACGGCAATCAGTTCGTCAATCTTCCGGTCATCGCCTCCGACGACTCCCGCCTGCTGCCTGAAGCCTTCACCGGCACCATGATCACCAGCAGCGAAATCGAAGGGCTTGAACTGAACGCCGGTCACTTCACCGCTGACAGCCCGATGGGCTCCCCCGCACGTGACGACTTCGGCCTGAAGAGTCTCGACGTCTTCGGCGGTACTTATGCGTTCACCGATAATCTCAGCGCCTCGCTGTACTTCTCCGATGTCGAAGACACTTACGACAAGAAGTACGCCAACGTTAATTACGTGATGCCGCTGGCAGATGATCAATCGCTGACCTTCGACCTCAACTACTACAAGACCGACGACATCAATCAAGACTTCAGCGAAGACGGCTCGAAAGTCGATGACAACACCATCTGGAGTTTGTCGGCCAAGTATGCAGTCGGTGCCCACGCGTTCATCCTCGCGCACCAGCGCGTCTCCGGCGATACCGGCTACCTGTACGACAACGGCGACGGCGGCGGCTCCATTTGGGTAGCCAACTCCTACCTCTCCGACTTCAACTTCAAGGACGAGCGTTCCTGGCAAGCCAGCTACGAGTTGGACTTCAGCAGCTATGGCGTAGCCGGCCTGCAGTGGAAGACCGCCTATGTGCGCGGCGATAACATCGATGCTGCCTATTACGGCGGTGAAGGCGAGGCGACCGAGCGTGAAATCTTCAACCAGGTTTCCTACACCTTCCAGGATGGCGCGGCCAAGGACCTGACCCTGCGCGCACGCAACTCCATCCTGCGCACCAACAACCCGGCCTGGAACGACGTGAACGAATGGCGCCTGTACGCCATCTATCCGATCAGCATCCTGTAATCGGCATTCATCGCAACACCCCGGAGCCCGGCCAATTGGCCGGGCTCTTCTTTTTCATACGGCAGCCCCACGCGTCCACTCACGCGGGCCGGCTTCTGTACGCTTCTTTGCCGCGGCCGTACAATGCCGGGCCAAATTCCAGCCTCTGCAAGGACATAACGGCCACATGCGCACCAGTCAGTTCCTGCTCTCGACCCTCAAAGAAACCCCGTCCGATGCAGTGGTGATCAGTCACCAGCTGATGCTGCGCGCCGGGATGATCCGCAAGCTGGCTTCGGGGCTCTATACCTGGATGCCGATGGGGCTGCGCGCGCTGCGCAAGGCCGAGGCTATCGTGCGTGACGAGATGAACAAGGCCGGGGCCCTGGAAGTGCTGATGCCGGCGATCCAGCCAGCCGAGCTGTGGCAGGAATCCGGGCGCTGGGAGCAGTACGGCCCCGAGCTGCTGCGCCTGAAGGACCGTCATGGGCGCGAGTTCTGCGTCGGCCCGACCCACGAAGAAGTCATCACCGACCTGGCGCGCAACGAGCTGAACAGCTACAAGCAGCTGCCGATCAACTTCTTCCAGATCCAGACCAAGTTCCGCGACGAAATCCGCCCACGCTTCGGCCTGATGCGTGGCCGCGAATTCCTGATGAAGGACGCCTACTCCTTCCACCTGAGCCAGGAATCGCTGCAGGAAACGTATGACCGTATGCACCAGGCATACTGCAACATCTTCACCCGTCTGGGCCTGAACTTCCGCCCGGTGCAGGCCGATACCGGCTCCATCGGCGGCACGGGCTCGCACGAGTTCCACGTGCTGGCCGAATCCGGCGAAGACGATATCGCCTTCAGCGACACCTCCGACTACGCCGCTAACATCGAGAAGGCCGAGGCCATCCCGCGCGAGAGCGAGCGCGCCGCACCTACCGAGGAGCTGCGGCTGGTCGACACGCCGAATGCCAAGACCATCGCCGAGCTGGTCGAGCGGTTCGGTCTGGCCATCGAGAAGACCGTCAAGACGCTGGTCGTACATGGTCTCGAGAAAGGCCAGCTGATCGCCCTGATCGTGCGTGGCGATCACGAACTCAACGAGATCAAGGCCGCGAATCTGGCGCAGGTCGCGAGCCCGCTGGTGTTCGCCTCGGAAGCCGAGATCCGCGCAGCCATCGGTGCAGGCCCCGGCTCGCTGGGCCCGCTGAACCTGCCGATTCCATGCGTCATCGACCGATCGGTCGCGCTGATGAGCGACTTCGGCGCCGGCGCTAACGTCGACGACAAGCACTACTTCGGTCTGAACTGGGAGCGCGATCTGCCGCTGCCTGAGGTCGCTGATCTGCGCAATGTGGTTGCCGGCGACCCGAGCCCGGACGGCCAGGGCAGCCTGGTGATCAAGCGCGGCATCGAGGTCGGTCACATCTTCCAGCTGGGCACCAAGTACAGCGAGGCCATGAACTGCCAGGTCATGGGCGAGAACGGCAAGCCGGCCACGCTGATCATGGGCTGCTACGGCATCGGCGTGTCCCGCGTCGTCGCCGCGGCCATCGAGCAGAACTACGACGAGCGCGGCATTCTCTGGCCGGACGCCCTGGCGCCGTTCCAGATCGCTCTCGTGCCGATGAAGTATGAGAACGAGGCCGTGCGCGAGGCGACCGACAAGCTCTACGCCGACCTGACTGCCGCCGGTTACGAAGTGCTGCTTGACGACCGTGACAAGAAGACCAGTCCGGGCGTCAAATTCGCCGACATGGAGCTGATCGGCATTCCGCATCGCATCGTCATCGGCGATCGCGGCCTGGCCGACGGCACCCTGGAGTACAAGCACCGTCGCGATGCCGAACCGCAGGCGGTCGCTGCCGCTGACATCCTGTCTTTCATCAATTCGCGTGTCGCACGCTGATCGGAAACCATGCTCAACCGACGTGTTGTAGTTTCAACCGGCGCCGCGCTCTGCGCGGCGCTACTGCTTGGCGGCTGCGCCAACCATCTGCCGCAGCGCAGCGAGCACGAGGCCAGGACCGAGCGTAAACCGCTCGACCACAGCCTGCGCATCGAGGTCGGCGAGCCGCCGGTGCTGGAGTTGCCGCAACGGCGCGTCCGCATCCAGGAACAGCGGACCTTCGAGGTTACCGATTTCGAGGTCACCCGCCGTTACGATCGCTACACGCCCTACCAAGCCTGGCGCGAGCTGTACGAGATACCACTCGGGGCGGTCGCCGTGGTCGCCGGCATCGGCGCCAACGTGGTCAACGTCGTACTGTTGGGCAACGTGCCGGAGAGCGCCACCCGCGGCTGGATCAGCTACGGTTTCGCCGGCCTCAACCCCTTCCTCAACGTCGAGTCCAACGGGCGCTCGCAGCAGAACCTCGCCAGTCTCGACGAACAGCGCCGTGATACCCGCCTGGAATACACCAGCCTGCCCTGGGCCGAACGTCCGGTGCGGGTCAGCGCGGGCGAACAGCTCCACGAGCTGAACACCGACCGCAACGGCGTGTTGCACCTCAACCTGCTCGACGGACCGTTTGCCGAGCAGGACATCGGCCCCATCGGCAAGCTGCTGCTGAGCGTCGAGGATGAGCAGGACGGCACGCGCGCCGACGCCGTATTGCTGGTCAGCCACAACTTGCGCGGCAAGCTGCTGGAAGCCCACGACCTGATCTTCGACGATCTCGAAGGTGACGACGTGGCGCAGTGGGTTCATCGCGTCAAACGCCTGTCCGAGCTGGGGCTGGAGGAAGAAGCCAGCGAGCTGGAGCAGAGCCTGATCGAGCTGACGCGGCATGATCCCGAACTGCAGCAGGAGTTTCTCCAGCGCCTGATGCAGGACGCCGGGCGCACCGCCTCGTCGGTGGACAACTGACACCATGCCATGGCGCTGCTGGCTGCTGTCGGCGCTCCTGCTCCTGGCATGCCCGCTCCAGGCCAGCATCCGCCAGGCTCCGGAGCCCGAACTGCGCGAGCTGATGCAGCGCACGGTCGCCGAGGCGGACAGCTTTCAGGACCGTTTCGAGGCCGAGGTCTGGCTGCTCGACATGTCCACCCGCCTCAAGCGCTACATCGCCGACACCGAGGAACGCCTCACCCTGCTGCGCCTGGTACACCGCGAGGCGACCAAGGCCGGGCTGCGTCCCGATCTGGTCATGGCGCTGATCCACGCCGAGAGCCGCTTCGACCGCTTCGCGATTTCCAGCGTCGGCGCTCAGGGCATGATGCAGGTGATGCCGTTCTGGAAAGCCGAACTCGGGCGCCCGCAGGACAACCTCACCGACAACGCCACCAACCTGCGCTACGGCTGCACGATCCTTAGCTACTACCTGCGCAAGGAGAAGGGCGACATCAGCCGTGCGCTCGCCCGCTACAACGGCAGCCTCGGCCAGCAGCGCTACCCGGCGAAAGTGATTGGTTTCTGGCAGGACTTCTGGTACGTGCGCCCCTGAGCGCCGGCGCTCTACTCATCACGCAGTTGCTCGAGCCGGGCCAACAGCTTGTCAGCAGTCTGCTCGCCAACCAGTTGCTCGCGCACCTTGCCCGTGTCGTCGACCAGATAGGTCACCGGCAGTACCGCGCTGCGCGACAGTCGCAGCCGCTCGGCTGGATCCTCGCTGAGCACGCGAAAACGGATTCCCAGCGCCTCGGCCGCCTGCGCCAGCTCCTCTCCCCGCAGCTCGTCGAAGTTGACGCCAAGCACATGCAGGTCCGTGCGGGATTCGGCCAAACGATTCAGCTCGGGAATTTCGGTACGACACGGGCCGCACCACTCCGCCCAGTAATTGATCAGCAGCCAGCGCCCCTGCAATTGCTCGGCGGCCACCAGTTGCCCGTGCTGATCCACACCCCAGTCCTGCTCGCAGCCGCTGACCAGCAGGCCGCCCAGCAGCATCAACAACAGGCCTCTGAACTTGCCCACGTCCGGTACCCCGCCAGAATATTCGATGCCGCTAGCCTGACCCATGCAAGCGCCGCAAGGCAACCATGCGCGCCACCTTTATGTCGGCTCCGCCGACTGCTGCCAGCGAACCGGCGTCTTCGCCGAACTGGGAGCCTAGTCACGCCTGGCGTCGGCAACGTGCACAGTTTTGCCGCCAAGGTGCTGCCTATAATTTCGCACCTACCATCCTCCCTGCCTGCAGCGAAGCCATGTCCCAGCTCCATGACAAACTGATTAGCCCTGTGCCTTCTCACATCGTCGACCAGGCGCCCCTCGCACTCACGGCCTATGAGGGCCGCGTCGCCGAGTTCAACATCGCCAGCTGGCTGCAGCTGCACGGGCAGGCCGGATTGAGCGTTTCCCTGGTGATGAAATACCGCGACGGCCAACAGCGACGCGAAGCCGCCGTGGATCACGGGCGTACCGATAGCAACGGCAGGATCTTGCTGTCTGGCGTCGCGCGCCTGATCGTCAGAAGCCGGATCGAAGATCTGCAGGTGTACCTGCGCGCCGGCGTGGAGATCGAGCAGATGAAGGTCGAGGAACTCTTCGTGCAGGCCGCCGAACGGATCGAAGCGCCAGCACAGCTGATACAAGCGTAGGTTTAGCGCGCCCGCTTTTCCGCCGCAGGCGAATCCCGCTCGACGGGCTCGTCCTGCTTGCACAGGAGGACGAGCGATTCGGGCCAGTGGCTGAAGGTCAGGCCAGTCAGGCGGTTGAGCGACTGCAACGCCACCTCCGGAGCCCGTTGGTGCAGATGGATGACAGTATTGCGTTCGGTCTTCACGGCCACATTCCTTCCTTCGCCTCAGTGCAAGCCTCAGCTAGAAACGTGCCAGCCTGGCTCTGCCGTGCTCCACCTCCGTGCATTAGCAACGTTCAACACAACCGAGATGCCAAAGTGCTATGGCACGAAGGCGGAATCGCTCAGCTACTGACCGTTTTTGTCACCACCGACGCTCAGCCAGTCGGCCAGACTGCCACCGAACAGATTGAGCTGCTCCTGCTGCAGCAGCTCCAGAGAGCGCCGCAGAGTCGGATACCAGGCTTCCGACAACGTCTCGGGCAGCCGCTCCAGCCCAGACAACGGCCACGGGTTGTGGCGCAACAGCTGGTCGAGGCTGTAATGACTGAGGTCGCGACACAGCACCCAACCGCCCGATCCCGTGCGGCAGACCAGCTGTTCGCGCTCGAAGAATTCCAGCAGCTCGTCCCACTCGTCTTCGGGCAGGTGCCAGCCGGCGCGGTGCATGTCACGCAGCGCGAGCTCGCGCCCTTCCTGCTGGCGGTCATAGAGCAACCGCAGCAGCACCAACATCACCAGCAGACGCGGCAGGCGTCGGCGGCGCCACTGCTGCGACGAGGAGAGGCCGCAGACCAGCTCGGCGCCGAACAGCACGATCATCCACGACAGGTAAATCCACAGCAGGAACAACGGCACCGCCGCGAAAGCACCATAGATCAGCTGGTAACTCGGGAAATAGCTGACATACAGGCCGAACAGTTGCTTGGCCGCCTCGAACAGCACCGCGGCGAACAGCCCGCCCGCCAGCGCATGGCGCAGCGGCACCCGGGTATTGGGCACCGCCGCGTAGAGCAAGGTGAAGGCCAGGATGCTGAGCACCAGCGGCATCGCCTTCAGCAGCGTGCCCGCGCCGAGCAACGCATGCGGCCCCGAGATCAGTGCCAGCGAGGCGATGTAGGTACTGGTCGCAAACCCCGCACCGAGGAGCAGCGGGCCGAGGCTGAGAATCGCCCAGTACAGCAGGAAGCTCGACACCCCGCGCCGCGGCTGGCGCACGCGCCAGATGGTGTTGAAGGCCTTCTCGATGGTGAGCAGCATCATCAGCGCGGTCACCATCAGGAATCCGACGCCGAACCAGGTCAGCTGGCGCGCCTGGCTGGTGAACGCAATCAGGTATTCCTGAATCGTCGCTCCGGTGGAGGGAATGAAGTTCTTGAAGATATACAGCTGGATCTGTTCGCCGACGCCCTGGAACGCCGGAATCGCAGAAAGCATGGCGAAGGTGACGGTCATCATCGGCACCACCGCGAACAGGGTGGTGTAGGTCAGCGCCGCCGCACTGTTCGGGCCGCGGTCGGCGACGAAACGCTGCACCAGAAAGCGACAGAACTCCATCAGATTGTCGATGCGCTGCTGCATCCCCGCTCCTTAGCCAACCGGTCGTTTCGAACCGTCCCCCCGGGAGGGTTAGAATGGCCGCCTTCATCGGCGAGGCGCAACCCAAAATGACCGAACTTACCCTCTATCACAACCCGCGCTGCTCGAAATCGCGCGGCGCGCTGGAATTGCTCGAAGCCCGCGGGCTCGAGCCGCACATCGTGCGCTACCTGGAAACCCCGCCCAGCGCCACCGAACTGCGGGCCCTGCTGGCCAAGCTCGGACTGAGCGCGCGGCAACTGCTGCGCAGCGGCGAAGAGGAATACCAGAGCCTCGGCCTGGCCGACCCGAACCTCAGCGACACACAGCTGATCGAGGCAATGGTCGCCCATCCGCGACTGATCGAGCGGCCGATCCTAATCGCCGGCGACAAAGCCGTGGTCGGACGCCCGCCGGAACGCGTGCTGGAGATCCTGCCGTGAGTGCGCCGTACATCCTCGTGCTCTATTACAGCCGTCACGGCGCCACCGCCGAGATGGCTCGGCAGATCGCCCGCGGTATCGAAATGACCGGACTCGAGGCGCGTCTGCGCACGGTGCCGGCGATATCCAGCGAATGCGAAGCGGTGGCGCCGAGCATTCCGCACGACGGCGCGCTCTACGCCACGCTGGACGATCTGAAGCACTGCGCCGGCGTTGCGCTCGGCAGCCCGACGCGCTTTGGCAACATGGCCGCCCCGCTCAAGTACTTCCTCGACGGCACCAGCAGCCTGTGGCTGACCGGCGAGCTGGTCGGCAAGCCCGCCGCAGTGTTCACCTCCACCGCCAGCCTGCACGGCGGCCAGGAGAGCACGCTGCTGTCGATGCTGCTGCCGCTGCTGCATCACGGCATGCTGGTTCTGGGCCTGCCCTACAGCGAGAACGCCCTGCTGGAAACCCGTGGCGGCGGCACGCCATATGGCGCCAGCCACCATGCCGGTGCCGACGGCAAGCGGGCGCTCGATACGCATGAAACCGCCCTCTGCCGCGCACTCGGCCAGCGCCTGGCGCAGACTGCACAGCGTCTGGAGGCATCCCGTGGCTAAAGCGCGCAAGCCCCTGCCGGCCCTCGATTGGCTGGCGCCACGACTGAAGTTCGCCCGCGTCGCCAGTCTCGCCAGCTTTGTCGCCCTCGCGGCGCTGCTGACGATCTGGAACCTCGTCTTCGCCGACCTGCACGGCGCGCGCACCTGGGTGGTGATCGGCATCCAGCTGCTCCCGCTGCTGCTGGTCGCACCGGGCATGATCCTCGGCAGCCCACGGGCGCACGCCTGGACCTGCTTCATCGTGAATATCTACTTCCTCCAGGGTGTGCTCGCCGCAATCGATCCGCATCGCATGCTCTACGGCTGGCTGGAGGCACTGCTCAGTCTGACCCTGTTCACCTCGGCGCTGCTGTATACGCGCTGGGCCTACCAGTACCAACGCAAGCTGGCCGGCGAACCCTGACAGGCTGCTGAACATCGGCTGCGGCGGGCGGCTGCCGCATGGCACTCGCCATCGGCACGGCGGCGCGCCAGACTGCAAATTCCCTCAATCGCCCGGAGCATTCCATGAGCAGAACCATTCTCATCGTCGGCGCCTCGCGCGGCCTCGGTCTCGGCCTGGCGCGGCAGTTCTCCAGCCAGGGCTGGCAAGTGATCGCCACCGTGCGCGATCCGGCACGCGCCGATGCGCTCAAGGCGCTGGCCGGCGTGCGGATCGAAGCGCTGGAGCTGGACGATGCCGACAGCCTCGAACGACTCGCACAGCGTCTGGCGGGCACGCAGCTCGATGTGCTCTACGTCAACGCCGGTATCGCCGGCCCGCAGGGCAAGCCCGCCACCGCGGCCAGCCAGATGGAAGTCGGCCAGCTGTTCTTCACCAATGCGGTCGCGCCGGTGCGCCTGGCCGAGCGGCTGCTGCCGCTGGTGGAGCAGAAACAGGGCGTCATCGTCTTCATGAGTTCCATCCTCGGCAGCGTCGAAACCGGCCCCGGCATGGGCATGCCGCTGTACGGCGCCAGCAAGGCCGCACTCAACCACCTGACGCGTTCCTTCGTCGCCGGCCTGGGCGAAAGCACGCTGACGGTGCTGTCGATGCATCCGGGCTGGGTGAAGACCGACATGGGCGGCAGCGAGGCGCCGCTGGATATCGAGACCAGCACGCGCGGCATGACCGAGCAGGTAATCCGCGCCATCGGCCAGGGCGGTCATCGCTACCTCGACTTCCAGGGCAATCCGCTACCCTGGTGATTCGCTCGCGACCGGACGCGGTCCGGTCGCAGCCTCCCCTACCCTGGCACCGACGGTCGACAAGTCCGTACACCGCGGCTATCGTTCGCCCCCGGATGCTCGCCACGGCGACACCCCCTGGATCAGCAGACAGGGCATAACTGAGCTGGCTACTCTGAACTCAACCCTTCAGGAGAAAGCCGGCCATGCCTGCTGACCGTATCTGGATCAAGAATCCCCTCGCCCTGTTCACCGCCAACGATAGCCAGGCCCCCGGCGGGCTGGTGGTCGAAAACGGCGTCATCGTCGAAATGCTCGCCGCCGGGGCCTCGCCGGCGCAGCCGGTGAGCGAGACCTTCGATGCCCGCGAGCACGTCGTGCTGCCGGGGCTGGTCAACACCCATCACCACTTCTACCAGACGCTCACCCGTGCCTGGGGGCCGGTGGTCAACGAGCCGCTGTTCAACTGGCTGCTGACGCTCTACCCGGTCTGGGCCCGGCTCACGCCGCGAGCGCTGGAGCTGGCAAGCAAGGTGGCGCTGGCCGAACTGCTGTTGTCCGGCTGCACCACCGCCGCCGACCACCACTACCTGTTCCCGGCGGGGCTCGAGGAGGCGATCGACATCCAGGTCGAGTCCGTCCGCGAGCTGGGCATGCGCGCCATGCTGACGCGCGGCTCGATGAACCTGTCCAAGGAGAACGGCGGCCTGCCGTGCAAGAGCGTGGTGCAGGATGCCGAAACGATCCTCGCCGACAGCGAGCGACTGATCGAGCGCTACCACGAGCGCGGCGACGGCGCGCAGATTCAGATTGCCCTGGCACCCTGCTCGCCGTTCTCGGTGACCACCGACATCATGCGCGCCTGCGCCGAGCTGGCAGAGGCCCGCGACGTGCGCCTGCATACCCACCTGGCCGAGACGCTGGACGAGCAGGAGTTCTGCGCGCAGCGCTTCGGCATGCGCACCGTGGACTACCTGCAGAGTGTCGGCTGGCTCGGCCCGAGGACCTGGCTGGCGCATGGCATCCATTTCAACCAGGTGGAAATCCATCGCCTGGGCGCGGCCGGTGTCGGCATCTGTCATTGCCCGAGCTCCAACATGCGCCTGGCCTCGGGCATCTGCCACACGCTGGAGCTGGAAGACAAGGGCGCCATCATCGGCCTGGGCGTCGACGGCTCGGCCTCCAACGACGCCTCCAACATGATGCTCGAAGCGCGCCAGGCGCTGTTCATCGGACGCCTGCGCTACGGTGCGGCGAAGATCACGCCCGAGAAGGTGCTCGGCTGGGCGACGCGCGGTTCGGCGCGGCTGCTCGGACGCAACGACATCGGCGAGCTGGCGGTCGGCAAGCAGGCCGACCTCGCCCTGTTCAAGCTCGACGAACTGCGCTTCTCCGGCAGCCACGATCCCATCGCCGCGCTGCTGCTGTGCGCGGCCGATCGCGCCGACCGGGTGATGGTCGGCGGCCGCTGGCGGGTGATCGACGGTCAGATCGAAGGTCTGGATGTCGCCGGGCTGATCGCCGATCACCGCCAGGCGGCGCGCGAGCTGATCGCCGACTGACCACGCACTCCGCAACCGGGACGACGTCGGCATGGCGTTCGCTCGCGGTTGCGGACCTGCTGTCAAAAGCCGTCACCGACGTGGCGCAGACGGCTTTACTTGCTGTTAGTAACGCTCGTCCACTGCTGTATGGCTGTTGGCCGCCAGGTGCGCTCGTCCGTCACATTGACTTTTCAGTCAATTTTTCTTGACCGAAAAGTCAGTTAATACTAATTTTTCGCTCCAGGCGCTATCCGAGAGCCAAGAACAAGAAAGCGGAGGTCTACCTTGATCCAGTTTCTGCTCAATCGCGAGCTGCGCAGCGAGCGCACGCTCGACCCCAACACCACGGTGCTGCAATACCTGCGCGAGCACCGTGGCAAGACCGGTACCAAGGAGGGCTGCGCCTCCGGCGACTGTGGCGCCTGCACCGTGGTGGTCGGCGAACTGGTCGGTGAACGCCTGCGCTACCGCACCCTCAACTCCTGCCTGACCTTCGTCTCCGCGCTGCACGGCAAGCAGCTGATCAGCGTCGAGGATCTCAAGCACCAGGGCCGTCTGCACAGCGTGCAGCAGGCGATGGTCGACTGCCACGGCTCGCAGTGCGGCTTCTGCACGCCGGGCTTCGTCATGAGCCTGTTCGCCTTGCAGAAGAATGCCGCCGCGGTGAACGAGTACGACCCCCACCAGACCCACGAAGCGCTGGCCGGCAACCTTTGCCGCTGCACCGGCTACCGGCCGATCCTCGCCGCCGCCGAACAGGCCTGCACCCATCCCGAGGCGGACCAGTTCGACGCAGAAGAAGCCGAGACCATCGCTCAGCTCAAGGCCATCGCGCCGCGTGAAATGGCCGAGCTCAGCGATGGCGACAAGCGCTGCCTGTCGCCACTGACCGTCGCCGAATTGGCCGAGGTCTACGCCGCCAACCCGGACGCGCGACTGCTTGCCGGAGGCACCGACCTGGCGCTGGAAGTCACCCAGTTCCATCGCGCGCTGCCGCTGCTGATCCACGTCGGTCAGGTCGCCGAGATGAAGCAGGTGGTAATCACCGACCGCCATATCGAGATCGGCGCCGCCGCGCCGCTGACCGACTGCTACGCCGCGCTGGCCGCCGACTACCCGGATTTCGGCGAGCTGCTGCAACGCTTTGCCTCCCTGCAGATCCGCAACCAGGGTACGCTGGGCGGCAACATCGGCAACGCCTCGCCCATCGGCGATTCGCCGCCGCTGCTGATCGCCCTCGGCGCCGAGATTGTCCTGCGCCACGGCGCCGACACGCGCACCTTGCCGCTGCAGGATTTCTTCCTCGACTACAAGGTCACCGCGCGTCAGCCCGGCGAGTTCATCGAGAAGGTGCGGGTGCCGCGCGCGACGCCGCAGCGGCTGTTCCGCGCGTACAAGGTCTCCAAGCGCCTGGACGACGACATTTCCGCCGTCTGCGCCGCCTTCGATCTGCAGCTCGAAGGCGGCGTGATCGCCGATGCCCGCGTCGCCTTCGGCGGCATGGCGGCGATTCCCAAACGCGCTGCGGCCTGCGAGGCGACGCTCAAGGGCGCACCGTGGAACCAGCAGACCGTGGAGGCGGCCTGCGATGCGCTGGCCGAAGACTTCACCCCGCTGACCGACTTCCGTGCCAGCCGCGAGTACCGCCTGCTGGTGGCGCAGAACCTGCTGCGCAAATGTTTCCTCGAACAACAAGCGTCCAAGACCGAGACGAGGGTGACCGCATATGTCTAACCACAGCCTTGCCAAGACCCAGGAAGAACTCATCGCCCTGTTCAAGCAGGACCTGGTCACCGGTGTCGGTCGCAGCGTCAAGCACGACAGCGCACCCAAGCACGTCTCCGGCGAAGCGGTGTACGTCGACGACCGCCTGGAGTTCCCCAACCAGCTGCACGTCTATGCCCGCATGAGCGACCGTGCCCATGCCCGTATCGTGCGCATCGACACTTCGCCCTGCTACCAGATTCCGGGCGTGGCCATCGCCATCACCGCCGAGGACGTCCCCGGTCAGCTGGACATCGGCCCGGTGGTCGCCGGCGACCCGCTGCTGGCCGACGGCAAGGTGGAGTACATCGGCCAGCCGGTGATCGCCGTGGCTGCCGACAGCCTGGAAACCGCGCGCAAGGCGGCCATGGCCGCAATCATCGAATACGAGGATCTGGAGCCGGTGCTCGACGTGGTCGAGGCGCTGCGCAAGAAGCACTTCGTACTGGATAGTCACACCCACCAGCGCGGCGACTCGGCCAGCGCCCTGGCCAGCGCACCGCGCCGGCTGCAGGGCACGCTGCACATCGGCGGTCAGGAGCACTTCTACCTGGAGACGCAGATTTCCTCGGTGATGCCCACCGAGGATGGCGGCATGATCGTCTACACCTCGACGCAGAACCCCACCGAGGTGCAGAAGCTTGTGGCCGAAGTGCTCGGCGTGCCGATGAACAAGATCGTCATCGACATGCGCCGCATGGGCGGCGGCTTCGGCGGCAAGGAAACCCAGGCCTCGATGCCGGCCTGCCTGTGCGCGGTGATCGCGTACCTCACCGGTCGGCCGACCAAGATGCGCCTGCCGCGCATGGAAGACATGACCATGACCGGCAAGCGCCACCCGTTCTATGTCGAGTACGACGTCGGCTTCGACGACGACGGCCTGCTGCACGGCATCCAGATCGATCTTGCCGGCAACTGCGGCTACTCGCCGGATCTGTCCGGTTCGATCGTCGACCGCGCCATGTTCCACTCCGACAACGCCTATTACCTGGGCGATGCCACCATCCACGGCCACCGCTGCAAGACCAACCTCGCCTCGAACACCGCCTACCGCGGCTTCGGCGGCCCGCAAGGGATGGTAGCCATCGAGGAGATCATGGACGCTATCGCCCGCGAGCTGGGCAAGGACCCGCTCGACGTGCGCAAGCGCAACTACTACGGCAAGACCGAACGCAACGTTACGCCCTATTACCAGACCGTCGAGCACAACATGCTCGAGGAGATGACCGCCGAGCTGGAGGCCAGCAGCGAGTACACCCGCCGCCGCGAAGAGATCCGCGCGTTCAATGCCACAAGCCCGATCCTGAAGAAGGGCCTGGCGCTGACCCCGGTGAAGTTCGGAATCAGCTTCACCGCGAGCTTCCTCAACCAGGCCGGCGCGCTGGTGCACGTCTACACCGACGGCAGCATCCACCTGAACCACGGCGGCACCGAGATGGGCCAGGGCCTCAACACCAAGGTCGCGCAGGTGGTGGCCGAGGTGTTCCAGGTCGACATCGAGCGCATCCAGATCACCGCCACCAACACCGACAAGGTGCCCAACACCTCGCCGACGGCCGCCTCCAGCGGCGCCGACCTCAACGGCAAGGCGGCGCAGAACGCGGCGCTGACCATCAAGCAACGGCTGGTCGAGTTCGCCGCGCGGCACTGGAACGTCACCGAGGAGGATGTCGAATTCCGTAACGGCCAGGTACGCATCCGCGACCAGTACGTGTCGTTCGAGGAGTTGATCCAGCAGGCCTATTTCGGCCAGGTCTCGCTGTCGTCCACCGGCTTCTACCGCACGCCGAAGATCTACTACGACCGCAGCCAGGCGCGCGGGCGGCCGTTCTACTACTTCGCCTATGGTGCGGCCTGCTCGGAAGTGATCGTCGATACCCTGACCGGCGAATACAAGATGCTGCGCAGCGACATCCTGCATGACGTCGGCGCCTCGCTGAACCCGGCCATCGACATCGGCCAGGTCGAAGGCGGCTTCGTCCAGGGCCTGGGTTGGCTGACCATGGAAGAGCTGGTGTGGAACGACAAGGGCAAGCTGATGACCAACGGCCCGGCGAGCTACAAGATCCCGGCGGTCGCCGACATGCCGCTGGACCTGCGCGTCAAGCTGGTGGAGAACCGCAAGAACCCCGAAGACACCGTGTTCCACTCCAAGGCCGTCGGCGAGCCGCCGTTCATGCTCGGCATCTCGGTCTGGTGCGCGATCAAGGATGCCGTGGCGAGCCTGGCCGACTACCGGGCGCAGCCGCAGATCGACGCCCCGGCGACGCCCGAGCGCGTGCTCTGGGGCGTGGAGCAGATGCGCAAGTTGAAGCAACAGGCGGCGTCCATACCGGAGCCTGCAATGGAAGCCGCGCACTGACCCGTAGGGTGGACAACGCTCCGCTTGTCCACCACGGTCGCAACACGAATGTTCCGGTGGAAAACGCTTCGCGGTTTTCCACGGGGCGGCCACCTGCACTACGAAGGACCAAGCAATGAGCAACCTGTCCTGGATCGACGCACTCGCCGAACTGCAACAAAAAGGCGAACCCTGCGTGCTGGTCACCATCGTCGAGGAGCGCGGCTCGACGCCGCGCAATGCCGGCTCGAAGATGGTGGTCACCGGCGAGCGCCTGTACGACACCATCGGCGGCGGCCACCTGGAATACCGCGTGCAGCAGATTGCCCGCGAGATGCTGGCAAGCCGCAGTCGCGAGACGCGCCTGGAGCGCTTCGCTCTCGGCGCCAGCCTCGGCCAGTGCTGCGGCGGAGCGGCCGTCGTGCTGTTCGAGCCGATGGGGCAGCCGCAGGCGCACATTGCCGTGTTCGGTGCCGGCCATGTCGGCCGCGCGCTGGTGCCGTTGCTGGCCAGCCTGCCGTGCAAGGTGCGCTGGATCGACTCGCGCGAGAACGAATTCCCCGCCGAAATTCCGCGCGGTGTGGAAAAGGTGGTCAACGACGATGTGGTCGAGGAAGTCGACGACATGCCTCCCGGCAGCTATTTCATCGTCATGACGCATAATCACCAGCTCGATCTGGAGCTGACCGCGGCCATCCTCGAACGCAACGATTTCACCTACTACGGGCTGATCGGCTCGCAGAGCAAGCGCGCCAAGTTCGAGCATCGCCTGCGCGACCGCGGCTTCCAGCCGGAAACCGTGCAACGCATGCGCTGCCCGATGGGTATCGCCGAGGTTAAGGGCAAGCTGCCGGTGGAGATCGCCGTGTCCATCGCCGGCGAGGTGATCGCCACCTACAACGCGCATTTCGGTGAAAAGCGCGGCGAGAAGCGCGAAGGCGGCGAAAAACCCATCCCCATGCTGGTCCCGGCCTCGCGCCGCGGCTGAATCCACAAACGCTACCGGCGGCAGCGGACTTGCGCGTGAACAGGCTGGCGCCCGTCACGTCAGGACGCTGCCGCGCGTGCAGAAGAACGACAGCGAAGAGAACACCATGTCCCGCACCCAAGCCTACCGTGCCGCCCTGCTCCACTGCCTCGCCGACCCACGCGAAGTGGGCATCGAGCAATCCCACGAATACTTCGAGGACGGCCTGCTGGTCGTCGAGGACGGCAAGGTCGCGCGCATCGGCGCCGCCAGCGAACTGCTGCCGGCGCTGCCGGCGGGCAGCGAAGTCATCGAATACCCGAACGCGCTGATCACCCCGGGCTTCATCGACACCCACATCCACTACCCGCAGACCGGCATGATCGCCTCCTACGGCGAGCAGCTGCTGGACTGGCTCAACACCTACACCTTCCCCACCGAACGCGCCTTCGCCGACCCGGCTCACGCCGGCGAGGTCGCCGAGGTCTTCCTGAACGAACTGCTGCGCAACGGCACCACCACTGCGCTGGTGTTCGGCAGCGTGCACAAGCAGTCGGTGGATGCCTTCTTCGCGGCCTGCGAGAAGCGCAACCTGCGGATGATCGCCGGCAAGGTGCTGATGGACCGCAACGCCCCGGACTACCTGACCGACACCGCCGAATCGGGCTATGCCGACAGCCGCGAGCTGATCGAGCGCTGGCACGGCAAGGGCCGCCTGCACTACGCCGTCACCCCGCGCTTCGCGCCGACCAGCACGCCGGAGCAACTGGCGCTGGCCGGCCAGCTGTTCAAGGAATACCAGGGCCTCTACATGCACACCCACCTCTCCGAGAACCGCAAGGAGATCGAATGGGTGCGCGAGCTGTTCCCGGCGCGCAAGGGCTACCTGGACGTCTACGACCACCACGGGCTGATCGGCGCGCGCGCGGTATTCGCCCACGGCGTGCACCTGTGCGACGACGAGTGCCGGCGCCTGGGCGAAACCGGTTCGGCGGTGGCGTTCTGCCCGACCTCCAACCTGTTCCTCGGCAGCGGCCTGTTCGATCTGGAAAAGGTCGAGGGCTTCGGCGTGCGCGTCGGCCTGGGCACCGATGTCGGCGCCGGCACCAGCTTCTCGCAGCTGCAGTCGCTGAACGAGGCCTACAAGGTGATGCAGCTGCAGGGCAAGAAGCTCGATCCGTTCAAGTCCCTGTATCTCGCCACCCTCGGCGGCGCGCGGGCGCTGTATCTGGACGACCAGATCGGCAACCTGCAACCGGGCAAGGACGCCGACTTCGTGGTGCTCGATTACCAGGCCACGCCGCTGATCGACTACCGCCTGCGCCAGGCCAAGACGCTGGAAGAAAAACTCTTCGCCCTGATGATGCTCGGCGACGACCGCGCCGTGAAGGAAACCTACGCCGCCGGCGTGTCGGTGCACCGCAAAGCCTGAAGCGAAAAAGCCGCTCTGCATTGCGCAAGAGCGGCCTTTCATCCGTAGGGTGGAAAACTCGCGTAGCGATTTTCCACCAGCACTTGCCAGAAGGTGGATGGCTGCGGCCATCCACCCTACCCGCTGGTTCAACCGGCGTGGTAATCCGCGTCGGCTTCCTCGAAGCGCTTGACGATGCTCGGCGCGGGCTCGGCGCCCATCAGGCTGACCACGAAGATCGCCAGGCTGGCGAGGATGAAGCCGGGGATGATCTCGTACAGCCCCAGACCGATGAACTCCTTCCACACCACCACGGTGATGGCACCGACCAGCATGCCGGCCAGCGCGCCGTTGCGGGTCATGCGCTTCCACAGCAGCGAGATCAGCACCACCGGACCGAATGCCGCGCCGAATCCGGCCCAGGCGTAGGACACCAGGCCCAGCACCTTGCTCTCCGGGTTGGAGGCGATGCCGATGGCGACCAGCGCGATCAGCAGCACCATGGCGCGGCCGACCCAGACCAACTCGGTCTGCGAGGCGTTCTTGCGCAGCATCGCCTTGTAGAAGTCCTGGGTCAGCGCGCTGGAGCTGACCAGCAGCTGCGCGCTCAGAGTGCTCATCACCGCCGCCAGCACGCCGGAGAGAATCAGGCCGGCGACCCACGGGTTGAACAGGATCTTCACCAGCTCGAGGAACACCCGCTCGCCGTTCTCGCTCACCGGGCCGGCCAGCTCCGGGTGCCCGGCGAAGTAGGCGATACCGAAGAAGCCCACCGCCACCGCGCCGCCCAGGCACAGAATCATCCAGGCCATGCCGATACGACGGGCGTTGGGGATGGTCTTGACCGAGTCGGCCGCCATGAAGCGCACCAGAATGTGCGGCTGGCCGAAGTAGCCCAGGCCCCAGGCCAGCAGCGAGATGATCGCAACGAAGGACAGCCCGCGGAACATGTCGAAGTTGGCCGGATTCTGCGCCTCGATGGTGGCCATCACGCTACCCATGTCGCCCAGCGCCAGGATGACGAACAGCGGCGTGACCAGCAGCGCGAAGATCATCAGCGTCGCCTGCACGGTGTCGGTCCAGCTCACCGCGAGGAAGCCGCCGATGAACACATAGAGAATGGTCGCCGCCGCCCCGATCCACAGCGCCAGGTCATAGGGCACGCCGAAGGTGGACTCGAACAGCCGCGCACCGGCCACCACGCCGGAGGCGCAGTAGATGGTGAAGAACACCAGGATCACCAGCGCCGAGAAGATGCGCAGCAGGCGGCTGGTGTCCTCGAAGCGGTGGGTGAAGTAGTCCGGCAGGGTCAGCGCGTTGTGGTTGTGCTCGGTGTGCACGCGCAGCCGCCCGGCGACGAACAGCCAGTTGAGCCAGGCGCCGATGATCAGGCCGATGGCGATCCAGCTCTCCGACAGGCCGGCGACGAAGATCGCCCCCGGCAGGCCCATCAGCAGCCAGCCGCTCATGTCCGAGGCGCCGGCCGACAAGGCGGTGACGAAACTGCCGAGGCTGCGGCCGCCGAGGATGTAGTCGTCGAAGTTCTTGGTGGCGCGATAGGCGGCGAAACCGATGAAGATCATCGCCGCGATGTAGACCACGAACGTGATCAGGGTGGGTGTACTGGCGCTCATTGTGTATCCCTCGTTAGTTGTTGTCCGGCGCACCGCGAGCAGATCGCGTCGCGCCCTTGGCAGAGGGCGATGGCACTGGCGCCATCACCTGCGACAGGTCCGAAACCGGCCCGTCAGTGGCGGAAGAGCGTCCGCCATCTGTCCGTTATTGTTGTGCCCCGGCTGCCAAAGCCGCCGAGGGTACCGCTGGTGCCCGTCACATGGAAAATCGCCGTGCGGTTTGCGGCGGCGATTGCCATGCGCTCACCGTGCTCAGTCGTCGCCGAGCGACAGCAGCGAGGCGTTACCGCCCACCGCCGTGGTGTTGGTCGAAGTGGTGCGCTCGTTGGTGAAACGCAGCAGGTAGCTCGGCCCGCCGGCCTTCGGCCCGGTGCCGGACAGCCCGCAGCCGCCGAAGGGCTGTACGCCGACCACCGCGCCGATCTGGTTACGGTTGACGTAGACGTTGCCGACCCGCGCCAGCTGCTCGATGCGTTCGGCGGTTTCCTCGTTGCGGCTGTGCACGCCGAGGGTCAGGCCGTAGCCGGTGCCGTTGATCGCCGCGACGACCTTTTCCAGATCGGCGGCATCGTAGCGCACGACATGCAGAACCGGGCCGAAATGCTCTTTCTTGAGCTGTTCGATGCCCTCGATCTCGAAGGCCACCGGCGCTACGAAATGGCCGTTGAGGCCAGCCGGCAGGGTCGCTTCGGCGATCAGCCGGCCTTCGTTCTTCAGCTGCTGGATATGCGCCAGCAGGCCGTCGCGCGCCTCCTCATCGATCACCGGCCCGATATCGTTTTCGCGCAGATGGGTGGGGCCGACCTTCAGCTCGGCCATCGCGCCCTTGAGCAGCTCGATGACGCGGTCGGCGATATCGCGCTGCACGTAGAGCACGCGCAGGGCCGAGCAGCGCTGGCCGGCGCTGGTGAAGGCGGAGCTGACGGCATCCTTGATCACCTGCTCGGGCAGCGCGGTGGAGTCGACGATCATCGCGTTCTGTCCGCCGGTTTCGGCGATCAGCGTGGCGATCGGGCCTTCCTTTTCGGCCAGCTGGCGATTGATGATCCGCGCGGTGTCGGTGGAGCCGGTGAAGCACACGCCGACCACCCGCGGATCGCGGCAGAACACACCGCCCAGCGTGGCGCCGTCGCCCGGCAGCAGCGCGATGGCGTCCTTCGGCAGGCCGGCCTCGAACATCAGCTCCAGCGCGCGCGCGGCGATCAGGCTGGTCTGCTCGGCCGGCTTGGCCAGCACGGTGTTGCCGGCGACCAGCGCCGCGCTGATCTGGCCGAGGTAGATGGCCAGCGGGAAGTTCCACGGGCTGACGCAGACGAACACGCCGCGGCCTTCATGGAACAGCTCGTTGCGCTCGCCAGTCGGGCCTTTCAGCTCTTCGCGGCCCAGTTTCAGGCGCGCCTGCTGCGCGTAGTAGCGGCAGAAGTCCACCGCCTCGCGCACTTCGTCGATGCCGTCCTGTAGCGACTTGCCGGCTTCCACGGTGCACAGTGCCATCAGCTCGGCGCGGTTGCGCTCCAGCAGCTCGGCCAGGCGTTCGAGGATCGCCGCGCGGCTGTCCACCGGCGTCGCGTTCCAGGTCGGCCAGTAGGCCGCCAGCGCGTCGATGGCCTGGCGCGCCTGCTCGGCGCTGGCGAACTGCGCCGTGCCGACGACCTTGTTCAGGTCGTAGGGGCAACGCACTTCGCTGGCGCTACCGCCCAGACGCTGGCCGCCGATCACCGGCATGGCCTGCCACTGGCGGTCGAGGAAGGGTTGGTAGGCGCTGGCCAGTTCGTTCCATTGTTGTTGGATATTCATGTTGATCCCTTGGGAGTTCTTGCGATTGCCATACAGCGCCGGGGGCAGCGGAATGCGCGGGTTGCCGAGCGCCGCAAACTGGCGCAGCTGGCTCACCGGGTGATCGATCAGCGAATCCACCGGCACGCGCGGGTCGACCAGCTGGTGGACGAACGAGGAGTTGGCACCGTTCTCCAGCAGGCGCCGCACCAGATAGGGCAGCAGGTCCTTGTGCGCACCGACCGGCGCGTAGATGCGCACGTTCTTGCGGTACTTCTCGATCACCGTGTCGTACAGCGCATCGCCCATGCCGTGCAGGCGCTGGAACTCGAACTCGCGCGGCGTGGCGGTCTGCTCGGCCATCGCCAGGATGCAGCTGACGGTGTGTGCGTTGTGGCTGGCGAACTGCGGGTAGATCACGCCGCGGGTGTGCTCGGACAGCAGGTAGCGTGCGCAGGCGAGGTACGAGGTGTCGGTACCTTCCTTGCGGGTGAACACCGGGTAGCCCTCCAGACCCTGCACCTGACACTGCTTGATCTCGCTGTCCCAGTAGGCGCCCTTGACCAACCGCAGCGGGATGCGCGCGCCCAGCTCGCGGCCGAGCAGGGTCAGCCACACCAGCACCGGCAGGCAGCGCTTGGAATAGGCCTGGATCACCAGACCGAACTCACCCCAGCCGGCGATGGCCGGATCGCGCAGGAGTTTTTCGTACAGTTCCAGCGACAGTTCGAGGCGGTCGGCCTCCTCGGCGTCGATGGTGATGCCGACGTCGCGCTGGCGCGCCAGCACAGCCAGCTCACGGACGTTGGCGAACAGCTCGCTGAGTACGCGCTCGCGCTGGGCGACTTCGTAACGCGGATGCAGCGCCGACAGCTTGATCGACACCGACGGTCGCGGGCCGGGGCCGACCTGCGGCTCGGCGCCGACGGTTTCCACGGCGCGGCGGTAATCGGCCATGTACTTGGCCGCGTCCTCGGCGGTCAGCGCCGCCTCGCCGAGCATGTCGAAGGAATAGGTGTAGCCCTTCTCACGCTCGGGCCGGCCGTTCTTCAGCGCTTCGGCGATGGTGCGGCCGAGCACGAACTGCTTGCCCATCAGCTTCATCGCCTGGTTCATCGCGGCACGGATCACCGGCTCGCCGGAGCGCTTGAGCAGGCGGCCGATGACATTTTTCGGGCGGCCGTCGGCGGTGTCCGGATCGACCACCTTGCCGGTCATCACCAACCCCCAGGCGGCGAAGTTGACCAGCACGTTGTCGCTCTGGCCGAGGTGGCGCTCCCACTCGGCGGCATTGAGCTTGTCGCGGATCAGCGCGTCAGCCGTGGCAGCGTCCGGCACGCGCAGCAGCGCTTCGGCCAGGCACATCAGCATCAGCCCTTCCTGAGTGTCCAGGCTGTACTGGCGCAGCAGCGCATCGAGCGTGTCGACGGCATTCTCGCGGCCGCGCACGGTCTCGATCAGCGTGCGCGCGCGCTCACGAATGGCGGCGATGCCCGCCTCGCCGGGATCGGCCAGCTGCAACAGTTCGGTGAGATAGCCCGCTTCGTCGACGCTGTAGTTGGCGCTGATGGTGGGAAAGAATTCTGCGGCTTTCTGGCTGGCAAAGGCGCCATCCAGCACGTGACCGGCCTTGAACATCGCGCCGCTCCTCTGAGGGTGTGTCTGCTTATTAGGTGTAGTTCACGGCCCGGCCCTCGGCGCGATACACGACGATGGGTCGGGGCGGAGACGGAATGTAGGGGCAGCGCCGGCGCGACTTCTTGCAGGAAACTACGGAAGTTTTACGAAACGCTACGATTGCGGCGCGCTGAAACCGCAGCGTCACGAAGGCGCCGCACACTGGCGCGCGCTTCGCCAGCGGCCAGGCCGCAAGGGCGCAAAGCGGGCGCGGCGTGGGGATCAGTCGTCGGTCTGGCGCAGCTTGCGCGGGGTCAGGCCGAGGTAGCGGCGCGTCGCGGTGGTCAGTGCGCTCTGGCTGGAAAAACCGCACTCCTCGGCGATGCGCACCAGCGGCAGTGGCGATTCACGCAGCAGCCGCGCGGCGCGGTCGAGACGGCTCTTGAGCAGATACTGGTGCGGCGTGAGGCCGACGCTGTCCTTGAACTGCACGTGGAAGTGGCTGGGGCTCAGGCAGGCGACCTGCGCCAGCTCGGCCACCGTGATGCGTCGCGCCAGGTTGTCCTGGATGTGCGCATCCAGCCGCTGCAAATCCAGCGGCCCGCTCGGGCGCTGCGGCGCTTCGCCGAACAGGCGCAGGTGCAGCGCGCGCAGCAGCACGCCGCCAAGCGCTCGTGCCAGCAACGGATCGCTGCCATAGCGCGCCAGCTCGGCACCGGCGTAAGCCAGGAGATTCTGGAAATCGGCATCCAGCGCCGGGTAGCGCGGCGCCTCGAACAGCCGGGCGAGCAACGCGGGGTCATCTAGGCAGGCGTCCTGCTCATCCAGATCGATGATCAGCATGCGGTTGTCGCCCATGCCGGCAAAGCCGTGATCGGCGTCGCCCGGCACCAGGCAGGCGCGCATCCGGCAGACCTCGCCGCCCGAACCATCCACCTCGAATTCGGCGCGGCCCGCCAGCGACAGCACCAGCTGGTGATAGTCGTGGGCGTGCTGGTGAATCTGGTCATCCAGGCGAAGCAAACGGGCGTTGAGCATGACGAGTACCTGAAGCGGGCGCCGATGCGCCGGGCGCCGTTGCGTCGGGCGCCCGGCGCGCTCGTTCGCGACCGCAAGGTGACGCAAACGGCATGCAGCACTCTACCCGAAGCCGGCGGACGCCGCCCAGCCCCGGCCGGCGGGATTGAAATCGGCCGGACGGCCACCATGTATCCCGCAAGTAATCGCAACGGGTGCCGCATGAACGACGACGTCAATCAGGATCATCTCGAGCAGGAATTCATTTCCTCCAACGGTCTGGTGCTGCCGGACCAGCAGCAGCCGGACAAGCTCTACATCATTCCGGTGCATAACCGGCCGTTCTTCCCGGCGCAGGTGCTGCCGGTGATCGTCAACGAAGACCCCTGGGCCGAGACCCTGGCGCGCGTGGCCAAGACGCCGCACCAGCGCGTGGCGCTGTTCTTCGTCGACTCGCCGGTGCTGGATATGGCCACCTTCGACCCCGCCAGCCTGCCCGAGCACGGCACCATGGTGCGCGTGCACCACGCCACCCAGGAGGGCGGCAAGCTGCAGTTCGTCGCCCAGGGTCTGGCGCGCGTACGCATCCGTGGCTGGCTGCGGCGCAAGCCGCCGTATCTGGTGGAGGTCGACTACCCCAAGAGCGACGCCGACCCGCGTGACGAGGTGAAGGCCTACGGCATGGCACTGATCAACGCGATCAAGGAGCTGCTGCCGCTCAACCCGCTGTACAGCGAAGAGCTGAAGAACTACCTCAACCGCTTCAGCCCCAACGACCCGTCGCCCTTGACCGACTTCGCCGCCGCGCTGACCACCGCGCCCGGCACGGAATTGCAGGAGGTGCTCGACTGCGTGCCGGTGCTCAAGCGCATGGAGAAGGTGCTGCCGCTGCTGCGCCGCGAGGTCGAGGTGGCGAAGCTGCAGAAGGAGCTGACCGGCGAGGTGAATCGCAAGATCGGCGAGCGCCAGCGCGAGTTCTTCCTCAAGGAACAGCTGAAGATCATCCAGCGCGAGCTGGGCATCACCAAGGACGACAAGAGCGCCGACGCTGACGAGTTCCGCGCCCGCCTGGAAGGCAAAGTGGTGCCGCCAGCCGCGCAAAAGCGCATCGACGAGGAGCTGAACAAGCTGTCGATCCTCGAAACCGGTTCGCCGGAATACGCCGTCACCCGCAACTACCTGGACTGGGCCACCGCGCTGCCCTGGGGCGTGCACGGTCAGGACAAGCTCGACCTCAAGCGTGCGCGCAAGGTGCTCGACAAGCACCACGCCGGCATGGACGACATCAAGCAGCGGATCATCGAGTTTCTCGCCGTCGGCGCCTTCAAGGGCGAGATCGCCGGCTCCATCGTGCTGCTGGTCGGCCCGCCGGGCGTGGGCAAGACCAGCATCGGCAAGTCCATCGCCGAGTCGCTGGGGCGGCCGTTCTATCGTTTCTCGGTCGGCGGCATGCGCGACGAGGCGGAGATCAAGGGCCACCGCCGCACCTACATCGGCGCCCTGCCCGGCAAGCTGGTGCAGGCGCTGAAGGAAGTCGAGGTGATGAATCCGGTGATCATGCTCGACGAGATCGACAAGCTCGGCGCCAGCTTCCAGGGCGACCCGGCCTCGGCGCTGCTGGAGACGCTGGACCCGGAGCAGAACGTCGAATTCCTCGACCACTACCTGGACCTGCGTCTGGACCTGTCCAAGGTGCTGTTCGTCTGCACGGCCAACACGCTGGATTCCATCCCCGGTCCGCTGCTGGACCGCATGGAAGTGATCCGCCTGTCCGGCTACATCGCCGAGGAAAAGCTCACGATCGCCAAGCGCCACCTGTGGCCCAAGCTGCTGGACAAGACCGGCGTGCCGAAAGAGCGCCTGGCCATCAGTGACAGCGCCCTCAAGGCGGTGATCGAGGGCTATGCCCGTGAGGCCGGTGTGCGCCAGCTGGAGAAACAGCTCGGCAAGGTGGTGCGCAAGGCGGTGGTCCAGCTGCTGGAAGACCCGCAGGCCACACTGAAGATTGCCCCGAAGGACCTCGAGCATTACCTCGGCAAGCCGGTGTTCCGCAGCGAGCAGGTGCTCTCGGGCGTCGGCGTGATCACCGGGCTGGCCTGGACCAGCATGGGCGGCGCCACCCTGCCCATCGAGGCGACGCGCATCCATACGCTCAACCGCGGCTTCAAGCTCACCGGCCAGCTCGGCGAGGTGATGAAGGAATCGGCGGAGATCGCCTACAGCTATGTCAGTTCGCACCTCAAGCAGTTCAAGGGCGATCCGGCGTTCTTCGACCAGGCCTTCGTGCACCTGCACGTACCCGAAGGCGCGACGCCCAAGGACGGCCCCAGCGCCGGCATCACCATGGCCAGCGCGCTGCTGTCGCTGGCGCGCAACCAGCCGCCGATGAAAGGCGTGGCGATGACCGGCGAGCTGACGCTGACCGGACTGGTGCTGCCCATTGGCGGTGTGCGCGAGAAGGTGATTGCCGCCCGGCGACAGAAGATCTTCGAGCTGATCCTGCCGGAAGCCAACCGCGGCGACTTCGAGGAGCTGCCGGACTACCTGAAGGAAGGCCTGACGGTGCATTTCGCCCGGCGCTTCGCCGACGTGGCGAAGGTGCTGTTCTGAGGGGAGTTGTGACGGCAGGGAAAGCCGGAAGCTCGCCTGGAGCTTCCGGCTCGCGCGTCGCTTAGCTGCGCGCGCGTGCGGCGTCGCGCAGTGCCTTGACCTGGTCGTGATTGCGCAGCACGCCCTGGTACTGGCGCTCGACCACCAGCCGCACCTCGGCCGGCAGATCCTTCTCCAGCGCCTTGCGATAGCTCTTCACCGCGACATCCTCGCCACGCTCGCATTCGTTGAGGATCGCCTCGTCGTCCTTGCCGGTGATCATCGACTTGAGATCGACCCAGCGCCGGTGCATGTCGGCCGCCATGCTGGTAGAGGTCTCCGGATCGCCGCCCAGCGAGCGCACCATCTGCTGCAGTTCCGCCGCGGCCGTGGCGCAGTCGCGGGCGCGCTGGCTCATGGTGCTCTTGAGCTGCGGATCGCGCAGATCCTCGGCACACTCCATGAAGCCCTTTTCGCCGTCCTTGCTGGTTTCGATCAGGTCGTTGAGCACCGAAATCGTGTCTTTCGTATCCATTTCTCTCTCCTCGGGATCGACTGAAATGGCCGGAACGCGCGCTGCCCGGCCTCAGTAGGGTCGACTGCCGGGCCGGAAAAAAGGTTCAGCCGGACCGCCCGGAGGCATCCAGCAGCACCCACGCGGGCGCATGGTCGCTGGCGTGTTCCTGCCCGCGAACCCAGCGATGCACGCCGGCGTCGCGCAAGCGCGGCGCGAGGTCCGGGCTGAGCAGCAGGTGGTCGATGCGCAGGCCGGAGTTCTTCTGCCAGTGCTGGCGAAAGTAGTCCCAGAAGGTGAACACCGGTTCATCGGGGTAGCGCGCGCGTAGCGCATCGGTCCAGCCTTGCGCCAGCAGCCGCGCGTAGCAGTCGCGGCTTTCCGGCTGCAGCAACGCGTCCTTGCGCCAGGAGCGCGGGTTGTAGATGTCCGCGTCGGTCGGCACCACGTTGTAGTCGCCGGCCAGCACCACCGGGTGGCCGCTGGCGAGCAATCCGGCGGCGTGCTCGATCAGCCGCTCGAACCAGGCCAGCTTGTAGTCGAATTTCGGCCCGGGCTGCGGGTTGCCGTTGGGCAGGTAGAGGCAGGCGACGATCACGCCGTGCACCGCCGCTTCGAGGTAGCGGCTGTGGCTGTCGTCCGGATCGCCCGGCAGGCCACGGCGGATTTCCAGCGGCTCGCAATCGCGCGCCAGGATCGCCACGCCGTTCCAGGATTTCTGCCCGTGCCAGATCGCGCCGTAGCCGGCGGCGCGGATGTCGTCGCGGGGAAAGTCGGCATCCTGCGCCTTGAGCTCCTGCAGGCAGACCACGTCCGGCTGCTCGCGAGCGAGCCATTCCAGCAGGTTGGGCAGCCGCGCGCGGATGCCGTTGATATTGAAGGTGGCGATGTTCAGCTGATCCACGGCGGGGCCTCGTCGTCATGCGTTGAGTCTTCACCTTAGCTCTGACCGCGCCGCACGCTAGGCGTCATGCCCTCCCGCATCTGCCGCTGGAAAGCGCAGCGTGAACCGCGTGGCTTGCGCGTCGCTGTGCACCCGCACCTCGCCACCATGCAGCTGCATGATCGAACGCACGATGGCCAGCCCCAGCCCGCCGGAGTCACCCGGTTCGGCACGTGCCGGATCGCAGCGGTAGAAGCGGTCGAACAACCGCGGCCAGTGCGCCTCGGCGATCGGCGCGCCCTGATTGACCACGCTGACGCAGCGCCAGCCCTCCTCGTTGCCGCTGAGGATGCGCACCGCACTGCCGGCATCGGCATAGCGCAGCGCGTTGGCGATCAGGTTGGCCAACGCGCGACGCACCAGCTCGGCATCGGCCATCAACGTGCCTTCGCTCTGGTCGATCAGCTGGATGCCGCGTTCCTCGGCGATGCCTTCGAAGTACTCGCACAGCTGCCCGACCAGCTCCGGCAGCGCCAGCAGGCGTCGCTCGATCACCGTCGCCGGCTGCTCGGCACGGGCGAGGAACAGCATGTTGTCGATCATTCGCGCCAGCCGTTCGTACTCTTCCTGGCTGGACTCCAGCAGCGCCCGGTACGCCTCCTCGCTGCGCGGTCGGCTCAGGTGCTGCTGGGTCTGCCCCATGAGGTTACCCAGCGGCGTGCGCATCTCGTGGGCGAGGTCCTCGCTGAAGCGCGACAGCCGTGCGAAGCCCTGCTCCAGCCGCGCCAGCATCTGGTTCAGCGCGGCGCGCAGCGGCTCCAGCTCGGCCGGCATGGCATCGCCTTCGAGGCGGCGATGCAGGTTCTGCACGTCGATGCGCAACGCCTGTTCGGTGAGCCGGCGTACCGGACGCAGCGCACGCCGGCTGATCGCCCAGCCGAGCAGCGAGGCCAGCAGCGCGCCGACGCCCAGCGCCAGCCAGAGCCGCAGCCGGTAGGCCGCAAGCATCTGTTCGCGCTCAGCCAGCAGGCGCCCGGCCACCAGCGTCAGGCCGGCTTCACCCGGCAGCCGGCGCCAGGCCAGCCGCGCCGCGCCGATATCCTGCAACAACGGCTGGTCGCTACCGGCCAGCGGCGGCAGCGCCAGCCGCGGCGGATTGATCTCGATCAGCGCGCGGCCCTGGGCGTCGAGCAGCCAGAGCAGGCTGTCGCGATTGCCCAGCATGTTCTCGTAGAGCTGCGGGCGCTGGCGCAGCGCGTCGACGCTGGCGCTGTCGTCGAGCAGCGCCTGCATGCGTTCGAGCCGGCCGAGCAGCGCCTGGTCGTCGCGCCAGACGATCTCGCGCTCCAGCGAGCGGTACAGGTACAGGCCGATGGCACCGAGCAGCACCCCTGCGACCAGCGCGAAGGCCAGCGCCAGGCGCAGACTCAGCGAGCGTGGCAGCCGGCTCATAGCGTCGGGTCCAGCACATAACCCATGCCGCGCACGGTGTGGATCAGCTTGTGCGGATAGGGATCGTCGACCTTGGCACGCAGGCGGCGGATCGCCACGTCCACCACGTTGGTGTCGCTGTCGAAGTTCATCTGCCAGACCTGCGAAGCGATCTGCGCGCGGGACAGCACCTCGCCCTGACGGCTGAGCAGCAGGTGCAGCAAGGCGAACTCCTTGTTGGTCAGGTTGATGCGCTCGCCCTGACGGGTGACGCGGCGACGCAGCAGGTCCAGCTCCAGGTCGGCGACGTGGAACTGCTCGATTTCCCGTGGCGGGCCGCGACGCAGCAGCGTGCGCACCCGCGCCAGCAGCTCGGCGTAGGAAAAGGGTTTGATCAGGTAGTCGTCGGCGCCCAGCTCCAGCCCGCGCACCCGGTCTTCCACCGCGTCGCGCGCGGTGAGGAACAGCACCGGCGTATGCGCCGAGCGCTGGCGCACCACCTGCACCAGCTGCCAGCCATCGAGCCCCGGCAGCATGACGTCGAGGATGACCAGATCGAAGGCCTCCTCCTCGATCAGGTATTTGCCGTCGATGCCGTTGCGCGCGACCTCCACGCGATAGCCGGACTCTTCCAGCCCGCGCTTGAGGTAATCGGCCGTCTTGGCCTCGTCTTCCACCACCAGAATTCGCATCGGCTCGCCTCGTTGAATGCGCCTAGGTTAGGCAGTCGCCGTAGGGCGAGCCATTACAAAAGCGTAATGCGTCGGCAACGTTTCTGACGGTCGCCGGGCGGCAGCATGCGCTCCAACGCTCAACCACCCAAGGAACCCGCCATGCGTATCGCCGCCACCCTGTCATTGCTGACCCTGGCCTTCGGCGCCCACGCCGCCCCGCCGGCACCGCTCAGTCAGCACAACGTCTCGCTGGCCCTGGCCGACGGTCTGATTCAGCAGACCCTGGATGCCTGCCACGCACAGAACCGCACCGCGGTGGTCGCCGTGGTCGATCGCGGCGGCAACCTCGTCGCCCTGCGCCGCGACGACAACGTCGGCCCGCACAACACCCTCGCCGCGCAGCGCAAGGCCTACACCGCGCTGTCGAGCAAGACGCCGACCCGCCTGTTCGCCGAGCGCGCCGCCAACACGCCGGATGCAGCCAACCTCAACACCCTGGACGAACTGCTGCTGCTCGGCGGCGGCGTGCCGCTGAAGGTCGGCGACGAGGTGATCGGCGCCATCGGCGTGGCCGGTGCCGGCGGTGCCAAGAACGACGAGGCCTGCGCCGTGGCCGCCATCGAAAAACTGCTGCCCTCCTCCCACTGAAGAAAAGGAAAAAACACCATGAAAGCACTACGTTCAATCGCCGCCGGCTTGATGCTCAGCGGCCTGTCCGGTCTCACTCTGGCCGCCGGCAACCCGCTCAGCGTGCATGTGCTCAATCTGGAAAACGGCCTGCCGTCACCGGACGTGCGCGTCACTCTGGAGCAGCGTCAGGGTGACACCTGGAAATCGCTCAACAGCGCCGAGACCAACGCGCAGGGTCGAATCACCGCGCTGTATCCCGAAGGCAAGGCGCTGGAGAAAGGCACCTACCGCGTCACCTTCAAGACCGGCGACTGGTTCGCCGCACACAACGCCAGCACCTTTTTCCCGGAAGTTCCGGTGATCTTCGAAGCCGATGGCAGCGTGGAGCACTATCACATCCCGCTGCTGCTCAGCCCCTACGGCTTCTCCACCTACCGCGGCAACTGAGCCGATCAGCGCGTTTCCCAGTAGCCGGGGGCGTTGTAGATGCCTTTCAGGTAATCGATGAAGAAACGCACCTTGGCCGGCAGGTAGCGCTGCTGCGGATACACCGCCTGGATGTCGTAGGCCGGCAGCGCGTACTCGTCGAGTACCGTGACCAGCTCGCCGCGCTTGAGCTCGGCCTGGATTTCCCAGGTCGAGCGCCAGCCGATGCCCAGGCCTTGCTTGACCCAGTCGAACAGCAGTTCGCCGTCGTTGCAGTCGAGATTGCCGGATACGCGGATCGCCACCTGCTTGCCGTCGCGCAGGAAGGTCCAGCCACGCTGCTGGCCGCCCTGCAGATTGAAGGCCAGGCAGTTGTGCCGCGTCAGGTCTTCCAGCACCCGCGGCACGCCCTGGCGATCGAAATAGTACGGCGCGCCACAGACCACGCGGCGATTGGGGTACAGCTTGACCGCCACGTAGTTGGGGTCGGTGACCTCGCCGATGCGGATGCCCATGTCGTAACCGTGGCGCACCAGATCGACCACGCTGTCGGTGAAGTTGAACGACAGCTGCAGGTCCGGGTAGCGCGCCTGGAATGCCGGCGCGTGCGGGCCGATATGCCGGCGACCGAACGCTGCCGGCGCCGACACCACCAGATGCCCACGTACCGAGTTGCGATCATGGCTGATGCTGGCGTCCACCTCGTCGAAGTCCCTCAGTAACCCGCGTGCACGCTCCAGGTACTGCTCGCCCAGATCGGTCAGCGACAGGCCGCGGGTCGAGCGGTGCATGAGCTTCACGCCCAGATGACGCTCCAGCGCATCCAGCCGCCGGCCCATCACCACCGGCGTGACGTTTTCCTTGTGCGCAGCGGCGGCGAAGCTGCCGCAGTCGGCGACCAGCACAAAGCTGCGCAAGCTCGTATATCGATCCATTCGATACTCCTGATATCGACAGAACTGAAGTCTCGGCCAATTCCGCCATGGAATCCAGGCCGGCATGCTTGGGCCACCTACAAAAACTATCGGATCCCTCGAGGAGGAAGAACCATGGCCCGCATGAGAGCAATCGATGCCGCCGTCGCGGTACTGCGCAAGGAGGGCATCGACACCGCCTTCGGCATTCCCGGCGCGGCGATCAACCCGCTGTATTCCGCACTGCGTGCCGATGGCGGCATCCGCCACATTCTTGCCCGCCACGTCGAGGGCGCCTCGCACATGGCCGAGGGCTACACCCGCACCAAGGCCGGCAACATCGGCGTGTGCATCGGCACCTCCGGCCCGGCCGGCACCGACATGATCACCGGCCTCTACTCGGCCTGGGCCGATTCCATCCCGATTCTCTGCATCACCGGCCAGGCGCCGCGTGCCCGCCTTTACAAGGAAGACTTCCAGGCCGTGGACATCGAGTCCATCGCCAAGCCGGTGACCAAGTGGGCGGTGACCGTGCGTGAGCCGGCGCTGGTGCCGCGCGTGTTCCAGCAGGCCTTCCACGTGATGCGCTCGGGCCGTCCGGGTCCGGTGCTGATCGACCTGCCGTTCGACGTGCAGATGGCCGAGATCGAGTTCGACGTCGATACCTACGAGCCGCTTTCCGTCTACAAGCCGGCGGCCACCCGCAAGCAGATCGAGAAAGCCATCGACATGCTCTGCGCCGCCGAGCGCCCGCTGATCGTCGCCGGTGGCGGCATCTATAACGCCGGTGCCGAAGCGCTGCTGGTGGAGTTCGCCGAGACCGTCGGCGTGCCGGTGATCCCGACGCTGATGGGCTGGGGCTCGATTCCCGACGATCACCCGCTGATGGCCGGCATGTGCGGCCTGCAGACCAGCCACCGCTACGGCAACGCGAACATGCTGGCGTCCGACTTCGTGCTCGGCATCGGCAACCGCTGGGCCAACCGCCACACCGGCTCGGTCGAGGTCTACACCAAGGGCCGCAAGTTCGTCCACGTGGACATCGAGCCGACCCAGATTGGCCGGGTGTTCTCGCCGGACTACGGCATCACCTCCGATGCCGGCGCCGCGCTGAAGCTGTTTGTCGAGGTCGCCAAGGAGCGCAAGGCCGCCGGCCAGTTGCCGGATCGCAGCAGCTGGGCTGCCGACTGCCATGAGCGCAAGCGCACGATGCTGCGCAAGACCCACTTCGACAGCGTGCCGATGAAGCCGCAGCGCGTATACCAGTGCATGAACAACGCGTTCGGCAAGGATGCCTGCTACGTCAGCACCATCGGCCTGTCGCAGATCGCCGCCGCGCAGTTCCTGCACGTCTACAAGCCGCGCCACTGGATCAACTGCGGCCAGGCCGGCCCGCTCGGCTGGACCATTCCGGCGGCGCTTGGCGTGGTCGCCGCGGACCCGACCCGCAAGGTGGTGGCGCTCTCGGGTGACTACGACTTCCAGTTCATGATCGAGGAGCTGGCCGTGGGTGCGCAGTTCAAGCTGCCGTACATCCACATCCTGGTGAACAACGCCTACCTCGGGCTGATTCGCCAGGCGCAGCGCGGCTTCGAGATGGATTACTGCGTGCAGCTGGGCTTCGAGAACATCAATGCCGACCAGAGCGGCATGGAAGGCTACGGCGTCGACCACGTCGCGGTGGTCGAGGGCCTGGGCTGCAAGGCGATCCGCGTGTTCAAGCAGGAAGACCTGCGCCCGGCCATCGAACAGGCCCAGGCCTGGATGGCCGAGCATCAGGTGCCGGTGGTGATCGAGGTGATCCTCGAGCGGGTGACCAACATCGCCATGGGCACCGAGATCGACGCCATCAACGAGTTCGAGCCGCTGGCCGAAGGCCGGGAAGATGCGCCGACGGCGGTTGGGTTGCTGGATTGATTGGCAACCGCGTGGAAGACGCTTCGCGGTCTTCCACCCTACGAATGGTTACGTAGGGTGGATATCGCGAAGCATATCCACCGCAAACGCAACACCCAGGGTGGCCACCACGCCACCGCAATGCAGAACCGAATGTGATCCCTACAGATCAGGAGAAAACCATGCCCCGCTTTGCCGCCAACCTGTCGATGCTGTTCACCGAACAGGACTTTCTCGACCGCTTCGAGGCCGCCGCCAAGGCCGGTTTTTCCGGCGTCGAGTACCTGTTCCCCTACGATTATGCGGCCGATGAGATCAAGGCCCGGCTGGAGGCCAACGACCTGACCCAGGTGTTGTTCAACCTGCCGGCCGGCGACTGGGCCGGTGGCGAGCGCGGTATCGCCATCCTGCCGGAGCGGGTCGAGGAGTTCCGCGCCGGCGTCGATCAGGCCATCGCCTACGCCAAGGTGCTGGGCAATACCCAGGTCAACTGCCTGGCCGGTATCGCGCCGAAGAATGCCGACCTCGGCAAGCTGGAAATCACCCTCATCGAGAACCTGCGCTACGCCGCCGAGAAGCTCGAAGAGGCCGGTATCCGCCTGGTGATGGAGATGATCAACACCCGCGACATCCCGCGTTTCTTCCTCAACAACACCTCGCAGGCGCTGGAGATTCGCGACAAGGTCGGCCACCCCAACCTGTTCCTGCAGTACGACATCTATCACATGCAGATCATGGAAGGTGACCTGGCCCGGACCATGGAAAGCAACCTGGCGGCGATCAACCACGTACAGCTGGCCGACAACCCCGGCCGCAACGAGCCGGGCACCGGCGAGATCAACTACCGCTTCCTGTTCGAACACCTGGACCGCATCGGCTACCAGGGCTGGGTGGGCTGCGAGTACAAGCCGGCCACCACCACCGAAGCCGGCCTCGGCTGGATGAAAGCGCATAACGCGATCTGACCCGAACGAATTGAAGGAGAACTCTCATGGCTAAAATCGGATTCATCGGCACCGGCATCATGGGTCTGCCCATGGCACTAAACCTGCAGAAAGCCGGTCACGACATCTTCGTTTCCACTCACCACGACGCCGCTCCGGCCGCGCTGGTCGAAGGCGGCGCCGTCGCCCTGGCCAACCCGAAGGAAGTCGCCCAGGAAGCCGAGTTCGTCATCGTCATGGTGCCGGACACCCCGCATGTCGAGGACGTGCTGTTCCGCGAGAACGGCGTGGCCGAAGGCGTCGGCGCCGGCAAGGTGGTGATCGACATGAGCTCGATCTCGCCGACCGCCACCAAGCAGTTCGCCGAGAAGATCAAGGCCACCGGCGCCGCCTACCTCGACGCCCCGGTCTCCGGCGGTGAAGTAGGCGCCAAGGCGGCCACCCTGTCGATCATGGTCGGCGGCTGCCCGAATGCCTTCGAGCGCGCCCTGCCGCTGTTCCAGGCGATGGGCAAGAACATCACCCGCGTCGGCGGCAACGGCGACGGCCAGACCGCCAAGGTGGCCAACCAGATCATCGTCGCGCTGAACATCCAGGCGGTGGCCGAGGCGCTGCTGTTCGCTGCCAAGAACGGCGCCGACCCAGCCAAGGTGCGCGAAGCGCTGATGGGCGGTTTCGCCGGCTCGAAGATTCTCGAAGTGCACGGCGAGCGCATGATCAAGGGCACCTTCGACCCGGGCTTCCGCATCAGCCTGCACCAGAAGGACCTCAACCTGGCGCTCAACGGCGCGCGTGAACTGGGTCTGAACCTGCCCAATACCGCCAACGCCCAGCAGGTGTTCAGCACCTGCGCGGCCATCGGCGGCAGCGGCTGGGACCACTCGGCGCTGATCAAGGGGCTGGAGCACATGGCCAACTTCTCGATCCGCAAGTAATCAAGCAGCTCCCGAGCCCGCTGCGTCGGGCCATGCGGTACCCACCTTCAGGACAGACAGAACCCCGGGTGGTGGGCCACCGCAGCGTCAGACGCAGCGGCGCTTCGAGAGTTGAACCACGGCGTCGCGGGGCCGGAATCACAGTGTCCCCCCACGACCTCACCTCGCGCCGCCGCGGTTCAACCGCCGTCTTCGGACGGCAACCCTTTCGATTCGCCCGGCAGAAGGAGTCACGGCCCGACCGCCGGGCGGGTCGATTCCAACCCTCAGTGCTTGCCTTATCGAGCCTTGAGGACTGGAATCGGCGCAGACCCAAATAAAAGGAGCCCGCATATGCCCATCGCCCCGCACACCCTGCTGCGCCAGCTGTTCGACAGTGCCATCGACGCCGCCCATCCGCGCCAGGTGCTGGCCGATCAACTGCCGGAGGATCGCAGCGGCCGCGCCATCGTCATCGGCGCCGGCAAGGCCGCCGCGGCCATGGCCGAAGCCATCGAACAGGTCTGGGAAGGCGAGATTTCCGGACTGGTGGTGACCCGCTACGAGCACGGAGCCAACTGCCGCAAGATCGAGGTGGTGGAAGCCGCGCACCCGGTGCCGGACGACGCCGGCGAGCGCGTCGCCCGTCGCGTGCTGGAGCTGGTCAGCAATCTCGAGGAAAGCGACCGGGTGATCTTCCTGCTCTCCGGCGGCGGCTCCTCGCTGCTGGCGCTGCCGGCCGAAGGCATCTCGCTGGCCGACAAGCAGGCGATCAACAAGGCGCTGCTGCGCTCCGGCGCGCACATCGGCGAGATGAACTGCGTGCGCAAGCACCTCTCGGCGATCAAGGGCGGCCGCCTGGCCAAGGCCTGCTGGCCGGCCAGCGTGTACACCTACGCGATCTCCGATGTACCGGGCGACGAGGCGACGGTGATCGCCTCCGGGCCGACCGTGGCCGACCCGACCACCTCGGCGCAGGCGCTGGAAATCCTCGCGCGTTACCACATCGAGGTGCCGGCCCACGTGCGCGCCTGGCTCGAAGACCCGCGTTCGGAGACGCTCAAGCCGGGCGATCCGCTGCTCTCGCGCAGCCACTTCCAGCTGATCGCCACGCCGCAGCAGTCGCTCGACGCCGCCGCCGAAGTGGCCCGCGCCGCCGGTATCACCCCGCTGATCCTCGGCGACCTGGAGGGCGAAGCGCGCGAGGTGGCCAAAGTCCACGCCGGCATCGCCCGCCAGGTGGTGCTGCATGGTCAGCCGATCGCCGCGCCCTGCGTGATCCTCTCGGGGGGAGAAACCACGGTGACCGTGCGCGGCAACGGCCGTGGCGGGCGCAACGCGGAGTTCCTGCTCGGCCTGACCGAAGCGCTGCAGGGCCTGCCGAACGTCTACGCGCTGGCCGGCGACACCGACGGCATCGACGGCTCGGAAGACAACGCCGGCGCGCTGATGACCCCGGACAGCTTCGCCCGTGCCGGGGCCCTCGGCCTGCGCGCCGCCGACGCGCTGGCCAGCAACGACGGCTACGGCTACTTCGCCGCGCTGGACAGCCTGATCGTCACCGGGCCGACGCGCACCAACGTCAACGATTTCCGCGCCATCCTCATTCTGCCGCCCACTGCCTAGCGGCCCACAGGGAGTATCCGCTCATGACGCCCGACAAGAAGGTCAAGATTCTCGCCACCCTCGGCCCCGCCACGCGCAGCATCGACGACGTGCGCGCGCTGGTCGACGCCGGCGTGAACCTGTTCCGTCTGAATTTCAGCCACGGCGAGCATGCCGACCACGCCGAGCGTTTTCACTGGATTCGCCAGGTCGAGCGCGAGCAGAACCAGGCCATCGGCATCCTCATGGACCTGCAGGGACCGAAGCTGCGCGTCGGCCGCTTCGCCGCCGGCCGCGTGCAACTCGAGCGCGGGCAGAAATTCCGTCTGGACCTGGACGAGACGCCGGGCGACCAGCACCGCGTGATGCTGCCGCACCCGGAGATCATCGCCGCGCTGGAACCCGGCATGACGCTGCTGATCGACGACGGCCGCCTGCGCCTGACCGTACTGTCCAAGCACAACGACGTCATCGAGACCCGCGTGATGGCCGGCGGCGAGCTGTCCGACCGCAAGGGCGTCAATGTGCCGGAGGCGGTGCTGGAACTCTCGCCGCTGACCGCCAAGGACCGCCGCGACCTGGCCTTCGGCCTGGAGCTGGGCGTGGACTGGGTGGCGCTGTCGTTCGTGCAGCGCCCGCAGGACATCCACGAGGCGCGCGAGCTGATCGGCGAACGCGCCTTCCTCATGGCCAAGATCGAGAAACCCTCGGCGGTGCAGCATCTGCGCGAGATTGCCCGGCTGTCGGACGCCATCATGGTGGCGCGCGGCGACCTCGGCGTGGAGGTGCCGGCCGAGAATGTGCCGCGCATCCAGAAGAACATCGTGCGCATCTGCCGCCAGCTCGGCCGCCCGGTGGTGGTGGCCACGCAGATGCTCGAATCCATGCGCTTCGCCCCGGCGCCGACCCGCGCGGAAGTCACCGACGTCGCCCACGCGGTGGCCGAAGGCGCCGACGCGCTGATGCTCTCGGCCGAGACCGCCTCCGGCGACTACCCGCTGGAAGCGGCGAGCATGATGAGCAAGATCATCCGCCAGGTGGAGAGCGGCCCGGACTACTCGGCGCAGCTCGACGTGCACCGGCCGAGCGCCGAGGCCACGCTGTCGGATGCGATCAGCTGCGCGATCCGCCGCATCAGCGGCATCCTGCCGATCGCGGTGCTGGTCAACTACACCGAATCCGGCGCCTCCAGCCTGCGCGCCTCGCGCGAGCGGCCGGCGACGCCGATCCTCAGCCTGACGCCGAACCTGGCCACGGCGCGCAAGCTGACCGTCGCCTGGGGTGTCTACTCGCTGGTCGAGGCGCCGCTGCGCGACATGGAGCAGGTCTGCGCGCAGGCGCTGGAGCTGGCCCGCGCCCGTGGCATGGCCGGCAGCGGCGATACCGTGCTGATCACCGCCGGCGTACCGCTGGGCAAGCCGGGTACCACCAATTCGCTGCGCATCGAAATGCTCGCCTGAGCGCCTGTCTGAACGCGGCGCAGCGCGTCGGCCTGGGGGCCGGCGCCGCTGCGCTGTAGCATGCACGCCCGCACCAGTCCCCCGTCAGGCTTCCAATGCTCCGCCTCCCGCGTCATGTCAGCGCCGTGCTCAACGGCTTCAGCCAGATCTTCTTGCAGGCCCATCCGCTCTGCGGGCTGCTGATCGCGCTCGCCATCGCCCTGCATGCGCCGCTGCTGCTGGCCGGCGCGCTGGCCGGGGCGCTCGCCGGTACGTTCGGCGCTGCCGCGCTGGGGCGTCAACGGGCCGATATCGACTGCGGGCTGTACGGCTACAACAGTGCGCTGCTGGGCCTGCTGATCGTGCTGCAACTGGGGCTTTCGGCGTTTTCGCTGGGGTTGATCGTGCTCGCCACGCTGGTCATCGACCTGTTGCAGACGCGCCTGCTCGCCGGCCTGCGCGAGCGCCGGTGGCTGCCCGGTTTCACCCTGCCCTTCGTGCTGTTCGGCTGGCTCGCGCTGGCGCTGCTGCCAGGGGCGACCGTCGCACCAGCGCCGACGCTGCCACTCGATGCGCAGGCACTGGCGTTCGGCATCGCTGCCGGCATCGGCCAGGTGATCTTCCTCGACCAGCCGCTGGCAGGGTTGCTGGTGCTGGTAGCGGTCTGGCTGGCCGACCGACGCGCCGCGCGCTGGATGTTGGCCGGTTCTGCCGCGGGTCTGGGCATCGGCCTGCTGCTCGGCGGTGCGCACGATGCGATCGTCGCGGGTCTGGCCGGTTACAACCCGGCGCTGGCCGCGCTGGCGGTGAGCCAGGTGCAGCGCTCGGCCTGGGCGCCGTTGCTGGCGATTATCGCCGCCGTGCTGGCGCGGCTGGCTTTCGAGCGGTTGGGCCTGCCGCCGCTGACGATGCCGTTCATCCTCGCCTGCTGGCTGGTGGCGCTGGCGTCGCGGCGGTTTCGCCCGCAACCCGGGAACGCCTAGCCTCAGCCACCGGTTGCACACGGGTTCTGGTCCTGCGGGTAGTGGCGCTCTTCTTCCAGCTGGCCATCGCGCCCGTGGATTTGCACCGTCGCCGTGCGCAGCTTCAGGTAGTCGCGGGTCTGCTCGAGCGCCGCGTCGCGACTGGCGGTCTCGATCAGCACGCGTGGGTCGCCTTCTTCGCGCAGCAGCCAGCGATTGCCTTCCAGGGTGATGTGGTAGGTCTCCATGTCGGTCTCCCCGCAGTGGTGGTGGGCTCTTTTCATAGGGCACATGCGGGGCGCGATGGTTCGTTCCAGGGTTATCTCGACCCTAATGGTGATTAAAACCCTCTAACGCCGGGGTTTTTTGTACCTCTCAGGCATTGCGGACCTTGATTTCAGTCAATTCCAGAGCTGGAACGATTGTTGAAAGACCCTCGGTAGAACGTCGCGCCTTTGCCTGGGCAACGGACGCGGCGACTTTCCCACCAGAGGAGTATTCGATGCTTTGCGCTGAACAAATTGCCCTGATCAAAGCCACCGTGCCGCTACTGGAAAGCGGCGGTGAGGCGCTGACCACGCATTTCTACAACCTGATGCTGAGCGAGCACCCAGAGGTGCGCCCGCTGTTCAACCAGGCCCACCAGGCCAGCGGCGATCAGCCGCGCGCACTGGCCAACGGCGTGCTGATGTATGCCCGCCACATCGACCGGCTCGACGCGCTCGGCCCGCTGGTCGGCCAGATCATCAACAAACATGTGGCGCTGCAGGTGCAGCCCGAGCATTACCCGATCGTCGGTGGCTGCCTGCTGCGCGCCATCCGCGAGGTCCTCGGCGAGGAGATCGCCACCGATGCGGTGATCGACGCCTGGGCCGCCGCCTATCAGCAGCTGGCCGACATCCTCATCGGCAACGAGGAACAGCTCTACCAGGCCAAGGCCGAGGCACCCGGCGGCTGGCGTGGCGCGCGGCGCTTTCGCATCGCCCGCAAGGTCGCCGAGAGCGAAGAAATCAGCTCGTTCCACCTGCAGCCCGAGGACGGCGGACCGCTGCTGGACTTCCTGCCCGGCCAGTACATCGGCCTGCGCCTGCAGATCGAGGGCGAGGAAGTGCGCCGCAACTACTCGCTGTCGGCGGCCAGCAACGGCCGCGAGTACCGCATCAGCGTCAAGCGCGAGCCCGGCGGCGTCGTCTCCTACGCCCTGCATGCGCTGGACGAAGGCGCGGTGGTGGAGCTGTTCGCCCCGGCTGGCGACTTCACCCTGCAACCCGGCGACAAGCCGTTGGTACTGATCAGCGGTGGCGTCGGCATCACCCCGACGCTGGCCATGCTCGAACAGGCACTGGCCACCGCGCGCCCGGTGCACTTCATCCACTGCGCGCGCAACGCCGGCGTGCATGCGTTCCGGCGCACGGTGGACACCCTGGCCGAGCGCCATGCGCAACTGCGGCGCTTCTACTGCTACGACGAACACGAAGGCGAAGCCGCCGCGCCCGACGCCGTCGGCCTGCTCACCGAGGACCGGCTGGCCGCGTGGCTGCCGGAGGATCGCGACGTGGACGCCTACTTCCTCGGCCCCAAGCCCTTCATGGCGGCGGTCAAGCGCCAGCTGAAGTCGCTCGGCGTACCGGAGCGGCAGACCCGCTACGAGTTCTTCGGCCCGGCCAGCGCCCTCGAATGAACCCACCGAGCCCGCGCCCGCGCGGGCTCCCTCTCCTGCCTTGACGGAGGTGAACCATGTTTCAACGCAACTGGGACCCGCAACACCTGCTCCATCTGGCCAGCGCGCTGATGCTCGGCGGCGTATTGCTCCTGCTGCTGGGCGTCAGCGGCGCCTATCTGTTCGATCAGTGGTTGCGCCTGCCGCTGGTGGTCGCCTGCCACGCGCTGGTGATCCTCGGCCCCATTGCACTGAAGATCGGCTACGTCATACGCCTGCTGGCCCAGCGCCAACTCGCCCTGGCGGCCTGACGCGGCAAGTTTCAGAGAACCTTTAAGTGCAACTACCGTTTCGCTGTAATTGCACGGCGCCATACGCACGAGCGATATAGGGAAAACCATTCGTCCGCCGTCGCTGAAACAATGAAACTTCCATCGCAGCCCGGTCCTCTGAAACCATGAAGGCTGATGAATCTCTCTCATTGGCCGTTTCCAAAGTCTCTATCCAACTGAGGAGAAAAAGACATGGCAAATAACAACCCGGGCAACTTCGCCAACGATCGAGAGAAAGCATCCGAAGCCGGCCGCAAAGGCGGCCACAACAGCGGCGGCAACTTCGCCAACGACCGCGAGAAGGCCTCCGAGGCAGGCCGCAAGGGTGGCCAGAACAGCCACGGCGGTGGCCGCAGCAGCTGACAAAGCGGCCGACACCTGTAGTAAAAAGGCAAGAGCTTCGGCTCTTGCCTTTTTTATTAGCCGCAATTAACCACTGCGAACTTTCAGTATTTTATTGATGGCACTCGAATATTATTCCGCCAACAGCTCTACTCATTGAATTCACAACTTTCCGACAGGACAAAAACCCGACAGCCAGATTTACCGTATATCGGTCCATTAATTAGCGCTTTTGTTTTCCCCGCCGGCAGCGTTCTTGCCAGATGCTGTTCGGAGCGGCAAGGTGCATGGCACCGCAGCCAGGAACGCCACCGTGAACAACCCCGCCATCATCCAGAGTCTGCTGGACACCGACTTCTACAAACTGACGATGATGCAGGCCGTGCTGCATCACTACCCCAACGCCGAGGTGGAGTGGGCATTCCGCTGCCGCTCGGAAGAAGACCTCAGCCCCTACCTGAGCGCGGTACGCGAGCAGATCGAGGCGCTTGCCGAGCTAGCAATGAACGCCGAAGAACTGGCCTTCCTCGAACGCATCCCCTACATGCAGCCAGACTTCATCCGCTTTCTCGGCCTGTTTCGCTTCGACCTGCGTTACGTGCGCCTGGAAGTCGAAGCGGGCGAACTGGTGATCCACCTGCGCGGCCCGTGGCTGCACGTCATCCTCTTCGAGGTGCCGCTGCTGGCGATCATCAGCGAGGTGCGCAATCGGGCCCGCTACCCGCACGTGGGGCCGGAGCAGGCGCTCGAGCGGCTGGACGCCAAGTGCGCCTGGCTGCGCGAGCAAGCCACGCTCGAGGAACTGGCCGCTTTCAAGCTGGCGGATTTTGGCACCCGTCGGCGCTTTTCCTATGCAGTGCAGGCCGCGGTGGTCGAGCGCCTCGCGCAGTCGTTCCCCGGCGACTTCGTCGGCACCAGCAACGTGCACCTGGCGCGCACGCTCGATCTGCGCCCGATGGGCACGATGGCGCACGAGTGGATCATGGCGCACCAGCAGCTCGGCCCGCGGCTGATCGACAGCCAGCGCGCCGCGCTGGACTGCTGGGTTCGGGAATACCGTGGCGCGCTGGGGATCGCGCTGACCGACTGCATCACCATGGATGCCTTCCTACGCGACTTCGATCTGTACTTCGCCAAGCTGTTCGACGGCCTGCGCCATGACTCGGGCGACCCGCTGATCTGGGCGGAGAAAGCCATCGCCCATTACCACCGCCTGGGCATCGACCCGCGCAGCCGCCAGTTGGTGTTTTCCGACGGTCTGGACTTTCCCCGCGCGCTGACGATCCTGCGGGCGCTGGCCGGGCGCTGCCGGCCGAGCTTCGGCATCGGCACCGGGCTGACCTGCGACATCGCCGGCGTGGAGCCGACCAACATGGTGATCAAGATGACGGCGTGCAACGGCCAACCGGTGGCGAAGATTTCCGACTCGCCCGGCAAGACCCTGTGCCGCGACCCGGCGTTCGTCAGCTACCTGCGACATGTCTTCGCGGTAGCCGACAGCCCGGTCGCCAAAACCGCGGACTAGCGCTCCAGCACCGCCGTCACGGGCTGGACCATCGTGTATTCAGCGTGGCCGTGCAGGCGGTTGCGGCCGGAGGACTTGGCCTGGTACATGCGCTGGTCGGCAAGCTCCAGCAGCTGGCGGTAGTCCTCGGCGACATCCGCCAGGCGCTCGGAAAGACCGATGCTGGCGGTCAATGGCTGGCCATCCGGGCGCACGCCCAGACCGTTACCGGCCAGCCGGGCGAGCGCCCGGTGCGCCTGCTGCAGATCGGTGTCCGGCATGATCAGCAGGAACTCCTCGCCGCCCCAGCGCACCAGGCTGTCGGAGCCACGCAGGGTCGCCACCAGGCTGCGCGCCGCATCGCGCAGGACGGCATCGCCGGCCTCGTGGCCGTAGTTGTCGTTGATCGCCTTGAAGTGATCCAGATCGATGAAGGCCAGCGCCAGCGGGCTGCCGGCGCGCTGCGCCGAGTCCCACTGCAGGCGCAGGATTTCCTCGCCGCTGCCGCGCGAGAAGATGCCGGTCAGCGGATCACGGATGGCCTGGCGCACCAGCGCGATCATGAAGGCCAGCTGGCTCATGCCGGCCAGGCTGGCAACACCGGCGATCAGGATCAGCAGCCAGAACGCACCGGCGAAGGACGGCCAGTTCAGCGTGGCCCAGCTGAGATAGCCGGCCAACGCCTGCGCCATCAGCAACAGCATGCCGAGCACCAGGCTTTCCACCAGGGTCAACGGGAAGATCGTCAGCCCCGCCATCAGCACGAACGGCAGGAATGCGTAACCGGCACCGACCACCGCCGAGAACTGCGCCAGCTGGTAGGAGCCCAGCAGCGTATGCGAGGCGATGTAGAACACCGTCGGGATGGCGAAGAGGATCGCGATGGCCCGGTAGGCGTCGAACAGGTTGCCGCTCGGCCGGTAGAACAGCAGCAGCCAGGTGAATGCCAGACAGGCCAGCAGGCGAAAACCTGCCAACCGCGCCCACAGCGGCGTGTCGAAGACCAGCAGATCGATGATGCTCCACAACGGCGTGAGCACGGCGAAGAGAAAGGCGAACAGCCGCACGCGGTCGACGATCATCATCGCGCGGCGCTGGCAGAGCAGCATGGGATGACCGACCGGCGTCAACAGATGGCGCAGCTCACTGCTTTTCAGCTCGCTGGGCAGCAGCGTGGTCAGGCGTGAGCGAAGCAAATCGATCAGTGCAGTCATTGTTGTTCTATCCACGGCAGGGAACACGCGTTCAGCCCCGGCCATTGCCGCACCCTGTGAAATCCCTGGGTTGCGCATGATGGCTTCCGGCCAGCAGCGCGATCCTAGCGGAGCGGGAAATCGATTCATTGAGCCAGGGCAAGAACCCGCGGGGTTTCTTGCACCTGTCGCGCCGTCCGTCTTTCGGGCGACAGCCGGTCCCGACGAATCGCCCTTTGGTGCGCTGTCGCCGCCGGTCCGCCCTGGCTAGCTTGAACGGGCGCCCGAGCGCGCAGCAGAACAACAACAAGAAGGGAGACACCCGATGCATCCGACGACAAGACCGCTGGCCGCCCTGCTGCTGGCCATCCTTGCCGGCAGCGCGGCAGCCGCCGACGGCCCGTTCAGCCAGTTCATCAACTTCGGCGACTCGCTCAGCGATGCCGGCAACTTCCCCGACGTCGGCAGCCCGCTGCTGGGCGTCAATCCGACCGGCGGCTTGCGCTTCACCAACCGCACCGGTCCGACCTATGGCGACAACAACGTCGAGTACGGCGGCCAAGTCGCCACCCAGCTGCTGGCCGAGCGCCTGGGGCTGACTTCGCTGCCCTCCACGCCGCTGCTGCCGCAACTGCTGACCGGCAACCCGGACGGCACCAACTACGCCGTCGGCGGCTACCGTACCGACCAGATTCTCGATTCCATCACCGGCACCTCGACGGTAGCTACCGGCAGCCTGAGCCGCTCGCGCCCCGGCTATCTGGCTGATAACCCGCAGGCCGACCCGGACGCGCTGTACTACCTCAACGGCGGCGCCAACGACATCTTCCAGCTCTCCAGCCGGCCGATCACCATGGCCGCCGCGGCGGGCGATCTGGTGGCCGGCGTCAGTGCGCTGGCCGAAGCCGGTGCGCGTTACATCATCGTCTCCGACCTGCCCGACGTCGGCAGCACCCCGCTCGGCACCCTGACCGGCAACAGCGCCCAGCTCAATGCCCTCAGCGACCAGTACAACGCCGAGCTCGAGGCACAGCTACGCGGCTCCGGTGCCAACTACGTGCTGCTCAACAGCCGTCTGTTGCTTGAAGAGGTACGCGCGGACCTGGCGCAATTCGGCTTTGCCGCCGACGTCAACCAGAACGCCGTGTGCTTCTCCGGCGACAGCTGCCTGGCCGACCCGATCTATGGTCGCAGCGGCAGCGCCCCCGACCCGGACCGCCTGCTGTTCAACGATGCCGTGCACCCGACCACCGCGCTGCATCGCATCAGCGCCGACTACCTGTATTCGATCGTCGCGGCGCCCTGGGAGATCTCGCGCCTGCCGGAGATAGGTCAGGCGGCACTGCGCGCGCAGCTGCAACAGCTCGATCAGGAGCTGATGGCCCAGCGTGGCCGCTGGCAGCCCGTCGGCGAATGGCGCATCCAGGCCGGCGGCGGCTATCGCAGCCCGGATTTCGACGGCTACGGCAGTGGCGACGGCGACAGCCAGTCGCTGTCGCTGAGCCTGTCCCGCCGACTGAGCGAGCAATGGCTGGCCGGCCTCAGCCTGGCGGTCGGAGAGAACGATGTCAGCCTCGGCGCTGGCGAATCTGACTACGACATGCGCAGCTACCTGGCGACCGTCTTTGCCCGTTACGAGCAGGATCGCCTGTTCGCCGATTTCACCCTCAGCGGCGGTCACCTGGACTACCACGACCTGGAACGGCGCTTCGCGCTGGGCATCAGCGAGCGCGTCGAGAAGGGCTCCACCGACGGACAGCTCTGGGCGATCGGCAGCAAAGTCGGCTTCAACCTGATGCAGCCACAGGATGCGATGCAATTCGGCCCCTTCATCGGGGCGAACTACCAGCGCGTGGAAGTGGATGGCTATAGCGAGCGCGGCGAGCGCTCCACCGCGATGACCTTTGCCGATCAGGAGCGCGACTCGCTGCGCTTGTCGCTGGGCCTGTTCGGCGACCTGGCCCTGAGCGAACGCACCCGCCTGTACGGCGAAGTGGCTCGTGAAGTGGAGCGTGAAGACGATGACCCGGAAGACCTGCGCATGTCGCTCAACAGCGTGCCCGGTAACAGCTTCGAGCTACCCGGCGCGGTGCCGACGGGCGATCAAACGCGCTTCAGTGTCGGCTTGGCGCATCAGTTGGCCGCTGATCTGGCGCTGCGGGCCAACTACCACTATCGCGGCAACGACAACCGCGATCATGGCCTGAATCTGTCGATCAGCTGGGATCTGTAAGCCGTTCGGGGCAACCCGTGCGGTTGCCCCTGCTTGACGTCAGCGCGCGTCGAGCTGGCCCTGCAGGTTGGCGATCTGGCTCTGCAATGTGGTGATGTTGCGCGTGACCTGGGCCCGGAAGGCGTCGAATTCAGCCGTGTTGGAACTCGCCGCCGGACGGTTCTCCAGTTCGCTGCGCAACACCAGCAGGTCCTGTTCGAGGCGGCTGATCGCCTGACTCGGATTGCCGCGTTGCTGCAGAGCGGCAACGTCCTTGCCCAGCGCATCGACGCGACTACGCAGCTGGTCCTGCGCACCCAGCGCCGTTTTCAGCGAGGCCTGTTCGCTGCCCAGGGTCTTGAGATCCGCGACCAGCGTCGCGCCCGTCTGTTGCTGGGCGCGCAGCTCGCCATCGAGCCCGTCGAGGCGCTTGCCCTGCTCCTGCAGGCGCTGATCCTGATTGCCCTGCTTGCCGGCCAGGCTCTGCTGCTCGGTGGCGAATGCCTGCTGCTTGCGGGTCAGCTCGATCACCTGTTGTTCGAGCTGCTTGATGCGCAGCTTCACTGCCTCGCTTTCAGTGGTGACGTTGGATTCGGTCGCCACGACCTTGCCGGAAATGTCGCGCAGGCGGCCCGCGGCGTCTTCGCTGATCCGCGCGAAGCTGTCCTGGGTGGCCACCAGCTGCATCTCCAGCGCCGCCATGCGCTGGAAGCTCCACCAGACGAACGCGCCGAGGCAAACCGCGAGCACCACCACCAGCACCCACAGCGGCGCGGTACTGCCCGCGCGACGCTTCTGCCGCGCGCGCCCGGTTTCGCCACGCTCGACGGCAGGCTTGTGGAGCGGCTCCAGATCCGGCGCCGGATAAGGCTCTTCGCGATCCCGGGCCGCAGAGAGGCTGGGGATATGGTCCAGTTCGTCGTGAGCATCGTTGCGCATGGGATACCTTTCAGGATGGCGCGAAGCAAAAAAAACAGCGCGCAGTATAACGATTCGGCCATGCCACAGCAGGCACGGCGGCGCGGTGGCACTGCACCGTCACGAGGCAGCGCGCACCGGCGCTGCGCACGGCTGCACGGGCCAGCCCCGACGGACGCGCCAAGCGTGGCGCTCGCCAACAGCCCGACCCGCACGGATCGCGCCTGCCGGTGCGGTCGCGCGGAAAAATGAGGATGAAACGGCAAGCTGGTACGCCGCTTGCTCATACCTTCCTGCCAGCGGATCGACGCCTGCCGACACGGATGTCGGACCCACAACTCCGGTCAGGCAAACGCCTTAGGCGAGTCCCGCTCGTTTCATTCGCCTGCCGGCCGCGCTACCGCCCGGATGCAAACGGCATGAACCAGCCGATGGTTGCGGTGGTTCTGCGACAGCCTGCCGGGCGCGCGCAATCTCACTCGGTCACCAGCCAGCGTCCGGCACAACGCAACAGGTGACGGGTCAGTTCATCCAACAGCGCGCCGCCGTTGCGCCAGTGATGCCAGTACAACGGCACATCGATGGGCGGGCCGGACAGCACATCGACCAGCTCGCCGCGCGCAAGTTCGCCGCGCACCTGCAACTGCGGCACCAGCCCCCAGCCAAGCCCGCTCTGCAGCATCCGCACGAAGCCTTCGGACGACGGACACAGATGGTGGATGAAGCCGTCCGAACCGCCGATGGAAGCCATGTAGCGATGCTGCAGGCGATCATCGGGGCCGAACACGATGGCCGGCGCGCGCGCCAGCGTCTCGGCGCTCGGCTGGCTGCCGAGGTAGCGCCGCTGGAATGCCGGGCTGGCCAGCGCGCGGTAACGCATCGCGCCCAGATACTGGCTGCGCGCACCGGCCAGCGGGCGCTCGGCCGCGCAGACACAGCCAGCCACCTCGCCGGCGCGCATGCGCTTGAGGCCGACCGCCTGGTCCTCCACGACATGATCGAGCAGCACCGCATGCTCGGTGCAAAACGGCGCGACGGCCTCGGCCCACCAGGTCGCCAGACTGTCGGCATTCAGCGCGATACGCAGTCGCTCGGGCAGACGATTCTCGTCCAGCGTCGGCACCTGGCCCTGCAGGTCACGCTCCAGCAGGCGCACCTGCTGCACATGGTTGAGCAGCCGCTGGCCCAGCTCGGTCGGCCGTGGCGGCACGCCGCGCAGCAGTACCGGCTGGCCGACCCGCGCTTCGAGCAGCTTGATGCGCTGCGACACCGCCGATTGCGAGAGGCCGAGCACTGCGGCAGCGCGCTCGAAGCCGGCCTGCTCGACCACCGCGGCCAGCGCGGCCAGCAGCTTGTAATCGAACATCTGTTTTCCTAATGAGGGTTAACGAAGATTCGTTTCTCTTATATTCCTCCCCGCCCCAGACTGCCAGCCTGGACTTCGACAAGGCGGCGAACATGGGAACCCTCTGGAGCAGTTACCTGAACGGGCTGGCGGTCACCGCCGGGCTGATCGTCGCCATCGGCGCGCAGAACGCCTTCGTTCTCGCACAGAGCCTGCGCCGTGAGCATCACCTGCCGGTCGCCGCGCTCTGCGTGCTCTGCGATGCGATCCTGATCAGCCTCGGTGTGTTCGGCCTGGCGGCGATCCTGGCGCAGAACCCAACGTTGCTGGCGATCACCCGCTGGGGCGGCGTGGCCTTCCTGCTGTGGTACGGCGTCGCGGCGCTGCGCCGTGCCGTGCGGCCGCAGGCACTGCAGCAACAGGGCAACGGCGAACGCCGCTCGCGGCGCGCGGTACTGCTCGCCGCGCTGGCGGTGACCCTGCTCAATCCGCATGTCTATCTCGACACGGTGTTGCTGATCGGCTCGCTCGGTGCGCAGCAGCCGGCGCCCGGCGCCTACACGCTGGGCGCGGCGAGCGCGTCGATGCTGTGGTTCCTCGCCCTTGCGCTGGGCGGCGCCTGGCTCGCGCCCTGGCTGGCACGCCCGCTGACCTGGCGACTGATCGATGTCGGCGTCGCTGCGATGATGTTCGCCGTCGCGCTGCAGCTGGCCGTACCCGACTGAGCGGCTCGTCGCGGTCGACGGCAAGGAACGACACCGTCGCAGCGGGGTCCACGCATGGCGACTTCCGCGCGGGCGCGCATCGTAAAGCTGCGCCGCAAGCGCCCGGAGCAGGTTTGCCCACACAGTTGCCGCGTGGTTTTGCCGCAGGGTGGGTGCTATGATCCGGCGTTCGCGGGTTGAGCTTCAGCCCGCCTGTCCGGCCGACCGTGAACGGCCAGAGTTCGCGCAAAGATCGTGGTGAGCGAAGGGAAAACAGCCGAGACGAGCAGGGTGCGTGCAGCATTCGCCTCTGTCCCCATCGCAGCTGCCCCCGCCCGCCGCATCATGTCCTCGACACCTGAGTAGGAGATACATCATGGCTTTCGAATTGCCGCCGCTGCCGTACGCTAAGAATGCTCTCGAGCCGCACATGTCCGCCGAAACCCTGGACTACCACCACGACAAGCACCACGCTGCCTACGTGACCAACCTGAACAACCTGGTCCCGGGCACCGAGTTCGAAGGCAAGGACCTGGAAAGCATCATCAAGTCCTCCTCGGGCGGTATCTTCAACAACGCCGCTCAGGTCTGGAACCACACCTTCTTCTGGAACTGCCTGGCGCCCAACGCCGGCGGCCAGCCGAGCGGCGCGCTGGCTGACGCCATCAATGCCTCCTTCGGCTCCTTCGACAAGTTCAAGGAAGAATTCACCAAGACCGCCATCGGCACCTTCGGCTCCGGCTGGGCCTGGCTGGTGAAGAAATCCGACGGCAGCCTGGGCCTGGCCAGCACCATCGGCGCCGGCAACCCCATGACCGCCGGGGACAAGCCGCTGCTGACCTGCGACGTGTGGGAGCACGCCTACTACATCGACTACCGCAACGCTCGTCCGAAGTTCGTCGAAGCGTTCTGGAACCTGGTCAACTGGGATTTCGTCGCGAAAAACTTCGCCGGCTGATCCAGCCGTTCCGGCTGTCCGTGCGCACCTGCATGCCGGACAGCCAGGCCAGTCCCCCGAAAATGCCCGCTTCGTCAGTTGCGGGCATTTTTCGTTCAAGCCCGGCAGAACCCGGCCGATGTGACGGGTAGCGCAAGCATCGCCCGGGCGTGTCGTGCACGCGGCGAGGCATGCCCGACCTTAGCGTCATAGTTCGATCACAAGGTTTTTTGACGACACCGCCATGACTATCAATACTTGCGCAACCAAGCACCGGCACGGAAAAGGGATCTTCTCTTGAAGCTGGAATTGCGCAACAGCCTGTCACGAAGACTCCTGCGAGTGGTTCTGCTGTCCGCACTGGCCGTGGGGCTGGTTCTCAGCTGTGCGCAGATCATCTTCGGAGCCTACAAGGCCCGTCATCTCATCGCAGACGATGCGCAACGCATCCTGCGCATGACCCGCGATCCCTCGACGCAGGCGATCTACAGCCTCGACCGAGAAATGGGCAGCCAGGTGATGGAAGGCCTGTTCCAGCACGAGTCCATCCGCGAAGCCTCGATCGGTCATGCCGGCGAGGAATTGCTGGCGCACAAGTCGCGCCCCCTGCTGACGCTGCCTTCACGCTGGCTGACCGATCCGATCCTCGGCCGCGACCAGCAGTTCTCCATTCCGCTGATCGGCCGCGAGCCCTACAACGAACACTATGGCGACCTGCGCATCACCCTCGACACCGCCCGCTATGGCCAGGAGTTCATCCGCGACTCGGTGGTGATCGCCGTCATCGGCGTCCTGCGCGCACTGACCCTCGGCCTCGTATTGTTCCTCATCTACGAATGGCTGCTGACGCGCCCGCTGACCAAGCTGATCGAGCACTTGGCGCGCATCAATCCCGACCGTCCCGGCGCGCACAAGCTGCCGCTGATCAAGGGCCACGAACGCAACGAACTGGGCCTCTGGGTCGAGACCGCCAACGGTCTGCTCGCCGCCATCGAACACAACATGCAGCTGCGTCAGCAGGCCGAGAACAGCCTGCAGCATATGACTCAGTACGACCCCCTGACCGGCCTGCCCAACCGCCAGCAGCTGCAGCGCCAGCTCGATCACATCCTCGAGGAAGCGCGTCGCCTGCAACGACGCGTCGCGGTGCTCTGCCTCGGGCTGGACGATTTCAAGGGCATCAACGAGCAGTTCAGCTATCGCACCGGTGACCGCCTGCTACTGGCGCTGGCCGACCGCCTGCGCTCGCTGGGCGGACGGCTGGACGCCCTGGCACGCTTGGGAGGCGATCAATTCGTCCTGGTCCTCTCGGGGATCGAGCAGCCCTACGAGGCCGCCGAGCTGGCGCAAACCCTGCTGGATGACCTGGAAACGCCGCTGGAAGTGGATGGCCAGCGTATCCGTCTGCACGGCACCATCGGCGTCACGCTGTACCCGGAAGACGGCGGCGATACCGAGAAGCTGCTGCAGAAGGCCGAGCAAACCATGACGCTGGCCAAGAACCGCTCGCGCAATCGCTACCAGTTCTACGTCGCCAGCATCGACAGCGAAATGCGCGCGCGTCGCGAGCTGGAGAAGGACCTCGGCGAGGCGCTGGCGCATGGCGAGTTCTTCCTCGTCTACCAGCCGCAGGTGGATTACCAGCAGAACTGCATCACCGGTGTCGAAGCGCTGCTGCGCTGGAAGCACCAGGGCAAGCTGGTGCCGCCCGACCTGTTCATTCCGGTGGCCGAGCAGAACGGCAGCATCATTCCGATCGGCGCCTGGGTACTCGACCAGGCCTGCCGCCAGCTGCAGGAATGGCGCGGGCTCGGCTTCACCGGCTTGCGCATGGCCGTCAACCTGTCGACCGTCCAGCTGCACCACAGCGGTCTGCCGCAGATGATCAGCGACCTGCTGCAGAGGCATCAGCTACCGGCCGAAACCCTGGAGCTGGAAGTCACCGAAACCGGGCTGATGGAAGATATCCAGGCGGCCCGGCACAACCTGCTGAGCCTGCGGCGATCCGGTGCGCTGATCGCCATCGACGACTTCGGCACCGGCTATTCCTCGCTCAGCTACCTCAAGAGCCTGCCGCTGGACAAGATCAAGATCGACAAGAGTTTCGTCCAGGACATCGGCCAGGACGAAGGCGCCACCATCGTTCGCGCAGTCATCCAGCTGGGCCGCAGCCTGGGCATGACGGTCATCGCCGAAGGCGTGGAGACGCCCGAGCAGGAAGCCTACCTGATCGCCGAGGGCTGCCAGGAAGGCCAGGGTTATTACTACAGCAAGCCGCTGCCGGCACGGGAAATGACCGCGCTCCTGCAGCAGTCCCGCCACTTCACCCGTACGCTCAGTTCGATCCAGCCGTAGCGCTGCAGTCGCTACCAGCTACTCACGCCCAACTGCAGGGCCAGCCACAGCGCACCGCCGAGGCAGGCCAGCGCGGCGGCCGCGGCCTGCCAGTAGAAGCGCCGGGCGAGCACCTCCTCGCCGTGGCTGGAGAGCACGAACGGTTGCGCCTGCTGCGGGCGCGTCAGGTGCGCGATCGCCGGCGCACTGCTCGCCGTGCGGTGGCGGTCTTGCGCCTCCAGCCCGGCCGCCAGCCTGACGCGATGCCACTCCTGCTCGTCGAGCCGGCCATCGCCGTCGCGGTCGAAACGCCGCAACAGGCCGGCAAAATCGCCTTTCCACTGGCGGATCACCTCCGCCTGCGCCCGCTGCTGATCAAGCCCCTGACGACCGCCCCCGAAGGTACGAAACTCGCCGATGGCATACAGCGGCTCGCCTGCGTGCAAGCGTTCCTCGACGTAGCGGTACTGCCGACCGCCGTTCAGCCAATCCAGCCAGCCGTGGGTCGGCAGCCCGCGCGGATGACGCTGATCGCCGGTCCAGACGCGGCGCCATGCTGGCAGTACTTCAGCGCCGCGCGGATCGATCAGGCACTCGCCGCTGGCGTCCGCCAGGCGCAGCCAGGCCTCACTGGTGCCGCGCTCAATCACCCGCCAGCTGCGGCGCTCACCGGTCCCGCCGTGTTCCTCGATGCGGTAGCGCCACCACAGGCACGGCTGACCGCTCAACGGTGCCGTCAGGGGGGCCGCGCCGCTCTCGCGCAGGACGCCGACCAGTTCCACATACCCCTGCGCGGCCGAGCGAATGCGCGAGGTCGGCGTGTCCTGCAGATGGCGAATCCGCGACCAGCGGCTCACCCATACCCAGCCGCCCGCCACGCACAACCCAGCGGCCGCGACGAAGGCGAGCAACGCAGCGAAGTCCATGCGGATCAGCCGAACAGGGCACGCAGATCGACATCGGCCTTCTGCGCCTCATCGAACTGCAGCAGCGCCGCCGGGCCAAAGGCGAAGGCACGCGCGAGCAGCACATCGGGAAACTGCTCGATGCGCACGTTGTTCAGATTGACGGCCTCGTTGTACAGCTCGCGCCGATCGGCGATACCGCTTTCCAGCCCGCTGATCCGCTGCTGCAGGTGACGAAAGCTCTCATCGGCCTTGAGCTGCGGATAGTTCTCGGCGAGCGCGAACAGCTGACCGAGACCGGCGCGCAGCCCTGTTTCCGCCGCGCCAAGCGCGGCGATATCGCCCTGCGCGCGAGCGTCGGCTACCGCGCCACGTGCACGGATCACCCGCTCGAGCGTGCTGCGCTCGTGCTGCATGTACTGCTTGCAGGCTTCAACCAGCTTGGGCAACTCCTCGTGGCGCTGGCGCAGCAGCACGTCGATGTTCGCCCAAGCCTTGCCGACCCCGTGCTTGAGGCGCACCAGGCCGTTGTAGAGGATCACCGCATAGGCGACGACGAGGAACGTCAGCACCGCCACAACCACGAGCGTCAGGTTCATCAGGTTTCTCCATGAAGGTCCGGCGATTCAAAAGTGCCAGCATTCTAGCGACCAGCGCCATTGCGAAGAGAGAGGCGGCGCACGCATTGCCTTTGCACAAAATGCAAATCTTTCGCATTATTAAAGGCCGTCACGGCGGTGCAGGCGTCGCCAGCCGGATCGATCATCGTTCGAACGCAAAAAGGAACCCGCTCATGCTACGCACCCCCACCTGGGCCACCGCGACCTTGCTGGCCGTTGCCGTCTCTCTTGCCGGCTGCGGCGAGGACCAGAAAACCGCCGAGCAGGCCGCCACTGCGCCGGCCACCAGCCAGGCCCAGCCCGCCGCGAGCGCCCCGAAACTGGACGAACAGGCTGCCAAAGCGGTGGTCAGCCACTACGCCGACCTCGCCCTGGCGGTGTTCAGCGACGCCCATGCCACCGGCGTCAAACTGCAGCAGGCCGTCGACGCGCTGCTCGCCAACCCCAGCGACGCGACGCTGCAGGCAGCCAAGGAAGCCTGGCTGGCGGCGCGCGTACCCTACATGCAGACCGAAGTGTTCCGCTTCGGCAACAGCGTGGTCGACGACTGGGAAGGCCAGCTCAACGCCTGGCCGCTGGACGAAGGCTTGATCGACTACGTGAAGGGCGATTATCAGCACGCCCTCGGCAACCCCGGCGCGACCGCCAACATCATCGCCAACCGCGAAGTGCAGGTCGGCGAAGACAAGCTCGACGTCAGCGAAATCACCGGTGAGAAACTGGCCAGCCTGAACGAATTGGCCGGTTCCGAAGCCAACGTCGCCACCGGCTACCATGCCATCGAATTCCTGCTCTGGGGCCAGGACCTCAACGGTAGCAACCCCGGCGCCGGGCAGCGCCCGGCCAGTGACTTCATCGCTGGCGACGGCTGCACTGGCGGCAACTGCGACCGCCGCCGCACCTACCTGAAGGCCGTCACCGATCTGCTGGTCAGCGATCTGGCCGAGATGGTCGGGCAGTGGCAGGCCGGCGTCGCCGACAACTACCGCGCGTCCCTCGAAGCCGAGCCCGCCCAGAACGGCGTACGCAAGATGCTGTTCGGCATGGGCAGCCTCTCGCTCGGCGAGCTGGCCGGCGAGCGCATGAAGGTGGCGCTGGAGGCCAACTCCACCGAAGACGAGCACGACTGCTTCAGCGACAACACCCACAACTCGCACTTCTACAACGCCAAGGGCATCCGCAACATCTACCTGGGCGAGTACCAGCGCGTGGATGGCAGCACCCTCAGCGGCGCGAGCCTGGCTTCGCTGGTGCAGGCGGTCGACCCGCAAGTCGACAGCACCTTGAAGACCGACCTGGAAACCACCGAAGCCAAGCTGCAAGTGCTGGTGCAGAGTGCCGCGGACGGCGAGGCCTTCGACCAGCTGATCGCCGCGGACAACAGCGCCGGCCAGGAGAAAGTTCGCGCGGCCATCGCCGCCCTGGTCAAGCAGACCGCCGCCATCGAGCAGGCTGCCGCCACGCTGGGGATCAGCGATCTCAACCCGGATACCGCCGACCACCAGTTCTGATCGGCGTAACGCGGGCACGGCATCAAGCCGTGTCCGCGCTCCCACCTCGGCGCCCATTCCGCAATCGCCGTCCACCCAAATGAAAATACCTCTTATTCGAAGGCTGCCGGACTGGTAAGCTGGCGCCCCGCTTTTTTTCTGTACTCCGGTAGCCTGATGCACCTCTCGCTTCGTATTTCCGCCCTCGCACTGCTGATGCTTGGTCTGCCTGGCTGCGACGAAGCGCCACGCTTCGAGCATGCCGAGCCCGGCGAAGCGCTGTCGGCTGGCAATGCGACCGTAATGAAATTCGACCAGAACGCCTTCTCCCAGCCTTCGGCGAACCTGTCGCCGCTGCGTCGGCTGGACTTCAGCGTCGGCAACAGCTTCTTCCGTAACCCCTGGGTCATCGCGCCCGCCTCGACCACTGCGCGCGACGGCCTCGGCCCGCTGTTCAACACCAACGCCTGCCAGAACTGCCACGTCAAGGACGGCCGCGGCCACCCGCCGGAAAGCGACAGCGACAACGCGGTATCGCTGCTGGTCCGCCTGTCGATTCCGGCCGGCGCCGAGCATGCGCAGGTGTTGCGCGAGCGCGGCATCGCCCCCGAGCCGGTCTACGGCGGCCAGCTGCAAGACATGGCTATCCCCGGCGTGGCGCCGGAAGGCCGGGTGCGCCTGAATTACCGCACCCAGCGCGTACGCTTCGCCGACGGCGAGGAGGTGGAGCTGCGCAAGCCCGAACTGCGCCTGAGCGAACTGGGTTACGGCGCGCTGCATCCGCAAACGCAGTTTTCCGTACGGATCGCGCCGCCGATGATCGGCCTCGGCCTGCTCGAGGCGATCCCCCAGGATGCGCTGCTGGCCAACGCCGACCCGGAGGACCGCGATGGCGATGGCATCTCCGGGCGCGCCAACCGCGTCTTCGACCAAGTCAGCCGGCAGACCGTGATCGGCCGTTTCGGCTGGAAGGCCGGCCAGCCGAACCTCAACCAGCAGAACGCCGACGCCTTCTTCAACGACATGGGCCTGACCAGCCGCTTGTTCAGTGGCAGCAGCTGCACCGAGCAGCAGCGCGAATGCCGCGCCCTGCCGCATGGCGGCGAGCCGGAAGTGAGCGACCCGATCCTCGCCCAGGTGCTGTTCTACACGCGCAACCTCGGCGTGCCGGCGCGCCGCGATGTCGACGACCCCGAGGTGCTGGCCGGCAAGACCCTGTTCCACCGTGCCGGCTGCCAGAAATGCCACACCCCGCAGTTCACCACCGGCGCCGATGCCGCCGAGCCGGAGCTGGCCAATCAGCTGATCCGCCCCTACAGCGACCTGCTGCTGCACGACATGGGCGACGGCCTGGCCGACCATCGCCCCGAGTTCGAGGCCAGCGGCCGCGAATGGCGCACCCCGCCGCTGTGGGGCATCGGCCTGACCGCCACCGTCGGCGGCGTGACGCGTCTGCTGCACGATGGTCGCGCCCGCACACTGCTCGAAGCCGTGCTCTGGCATGGCGGCGAAGCCGAGGCGGCACGCCAGACGGTGCTGACCTTCGATAGCGGGGAACGCGCCGCGCTGCTGCGCTTTCTCGAATCACTCTGACCACGCGACCCGGCATGCCTTCGCGCCCCGCATACCTGGCTCGCCGAAGCCGCAACCGATTGCCTACGAGGACGCCATGAACTCCCATCGCACCCTGCGCACGACCGCCGCCCTGTTCACCGTCCTGCTGCTCGGCGCCTGCGCGCCAGCCGAACCCTTCGGCGCAGCCAGTCAGGCACTGACCGACAACGTGCTGCTGCCGGCCTATACCCAGTGGGCGGAGAGCGACCGTCGCCTGGCGGCCAGCGCAACGGCGTTCTGCGCCGGCGAACAGACGCTGGACGAGGCGCGCGCCGCCTTCATCGAGGCTCAACGCAGCTGGGCCGGCCTGCAGCCTTTGATGATCGGGCCGCTGGCCGAAGGCAACCGCGCCTGGCAGGTACAGTTCTGGCCGGACAAGAAGAACCTCGTAGCCCGGCAGGTCGGCGCGTTGCTCGACAGCAAGCCGCAACTCACCCAGGCCGATCTGGAGAATGCCAGCGTAGTGGTGCAGGGGCTCAGCGCCTATGAATACCTGTTGTTCGACACCGGCATCGTCCTCGACGCCGCCGGCAAGTCCCGCTACTGCCCGCTGCTGACCGCCATCGGCGCGCATCAGCAGCAACTCTCCACCGACGTGCTGCAACAATGGCAGGACGAGGACGGCATGGCCGCGCAGCTCAAAGCATTTCCCAGCGAGCGCTATGCCGAATCGCGTGAGGCCATCGCCGAGCTGCTGCGCGCCCAGATCAACGGTCTCGACGGGCTGAAGAAGAAGCTCGGTGCGCCGCTCGGTCGGCAGACCAAGGGCCAGCCACAGCCCTATCAGGCCGAGGCCTGGCGCAGCGGCGCGACGCTGGCCAGCTTCGCCGCCACGGTCGCCAGCGCCGAGCGGCTGTGGAGCGGAGCCAAGGCGGACGGCCTGCGTTCGCTGCTCGGCGACGAGCACGTCGGGCTGGCGCAGCGCATCGACCAGGGCTACGCCGAGCTGAACCGGCAACTGACCGCCCTCGATCAGCCGTTCTCCGCCCTGCTCGCCGACAGCGCGGGGCGTGAGCGGCTGAACGCGCTCTACCAGCAGCTCGATCAGCTGCACCGCCTGCACCAGAGCGAACTGGCCCGCGCGCTGGGCATTCAGATCGGTTTCAACGCCCACGACGGAGACTGACATGCAGCGCCGCACCTTCATCGGCCTCGGCAGCGCCCTGCTCGCCGCCGGCGCGCTCGGCGGTTGGGCCATCGCCCGGCATGGCGACGGCCCGCTCCTCTACTCCGCGCGCGATGATGCCGATGGCCGGCACTATGCGGTCGGCTATCGCCTCGACGGCACCCGCGTCTTCGCCACGCCGGTCGCCGAACGCTGCCATGACGTCTACGCGCATCCGCACCTGCCACTGGTGGTGTTCGTCGGCCGCCGGCCGAGCCGCGAGAGCTACCTGCTCGACAGTCGCGACGGCCGGCTGCTGCAGGTGCTGGTCTCGCCGCCGGAGCGCCACTTCTATGGCCACGGCGTATTCCACGCCAGCGGCGAATGGTTCTACACCACCGAGAACGACACCCGCGATCCGGGGCGCGGCGTGCTCGGCATCTATCGCGTCGATCAGCAGCGCCTGCAGCGGGTTGGCGAACATTCGACCCACGGCATCGGCCCGCACCAGCTGCTATGGATGCCGGACGGCGAAACCCTGGTGATCGCCAACGGCGGCATCCGCACCGAAGCCGACAGTCGCGAGAAGATGAACCTCAATGCCATGCAGCCAAGCCTGGTGCTGCTGCGGCGCGATGGCACGCTGATCAGCAAGGAGCAGTTGCCCGAGCAGATGAACAGCGTGCGCCACCTCGCCGTCGCGACCGACGGCACCATCGTTTCCGGCCAGCAGTATGAAGGCGACCCGCAAGACCGTGTGCCGCTGCTGGCGATCAAGCGGCCGGGCCAGCCGTTCCAGCACTTCCCGCTGGGCGAGGCGCAGCGCCAAAGCATGAACCAGTACACCGCGAGCCTGGCGATTCACGACGAGCTGCGCCTGCTGGCGGTAACCGCCCCGCGCGGCAACAAGGTGTTCGTCTGGGATCTGGACAGCGCGCAGCTGCGCGAAGAGATCGCCCTGGCCGACTGCGCCGGGATCGCAGCGGTCGAGCGGGGCTTCGTCGTCAGTTCCGGCCAGAGTCGCTGCCGGCTGCTCGATTGCCGCGGCGAGCGCATCCGCAGCGAACCGCTGCAACTGCCCGCAGGGCTCTGGGACAATCATTTGCGGGCGATCTGAGCTCAAGTTTCAAGGCATGCAGCCGATATAAGGGGCGCTCGTTTTTCCCTCCACCGAGACGCCCCTTTCCATGCTCAAGAAATCGTTGCGCGCGCAAATTCTCGCCCTGATCGGCGGCAGCCTGCTGTTGCTGCTGGTGATCGCCCTGCTCTGCATTCAGCAGCTGTCCCACCACGTCGAGCATTTCGGCGATCTGCTCGATGGACCGCTGAGCGAGTCGCAGCTGGTGGACGAGGCGAACCTGGAATTCAAGATTCAGGTGCAGGAATGGAAGAACGTCCTGCTGCGCGGCAAGAACCCCGAGCAGCGCGACAAGTACTGGGCGCAGTTCCAGGCGCAGGAACGCAAGGTGCAGGAGCTGCTCGCTCAGCTGCAGCGTGCGAGCGCGCAGAGTTCGTCGCTATCGGGCCAGATCGCGCGCCTGCAGAACGAGCACCGTCTGCTCGGCGAGGCTTATCGCAAGGGCTTTGACGCCTTCATCGCCGCCGGTGCCGACCCGGCCGCGGGCGACGCCGCGGTGGCCGGTATCGACCGCGCCGCCAGTGCACAGATGAGCGAACTGGTCAGCCAGTTGCGCCAGACCGCCGCCCGGCAATCCGCTGAAATCCGCGAGAGCGCCGGCTCCGCCGCGCTCACCGGCGTGCTGGTGATGCTGCTCGCCAGCGTGCTGGTGGCGCTGCTCAGCCTGTGGCTGGTCAATCGCAACATCATCGAGCCCACCCGCTCGCTGATCGAACACATCGCTCGCCTCAGCCAGGGCCAGTTCGCCAATCGCGTGGACGCCTCGCGTGCCGACGAACTCGGCCGTCTGGCGGTAGCCGCCAACACGCTGCGCGACTTCCTCGCCGAGACCTTCAACGATCTGCAGCAGAGCGCCGCCAATCTGGATAGCGCCAGCGGCGAGCTGAACACGATCTCCACGCTGATGGCACAGGGCGCGGGCGAGCAGTTCTCGCGTACCGATCAGGTCGCCACCGCAATGCACGAGATGTCCGCCACCGCCCAGGAAGTCGCCCGCCACGCCGGCGATGCGGCGCATGCCGCCGATGCCGCCGATCACGCCGCCCAGCAGGGCGAAGCGGTCATGCAGTCGACGATCCACAGCATCACCGCCATTCGCAGCGAGATCACCAGCACCGCCGAAGTGGTCCGCCGCCTGGAAGGCGACAGCGAGCGCATCGGCAAGGTGCTGGACGTGATTCGCGGCATCGCCGAGCAGACCAACTTGCTGGCGCTCAACGCGGCGATCGAAGCCGCCCGTGCGGGTGAGGCGGGACGCGGCTTCGCCGTGGTCGCCGACGAGGTTCGCACGCTGGCGCAGCGCACCGCCGAATCGACGGCCGAGATCCACCAGATCATCGACTCGGTCCAGACCGGCGCGCTCAACGCGGTACGCGCCATCGAAAGCGGCCAGCAGCGCAGCGAACAGGGCGTGGAGCAGGTCACCGAAGCCGGACGGATGCTGCAGAACATCACCGAGGCGGTCGAAGCCATCCGCGACATGAATCGCCAGATCGCCACGGCGGCCGAAGAGCAGACTGCGGTGGCCGAGGACATTTCCCGCAACCTCACCGAGATCACCTCGATCGCCACCACCAATCAGCAGCACGTCGAGCGCACCCAGGCAGCCAGCCAGAACCTGCACAACCTCTCGCTGCAGCTGAGCGACGTCACCCGCCGCCTGGCCGGCTGACTGCAAGCCAGTCTACGGCGCCGCCGTGGCGCCGTTCAGGCGTGGCGCTCAGCCGCGCCCGCCCAGGCTCTGCGAGAGTCCGTAGAGCAACAGCAGCAGGTCGCCATCCGGCTGCAACGCCAGCTGCTGCGCCCGGGCTGCCGCCGCCGGCAACGGGCAGAAGTCGCGGCTTTCGCTGCTGCGTATCACGTTCGCCGTTGGTTCGCTCCAGGCCGCGCCGCACAACGAGGCGACGGTCAGCGCGCTGGCGAGGAACACTCCTCGAGCAATTTCCAGCTTCATCGCGCAAGCCCTTGATCTGAAGGAAGTCTACTGACCGTAGTACAGCCGTGGTCGGCCATCGCGCTTTGCGACAGACGGTCGCGAAGCCGCCGCGCAACGGCATGCGTCTTCGCTGGGGGGACAGTTCCGAGCAATAAAAAACCCCGCGCGAGGCGGGGTTCTTTTACAGCTTAAGGGGCCGGTCGGCTTACATCATGCCGCCCATGCCACCCATGCCGCCCATGTCCGGCATGGCCGGGGCCGGCTTGTCTTCCACGATCTCGGCAACCATCGCCTCGGTGGTGACCATCAGGCCGCCGATGGAGGCAGCAGCCTGCAGCGCGGAACGGGTCACCTTGGCCGGGTCGAGGATACCCATCTCGATCATGTCGCCGTAGGTGTCGGACGCGGCGTTGAAGCCGTAGTTGCCCGAACCCTGCTTGACCTTGTCGACCACCACGCTCGGCTCGCCACCGGCGTTGGCAACGATCTGACGCAGCGGAGCTTCGACGGCGCGACGCAGCAGCGCGATACCGACGTTCTGGTCTTCGTTGTCGCCCTTGAGCTCGGAGATGGCCTGCAGAGCGCGAACCAGCGCGACACCGCCGCCAGGTACCACGCCTTCTTCGACGGCTGCACGGGTGGCGTGCAGGGCGTCTTCGACGCGGGCCTTCTTCTCTTTCATCTCGACTTCGGTGCCCGCACCGACCTTGATCACGGCAACACCGCCGGCCAGCTTGGCCAGACGCTCTTGCAGCTTCTCCTTGTCGTAGTCGGAAGTGGTGTCTTCGACCTGCTTGCGGATCTGCGCAACGCGGGCTTCGATATCCGCCTGGGCGCCAGCGCCGTCGATGATGGTGGTGTTTTCCTTGTTCAGCACGACGCGCTTGGCGTTACCCAGGTGCTCCAGGGTAGCGGTTTCCAGCGACAGGCCGACTTCTTCGGAAATCACGGTACCGCCGGTCAGGATGGCGATGTCCTGCAGCATGGCCTTGCGGCGATCGCCGAAGCCCGGAGCCTTGACCGCAGCGACCTTGACGATGCCGCGCATGTTGTTGACCACCAGGGTAGCCAGGGCTTCGCCTTCGACGTCTTCGGCAACGATCAGCAGCGGACGACCGGACTTGGCAACGGCTTCCAGCACCGGCAGCAGTTCGCGGATGTTGCTGATCTTCTTGTCGACCAGCAGCAGCAGCGGGCTGTCCAGCTCGGCGACCATGGTGTCCGGCTTGTTGATGAAGTACGGCGACAGGTAGCCGCGGTCGAACTGCATGCCTTCGACGACGGACAGCTCGTTCTCCAGACCCGAACCTTCCTCGACGGTGATCACGCCTTCCTTGCCTACGCGCTCCATGGCTTCGGCAATGATGTCACCGATGGAGGAGTCGGAGTTGGCAGAGATGGTGCCGACCTGGGCGATCGCCTTGGAGTCGGTGCACGGCTTGGCCAGGTTCTTCAGCTCGGCGACGATGGCGATGGTGGCCTTGTCGATGCCGCGCTTCAGGTCCATCGGGTTCATGCCAGCGGCAACGGCCTTCAGGCCTTCGTTGACGATGGCCTGGGCCAGAACGGTAGCGGTGGTGGTGCCGTCACCGGCCTCGTCGTTGGCCTTGGACGCAACGTCCTTGACCAGCTGGGCGCCCATGTTCTCGAAGCGGTCCTTCAGCTCGATTTCCTTGGCGACGGAAACGCCGTCCTTGGTGATGGTCGGAGCACCGAAGCTCTTTTCCAGCACGACGTTACGGCCTTTCGGGCCGAGGGTCGCCTTGACGGCGTCCGCCAGAACGTTCACGCCGACCAGCATCTTCTTGCGTGCGGAATCGCCGAATTTGACTTCTTTAGCAGCCATGTTGATTGATCCTCAATTCTTGAATTATCGATGGAGATTCGCGGTGATCAGGCTTCGACGACGGCGAGGATTTCGTTCTCGCTCATCACCAGCAGATCTTCGCCGTCGACCTTGACGGTGTTGCTGCCGGAGTACGGGCCGAACACCACCTTGTCACCGACCTTCACGGCCAGGGCGCGGACTTCGCCGTTGTCCAGAACGCGACCAGTGCCTACAGCGACGACTTCGCCACGGTTCGGCTTTTCGGCAGCGGAGCCCGGCAGGACGATGCCGCCTGCGGTCTTGGTTTCTTCTTCGCTGCGACGAATCACGACGCGGTCATGCAGAGGACGAAGCTTCATTGTCGATCTCTCCTAACTGAGTTGTTCCATGCCGATCCAGGTGATCGGCGGGTTGACGAATCCGGCGGTGCCGGTTGCGGCCCGCTACGCGAGCCGCAGAAGACGGACTGTCGAACACGACAGCGACCTTGCGGTGTCCGCTACATGCGGGCGTTCAAGAGCATTTCAAGGGGCGCGGATGAAATTTTCGTGGCTGGAAAACAGAACCGGCATGTCGAATGACATGCCGGGGTAACACTCACTGATCTCGATCGCGGCGCTCCCATTCGCCTTCGATGACGTTCGGCCGTTGCGGACCGGAACGCGCCTGCAGGTCGTCGGCAAAGGCACGCTGGCGGCGCACCTGCTCCTCGATTCGCCGGTTGACCAGACGGAAGAGGAAATTGCGGCTCGGCGGAAACAGCACGATCAGCGCCAGCACGTCACTGATAAACCCCGGCAGGAACAGCAGGCCGCCGCCCAGCGCCAGCATCAGCCCTTGCAGCATCTCGCGCTCGGGCAGCTCGCCGCGCGCCAGCCGCTCACGCGCGCGCCAGGCAGTGGCGAAGCCGGCCAGGCGCATCAACAGAACGCCGGCGATGCCGCTGAGTACCAGCAGCAGGATGGTTGCCAGCGCGCCGATGGAGCTGCCGACCTTGATCAGCACATACAACTCGGCCAGCGGAAACAACAGGAACAGCAGAAAGAAGATTCGCATCGATGATCCTTGGCGGAAGATAGGCTTCCAGTCACCTGTAGATGACGACGCCGCGGGTCGAATTCAACCCGCACGCAACGCAGTCTGTAAGCGGATTATGCGAAAACCTGCCTGACGCGAAGCTGAATCCGCTCAGCCACGCGCCATCGCCACCAGTGCCTGACGCACCGCCAGCGGTGTTTCGCAGGGTTCGGCGAAGGGCAGCCAGTGCAGCGCCTGACCGATACGCAGGTGGAAGCCCTCGCTGTCGATCCCGGCCATTTGCGCCGGCTCGGCGCCAGGCAAGCCGGCCTGGGCAACGTAGCGCGCGATGGCCGGCGCATGGTCGTCGTTCATGTGCTCGACCATGCCCCGCTCCGCCGCGCCATCGCCGGCGGCAAAGGGATTGGCCAGCGCCACGCGGTCCAACCAATGGATCGCGCCGAAACCGCCGATGTAACGCCAACGCACCGGTTCCAAGCGCCAGAAATCGAAATCGTGCACCCGATGGTAATCGCGCGACTCGGGGAAATAGCGGTAATAGCGCTGCGCGGCCGCCTCGATATCCGCCGCCTCGCTCAACTGACGCGCTTCGGCCAGCAGCGTGAGACGACCGGCGGCCTGCACATCGGCGGCGGCACGCTCGCCGATCAGCAGCGAGCAGCGCCCATCGGCCTTGAGATTGCGCGTGTGCTGGGCGATCCGGCTGATCAGGATCAGCGGCCAGCCTTCGGCGTCCAGGCAGTACGGCACCACCGAGCCGAACGGGAAACCTGGCATGGCCTGGGAGTGGGTGGAGAGCACACCGCGATATTCCTTGAGCAGGAGTTGTCGGGCATGCTTGGTGGCTTCAGCGCTCACAGGGGCTCCTCACAGGGCGGGTTCGACAGGGCGTTCAGCATAACGGTTTCCCCCGCGAGCGGGGTTTTCGCAGCGAGACAACAAGAAGGATATGGGCATGCAGCTACAAGACAAGGTCATCATCATTACCGGCGGCGGCCAGGGTCTAGGCCGGGCGATGGCCGAGCATCTGGCCGGCAAGGGCGCGCGTCTGGCGCTGGTGGATCTCAACCCGGAACGTCTGGCCGAAGCAGTAGCCGCCTGCAAGGCCGCCGGTGGCGATGCCCGCGCCTACCTGTGCAACGTCGCCGACGAGGCGCAAGTGAGCGAGATGGTCACTCAGGTGGCCACGGACTTCGGTGGCCTGCACGGGCTGGTGAACAACGCCGGCATCCTGCGCGATGGCCTGCTGCTCAAGGTCAAGGACGGCGAGATCAGCAAGATGAGCCTGGCGCAGTGGCAGGTGGTGATCGACGTCAACCTGACCGGCGTGTTCCTCTGCACCCGCGAAGTCGCGGCGAAGATGGTCGAGCTGCAGAGCCAGGGCGCGATCGTCAACATCTCCTCGATTTCCCGTGCCGGCAACATGGGCCAGACCAACTACTCCGCGGCCAAGGCCGGCGTGGCCTCGGCCACTGTGGTGTGGGCCAAGGAGCTGGCACGCTACGGCATCCGCGTCGCCGGCGTGGCACCGGGCTTCATCGAGACCGAGATGGTCGCCAGCATGAAACCCGAGGCGCTGGAGAAGATGACCGCCGGCATTCCGCTCCGGCGCATGGGCAAGCCCGCCGAGATCGCCCATTCGGTGGCTTATATCTTCGAGAACGACTACTACACCGGGCGCATCCTCGAGCTGGATGGCGGCCTGCGCCTGTGAGCCAGACGCTGCCTATATAGCCTATATAGCCTATATAGAAAGAAGGGCAGCCCGAGGGCTGCCCTTCTTTTTCGGCACGTTCAGCGCGCGTTACCAGCCGACGCCGAAGCCGATGCTGTAGCGGGTTTCGTCGAGGCTTTCCTCGGCGCCGCTGATGATGTCCTTCTCGGCCTTCATGTTCAGCGAGGCCCAGTCGGTCACCTTGTAGCGCAGCCCCACCTCGGCATCCAGCGCGTAATCGGCGACGTTTTCCAGCGGCTTGCCCAGCTCGCCACTGCTGAACAGCTCGAACGTCTTGCCCACCAGGTAACGGTTGTAGTCCCACTTCAGCGCGGCGAGGTAGAAGTCCTCCTCCGAGCCGTCGGCGAACTCGTAGTCGCTACGGTTGATCAGCGCGGCCAGCGAGAATGCGCCCAGGTCGTTGTCCCAGAACTGGTAACCCGGACCGGTACCGATGGTGCGCTGGCGCCGCACGTCCTCGATCTGGTCGCGCTTGTAATTCAGGCGCCCCTGCCAGAACCAGTGCTCGTCGATGAAACGGTCGAGCGCGTATTCGGCGTCCCAGTTGTCGGTCACGGTCACGCCGTCGCGGTACTCGCGGTTGTAGCTGGCCGCGCCGTTGTGCCGCCAGAGACCGTGGCGCGCCTTGGTATCGAAGGACACATCGTAGTCATCGGTGTCGGTTTCGGCGCGCTTGTAGTCCATCGCCACGTCGACGTTGCCCTTCCAGGTGAAGTCCTGGATCAACGGCTTGGGATGGATGATCTGCGAGATGCTGGCCAGCTCGACGGTACGTGGCTCGCCGCCGTTGACCAGCGTGACCTTTCCAGGCTCGGAAGCCTGCAGGGACTTCGCCACCTCGCCAACCGTATCGCCCTGTTTGACGAGCAGTTTCTGATCGCTTTCCAGCGTGGCGATCTGGTTCCACTTGAGCGGGATGGAGCCGCCGTAGCTGGTTTCGATCAGCAGCTTGCCACCGTCGAGCACGCTGATCTTGCCGGTCAGGCGATCACCGTTTTTCAGCCAGACGGTGTCGGCCAGGGTGGGCAGCGCGAAAGCGCAAAGGGAGAGGCAAAGCAGGGGTCGAAAAAACATAGAAGTGCGCAAATCTGGTCAGAAACGGTTGAAGGGCTGGCATTATCCCTATGCATCCTGCTCCAGCAACCACAGACCGCCGAACGGGAATCCGGTTCATTTCCAACGCAGCGGCCTGCCATTCGAGGAAACGTCACATGCACGAGCCTTCGCCCCTGCTACCGCCCGATGCCGATGCCGAGGCACGCCGCGCCGCTGTCTATCTGGTGATGGCGCAGATCCCGCCGGGCAAGGTGATCAGCTATGGCGAACTGGCCGCCATCGCCGGTCTCGGCCGCGCCGCGCGCTGGGTCGGCCGGCTGATGGCGCAGCTGCCGGACGACACGCGCCTGCCCTGGCACCGGGTCATCGCCGCCGGCGGTCGCCTCAGCCTGCCGGCCGGCAGTCCCGCCGGGCACGAGCAGCGCATGCGCCTGCGCGCCGAGGGCCTGACCATCCGCAACGACCGCGTGGACATGCGTCGCCACGGCTGGCATTCGACGGAGCACAGCGGTTAGAGTGCGCGCTCCGTCCAGCCGCCACAGATTGTCGATGTATGTCCCGTGAAACCTGGCGCGATGCCCTCGCCGCCTATGCCAGCCCCGCCAGTCTGGCCCTGCTGCTGCTGGGGTTCGCCGCGGGACTGCCCGCCGTGCTGGTGTTCTCCACGCTCTCGGTGTGGTTGCGCGAAGCGGGCGTGTCACGGGAAACCATCGGTTTCGCCAGCTGGATCAGCCTGGCCTACGCCTTCAAGTGGGTCTGGTCGCCGATGCTCGACCAGTGGCGCTTGCCGTGGATCGGCGCCCTCGGGCGGCGGCGCTCGTGGCTGGTGCTCTCGCAAGCGCTGATCGCCCTCGGCCTGGTAGGCATGGCGTTGTGCAATCCGCAGCACAACCTGACCCTGCTGATCGCCCTGGCGGTACTGGTGGCGTTTTCTTCCGCCACCCAGGACATCGCCATCGACGCCTACCGTCTGGAAATCGCCGAGGACAAGCTGCAGGCGACTCTGGCGGCCAGCTACATGACCGGTTACCGCATCGCCATGCTGCTGGCCAGCGCCGGTGCGCTGTTCCTCGCCGAGTGGCTGGGCTCGAGCAACCTGGACTACAACCAGGCCGCCTGGAGCTTCACCTATCTCGCCTTCGCGCTGCTGATCCTGCCCGGTCTGGTCACCAGCCTGGTGATCCGCGAACCGGATGCCGGCACACCGCTGCCCAACGAACCGGCGCGCTACACCTTCAACCACCAACTCGCCGCCGTCGGCCTGCTACTGGTGCTGCTGATTTCCGTTCCCGCCATGATCAACGCGCTGATCGCCCAGGCCTGGCCACGGGCGACGCTCTATGCGCTGTTCATCCTCGGTTCGATCTCGCCGGTGGGGCGCTCGCTGCTGATTCCGGTGCGGCACATCCTCCATCAGGCCGGACAGAAGCAACGCCCGCCGCGCTTCGATTTCGCCCACCAGGCGGTTTCGGTGATCGTGCTGATCATCCTGATGGTGTCGACCACCGGCATGTTCCAGTCGTACTGGGGCGGCTACTGGCCACGCGGCACCATGTATCTGCTGATCTGCTGGGGCTGTCTGTCGGCGCGCGGTCGCATCCTGATGGGACCGGTCCTGACGCCAATCACCGATTTCATCCTGCGCTATCGCTGGCAGGCGCTACTGCTGCTCGGGCTGATTGCCACCTACCGGATGTCGGACACCGTGATGGGCGTGATGGCCAACGTGTTCTACATCGACCAGGGCTTCTCCAAGGACCAGATCGCCAGCGTCAGCAAGCTGTTCGGACTGATCATGACCCTGCTCGGCGCGGCATTCGGCGGACTGCTGATCGTGCGTTTCAGCATCCTGCCGATCCTCTTCATCGGCGGCGTCGCCTCGGCGGCGACCAACCTGATGTTCATGGCGTTGGTGCAGATGGGTGCCAATCTGAACATGCTGATCGTCACCATTTCCTGCGACAACTTCAGTGGCGGGCTGGCCTCCACGGCGTTCGTCGCCTACCTCTCGAGCCTGACCAACCTGAAGTTCTCCGCCACTCAGTACGCGCTGCTCAGCTCGCTGATGCTGCTGCTGCCGCGCCTGCTCGGCGGCTATTCGGGGGTGATGGTCGAACACCTGGGCTACAGCGATTTCTTCCTCGTCACCGCACTGCTCGGCGTGCCGACGCTGGTGCTGATCGTCTGGCAGTGGCGCCGGGGGCTGCGGCAACCCGAAGACCCCGGCCATGAGGCGACTTCCCGATCCTGAGCCTCCCTCAGCCCTGGACCAGATGCACCACCCGCTGCGGGAACGGGATGCCGACACCCGCGGCCATCAACCGCTCCTTGGCCAGCTCCATGAAATCGGCGGTCACCGCACCGACATCGGCGGTCGCCGCCCACACGCGCAGCACCAGCGTCACGGCGTTGTCGCCCAGCGCGGTGACCACCACCACCGGCTCGGGATCGCGCAGCACCCGCGAGTCCTCGGCGATTTCCAGCAGGATGCGGCGCGCCAGCTTGATATCGCTGCTGTAGTCGATGCCGACGCTGATCTCCGCACGGCGCTGCGGATCGCGCGAAAAGTTGGTGATATGGCCGTTGGACAGGCTGCCGTTGGGTACCACCACGGTCTTGTTGTCGCCGGTCTTGAGCACGGTGTGGAAGATCTGGATGGAGTGAACGGTGCCGCTGACCCCCTGCGCCTCGATCCATTCGCCGACACGGAACGGCCGGAACAACAGGATCAGCACGCCACCGGCGAAATTCGCCAGGCTGCCCTGCAGCGCCAGGCCGATCGCCAGACCGGCGGCACCGATGGCGGCAATGAACGACGTGGTTTCCACACCGATCATCGAGGCGACGCTGACCAGCAGCAGCACCTTGAACACGATCCCCGCCAGGCTGCCGACGAAGCCATGCAGCGTCGGGTCGACCTGACGCCGGCGCAGCAATGCGCCGACCCGTGCCGTCAGCGTATTGATCAGCCACCAGCCGATCAGCAGTGTGATCAGCGCCAGCAGCACCTTGCTGCCGTATTGCAGTACGACCGGAAGCCACGCCTCGGACAGCCCGACCAGATAATCCACACTCATGTCCATCGGACAGACTCCTTAAAAAAACGGCGCCCGGAACTGGCCGGGCGCGGGAAACGAAACAGGCGCGTCGGCGCGCCGGATCAGTCGCGGAAGTTGTTGAACTGCAGCGGCATGCCGAAATCCTTGGCGCGCAGGTGAGCGATGGCCTCCTGCAAGTCGTCGCGCTTCTTGCCGGTGACACGCACCTGCTCGCCCTGGATCGCGGCCTGCACCTTCAGCTTGGCGTCCTTGATGTGCGCGACAATCTTCTTCGCCAGCTCCTTGTCGATGCCTTCGCGCAGCACGACTTCCTGCTTGACGACCTTGCCCGACGGATACGGATCCTTGTATTCCAGGCACTGGATGTCGATCTTGCGCTTGACCAGGCTCAACTTGAGGATCTCGATCATCTGCTCCAATTGGAAGTCGGCGTCGGCCGTCAGCTGCACGGTCAGCTCCTTCTGCTCGAACGTTCCTTTGCCGCGCAGATCGTAACGACGATCCAGCTCCTTGATCGCGTTGTCGATCGCGTTGGTGACTTCGTGCTTGTCCAGTTCGGACACCACGTCGAACGAGGGCATGGGGCTTCCTCCAGAATAGATAGCGCGACGGTCACGGACCGACCCGCGCCTGGCTTGACGGTAAAAAAAGCGCGGTCATTATAACCGTTCGACGTGATACCGCCCGGTACTCCGGCAAAGCGTGACAGGACGTCCACCCTCTCCATTGATTGAGCTTGCCCATGCCCAACCCCTCCCTCGGGATTCTGGTCGTCGACGACGCCAAGTTCTCCAGCGTCATGATCGGCCGTGCGCTCAGTAAGGCCGGCTACACCGATATCCGCTTCGCCAGCAGCGCGGACGATGCGCTCGCGCTGATGGCCGAACGCCCGACCAACGTGCTGCTGGCCGACTGGCTGATGCCGCAAACCGACGGGCTGCAGCTCACCGCCGCCGTGCGCCAGCAGGATGCCGCCAGCGGCCACTACACCTACATCATCCTGCTCACCGGGCGCGAAGGTGACGATGTGCTCGGCCAGGCGTTCGACCACGGCGTCGACGATTTCATCAGCAAGGCCGCGATGCATGACCAGCTGTTGCCCCGGGTGCGCGCGGCCGAGCGCCTGTGCGGCTCGCTGCAACGGCTCAAGCAGGAGAACCGCCGCCTCGCCGATAACGTCGCCAGCCTGGAAGAGAACAGCCTGGTCGACCCGCTCACCGGTCTGGGCAATACCCGTCACCTGCTGCAGCGCCTGGATGCCAGCCTGCGGCAGATGGCGAACCGCGACACGGCGCTGTGCTACCTGCATGTCGGCCTGCCCGAGATGCCAGCGCTGCACGAGCGCTACGGCGAGGCCTTTCAGGTGGAACTGCTGCGGGCGGTGGCCGCACGCCTGCGCCAGCTGGTGCGCCCGCTGGATGTGCTGGCGCGCATCGACGAGCAGCACTTCGGCGTGCTGGCGCTGGTGGACGATATCGAGAGCTGCTCGCCGGGCAGCTTCAAGCGTCTGCACGAGGGGCTCAACCTCAAGCCGTTCAAGAGCAGCGAAGGCTTCATTTCGCTCAAGGCCGGCATCGGCCTGCTGACGCTGGACGCCCGCGGCCTGCCGCTCGAAGCGCCGGCCCTGCTGGAGCGCGCCGGCGCGCTGCTGCCCAGCGCCTACAGCACCGGGCGCATCGTCCCGCTGCGCCTGCGCCAGCCGGCCTGAGATGATTACCTGGCACGTCCTCGGTGCAGGCAGCCTCGGCAGTCTGTGGACCGCGCGTCTGGCCCGCGCGGGCACGCCGGTACGGCTGATCCTGCGCAGCCCTGAACGCCTGGCGGCGTACCAGGCTGCCGGCGGCCTGCGCCTGAGCGAAGGCGGCGAGGCCCAGCGCCTGGCGATTCCCGCCGAACTGGCCGCCGCGACGACGCCAATCACCCGCCTGCTGGTGGCCTGCAAGGCATACGATGCCGAAGCCGCGGTCGCCAGCGTGGCGGCGCGCCTGGCACCGCGCTGCGACATCCTGCTGCTGCAGAACGGCCTCGGCAGCCAGCAGGCCGTCGCCCGGCGCTGGCCGCAGGCGCGCTGCATCTTCGTCTCCAGTACCGAAGGCGCCTATCGCCAGGGTGACTTCGACGTGGTGTTCGCCGGCCAGGGACAGAACTGGCTGGGCGATCCGCAGGACACCACGCCGCCGGACTGGCTGGCGACGCTGAGTGCGGCGGGGATCGCCCACCAGTGGAGCGAGGACATCCTGGCGCGCCTATGGCGCAAGCTGGCACTGAACTGCGCGATCAATCCACTGACGGTGCTGTACGACTGCCGCAACGGCGCGCTGCTGGCCCATCGCGCGCAGGTGCTGGCGCTGTGCGACGAACTCGCCGAGCTGCTGCGCGCCTGCGGCCAGCCCGAGGCTGCCACGGGCCTGGCGGACGAGGTGCTGCGAGTCATCGAAGCGACTGCCGCCAACTATTCGTCGATGCACCAGGACGTGGCGCGCGGCCAGCGTACCGAGATCGCCTACCTGCTCGGCCATGCCTGCGCCAGCGCCGCCCGGCTCGGCCTGCAGCTACCGGCGCTCGCTGCCGTGCAGCAGCGCCTGCATGCCGAGCTGCTGCGTCGCGGATTGCCCGTCGACTGACGCACCGCTACCCTGCGCAGGTCTTTCACGTTATCCGTGGCCGCCATGACCCTGCGCCAGCGCCTCGAAAACCTGCCGGTCGGCCGCAAGCTGCTGATCGCCCTGCTCGTCCTGCTGGCCGCCGTGCTGCTGGTGTCCAACCTCACCTTCATCAGCGCCGCTTACTGGATCTCGCGCCAGAGTGTGGCGCCGCAGGCCATGCACACCATCGGCGAACTGTTCGCCAGCGAGGCGCTGAGCACGCAGGTGCTGGCCTCCACCGACGCAGCCGATGCCGCGCTGCGGCGACTCGACGGCTATTCGCCCTTGCGCGCCGCGGTGATCTACGACACCTCCGGCAACCAGTTGGCGCAGCTGCAGCGCGGCGAGCGCCTGCGGCTACCCGAGCGGCTCGGCGATGTCGCGGCCTGGCGCGCCGGGGAAATCCGCGCCAGCCTACTGGTCGAGCTGCCGCAACCCGGCGATCGCCCCGGTCACCTGCTGCTGGTCGCCAGCAGTGAGCTGCCCGGCGCCTTCTACACCGGCACCCTGACGGCCAGCGTCGCCATCCTGCTGGCCAGCCTGCTGCTGTGGCTGCTGGTGGCGCGGCAGATTCGCCTGCTGATTACCCGGCCGATCCGCGAGCTGGAGGCGCTGTCGCGCCAGGTCACGCGCGACGAGGACTACTCGTTGCGCGCGCTGCCGAAGAACCAGGACGAGATCGGCCGCCTGGCCGATGCCTTCAACACCATGCTGTCGCGCATGCAGGCGCGCGAGCAGCAGCTCAAGCGCGCCCGCGACGACGCGCAGGATGCCTTCGATCAGGCCCGCGGCCTGGCCGAGGAAACGCGCACTTCCAACCGTCGGCTGGAGCTGGAGGTACAGGTGCGCAGCAAGATCGAGAAGAAGCTCACCGGCTTCCAGAACTACCTCAACAGCATCATCGACTCGATGCCCTCGGCGCTCATCGCGCTGGATGAGCAGCTGTACGTCACCCAGTGGAATCAGGAGGCTAGCGTGCTGTCCGGCACGCCGCTGGACGAGGCACTGAACCAGCCGGTGTTCATCGCCTTCGAGCCGCTCAAGCCGTTCCTCGCGCAGATCCGCCACACCTCCGAGCGCCAGCAGGTGCAGAAGATCGAGCGCGTCACCTGGCGCCGCAACGACGAGCTGCGCCATTACGCGCTGACCTTCTACCCGCTGATGGGCGGTGGCGGCCGCGGCGTGGTGATCCGCATCGACGACATCACCCAGCGCATCAACATGGAAGAAATGATGGTGCAGTCCGAGAAGATGCTCTCGGTCGGCGGCCTGGCGGCCGGCATGGCCCATGAGATCAACAACCCGCTGGGTGCCATCCTGCACAACGCACAGAACATCCGCCGGCGGCTGTCCGCGGACCTGGAACGCAATCGCGAAGCGGCCGCCGAAACCGGCGTCAGCCTCGAAGCGGTCAACCTCTACCTGCAAAAGCGCGAGGTGCCGCAACTGCTCGACGGCATCCAGCAGGCCGGCTCGCGTGCGGCGAAGATCGTCAGCCACATGCTCAACTTCAGCCGCATGAGCAACCGCCAGCTGGCCGACTGCCAGTTGCCGCTGCTGATCGACCAGGCGCTGGAGATCGCCGGCAACGACTTCGCGCTGGTCGAAGGCTTCGATTTCAAGTCGATCGAGATCGTCCGCGACTTCGATCCGCAGGTCGACCGCGTGCCGTGCATCGGCAACGAGTTGGAGCAGGTGCTGCTCAATCTGCTGAAGAACGCCGCCCAGGCGATCCACCAGCACCGCGGTGCGGAGCCCGGCCGCATCATCCTGCGCACCCGGCTCAATCCGCCGTGGGCGGAAATTCAGGTCGAGGACAATGGTGGCGGCATTCCAGAAGCCGTACGCAAGCGCATCTTCGAGCCGTTCTTCACCACCAAGGAGGTCGGTCAGGGAACCGGCCTGGGACTTTCCGTTTCGTATTTCATCATCACCAACAATCATCAGGGGCAGATGGAGGTGCAGTGCCAGCCCGGCTACGGCAGCACCTTCACCCTGCGCCTGCCACTGGCGACGCCGGCCGAACCGGCGGATGCCTGACGCAAGGAATCCCGCATGGGCAATCGTTTGTCAAAGATCTACACCCGTACCGGCGATGCCGGCGAAACCGGCCTGGGTGATGGCCGCCGCGTGCCCAAGAGCCATCCGCGCGTGGAGGCGATGGGCGAGGTCGATACGCTCAACAGCCAGCTCGGCCTGCTGCTTGCCGAACTGGCCGAGGCGCAGGCGCAATGGCCAGCGCTGGCTGAGCTGACGACCGTACTCGCGCCCTGCCAGCACCGCCTGTTCGACCTCGGCGGCGAGCTGGCGATGCCGGACTACCAGGCCCTCGGCACCGCGGAAATCACCCGCCTGGAGGCGGCCATCGACCGCTGGAACGATGAACTCGGCCCGCTGAAGGACTTCATCCTGCCCGGCGGCTCACGGCTGATCGCCCAGGCGCACCTGTGCCGCAGCATGGCGCGCACCGCCGAGCGGCGCTGCCAGCAGCTGAATGCCGACGAACCCCTGCGCAACGAGCTGCTGGGCTATCTCAATCGGTTGTCCGATCTGCTGTTCGTCGCCGCGCGACTGATCGCGCGGCGCCAGGGTTGCGCCGAGGTGCTCTGGCAGGCCGCCGAGGCACCGCGTGGCTGAACGGCCGCTCGACCCGCGCGTGCGCACCCGCGAGGGTCTGCACGCCGCGTGGGAGGCGTTCATTGTTCTGCTGGTCTGCGTGAACCTCGCGCTGCTGCTGTTCGACAGCCTGTTCCTCGTGCAGCCGATCAACGATGCGCTGGCGCGCTGGCTGCCGCAGCTGCAAGCGCGCTACGACCAGCACATCCACCGCAACCTGCAGTACATCGACCTGGGCTTCGTCAGCCTGTTCATCCTCGACGTTTTGCTCGGCTGGACAGTGGCGCTGTTCGAGCGGCGCTATGCGCGCTGGTACTACTACCCGTTCGCCCACTGGTACGACGTGCTCGGCTGCATTCCGCTGGCCGGCCTGCGCTGGCTGCGGGTGCTGCGCATCGGCGCGCTGCTGGTGCGTCTGCAGCGTCTCGGGCTGATCGACATGCGCCGCTGGGCGGTGTACGGCGTGCTCAATCGCTACTACGTACTACTGATCGAGGAGCTGGCCGACCGGGTGATGGTCCGGCTGTTCGGCCGCCTGCAGCAGGAGATCGGCGCCAGCGACGACCTGGCCCGCCGGCTGATCGACGAGGTGGTGCGCCCACGCAAGCAGCGCCTGCTGGACGATCTGGCGCGGCGCCTGCAGGCCATGCTGGAGGTCGGCTATCGGGACAATCGCGGTGCCATCGAGGGTTACGTGAACGGCCTGCTGCACCAGGCGCTGACCGAAAATCCGCAGATGCACAAGCTGCGGCGGCTGCCGCTCGGCGGTCATATGGCCGACAGCCTCGATCAGGCCCTGCGCGACATCGTCGCCCGCCTGCTGCAGGGCGCCGTCGACGGCCTGCGCGGCCCGCAGTTCCAGGCGCTGGCACAGAATCTCGCCGACGAATTCTTCGAGGCCTGGCTGTACCAGGACGAGCACACCGATCTGGCCCTGGAAGAGGTGCTGGTGGACATCATCGAAGTGCTCAAGCAGCAGGTGCTGGACCGCCGCTGGAGCCGCTTCGTCGGCCCACCGCCACCGCCCACGCCGCCGCAGTGAACCGGCGCCCGGGTCAGGCGCCATCCACCGGACGGAAGCCGGCATGGGCGCGTTCGTCGAGGCGCGCACCGATGACCATCTCGGTCGCCCAATCGACCAGGATGGTGGTGTAAGCCTCCTGGCAGCGCTCGCTGCTCAGCGCATGATCGGCGCCATCGATGATGCGATGGGTCAGCGAATGGGTGCGCTGGAACGCGGCGCGGTAACTCATAATCGTCTCGTGCGGCACATAGCTGTCGTCTTCCGACTCGACGATCAGCACGTCACCGCGGAACGCCGCGCAGGCGGCCAGCGCGCGATTCTCCTCGGCCAGCACATGGCGGCGGCGCAGGCGGTTGAGCGTGTCGCGATCGAGTTGCCGCTTGGGCATGTCCCAATCGTCGTCGCAGTACAGCGCCGGCACCCGCAGCGCCAGCCATTTCACTGGCCGCAGCGCGGTGAGGATCGCCGCGAGATACCCACCATAACTGGTGCCGACCACGGCAATGGCGGCCGGATCGATATGCGGATGCGCCGCCAGCAGATCGTAGGCGGCCAGCAGGTCACGCAGGTTCTGCTCACGGGTCACGGTCTGCTGCTGCGCCGCCGTCTGCGCGTGCCCGCGCAGGTCGAACGACAGGCAGATGCAACCGAGCCCAGCGATCCCCCGTGCCCGCGTCAGATCGCGCTGCTGGCTACCGCCCCAGCCGTGCACGAACAGCACGCCAGGCATCTTTTCCGGCGGTGTCAGGAACGTACCGGCGATATGTTCGTCATCGACGAGGATGTCGACCGTCTCGCTATGGGTTGCCATAGTCCTCCACCATCACGTATTTGGTTATGAAGCCCACTTCCGCATCGTCGCCGCGAAACAGCACGGTCGCGCCCTCGGGCGGAACCTGCCGCTCGCCGTAGAGTTCCACCGACGAAGCGCGCACCACGGCCACCGCATCGTCCTCGCAAAAACGCTGCAGCGCGGCCACTTCGGCGCTGCTGGCGCCGCCGATCCGCCAGGACTGCTCCAGCACCCCGGAGCGCGGCTGGCCGCGGCCATCGACGCCCTGAGCGATGTCGTAATTGCGCCGCGAAGCGAAGAAACCCCGGTAGCAAGCGGCGGCCGCCGCGTCGTAGACCTGTGCCTGGCGAACCGCCAGGCGGATGGCCTCGGTCAGGTCCAGTGCCAGCAACGCATCGAAGTCGCCGCGCACCACCACCAGGTCCGATCCGCCGTAGACTTCCTCGCCGCCGTTATCGGCGGTCAAGCGTTGCGTGCCGTAGTAACTGGCCAGCTGGCCGCCGACCCGCACCTGACCGACGCTGAAGGTGGTCACCTGCTCCAGATGGCCTTCCAGCACCAGACCGAACTCCGTCAGCTCGCGCTCGTCAAGCGCCGCCAGCGCCTGTTCGAGCGCCTCGAGATCGTCGACGCGCTGCTGGCCACGCCCGCCGGTGGCGCGCACGGGCTTGATGCGCAGCGCGCCTTCGTGCAGCAGGCGCCGGCCCGCGTCGTGCGCATCCTCCAGGCTGAACACGCTGTAGCCGGACAGCACGCTGTCCCTGACCCGTGCGCCGAACTCGCGCGACCACCCCAGAGGCGCCGCAGCCTCAGGACGCACCAGTGGATGGGTGATCGCCTTGGTTTCGACGAACGCGTGTGGCACCACACCGCCGAACAGATCGTCTTCTGCAGCAAGGCCGAGCTCCTGCGCCTCGCGCTGGCCGATCACCGTGCCGGACGGCACCAGATAGGGTTGGGTTTCGTGACCTCGGGTCGGATCGTACTCACCGCCATAGCTCAGCCCCAGCAAGCCGGCCAGCTGCTCGGCCAGAGCGGCATGGACACGGCGCTCGTGCTCGGGCTCGCGTGCGCGGTTGGCGTAGGTCATCACGACCCGGCGCGGGTTCGATGTATCGGCATTGATCATTTCTTGGACAGCTCCTGGACTGCTCGGGCAGGTATGCAACGCCGGCAATGCATTCGCGCTGCCAAGCAGCGCCGGCCGGCTGTTGGGAAATAGACCCTGGCTCGAACGCAACGATCCGTCCCGGGCAATATCCGCACGGTGCCCGCTCGCTTCTTTGCCGTATAAAAAAAAGGGAGCCGGCAGGCTCCCTTCTTCATTGCGCGAGACGCCGATCAGGCCGGCGCGGAGGTGCGGATCAGGTGATCGAAGGCGCTCAGCGAGGCCTTGGCGCCTTCGCCAACGGCGATCACGATCTGCTTGTACGGCACCGTGGTCACGTCGCCGGCGGCGAACACGCCCGGGATGCTGGTCTGGCCCTTGGCATCAACGATGATCTCGCCGAAGCGCGACAGCTCCAGGGTGCCCTTGAGCCATTCGCTGTTGGGCAGCAGGCCGATCTGCACGAAGATGCCTTCCAGCTCGACCTCGTGCATCTCGTCATTGTTGCGGTCCTTGTAGACCAGGCCGGTGACCTTCTGGCCGTCGCCCTTGACCTCGGTGGTCTGCGCCATCTTCAGCACGCGGACGTTGGGCAGGCTGTTGAGCTTGCGCTGCAGCACGGCGTCGGCACGCAGGTCCTCGCCGAATTCCAGCAGGGTCACGTGGGCGACGATGCCGGCCAGATCGATGGCCGCTTCCACGCCGGAGTTGCCGCCGCCGATCACCGCCACGCGCTTGCCCTTGAACAGCGGGCCGTCGCAGTGCGGGCAGTAGGCGACGCCACGGCCGCGATATTCCTGCTCGCCCGGCACGTTCATTTCGCGCCAGCGCGCGCCGGTGGCGAGGATCAGGGTCTTGGCCTTGAGCTCGCCGCCGTTGTCGAACCGGACGCGGTGCAGGCCGTCGTCGCCGGCCGGGATCAGCTGGCTGGCGCGCTGCAGGTTCATGATGTCGACGTCATACTCGCGCACGTGCTCTTCCAGCGCGCGGGCCAGTTTCGGGCCTTCGGTTTCCTTCACCGAGATGAAGTTCTCGATGGCCATGGTGTCCAGCACCTGACCGCCGAAGCGCTCGGCCGCGACGCCGGTGCGGATGCCCTTGCGCGCCGCGTAAATGGCCGCTGCGGCGCCAGCCGGGCCACCGCCGACCACCAGCACGTCGAAGGCATCCTTG
>NZ_JAYDXP010000028.1:0-456 GCF_036701605.1 Pseudomonas sp. FIP_A4 | reverse complement strand
GGCGAGTTCGCCTCCGGCAGCTTCACCCTGGCCGACACCGATGGCCTGGACGACCTGCAGAGCGTGACCATCAACGGCAAGACCGTGACCATCGCCGAGCTGCAGGGCGAAACCTTCGCCGGTGACCACGGCACCCTGACGGTAACGGCCTACAATGCCGCCACCGGCGTGGCGAGCTACACCTACGAACTGACCGAGCCGACCACCGACGGGTCCGGTACCGAGACCGACAGCTTCAGCCTGAGCGTGACCGACGGCACCGGCAGCTCGACCCCGGCCAGCCTGGTCATCGAAATCATCGACGACGTCCCGCAGGCCGTGGCCGACAGCGCCAGCGTGGGCGAGGACAGCGTCACCGCCATCACCGGCAACGTGCTGACCAACGACCTGCACGCCAACGACCAACCGGGTGCCGATACCCCGAACAGCTTCGTCAACTGGACCAGCACCACGGCG
>NZ_JAYDXP010000010.1:0-309 GCF_036701605.1 Pseudomonas sp. FIP_A4 | reverse complement strand
GCCTACAACGCCGCCACCGGCGTGGCGAGCTACACCTACGAACTGACCGAAGCGACCACCGACGGCGCCGGCACCGAGACCGACACCTTCAGCCTGAGCGTGACCGACGGCACCGGCAGCTCGACCCCGGCCAGCCTGGTCATCGAAATCGTCGACGACGTCCCGCACGCCGTGGCCGACAGCGCCAGCGTGGGCGAGGACAGCGTCACCGCCATCACCGGCAACGTGCTGACCAACGACCTGCACGCCAACGACCAACCGGGTGCCGATACCCCGAACAGCTTCGTCAACTGGACCAGCACCACGGCG
>NZ_JAYDXP010000002.1:0-364 GCF_036701605.1 Pseudomonas sp. FIP_A4 | reverse complement strand
ATGACGGCCGCCTGCTGACCCTCGAAGACAGCGTGGAATTCTTCAACCTGATCTTGCAGCGCAACCTCAGCCAGCAGGAGAAGGCCGATCTGGTCGCCTTCCTGCGCACGCTCTGAGGCACCGCTTATCCGGCGCCTCTCCGAAGGGCAGGTGGACGCACGGGTAGGGCTGCGCGCGGGCGGCTGTGGCGGCGCCCGCGCCGGGCGGGGACGGTTGGGGCAACGGCCTGGCCAGCCCGCGCCGCGATTAAGACTTGGAGAAGCGGCGTGTGACCATGGTGGCCGCTGTCCATCGCGACTTCCAACCCGCGCGCGAGGACTCTGGCTACCCAGGCCGCGTCGCCGAGCGCGCCCGCGGCAGGCTC
>NZ_JAYDXP010000076.1:0-550 GCF_036701605.1 Pseudomonas sp. FIP_A4 | reverse complement strand
CATGTACGGCGAGGGCAAGAACACCGAACACCCCAAGGACGCGATGGCCTTCATGCAGGCCGCACTGAAGGATGCCGACGTCGCCCGGAACCGCTTTGCTCGCCGCGGCGCTGCGTGAAGGGCGCAGCCAGGTCGGCCTCGACATCGGCCGCCACGGCTCCTCGAGGAAGTGACATGGCCGAACGGACAGTCCTGACCAGCGATGAGCTGGCCTTCATCAACAAGCTCATGCATCGCGCGGCCAAATGGCCATGGCGAGCGCACCGCCGGCTTACGCCGCGATGGCGGACCGCATACCAACGAGCTCATGCTGGCGCTGGCGACCAACGCGGAGCTTACGCGCGAGGCTTGAGCTTGTTGATGACGGCCAGCTCATGGCTGGTCAGGACGGTCCGTTGGGCCTTGTCACTTCCGCGAGGAGTCGGCGGGGCGGGCGCCGACGACCGCGGCACGGCGATCCGTGCCGGGCGGTTTGTTGCGCCCTGCCTGCCGCCAGCGGCAAGCAACACTGGGGCAACCTTCCCGGAGCCGCGCTGAGCCTGGCCATTGC
>NZ_JAYDXP010000066.1:0-603 GCF_036701605.1 Pseudomonas sp. FIP_A4 | reverse complement strand
TACAGCAACCCGCACCTGTCGCCGTTCGACGAATTCCAGCGCTACAAGCATCATCCGGTGATCAAGCAGTACCTGGACGGCGGCAAGCGCGTGTCCTACGGCGCCCGCGCCATTGCCAAGGGCGGCCTGAACTGCCTGCCGAAGATGGTATTCAACGGCGGTGCGCTGATCGGCTGCGACGCCGGCACCCTGAACTTCGCTAAGATCAAGGGCAGCCACACGGCAATGAAGTCCGGCATGCTCGCCGCCGAAGCGGCTGCCGATGCACTGCTGGCCGGGCGCGAGGGCGGCGATGAGCTGACGGCGTATCAGGAAGGCTTCAAGAACAGCTGGCTGTACGACGAGCTGTACAAGAGCCGCAATTTCGGCGCCGCCATCCACAAGTGGGGTGCAATCAAGGGTGGCGCATTCAACTTCATCGACCAGAACATCTTCGGCGGCAAGATTCCCTTCACGCTGCACGACACCAAGCCGGACTACGCCTGCCTCAAGCCGGCCGCCGAGTCGAAGAAGATCGAGTATCCGAAGCCGGACGGCAAACTGAGCTTCGACAAGCTCTCTTCGGTATTCCTCTCCAACACCAACCACGAGGAAGACCAGCCG
>NZ_JAYDXP010000053.1:0-478 GCF_036701605.1 Pseudomonas sp. FIP_A4 | reverse complement strand
CCAGCATGAACGCCTTGAGCGGTACTTCGGCGCGGGTGATCGCCTCCTGCGCCGGAATCTGCTCGGCGAGGTACGGCTGCAGGGCTTCCTGGTTAATCCGCTCGAACACCGGGGCCATGATGAACAGCGTAAGGAACAGCCCGGCCGGCGTGTACGAAGTCGTGAGCAACGACGATGGCAGCAAGCGCTTCCAGATCAACGCGCAGAACTGCGTGCACTGCAAGACCTGCGACATCAAGGACCCAGCGCAGAACATCGCCTGGGTAGCGCCAGAAGGTGACACCGGCCTGATCTTCGATGGCGAGCTGGGCTTCGATATCCGCCAGAACTCCATTGATGCCTCCGCCGACACTGCCAGACCGATCCGAACGCCGGCGCATTGTACCCAACCGCGCCCGGGAATGCTGCCATCGTCGTTGCTCACGACTTCGTACACGCCGGCCGGGCAGTAGCGCTGCGCCGGCTCGTCGTACAGCGG
>NZ_JAYDXP010000047.1:0-1160 GCF_036701605.1 Pseudomonas sp. FIP_A4 | reverse complement strand
GCGCCCAGACCGAACTCGGTGTCGTTGGCGATCGCCAGCGCTTCGGCTTCGTCCTTGAAGGTGGTGACGGCCACCACCGGCCCGAAGATTTCCTCCTGGAACACGCGCATCTTGTTGTGGCCTTTGATCAGGGTCGGCTGCACGTAGTAACCGCTGGCCAGACCGCCTTCGAGCTTCTCCGCGGCGCCGCCGGTGAGGATCTGCGCGCCTTCCTGCTGGGCGATGTCCATGTAGGACAGAATCTTGTCGAACTGTTGCTCGGAGGCCTGAGCGCCGACCATGGTGTCGGTATCCAGCGGGTTGCCGCGCTTGATGGCCTTGATCTTCTTCATCACCACTTCCATGAAGGGCTCGAAGATCGACTCCTGAATCACCGCGCGCGACGGGCAGGTGCACACCTCGCCCTGGTTGAAGAACGCCAGTACCAGGCCCTCGGCAGCCTTCTCGATGAACGCCGGCTCGGCATTCATGATGTCTTCGAAGAAGATGTTCGGGCTCTTGCCGCCCAGCTCGACGGTGCTCGGAATGATGTTTTCGGCAGCGCAACGCATGATGTGCGCGCCCACCGGGGTCGAGCCGGTGAAGGCGATCTTGGCGATGCGGGTGCTGGTGGCCAGCGCCTGACCGGCTTCGCGACCGAAGCCCTGGACGATGTTCAGCACGCCCGGCGGCAGCAGATCGCCGACCACTTCGATGAACACCATGATCGACAGCGGCGTCTGCTCGGCCGGCTTGAGCACGATGCAGTTACCGGCGGCCAGCGCCGGCGCGAGTTTCCAGGCGGCCATCAGCAGCGGGAAGTTCCACGGGATGATCTGCCCGACCACGCCCAGCGGCTCGTGGAAATGGTAGGCGGCGGTGTGCTCGTTGATCTCGGCGGTGCTGCCTTCCTGCGCACGGATGCAGCCGGCGAAGTAGCGGAAGTGGTCGGCAGCCAGCGGCACGTCGGCGTTCAGGGTTTCGCGCACGGCCTTGCCGTTGTCCCAGGTTTCGGCGACGGCGAGCTTTTCCAGGTTGGCTTCGATGCGATCGGCGATCTTCAGCAGGATCAGCGCACGGTCCTGCACCGAGGTCTTGCCCCAGGCATCGGCGGCGGCATGGGCAGCGTCCAGCGCACGCTCCACGTCTTCGGCGCCCGAACGCGGGAACTCGGCGATCAC
>NZ_JAYDXP010000023.1:0-806 GCF_036701605.1 Pseudomonas sp. FIP_A4 | reverse complement strand
CACCGCGTGCGGGTCACCGCCGAGGGCAAGCTGGTGCTCTGTCTGGGGCCCAGCTCGCTGCCGCGCTGATGTTGCTGCATGGCGAGCCGCGCATCTGGCTCGACGACGACATCTCGTTCATCCGCGAGGTCGCCGATCGCGCCTGGAATGCCGACGAACGCATGCGCGCCGAGCGTGCGCTGCGCGTCATCGGCCTGCTCGACTTCGCCGGACCGGTGCAGACGCTGGCGCGCGAGTGGTTCGGCAGCGGCATTCGGTTTCCGCGGGTGCGTTCCACCGGCGGAGTAATCGTGGTGCTGGTGCTGGTGCGAAGGCCACAGCCAGGACATCAGCCGGATGCTCGAAGTGATCCGCAGCATTGCCGAGCAGTGGCAGGCCGCGCAGGCCCAGGCGGCGCCATTCGGCGAGCGATTTGCGCAGCTCCATGTCGGCCAGCGCATTGTCGAACGGTTCCGGCAGGCGCACCTCGAAACCCCACGGCTGGCCCTGCTGCCAGCCGGACGCCTGCAAGTAATGCGCGGCCGAGGCCAGAGCATCGGCCGGGCTGTTCCCCCGTCACTGGCAAGCGCGATTATTTGCGCGGCCTGAAGGAGAACGTGGTCGTGGGTCGTCTGATCCCGGCCGGTACCGGGCTGGCCTATCACCGCGAGCGCAAGCGCAAGCGTGATGCCGACAAGCCGGTCCGCGTGAGTGCCGATGAGGTCGAAGCGGCGCTGACCGAGGCGCTGAATTCCAGCGGCACTGCTGCGGGTGCCGGCGCAGGTTGCGCAGCGTGTAGTCCTCAATATCCACACCGTCGAGCAGAA
>NZ_JAYDXP010000006.1:0-459 GCF_036701605.1 Pseudomonas sp. FIP_A4 | reverse complement strand
GCGCTTCGAAACGCTGAAACAGATACCCGAGCACAGCGGCCACCGCAGCCTTGCTTGGCATCAGCGCCTCCATTTCGAAGCACTGTACGTCCGCACGGGCCGATGTGACGGCCAACGAATTCGTTGGCGGTGTCGAGGGGGTAGGGGGTGTTGATCCGGGCTCCGCAGTCCAACTCGCGGGCGGTTGTGACGGACAACGATTTGGTTGGCGGTGTGGCGGGGGAAGGGCTTGTTCATCGGGCCTCCTCAGACATCGTCGCTGGCGTTGAGCAGGCGGTCGTAGGCGGCCTGGTCGAGCAGTGAGATCCTCGGTTTCCTTCGGGTTCAGGCCGGCCGCCGGCTCGTCGAGCATGAGGATGCGCGGGCGCGTCATCATGCAGCGGGCAATCTCCAAGCGACGCCGTAGCGCTGCCCGCTGCGGTAGATCGCCGACAACGCCTGACGCGCCGGTTCGGTGGC
>NZ_JAYDXP010000111.1:0-395 GCF_036701605.1 Pseudomonas sp. FIP_A4 | reverse complement strand
AGGTGAAGGTTTCGGTGAGGGTTTCACCGTCATCCAGGCCCTGCACTGACCCTCAGCGTGCTGCAGTTCGGCACGCCGCACTGGGAGCTGGAGCACCTCAAGCGCCAGCAGCTGGACCGAGCCAACGGCTTCGAGCTGCGGGTGCGGTTGCCGCCCTGGGCATGGGGCGATGTGATGCGGGGCAGGGCCATTGGTGCTGTGGTTCCTGGGGTTTTGTGCGGTGGCGCCGCTGCCGGCGCGACCATGAGGGTGTGTTTGGTGCGGCCTCGTCAGCACTTACTGGGCCAGCAACTGACCGATGCTCTGGTCCTTGAACACGCGGGTCAGCGCATCGCTCAACACGTCGCTGACCAGCTTGGTATTGGTCTGCTCGTTGGGCGCCATGCCGAAGCGCT
>NZ_JAYDXP010000110.1:0-311 GCF_036701605.1 Pseudomonas sp. FIP_A4 | reverse complement strand
GGTTATCTCTGGATGGTGAAACTGGCGAAGCGCATGATGAAGCCGGCGACGCGGCCATCGGTCGTGGTCTTGCGCAGCAAGCCCGAGTAGATCGGGTGCGACGCGCTGGACACGGCGTCCGCGGCGCGTTCGAAGGTGATGGGGCGGGTGGTGGATGGCTACAGCATTGTCGCCACGCTCTAGCTGTTCGCCCATTCGCGCGAGGAGGAGAGCTTCGCCCGCGAAGCGATGCAGGAGCTGCTCGGCTGGAAACGGTGGATCGCAGTGTGATCTGGCAGGCATACACGCCGCAGATGTTCCGTCTCGGTTTG
>NZ_JAYDXP010000109.1:0-30467 GCF_036701605.1 Pseudomonas sp. FIP_A4 | reverse complement strand
GACACCAAGCCGGACTACGCCTGCCTCAAGCCGGCCGCCGAGTCGAAGAAGATCGAGTATCCGAAGCCGGACGGCAAACTGAGCTTCGACAAGCTCTCTTCGGTATTCCTCTCCAACACCAACCACGAGGAAGACCAGCCGGTTCACCTGCGGCTGACCGATCCGAACGTTCCGATCGAGAAGAATCTGCCGCTGTACGACGAGCCGGCACAGCGCTACTGCCCGGCCGGCGTGTACGAAGTCGTGAGCAACGACGATGGCAGCAAGCGCTTCCAGATCAACGCGCAGAACTGCGTGCACTGCAAGACCTGCGACATCAAGGACCCAGCGCAGAACATCGCCTGGGTAGCGCCAGAAGGCACCGGTGGTCCGACCTATCCGAATATGTAGGAATTAGCATGTATCGCAGCCGGCACGCCTCGACATGACTGACCGATGAGGATTCGTCCAATCCACCAGGCCTTCTTCTTTCTCCTACGGAGCCGCCCGCCGGAACCTACAGGTATTGGACGCTATCGCGCAGCACCGGACGCAGTAGAAAGGCGACGGCACCGGTCGCCACCGTCGCCATCGCCACCACTGCGCTAGCCATCTCCCAGCCAAAGGCTGTCGTTACGCTGCCCACTGCAACCGACCCGAGCATCTGTCCGAGATTGCTTCCTTGCATCATCAGGCCGACGGTGATCGGTACAAGCGCGGCTTGGCGCGCGACTAGCGGTGCGGAGGCGAGCAAGGTAGCCGGGATCAGCCCCCCGATCGCCGAAAAAAACAGGCACAGGAGGAAAGTTGCAAAAGCCGGTAGGCCGCCCAGGAAGATACCCATTCCGGATAGCCCCATGATGGTGCTTGCAATGACTACTAGCTGGACGCGTCCAGCGCCACGTGCGATCAAATAACCTGCTGCGAGATTCCCGCTGGCGTTCATGGCACTTGCCAGTGCGCTTAGCACGCCAGCGCTGCGGTATGAAACGTCCATCCGCTCCATCAGCAGAACCGGCAGAAAGCTGAACAGGGCAAAGAACACCAGGCTGTACAGTGCAAACCCCAAGGCGAGCAACATCGCGCCTCTGGAACAAAGCAACTGTCGAATATCAGCCTGCATGGTTTTTAAGGTGAAGGTTTTGGGCGAGGCGCTTGGGGGCAAGCGGCAAGTCACTACCCAAATCGAAGCCACGGCCAGCGCCGCGCTTGTCCACCAAAAAGATTGCCAGGTTTGGAACAGCGGCCCTACCAGCATTGCCAGCGCCATCCCACACGGCATGAAACAGCTCCAGAGCCCAAAAGCCACATCCCGCTCAGCGCCGGTCGTGACGCGTTCCAGTATCGCCGGACCAGCGACGATTACCAGCATGAAGCCGAGCCCCTCCAGGAAACGGGTGACCAGCAGGCCCGGATATGACGGCATGGCGGCCCCGCCTGCTCCGGCGAGCGCCATCACCCCGAGCCCCAGCAACAGCGTGTTTCTGCCGCCAAAAGCTGCCGCCACAGCGCCTGCGGGCGCTCCACACAGGAGCCCTAGCCCTGCAAACAGACCGGTAAGCCAGCCGGCTTCATCCAGGCTCAGGTGCAAGTCTGCCTGTAGCATGGGTGTGGCGATTGCCGCCTTGCCCAGATGCAGCGCCGCCACGACCCCGCAAGCCAGGATGATCCACACGACGAGCGTGGTACGCCCGTTGGTGTTCGCCGCGTTCATCTTTGCGCCCCGATGTTCGCGGCTGCGATGGCCGCGGCCACTTGCGCCACGTGCCGCCCCTGGAAGCGTGCGCCTTCGAGCTCATTGTCGCTTGGCTGGCGATCGTTCCCGTTGTCCTCCGCCAGTGTCGAGGCGCCATAGGGCGTGCCCCCGGTAATGGCATCCATCCGCAACTGGCCCTTGAAGCTGTACGGTAGCCCGACCACGACCATGCCCAGGTGCAGCAGCACGGTGTGCGTCGCAAGGAGGGTGCTTTCCTGGCCACCATGCTGACTTCCGGTAGAAGTGAATACGCTGCCCACCTTCCCGACCAGCCTATCCTCGAACCAGAGCCCGCCGCACTGGTCGAGGAAGTTTTTCATTTGCGATGCCATGTTGCCGAAGCGCGTCGGCGTGCCGATCACGATCGCATCGTAGTTCGGCAGCTCGGAGACCTGTGCCACGGCGGCGGATTGGTTCAGCTTGTATCCGGCCTTGCGAGCGACATCTTCGGGCACCAGCTCCGGCACCCGCCTGATGTCGACCGAGGCGCCAGCCTGGCGAGCGCCCTCGGCAACCGCAGATGCAAGGGTCTCGATATGGCCATAGGAGGAGTAATAGAGCACCAGTACTTTCGTCATGATCCTGTCCTCTAAAGACGTTGACGAAAGCAAGCCTAACTATTCCGAAGGCGCTACAAGAGTGATAAAAAACTAACCAACTCGATCTACGGAAAAGATCATGTTGGATGGACTGACGCTGGATCAGATCCGCACGTTTGTCACCGTTGCAGACACCGGCAGCTTCCGTGCAAGCGCCGCACGCCTGCTGCGCGTGCAGTCGGCGATCAGCCACTCGATCGCAAACCTGGAAGCGCAGTTGGGCCTTCAGTTGTTTGACCGCTCCGGTTATCGCCCGGTCCTGACGCCAGCGGGAGAAGCCTTGCTGGCCAATGCACGCGACATTCTGCTCAGAGCAGATGCCATGCGCGCACGCGCCAGGGCGCTGGGCGAAGGTGTTGAACTGGAGCTTTCACTGGTGGCGGACACGCTGTTTCCGATCACCGTGGTGGCGCAGGCGATCACCGCGACATGTACGCAATATCCTTCGACGACCTTTCGCCTTGAATCACTGCCTTTGGGAGGGCCTATCGAGGCTCTGGACAACAAGCGCTGCACGCTCGCGATCCTGGTGGGTGAGGACTTTAGAAATCCTAGGGTTGCGCTCGAAGCCATTGGCTCGGTTCGGCAGATCGCCGTTGTGCAGGCTGATCACCCGCTCGCCAAACGGGGCGAAAACACGTCGCTCGGTTTGCCCGATCTCGCCTGTCATCAGCAGATCGTACTGATCGATCCGACCCCGTTGTCGGAAGGCCGCTCATTCGGTGTCCTGTCGCCCTATACCTGCCGCGTCAACACCCAAGACGCGAAGCTGGCCCTCATCCGAGCGGGCCTAGGCTGGGGCCGCCTCCCTGCATGGCAGGTACAGGAGGACCTGGATCACGGGCGACTCGTGCGCCTCGGCATTCCGGATCTCGGGCGAAACAGCGAGGTGGTGTCTGAGGTCTATCTGGCGCACCGGTTGGATGAGCCTCTTGGACCAGTGGCGCATGCGTTTCATCGGGCCCTGATCGAGTTCTGGTCCTAGCGTTGGGATCGCATTGGGTGTGCAAGGAAAATACCCGCACAACGCTCGCGCCCATTAGCAACGCAGTCGGGAATGAGCGGCCAGTACAGCCCGTAGATCGCCTTGCGTCAGCTTGTCATTGATCCGCGGGAGCCAAACATCATCGGCAGCGCTGAGCTCCATTTGTGAGCGCACGAATATCCCGGCGAGGTCGCCGGTCGGAAATACGCTCACAGTCTGCCGCGCTCTCGACACGGCAATTTGATATCGAAAGCTGCGTCGTAGCGACCCGATGGTCACGTTGGCCAGCTCGAGGATGCAGTTTCGCCTGCGGGCTAGGTCGTGTACGAACCGCAATAAAAAAGCCGATCTTGCATCTGCAAGGTCGGCTTCTAATTTGGTGCCCGAGGCCGGACTCGAACCGGCATGCCATTGCTGGCGAGGGATTTTCTTCCCACTTCGGCTTTCGCCGCCGTCCAGCAAACTGCCGGGCGTTCGTGGGCTGGAGCACGCCTTCACCATAGCCTTGCGGCCGTAGGTGCCCGCCGTCTGCTCTCTACACCTTCCCAAGCTGGGCTTGGGCTTGGCTCGGCGTTGGCTCGGACACTGAGTGCCCAGGGCTTTCGCCGAGTTTGACGGGCTTCACTTCGGACGTTTCCCTCCGAAGGCTCAAATTGTTTAAGTCCCCTGTGTCTACCGATTTCACCACTCGGGCGTAGTGTGCAACGCGTAAATCCACGTACCGCTAGCCGACACCTGGTCCGTAGAGACTGACTGCGACGCTACCGCTCGCAACCCCTTGTCTCCACCGGCTTTTGAACCAGCTGAACAAGCAAAAAACTTTACACGGGAGATTCGAAGTCCCTTGCGTATACCCATTTCGCCATCCGTGCGGAGCGCTGGCGGTGGTCGCTAGGGTGGATCGCGACGGCGCAGGACTATAACCAGCTACCCGGCTTCACGCAACCGCGCGGCGCTTGGCATTGGCAGTAGGTCGACTGTATTTTTCATGCCTCAAACAAAAAGCCCCGCAAGCGTTAACTTGCGGGGCTTTCGATACTGGAGGCCGATGTCGGAATCGAACCGGCGTACACGGATTTGCAATCCGCTGCATAACCACTCTGCCAACCGGCCTCAAAACAATGACGCCGCATTCTCTGCGGCGTCATCTACAACAAATTGGAGCGGGAAACGAGACTCGAACTCGCGACCCCGACCTTGGCAAGGTCGTGCTCTACCAACTGAGCTATTCCCGCGTTGTCTTGGTGACGGGCGCCATTCTATAGGATCGGAGCGCGGCGTCAAGCCCTTGATTAAAAAAGTTTATTTCTTTTCAGCGCTCAGATGAGGCCAGGCCGCGTTCAGGTAGTTGATCATCGACCACAGCGTCAATCCGGCGGCGATGATGAGCAACGCATAGCCCAGGCCGACCCAGATAGTCAGAGCCGGCGGATTGGCCAGCAGGATCACCAGCGCCACCATCTGTGCTGCAGTTTTCCATTTACCCAGATTGGAGACGGCCACCTGGGCTCGCGCACCCAGTTCGGCCATCCACTCACGCAGCGCCGAGACGACGATTTCACGCCCGATGATGATGGCTGCCGGTAGCGTCAGCCACAGGTTGGCGTGCTCGCCGACCAGCAGCACCAGCGCAACCGCCACCATCAGCTTGTCCGCCACCGGATCGAGGAAGGCGCCGAACGGAGTGCTCTGCTCCAGACGCCGAGCCAGGTAGCCGTCGAGCCAATCGGTCACCGCAGCAATGGTGAACACCGCGCTGGCGGCCAGATAGCTCCAGTGAAATGGCAGGTAGAACAGCAGAATGAAGATAGGGATCAGCAGCACGCGCAGCACGGTGAGCAGGTTTGGAATATTCATCGGTACCACTGATCAGCGAAATTGGCGGTGATTCTACTCACTGTGCAGAGCGGCATAAATCGACTCGGCAAGCTTTTTACTGATACCCGGCGCCTTGGCGATCTCATCCAGGCTGGCACGGCAGAGTTCCTGAAGACCACCGAAGTGCTTGAGCAGTTCGCGCCGCCGCTTCGGTCCGATGCCCGCCACGTCTTCCAGGCTCGATGTACGCCGAGCCTTGCCGCGTCGCGCACGGTGGCCGGTAATGGCGAAACGGTGAGCCTCGTCCCGCACCTGTTGGATGAGATGCAGAGCCGGCGAGTCGGCCGGCAGCGTGAACTCATGTGCCGCGTCGTTGAGATACAGAGTTTCCAGACCGGGCTTGCGGGTGACGCCCTTGGCCACACCCAGCAGAATCAGCTCGGGCACCGCCAGCTCTTCCAGCACTTCGCGCGCCATGTTGAGCTGGCCCTTGCCACCATCAACCAAGAGGATGTCGGGCAGCTTGCCCTCGCCTTCGGCCGCTTTGCGAAAACGTCGCGAGAGCGCCTGATGCATCGCCGCATAATCGTCTCCGGCGGTGACGCCTTCGATGTTGTAGCGTCGATAGTCCGATTTCATCGGTCCCTCGGGGCCGAACACCACGCAGGACGCCACCGTTGCCTCGCCACTGGAGTGGCTGATGTCGAAACATTCCAGGCGTGACGGCAGTTCGTCGAGCTTCAGCGCCTCGGCCAGCGCTTCGAAACGCGCCGACAGATGTTGACGATTGGCGAGTCGCGCCGATAGCGCTTGCTCGGCATTGGTCAGCGCCAGCTGTTGCCAGCGGGCACGCGTGCCGCGTACGCGATGCACGATACTCAGTTCGCTGCCGCGCAATTCGGCGATCGCGCTGACCAGCGTGGGAAAGTCCTCGTGCACGGCGTTGACAATTAGCTCGCCCGGCAAGTCGCGCTCACTCGAACCGAGGTAATACTGCTCAAGAAACGCCTGCAGCACGTCGCTGACGCTCTCCTCGATGGCGACCTGGGGGAAGAAATTCTTGCTGCCGAGCACACGCCCGCCACGCACGCTGATCAGATGCACGCAGGCGCCGCCCGGGCTCACGGCAGCGGCAACGATATCGACGTTGCCATTGCCGCCTTCCATGCTCTGCTGGTCCTGAACGCGGCGCAGGATGCCGATCTGGTCGCGAATCTCGGCGGCGCGCTCGAACTCCAGGCTCATCGACGCCTGCTCCATGTTGCGTGACAGCTCTTCGGCCAGCGCATTGCTGCGCCCTTCGAGGAACATCACCGAGTGACGCACATCCTCGGCATACTCGGTCGGATCCACCAGTTTGACGCAGGGAGCCTTGCAGCGCTTGATCTGGTATTGCAGGCACGGCCGGGTGCGGTTGCGGAAATAGCTGTCCTCGCACTGACGCACGAGGAAGGCCTTCTGCAAGAGCCCCAGGCTCTCGCGAATCGCCCCGGCACTCGGATACGGACCGAAATAGCGCCCGGGGTCCTTCTTCGCGCCACGATGAATGCTCAGCCGCGGAAACTCGCCGGCAGAAAGAAACACGTATGGATAGGATTTGTCGTCGCGTAGCAGGATGTTATACGGCGGCCGCCACTGCTTGATCAGCGTCTGCTCGAGCAGCAGCGCCTCGGTCTCGTTCGCCGTAATGGTGGTTTCCACCTGGGCAATCTTTGCCACCAGCGCGGCGGTTTTCGGCGCCTGCCCGGTCTTGCGAAAGTAGCTGGCCAGGCGCTTCTTGAGATTCTTTGCCTTGCCGACGTAGAGCAGTTTCTCGTCCGCATCGAACATCCGGTAGACGCCGGGATGCCCGCTGCATGCCGCCAGGAAGGCGGATGAATCGAATCCGCTGGCCATCAGTTGATGGTGTCGACCATGCCGTGGCGTACGGCGAGCAGTGCCAGCTCGACATCACTGGTGATCGAGAGCTTCTCGAAGATCCGATAGCGGTAGGTGTTCACCGTTTTCGGCGACAGGCAGAGCTTGTCGGAGATCGCCTGGACCTTCTGGCAGTTGGCGATCATCAGCGCAATCTGGATTTCCCGCTCGGACAGCAGATCGAACGGCGAGCCGTTCTGCTGCGGCTGGAAGGACTTCAGCGCCAGCTGCTGGGCGATCTGCGGGCTGATGTAGCGCTGGCCGGCGAAGACCATGCGGATCGCACGAATCATCTCTTCCAGCGCGGCGCCCTTGGTCAGGTAGCCGGCGGCGCCGGCCTGCAACAGACGCGTCGGAAACGGATCCTCCTCACAGATCGTGACGGCGATGACCTTGAGATCGGGGTGGCTACGCAACAGTTTGCGAGTGGCTTCCAGGCCACCGATGCCGGGCATCTTGACGTCCATCAGAACCACATCCGGCTTGAGTTCGCGAGTCTGCTTGATCGCCTCCTCACCGCAATCGGCCTGACCAACCACGTACAACCCGTCGATATCGGCCAGCATGCGGGTAATGCCCGTGCGAACCAGATCGTGGTCGTCTACCACCAGCACCCTAATCAACAGACACCTCGTCAATGCAATTCAAAGCTGGCTGGCTGCGCGCTTCGTGATAACGGCGAACTGTACCAAAGAAAATGCCAACCTCGCCTCATCCGCGGTGACGAAAAATCGTCGCAGCCCCTCCGCCACAACGGCTACGACCCACGACGCAAAGCGTTCGGCGCCACCTGTCAGCCAAAACCTACAGCGCAACGCTTGTAAGCCATTGGCCATGGAGTGCAGACCATTCAGGCCCGCAACGCCAGTATTCGACGCGCGCCCAGCGCGACCAGGATGCCGATCAGACTGCCAATCAGCAGGTCCGGGTAACGCGATCCGCTCCAGGCAACCAGCGCTCCGGCCACGATTACACCGGCGTTGATCAGCACATCGTTGGCGGAAAATATCCAGCTGGCGCGCATATGCACGCCGCCTTCGCGATGTCGGTGAATCAGCAGCAGGCAGAGCACGTTGGCCAGCAAGGCGAAGCCGGCGACGACCATCATGGACAGCGACTGCGGCTCGCTGCCGAAGACGAAGCGCCGCCCCACTTCGACCAGCAGTCCAACGGCGAGCAGCAACTGGAGCAGGCCGGCAAGCCGCGCGGCGTTCATCTGCAGTCGCGCGCCACGGCCAACGGCATACAGCGCCACCCCGTAGACGGCGGCGTCAGCGAACATGTCCAGCGAATCACCGATCAATCCGGCGGACTGGGCAATCAACCCGGCGAGCATCTCGGCCACGAACATGAAGGCATTGATCGCCAACAGCAGCTTCAGGGTCCCGGCTTCGCCGGCCTCGTTCGCGCGGCCTGACGGAGCACCAACCGCCGCTGCCCGGGTTTCGAGCAGCGTTGCGCCCAATCCGAGATTACCCAGCCGTTCGGCGATTGGCTCGATGGCACCGTCATGCGTAACCTGCAGCTGCCGGGCGGGAAGATCGAACGCCAGGCCGCCTGCCGATACGTGACCGTCGAGGGCCATGCGGATCAGCCGCTCCTCCGCCGGGCAATCCATCTTCGGAACGTGGAACAGGCTGACCCAGCGGCCACCCGCCTCCGACGCATGGGTTGCCTGCGGATGCGGCGCGCAACCGCAGGGGCCATCGCAGCCACTCATTGCGCCTCAACCAGCGCAGCGATTTCATCGGTCGTCAACACCTTGCCCGCCGACACGACCGTCTCATCGATGACCAGTGCTGGCGTGCTCATCACCCCGTAACGGGCGATTTCGCCGAAGTCGGTCACCTTGACCACCTCCGCCTCGCGTCCCAGCGCTGCCAGCGCCTGGCGCGTATTGTCGGCCAGGGTCACGCACTTTCTGCAACCGGAACCCAGGATCTTGATCAGCATGGCGAATCTCTCATCTCAGATGAACAGGTAAGCAAATGCATTGAACAGATAGCCGATCAGCATGATGCCCATCAGCACGACGGTAACGAACAGCGCCAGCAGCGGCGCCTTGACCACCTGTTTCAGCATGATCAGCGACGGCAGCGACAGCGCGGTGACCGACATCATGAACGCCAGTACGGTGCCCAGGCCAACGCCCTTGGCGACCAGCGCCTCGGCGATCGGCAGAGTGCCGAAGATGTCGGCGTACATCGGCGCGGCCACCAGCGTGGCCAGCGGCACCGACCACCAGTTGTCCTGGCCGATGACCTTTTCGATCAGACCCGCCGGAATCCAGTTGTGAATGGCAGCGCCGATGCCCACGCCGATCAGGATATACAGCCAAACCTTGCGGATGATCTCTCCCACCTGCTCGCGAGCGTAGGTCAGGCGGTCGCGCAGGGTGAGCTGTTCCTGTGGGAGGTCCAGGACCTTCTGTTGCGTGACGAAGGCCTCGACGTACTGCTCCATCCCAACCTTGCCAATCAGCGTCCCGCCGATCACTGCCAGCACGATGCCCACTACCACGTAGGCCAGCGCAATCGACCAGTTGAAGATGCTGGCCAACAGGATCATCGACGCCAGATCGACCAGCGGCGAGGAGATCAGGAACGAGAAGGTCACCGCCAGCGGCAGACCCGAACTGGTGAAGCCGATGAACAGCGGGATCGACGAGCAGGAGCAGAACGGCGTGACCGTTCCCAGCAATGCGCCAGCGAGGTTAGCCCGAAAGCCGCGCATGCGGCCAAGAATGCGCCGCGTGCGCTCCGGCGGGAAATAGCTCTGAATCCAGGAGAGGCCGAAGATCAGCACCGACAGCAGGATGAAAATCTTGATCACGTCATAGATGAAGAAATGCAGACTGCCGCCGATCCGGCTGGCCATGTCCAGGCCGAATATGTCCTCCACCAGCAGCCGCACCAGAGACGCCAGCCAGTCCATGCGCAACAACTGATCGTTCAGCCACTTGAAGATTTCCATGAGTCGTTCCTCAGCTGCGCGGCAAGGCGCGCTCGTACCAGGCGCGGCTGCTGTTGACCATGCGCACCAGCCAGAGCATCACCGGAACTTCGATCAGTACGCCGACCACCGTGGCCAACGCCGCGCCGGAATCGAAACCATAGAGGACGATGGCCACCGCCACCGCCAGCTCGAAGAAGTTGGAAGCGCCGATCATGGTCGCCGGACCAGCCACGTCGTGGCGAACCCTGAGACGGCGGCATAGCCAATAGCCGAGCGCGGCGATGAACAATGTCTGCAGCAGCAGCGGCACGGCAAGGATGCCGATCACCAGCGGCTGCGCGACGATGGTCTTGCCCTGGAAGGAGAACAACAGCACCAGCGTGGCCAACAGAGCGACGATGGAGAACGGTGAAACCTTCGCCAGCACCGCCTGGAAATGCGCCTCGCCGCGCTTCATCAGCCGCGCGCGCAGGAACTGGGCGATGACCAACGGGATGACGATGTACATCACCACCGAGAGCAGCAATGTATCCCACGGCACCGGAATGGATGTCACCCCGAGCAGCAACGCAACGATGGGAGCAAAAGCGAACACCATCACCAGGTCGTTGAGCGCCACCTGGGTGATAGTGAAGTTGGCGTTACCGTTGCACAAATAGCTCCAGACGAACACCATCGCCGTGCAGGGTGCGGCGCCGAGCAGGATCAGTCCGGCCATGTAACTGTCCAGCTCGTCGGCCGGCAGCCACTTGGCGAACAGCACCTTGATGAACAGCCAGCCGATCAGCGCCATGCTGAACGGCTTGACCCCCCAGTTGACGAACAACGTCACGGCCATGCCGGCCTTCTGCTCGCGGACCTCATGCAGCGCGCCGAAGTCGATCTTCATCAGCATCGGGACGATCATCACCCAGATCAGCACACCCACCGGGATGTTGACCTGCGCGATCTCCATGCCTCCCACAGCCTGCGCGGCCTCCGGCACGAGTAGCCCGAGCGCCGTGCCGAAGGCAATGCACAGGAACACCCACACCGTCAGGTAGCGCTCGAAGAAGCCCAGCGGAGCCGCCGCGGACCGCTTCATGGCGACCTCACATGCATTTGTCATTTGCTGTCCACCTTGATACACAAATTGACGATCACGATATTCGCTTTACCGTATATATTCAAAATAATATATTCAGCCATATACCAGTCTGACGAGGATCAACATGAGTCGGAGAAAACGTGTCCTGTTCCTCTGCGTGGCGAACTCCTCGCGCTCGCAAATGGCGGAAGCGTTGCTGCGCCACATCGACTCCGAGCACTTCGAGGCCGTCAGTGCTGGTACCGCTCCCACCCAAGTGGATCCCCGCACCCGCGAAGCACTGGAACACCTGGGCGTGTCAACCGAGGGGCTTGTCAGCAAGTCCATCGAGCAGGTTGCGGGCGAGCCTTTCGACTATGTGATCACCCTGTGTGACAAATCCGCGCTGGAGTGCCTGTCGCTTCCCGGTACCGGCGAGTACATCGCCTGGAACTTCGCGGATCCGGCGGCAAGTACGCAGCCGGATGCCTATCGCAGGACGCTGCAGGAGATCCACGAACGGCTGAGGATGTTCGTGCTGATCACCAGCAAACCAACCCGCGCAGTCGCGCAGAGCGATTCGCTATCGCCCGTCGAGCTATTCAAATGCCTGGCCGACGAAACCCGGACGCGTATCGCGCTGCTCGTCAGTCTGGAGCAGGAACTGTGCGTGTGCGAACTGACCGCGGCGCTGGACCAGGTCCAGCCCAAGATCTCCCGCCACCTCGCGCTGCTGCGCAGCTGCGGCCTGCTGGAGGATCGGCGTAACGGCCAATGGGTGTACTACCGCCTGCATCCGCAACTGCCGGCATGGGTCACGGACATGCTCAAAGCGACCCTGGCGAACAACATCGAATGGCTGCGTCAGGACGTGCAACGCCTCTGGCAGATGCGTGACCGGCCTGGTCGCAAGCCCGCCTGCGACTGAAATTCGGCCTGCAGCGACAGCCGCCCCCTCTTTATCCGGATGAAGCCCATGTTCAACGACCTGCCCAATATCGAAGCCGAACTGCTCGACACCCCCAGCATGGACAAGCTGGGCGCCATCGATGCGCCCGCCACCCATCCGCCGCGCATCCTGCTGCTCTACGGCTCCAACCGCGAGCGCTCGTTCAGCCGGCTACTGACCCTGGAAGCCGCGCGCCTGCTCGAAAGCATGGGCGCCGAGACACGCATCTTCCACCCCTCCGGCCTGCCCCTCCCGGACGACGCACCGGATGACCATCCCAAGGTGCGGGAACTGCGCGAACTGATGCAGTGGTCCGAAGGCCAGGTGTGGTGCTCGCCGGAGCGGCATGGCGCGATGAGCGCGGTGTTCAAGGCGCAGATCGACTGGGTGCCGCTGACGCTCGGTGCGGTGCGCCCGACGCAGGGCAAGACCCTGGCACTGATGCAGGTCTGCGGCGGCTCGCAGTCATTCAACGCGGTCAACCAGATGCGCGTACTCGGACGCTGGATGCGCATGTTCACCATCCCCAACCAGTCATCCGTAGCCAAGGCGTGGCAGGAGTTCGACGAGAGCGACCGCATGAAGCCCTCGTCCTACTACGACCGCGTGGTGGATGTGATGGAGGAGCTGCTCAAGTTCACTTTGCTGCTGCGCGGGCAAGCCGAGTATCTAGTCGACCGCTATTCCGAGCGCAAGGAATCGGCCGAAGCGCTGTCCCGGCGCGTCAATCAGCGCAGCATCTAACAGGCTGTCAATCCGTCAGAGACTCGAACATGACCATCAAAATAGGCATCAACGGCTTCGGCCGCATCGGACGGCTGGCGCTTCGCGCAGCCTGGGGCTGGCCGGAGCTGGAGTTCGTGCAGATCAACGATCCGGCCGGCGACGCCGCGACCCACGCCCATCTGCTCAACTTCGATTCGGTGCATGGGCGCTGGCAGCATGAGGCGAGCAGCGACGGCGACGACGTGGTGATCACCGGCAAACGCATTCGAGTCAGCGCCAACAAAGCCATCGCCGACACCGACTGGAGCGGCTGCGACGTGGTGATCGAGGCCAGCGGCAAGATGAAGACTGTCGCGGTGCTGCAGGCCTACCTCGACCAGGGCGTCAAGCGCGTGGTGGTCAGCGCGCCAGTCAAGGAAGCCGGTGCGCTGAACGTCGTCATGGGCGTCAACGACCAGCTGTTCGACCCGACGCAGCACCGCATCGTCACCGCCGCTTCCTGCACCACCAACTGCCTGGCGCCAGTGGTCAAGGTGATCCATGAGGCCCTGGGCATCCGCCACGGCTCGATCACCACCATTCACGATCTGACCAACACCCAGAGCATCCTCGACCAGCCGCACAAGGACCTGCGCCGTGCCCGCGCCTCGGGCATGAGCCTGATCCCGACCACCACCGGCTCGGCCACCGCCATCGCCGAGATTTTCCCCGAGCTGCGCGGCCGGCTGAATGGCCACGCCGTGCGCGTGCCGCTGGCCAACGCCTCGCTGACCGATTGCGTATTCGAGGTAGAGCGCGCGACCACGATCGAGGAGGTGAACCAACTGCTCAAGGCCGCCGCCGAAGGCGAACTGCAGGGCATCCTCGGCTACGAGGAGCGTCCGCTGGTGTCCATCGACTATCGCACCGACCCGCGCTCGTCGGTCATCGACGCACTGTCGACGCTGGTGGTCAACGGGTCTCAGGTGAAGATCTACGCCTGGTACGACAACGAATGGGGCTACGCCAACCGCACCGTCGAGCTGGCGCGCAAGGTCGGCCTGGCCGGCTGAGGCCGGCATTGCCGTTCAGGTGGAAAATCGCTGCGCGAGTTTTCCACCCTACGGTATTGATCGCGAATCGTAGGGTGGAAAACGGCCACCGGCCTTTTCCACCTGTTACCCATCACGCCGGCCTGGAACCGTTCATGCGCGCCCTCACCCGCTTCTCTCCTGAAATCCGCCAGTACCTGCTGATCACTGGCAATTACTGGGCCTTCACCCTCACCGATGGCGCGTTGCGCATGCTGGTGGTGCTGCATTTCCACGGTCTGGGCTACACGCCGCTGCAGATTGCCGCGCTGTTCCTGTTCTACGAATTCTTCGGCGTGGTGACCAACCTGCTCGGCGGCTGGCTGGGCGCGCGCATCGGCCTTAACCGAACCATGAACTTGGGGCTTGGCTTGCAGGTGGCGGCACTGCTGATGTTGACCGTGCCGGACGCGCTGCTCGGTGTGCCCTGGGTGATGACGGCGCAGGCGCTGTCCGGCATCGCCAAGGACCTCAACAAGATGAGCGCCAAGAGCTCGATCAAGCTGCTGGTCGTCGACGGGCAGCAGGGGCGACTGTATCGCTGGATCGCGCTGCTTACGGGTTCGAAGAACGCGCTCAAGGGCGTGGGTTTCTTTCTAGGCGGCGCCCTGCTCGCCTTGTTCGGTTTCCAGGGCTCGCTGCTGGCGATGGCGGCGGCGCTGGCACTGATCTGGCTGGCCAGCCTGGTGTTGCTGCGGCGTGACCTGGGCAAGGCTCGGGCCAAGCCGAAGTTCCGTGACCTGTTATCCAAGAGCCGGGCGATCAACGTGCTGTCGGCCGCGCGGCTGTTCCTGTTCGGTGCGCGCGACGTGTGGTTCGTCGTTGCCCTGCCGGTCTATCTCGCCAGCGTGTTCGGTTGGGATGTCTGGCAGGTCGGCGGTTTCCTCGCCGTCTGGGTGATCGGCTACGGCGTGGTGCAGAGCCTTGCGCCTTACCTCACCGGCAAGCGCCGAGGTCAGGCACCGGGTGGCCGCGCCGCCTTTGCCTGGGCGGTGCCGCTCGCTGCGTTACCGGCGGCCATCGCGCTGGGCCTCGCCGGCGGTTGGCCGGCGCAGACCGTGCTGATCGTCGGCCTACTGGCATTCGGTGCCCTGTTCGCGGTGAATTCCGCGCTGCACAGCTACCTGATCGTCTCCTACGCCAAGGAAGATGGCGTGTCGCTGGACGTCGGTTTCTACTACATGTCCAACGCCCTCGGTCGGCTCATCGGTACCCTGCTTTCCGGCTGGGCCTATCAGGCCTATGGACTCACGGCCTGCCTGTGGATTTCCAGCGCGTTCGTCCTGCTCGCGGCGCTGGTGTCCCTCGGCCTGCCGCGTCAGCGCGCGTAGTCGAGACAGCGGACGAGCATCGGGCGCCCGCCGCTGCCCGCCGAGCTAGCGACGTGGGCGGCGCATCAGCCGATAGGCCGCCGGCAACACGAACAGCGACAACAGCGGCGCGCTCAACATGCCACCGACCATCGGTGCGGCGATGCGGCTCATCACCTCGCTGCCGGTACCGGCACCGAGCAGGATCGGCAGCAAACCGGCGACGATCACCGCGACGGTCATCGCCTTGGGCCGCACACGTTGCACGGCGCCTTCGCGGATGGCCTCGCACAGCGCCGCCTCGTCATGCCGGTCGGCCTGCTGACGGTCGCTCCAGGCATGCTTGAGGTACAGCAGCATGATCACCCCGAATTCCGCCGCCACCCCGGCCAAGGCGATGAAGCCGACGCCGGTCGCCACCGACAGGTTGTAGCCCATCAGGTAGAGGAACCAGACGCCACCGGTCAGCGCGAACGGCAACGTGAGCATGATCAGCAGCGCCTCGTCGATACGCCCGAAGGTCAGGTAGAGCAGCACGAAGATGATCAGCAGCGTCGCCGGTACCACAAGCTTGAGCCGCTCGTTGGCGCGTTCGAGGTACTCGAACTGGCCGGAGTAGCTCAGGCTCATGCCCGGTTGCAGTTCGACGCCGGCGCTCACCGCCTGCCGCAGGTCCGCCACCACCGAGGCGATGTCGCGCCCGCGCACATCGACGTACACCCAGCCGGACAGCCGCGCGTTCTCGCTACGCAGCATCGGTGGGCCGTCGCTGATACGCACCCGCGCCACGCTGCCGAGGGTGATCTGCGCGCCCCGTGGCGTAAGGATCGGCAACTGCTCCAGAGCCTGCGGCGAGTCGCGCCATTCACGCGGGTAACGCACGCTGATCGGGTAACGCGCCAGGCCTTCCACTGTTTCGCCGACGGTTTCGCCGCCGATGGCGCCGGCGACGATGGCCTGGACGTCGGCGATGTTCAGCCCATAGCGCGCGGCGTCCTGGCGGTCGATGTCGATATCGATGTAGCGCCCGCCGACCAAACGTTCCGCCAGGGCGGAGCTGACCCCTGGCACGCCCTTGGCAATGGCTTCGACCTGCTGGCTGACCCGGTCGATCTCCTCCAGATTGGCGCCGGCGATCTTCACCCCGATGGGACTCTTGATGCCGGTGGCGAGCATGTCGATGCGATTGCGGATCGGCGGAATCCAGATATTGGTCAGTCCCGGCACCTGCACCGCGCGATCCAGCTCCTCCACCAGTTTTTCCGGCGTCATGCCGGCGCGCCACTGCTCGCGGGGCTTGAACTGAATGGTGGTCTCGAACATCTCCAGCGGCGCCGGATCGGTGGCCGACTCGGCGCGCCCGGCCTTGCCGAACACCGTGGCAACTTCCGGCACCGTGCGAATCATCCGGTCGGTCTGCTGCAACAGCTGCGCGGCCTTCTGCGCCGACAGCCCCGGCAGTGCCGACGGCATGTAGAGCAGGTCGCCCTCGTCCATCGGCGGGAGGAACTCGCCGCCCAGCCGAGTCATTGGCCACAGCGTGGTCGCCAGGATCAGCAGCGCGGCGACCAGGGTGGTTTTCGGATACTCCAGCACCGCGTCGAGCGCCGGCCGGTAAACCCGGATCAGTCCGCGGTTGAGCGGATTGCGCGTCTCATCCGGCAGCCGGCCGCGAATCCAGTAGCCCATCAGCACCGGCACCAGCGTCACCGAAAGCCCGGCGGCAGCAGCCATCGCGTAGGTCTTGGTAAACGCCAGCGGGCCGAACAGCCGGCCTTCCTGCGCTTCGAGGGTGAACACCGGGATGAATGACAGCGTGATGATCAGCAGGCAGAAGAACAGCGCCGGGCCGACCTCCTGCGCCGCCTCGGTCATCACCCGCCAGTGTTCCTCGCCTTCCAGTGTCCGGCCGGGATTGGCATGCCGCCAGGCCTCGGCCTTCTTGTGCGCGTTCTCGATCATCACCACCGCTGCATCGACCATCGCGCCGATGGCGATGGCAATGCCGCCCAGCGACATGATGTTGGCGTTGATGCCCTGGTAACGCATCACCGCAAAGGCCAGCAGCACGCCGATCGGCAGCGAGACGATGGCCACCAGCGATGAGCGCAGGTGCCAGAGGAACAGCCCGCAAACCAGTGCGACGACGATGAACTCCTCCAGTAGCTTGAAGCTCAGGTTGTGCACCGCGCGGTCGATCAGCTGGCTGCGGTCGTAGGTAGTGACGATCTCCACGCCCTGCGGCAGGCTCTTCTTCAACTCGTCGAGCTTGGCATGCACGGCCGCCAGGGTTTCCCGCGCGTTCTTGCCGCTGCGCAGGATGATCACGCCACCGACGGTTTCCCCTTCACCGTCCATTTCGGCGATGCCGCGGCGCATCTCCGGGCCGAGCTGAATGTGCGCGACATCGCCGAGCGTCACCGGCACCCCGGCGGCGCTGAGCTGCAACGGAATCTGGCGGAAGTCGTCGAGCGTCTGCAGGTAGCCCGAGGCGCGCACCATGTACTCGGTTTCCGCGAGTTCCAGCACCGCACCGCCGGTTTCCTGGTTGGCGCTGCCGATGGCCTCGGTCACCTGCGCCTGGGTTATGCCGAAGCTGGCCAGCTTCAGCGGGTCGAGCAGCACCTGGTATTGGCGGACCATGCCGCCGATGGTGGCGACCTCGGCGACGTTCGGCAGGGTGATCAACTCGAACTTGAGGAACCAGTCCTGCAAGCTGCGCAGTTGCGCCAGGTCGTGCGTGCCGCTGCGGTCGACTAGCGCGTACTGGTAGATCCAGCCGACACCGGTGGCGTCCGGGCCCAGCGACGGTTTGGCGCCGTCCGGCAGCCGGCTCTGCACCTGGCTCAGGTACTCCAGCACTCGTGAGCGCGCCCAGTACAGGTCGGTGCCATCCTCGAACAGCACGTAGACGAAGCTGTCGCCGAAGAACGAATAGCCGCGCACCGTCTTTGCCCCGGGCACCGAGAGCATGGTGGTGGTCAGCGGATAAGTGATCTGGTTCTCGACGATCTGCGGCGCCTGTCCCGGATACGGCGTGCGGATGATCACCTGCACGTCGGACAGGTCCGGCAGCGCGTCGATTGGCGTGGTGCGCAGCGACCAGATGCCCACCGCGGTCATCAGCAGCGTCGCCAGCAGTACCAGAAAGCGGTTGACCACCGACCAGCGAATCAGCGCGGCGATCATGGCAGCCGCTCCAGCTGCTCGATGACCAACCCGGCGCCAGTCTCGCGCACGGCGAAACGTACCCGGTCATCGACCTGCACCCCGTGCAGCAGATGAGCATCCTTCACCGCAAAGCGCATGGTCATGCCCGGCATGCCGAGGGTCTTGAATGGGCCATGGGCGACCTTCACGCCCTGCGCGGTGATCTCGACGATGCGTCCTTCGGCCTCGTGCAACGCTGCGACGATCGGCGTCTGGGCCGCATGCATCGGCATAGCAGGCTCATGCATCGCGTGTGTGGAAGGCTCGGCTGGTGCGGCATCGGCATGTTCATGTGCCGCTGCCGGCTGCTCGGCAACGGCGGTGATGCCGCGCAGGCTGGCCTCGGAATCGAGCAGGAACTGCCCGGACGCGACCACCTGCTGGCCCTCCTCCAGCCCCTGCAGGATGGCAGTCTGGCTGCCGCTGTCGACACCGAGCTGCACCTCCACCGGGCGATAGCGGCCACCGGCTTCGGCGAGCATAACCAACGCGCGCTTGCCGGTGCGGATCACCGCCTCGCTGGGGATCAGCAATGCACTCTGCGCGCCCTGCTCGGCCAGTTCGACTCGCGCGCTAAGGCCTGGGCGCAACCGCCCTCCGGCGTTGGGCAGTTCCACCCGTACACGCAGGGTGCGGCTGGCCGCCGTGGCCTCGGGCAGCACCGCCGTTACCGTGCCGGCGATTGGCTCACCGGGCAGCGCCGGCAAATGCGCCGTCGCCGCCTGCCCCGTGCGAATGCCGCCGGCCTGCGCCTCAGGCACGGCAACCTCGAGCCAGACGCTGTCCAGCCCGTTGATTCGCGCCAGCGGCGCGCCGGCGCCGACGTTCATGCCTTCGCGCACGTCCAGTTCCTGCAGCACACCGCCGATGGGCGCACGCACGGTCTGCAGTGCCTGCACCCGGCCGGAGCGCTCCAGCTGGCGGATCGCTTCGGCCGGCATGCCGACCAGCCGCAGGCGTTGGCGCGCACCGTCCAGCAGCGCGCGTTCGCCGCTGCGGCGCAACGCGAGAAACTCCTCTTGCGCCGCCACCCACTCGGGTATCAGCAGGTCCACCAGCGGCGCGCCGGCCGTGAGCACATCGCCCGGCGCTAGCCGGTAGACGCGCTCGACGAAGCCTGCCGCGCGCGCCTGCACCACCGCCACGTCACGATCATTGAGGCCCAGCACCCCGACGGCCTCGATGTTGCGCGCCGGCTCGCCGCGGCTGACCGTGGCCAGGCGCACGCCGAGGTTGTGGGTAATGTCGGCGTCGATACGCACCGCTGGCGCGCCGGCGGCGTCTGCCTCGTCGGCGTAACGTGGCACCAGGTCCATGTCCATGAACGGTGATTTACCCGGCTGGTCGAAGCGTTGCTGCGGCACCATCGGGTCGTACCAATAGAGCACCTTGCGCTCGCTGGCGGCACGGGTGGATACATCCTGCGGCACGGCATGCGGCTGGCGCGAGGCCAACCAGTAGCCACCAGCCAGCCCCAGCGCGGTGGTGACGGCGATCAGTACGCCGGTCTTGAGAACGGTCTGGCTCATTGCGCATCTCCATAGGCGAAGTACAGGCGGCTGGCAGCGATGGCCTGCAGGCCATCGAGGTCGATTTCCTTCAGGCGCGTTTCGATCAGCTCACGACGCGCCGTCAGCAGCGCCTCCAGCTCGCCGCGCCCGGCGCGGTAGTCAGCCAGGCTGAGTTCGCTACGCTCGCGCGCCAACGGCAGCAGCACCTCGCGGGTGCGCGTCAGAGCGCGTTGCAGGCGGTCGAGCTCGGCCAGTTCACTGTCCAGTTGCTCGGCGAACTGCCGCTCCAGCGCCTCGCGCTCAGCTTCCAGCTGGTTGAGTTCGGCGTGCCGGGCGGCGATGCGCGGGTTCTGCCGCGTGCTGGTGAACAGTGGCAGGTCGAAGCTGACCTGCAGGTTGACCATGTCGCCGAATTCCTGGCCGCGGCGCAGATAGTCCACTTCCCAGCTCCAGTCGGGTTTCTTCTCCGCGGTCGCCTCGCGGATACGCGCTTGCGCCTGCTGCGTCATCGGCGTGTAAGCCTGCAGTTGCGGATGCCGGTGCAGCTCGCGCTGCAGCGCCGGGGCGTCGAGCGGCCAGTGCGGCACGCTGCCCTCCAGCGGTTCGCTGGCGGCTTCGCCGATCCAGCGGGCGAGCGCGGCGCGGGCCTGCCGACGCTGGCGTTGCAGCTCGTCGGCGCGCTCGTCGAGCAAGGCCGCTTCCTGGCGCGGTAGCACGCTGTCGGCGGCCTGTCCGCGTCCGCCGGCAATCCGCGCCCGCACGGTTTCGCTGAGCAGGCGATTCTCGGCGTAGAGCGCGTCGAAGGTCGCCAGCTTGCGCTCGATGGTGTGACTGGCGATCCACGCCTGAGCAGTGGCCTGGCGCACGTTCAGTGCCTCGACCACGCGCTCGGCAGCGGCACGCTGGATAGCGGCATTCGCCACCTCGACCCGGGCACGGCGCTTGTCGCGGTTGGGCACGTCCTGCATCAGACCGACCATGCTCATGGTCATGCCGTCGCGGTCCAGGCTCCAGCGGTCGTTGCCCTCGATCGGCACGCTCTGTACGCCGAGCAACAGTTTCGGGTCGGGCAGTTCGCCGGCAGGTACGGCGTCGCTACGAGCGGCCTGCAGTTTGGCCGCTTCGGCCTGTAGGGACGGCGCCTGTTGCTGGGCCAGCGTTTGGGCCTCGTCGAAGCTCAGCGCGCTGGCGGCAGCCGGCAACGCCAGAACGCACGCGGCCACAGCGGCGCGCACGCGAATGTCTCGCATCAATCGGGATTGCATCTGCGGATTCCTCAGATCCTGCGTGCCGAACGGGCACGCGCGAGGCCAGTCGCCAGGCGACGGACCAGTCAGCTCGGATGGGGAATCAGGCGCACGGGGGACGCCAGACGTCGGCGCCGTTACGCGGAGGAATGAAGTCGGGAAGGTAGACGATCAGCCGGGATGGCGGCGCATCGACGTCCGCGCGCGGTACGTCGAACTGCAACAGACACCCGGTCTTGCACTGATGGCCGCTCTTGCACTGCGGATTGCCGTCGTGCCCGTGGTCGCCATGCTGGCCGGCGTGCGGGTCCGACACGTGCTGCATAGCGCCATGTTGCGTGTCTGCCAGTTGCATCGTGCAAGGCTGCGCCATGCGCTCAGCCGCGACCAGCCCGTTGACGGGAAGCGCGAGGCTGATCAGCAGTAGCAGGCACAGTGACAGACAGGTTTTCATGGCGGCCAGTGTAGCGGCGGGCGGGTTAACAAGAACTTGATCGAGATCGCCTTCAGGCACCGTCCGCGGACGGTCGTTCGCCGAGCAGGTGGCTAAGCACGGAGCGCATCTTGCCGGCCTTGACGGGCTTGTTCAACACCGGCACGCCAAGCCCCTGCAGCTGTTTGCGGCACTCGTCGCTGCGGTCGGCGGTAATCATCACCAGCGGAATCGCCGCGTTGAAGTGCAGGCGCAGCGCCTGCACCACTTCCCAGCCGGTGACCCCGAGGTCCAGGTGATAGTCGGCAAGGATCAGCTCCGGCGCGTGCCCTTGCAGCACTTCCAGGGCGCTGGCTTCGTCGGTTGCGGTGAGCGCTTCGCAGCCCCACTGGCCGAGCAACGCAGCCATGCTGTGAAGGATGCTGAGTTCGTTGTCGAGCACCAGCAGACGCCGCCCTGGCAGCGGGTTGCCCAGCTGCGGCAGACCGGCCAACACCTCGCTCGTGCGCGCCGGCAACGCCTCGGCCAGCGGTACCTCGATGCTGAAGACCGAGCCGCGCCCCGGCTGCGAACGCACCTGGATGCGGTAGTCGAGCATCTTGGCGATACGATCGACGATCGCCAGCCCCAGACCGACGCCGCGCCGCTCGGCGGCACGCTCGACGTTGAGTTGGTTGAATTCGAGGAAGACCGACTGTATCTGCTCGGCGGGAATACCGCGCCCGGTGTCCCAGACCTCGATGCGCAGCGCCGCGCCGCGCTTGCGTGCACCGAGCAGCACCCGGCCGTGTTCGGTGTAGCGACAGGCGTTGCTGAGGAAGTTGCGCAGGATGCGCGTCAGCAGACGGAAATCGCTTTGGATTGCGTACGCCGGAATGAAATGCGCCAACTGCAGGCCAGCCGCCGCGGCGACCGGCTGGAACTCGGAAACCAGCGGCAACAACACTTCGTCCAGGCGATAGGTGTCGATATCCGGCTTGATCGCGCTCTGATCGAGCTTGGAAATATCCAAGAGATCGGTGAGCAGGTCTTCGGCACCTTCCAGCGCCTGATGTGCGCGCTCGACGAGGTTGAGTTCCTCGCCGGGCAACTTGCGCTCGCGCAGGGTCGAGATCAGCAGGCGCGCGGCATTCAGCGGTTGCAGCAGGTCATGGCTGGCGGCGGCCAGGTACTTGTCCTTGCTCAAGTTGGCGGCTTCGGCGGCATCGCGCGCATCGCGCAGCTCGCAGGTACGCTCGGCGACGCGCTGTTCGAGCTGCTCGTTGAGCTGCAGCAAGCGCAGCTGGGCGAGCTTGCGCTCGGTGATGTCGGCGACGAAGCCTTCCACCAGGCCATCTTCGTCGGGCTTGAGCAGCAGGTTCATGAGCACGTAGATGGCGCTGCCATCACGACGCCGCAATCGCGTTTCATAGCCGAACAGACCGTGCTGCTGGCTCAGCGTGTAGCGAATCTGCCGCAGCTCATCCTCGCCACCGATGAACAGGTGATGCGAAAGATCGGTCAGCGCCCACAGCGCTTCTTCCGGGGTCTCGTACCCCAGCATCCGCGCCAGCGCCGGGTTCGCCGCGCGAATGCCCTCCTGCAGGCTGGCCTGGAAAATGCCATGCACGGCGTGCTCGAACAGCCATTTGTAGCGATTGCGCTCGGCTTCCAGCTCTTCCAGACGCGCCAGCAGCTCCGGGTAATGGCTCTTGCGCGCCGAATGGCTGCCGAAGCCGAGCAGCTGGGTCAGCGCCCGCTGCTGCTCGTCAGAGGGCTTCGGCATAGACGACCTCGACGTCCCTCTGTGTCGACGAGCGCGGATTGGTGAGGATGCATGGGTCCTGCATCGCATGGTGGGAAAGGAACGGAATGTCGGTCAGCCGCACGCCGTGCAGCCCAAGGCTTTCGTTGAAGCCGATCGCCTGCTTGAGGCTGATCAGGTGGCTGACCAGCCGCTCGCGCACCTGCCGGTGGTTCAGGCCGCGGGTGTCGATGCCCAGCGTCTGCGCGACCACCTTAAAGCGGTCCGGCGCGGCGTCGTAGTTGAACGCGACCACATGCTCGACCAGCACCGCGTTACACAGGCCATGGGGCAGATCCAGATAACCGCCGAGGCTGTGCGACATGGCGTGCACTGCGCCGAGAATGGCGTTGGAGAACGCCAGGCCCGCCTGCATGCTGCCGAGCATGATCTGCTCGCGCAGTGCCAGGTCGGCCGGGTTGCTGATCATCTGCACTAGATTGCCGTTGATCAGGCGCATCGCCTCCAGCGCGTGCGGATCGGTCAGCGGGCCGTGCCCGGTGGAGACGAACGCCTCGATGGCATGCACCAGCGCGTCGATACCGGTACAGGCGGAGAGGAACGGGTCCATGCTCAGGGTGGTTTCCGGGTCGATCAGCGAGACGTCCGGCACGGCGGCCTTGCTGACGATGGAAAACTTCATTCGCTCATCCTGATTGGAGATGATCACGAACTGCGAGACGTCCGCCGAAGTGCCAGCAGTGGTGGGAATCAGGATCAGCGGCGGACTGGGAATCCGCAGGGTGTCCACGCCCTCGAACTCAACGATGTGGCGGCCGTGAGCGACGACGATGCCGATGCCCTTGGCGCAATCCATCGGGCTGCCGCCACCGACGGCGACGATCACGTTGCAGCCCTGGTTGCGGTAGGCCTCGGCGCCGAGCATCACCTCCTCGCAACGGGGGTTCGGCGACACCTCGGTGAACAGGTGGTGCTCGACGCCCTGGCGCTCCAGGCTGGCCTGCACGTCGGCCACCCAACCCGCGGCGACCACGCCGGGGTCGGACACCAGCAACACTTTGCGCGCGCCGAAGTTGCTCGCGCAGGTACCGACGCTGTGCCGACAGCCGGCGCCGAAGACAATTTCAGGGGATACGAATTTACGCTGAAGGCTGATATTCGGGCTCATGACTGCGGCCTTTTTATTTTTTGTTACAACGGCGCAAGCCTACTGCATTACTCAGCTAAAGCAATCCACCGAAAGGCGACCGGCCGTCGCCGGCCCGCGCCTACAACAGCCGCTGGTAAAAGCGCCATTCACCAGTCAGCGCGTCAGCCAAATGGCGCGCTTGGCGGAAGCCGTGCCTCTCCTCGGGATAGAGCCGGTACTCGACCGGAACGCCGCGTGCGCGCAGTGCCGCCACCATCGACTCGGTCTGGCCGGGCAGCACCACGGCATCGCGGCCGCCTTGGAAGAAGATCACCGGCGCCTCGATCCGTCCCGCATTGTGCAACGGCGCACGCTGCTGGAAGCGCTGCGGCACCTGGCACGGGTCGCCGATCAGCCAGTCCAGGTAGTCGCCCTCGAACTTGTGGGTGCCGCGCCGCAGCGCCAGCGGGTCGCTGACGCCGTACAGGCTGGCGCCGCCGCGCCAGCGCGAATCGGCGGCCAGGGCGCAGAGTGCGGTATAGCCGCCAGCGCTCGACCCTCGGATGAAGGCCCGTGTGGCGTCGATCCAGCCGCGCTCGGCCAGCGCATCGACCACCTGGCATGCATCCTCGACATCCAGCACGCCCCACTGCTCGCGCAGCCGCATCCGATAGGCGCGACCGAAGCCGCTGCTGCCACGATAGTTAACGTCGACCACGGCAAAACCGCGCTGCGTCCAGAACTGGATACGCGGATCGAAGACCGGGTAGCACGCCGACGTCGGCCCGCCGTGAACGAATACCAGCAGCGGCGGCCGCACGCCGTCCGGCCCGATGCAGTGCGCGTTGCACGGCGGATAGAAGAACGCATGTGCGCGTTCGCCGGCGGCGGCTCCGGTGGCAAAGTACAGGCTCTGCGGACGCGCAAGCTCATCGTCGTGCAGCGGTCGTACGCCGCCGGCGAGTATCCGCACGCTGCCGCTGTCTCGCGCAATCGCCAGCACCGCCGGGGTGTGCGCGGGCGATCCGGCGATGCAGTAGAAGTGGTGGTCGTCGGCGGTTAGCTGGCGGCAGCGCGAGAAATCGTTGGCCAGTTGCCGCACCCTGCCCGTGTCGGCGTACTCGAACAACAGGCCCTGACCATCGCTCATGCGGGTCAGCAGCATGCCGCCGTTAGCCAGCGGCAGGTAGCTGCAGGTCGCCAGTTCCCAGGGCGCCGGCGCGCAGTCGACATCCGCCGCCATATCCAGTTCGAGGGGCTGCAGGCGCCCCGCCCGCTCGCGCCAGGGTTGCCAGCCGCCTGCGCGGTCGGACAGACAATACAGCTCGCCGAGGGCGCAGAAGCGCGGTTGCTGCAACGCTTCCTCACCCTCAGTCCCAGCTACGCAATGGGGCGCGCCCCAGACGCCGTCGGCACCGCGCTCCGCGAGCCAAAGGCTGGTGAACGTCCAGGGCTGCTCGGGGCGGCTCCACTGGATCCAGGCCAATCGGTCGCCCTGGCTGTTCGTCACAGGCGAGGAGTAGAAATCCGCGCCCTCGGCCACAACCCTCCGTGCGCCATCGGCCAGATCAATGCTGACGATGCGATGCCGCACGGGCTGTTGCGCGTGGTCCTCCTCTACCGCCAGGATCGCAGCGCTACAGCTATCGAAGTGAAGCGCGCCATAGCGACCGGCGCCGTTGGCGGTCAGCGGCGTTGGCGGGCTGGGGCTACCCTCCGCCGTCAAGGTCTGCAGGTGAATCTGCTGGTCAGCCTCGTTGACGAACGCTATGCCCTGCGCGGTCAGGCAGAAGGCGCCGCCGCCGTATTCGTAGACCCGGCTGCGCAGCGAGTAGCCGGCCGGCGTCAGGCAGCGTGCACCGCCATCGCGCCAGTACCACAGGCTGCAGCGTGCCTCGCCGGGGTCGTAGGCAATCCAGAACAGCCCGTTATGCCCGGCGCGCAGCTCGGTGAAATCGCCGCAGGCCGCGGCGGCGCTTTCGGCGCTCCAGTCGCTGGGCCAGAAGCCATAGGGAACCGTCGCACGCTCATTCATGGGCACTACATCTTGCAGATCAGTTTCGAGGCCTTTTCGTTGCGGTGTTGCAGCTGATCGAGCCCCAGAGCCGCATGTTCGGCCTGCTCACGCGCGGCGAGAATCTTGCCGTGCTGTGGCGACTTGCTGCACACCGGGTCGGCGTTGGCGGCATCGCCGGTGAGCATGAAGGCCTGGCAGCGGCAACCGCCGAAGTCCTTTTCCTTCTCGTCACAGCTGCGGCACGGCTCGGGCATCCAGTCGTAGCCGCGAAACTTGTTGAAGCCGAACGAGTGGCGCCAGATGTACTCGACGCTGTGCTCGCGCACGTTGGGAAACTCCACCGGCAGCTGTCGCGCGCTGTGACAAGGCAGCGCGGTGCCATCCGGGGTGATGTCGAGGAACAGGTTGCCCCAGCCGTTCATGCAGGCCTTGGGGCGCTCCTCGTAGTAATCCGGGGTGACGAAGATCAGCTTGCACGGGTGGTTCTCCGCGGCCAGCTTGTCGCGCCACTCATTGGTGATGCGCTCGGCGCGCACCAGCTGCTCCTTGCTCGGCAGCAGGCCGGCGCGGTTCAGCTCGGCCCAGCCGTAGAACTGGCAGGTGGCGAGCTCGACGAAATCGGCTTCCAATTCGATGCACAGGCGGATGATTTGGTCGATGTTGTCGATGTTGTGCCGGTGAGTAACGAAGTTGAGCACCATCGGGTAGCCATGCTTCTTCACCGCTCGGGCCATTTCCAGCTTGTGGGCGAAGGCCTTCTTCGAGCCGGCCAGCAGATTGTTCACCTCCTCGTCGGCGGCCTGAAAGCTGATCTGAATGTGATCGAGCCCGGCCTCGGCGAAGCTCGCGATCTTCGCTTCGGTCAGGCCGATGCCGGAGGTAATCAGGTTGGTGTAGTAGCCGAGCTTGCGCGCTGCGCCGATCAGTTCGGCCAGATCCTCGCGGACCAGCGGCTCGCCGCCGGAAAATCCCAGCTGTGCGGCGCCCATCTCGCGGGCCTGACGAAACACCTCGATCCATTCCGCAGTGCTGAGCTCCTCGTGGCTGCGGGCGAAATCCAGCGGGTTGGAGCAGTACGGGCACTGCAGCGGGCAGCGATAGGTCAGCTCGGCGAGCAGCCAGAGCGGCGGACCGGGTTCAAAGCCGGGTTTAGCGAAGCTCGATCCAGAACCGTTCAACGGCCACCTCCAGGAACGCCAGGATGTCTTCGGCGATACCTTCCGCCGCCGGAAAACTCACCTGCAGGTCCGCGACGATGCCGCCCACCGTGCGCGCGCCGTCCACGCGCTTGAGAATCTCGCTGGCGCTGTCGTTGAGCTTGATCATGCCCTCGGGATAGAGCAGCACATGGCACTGTTGCGCCGGCTCGAACTGAAAGCGAAAGCCGCGGCGCAGGGCCGGAATCTTGAGCAGGATGTTTTCGCTCATCGTCATTCTCCGTAGGGTGGGAAGCCCGCACAGTGCTTCCCACCACTGTTCACTACGGTGGAAAAGCCCCGTGGCCATTTTCCACCCTACGCAGCCGATCCGCGACTTACAGCGCAATGCCCTTGTGCCAGACTCGCTCGGCGGTCACCGTGTGGTACGGCGGACGATCCAGCTCGTAGGCCATGCTCATGGCGTCCAGCATGCTCCAGAGCACGTCGAGCTTGAACTGCAGGATGTTCAGCATGCGCTCCTGGGCTTCACGGGTGCGGTAGTGTTCCAGGGTGATGCGCAGGCCATGTTCGACGTCGCGGCGCGCCTCCTTCAGGCGCTTGCGGAAATAGTCGTAGCCGGACGCATCGATCCACGGGTAATGCTGCGGCCAAGCATCCAGTCGCGACTGGTGGATGGTCGGCGCGAACAGTTCGGTCAGCGAGCTGCTGGCCGCTTCCTGCCAACTGGCGCGACGGGCGAAGTTGACGTAAGCATCCACCGCGAAGCGCACGCCGGGCAGCACCAGCTCCTGCGACAGCACCTGCTCGCGATCCAGCCCCACGGCTTCAGCCAGCCGCAGCCAGGCCTCGATGCCGCCCTCTTCGCCGGGCCGCCCGTCGTGGTCGATGATGCGCTGAATCCACTCGCGGCGGGTGTCGCGGTCCGGGCAGTTGGCCATGATCGCCGCATCCTTCACCGGAATGCAGACCTGATAGTAGAAGCGGTTGGCGACCCAGCCCTGGATCTGTTCGCGCGTGGCCTGGCCGGCATACATCGCCCGGTGGAACGGATGATGGATGTGGTAGTACTCGCCCTTGGCGCGCAGCGCCTGTTCGAATTCGGCGGGGCTCATGGCTGGCAGGGTCATAACGGTATTCCTTTTCTTATCGTTCTGTTCGGTATTCGGAGCGCGGTGCGTGCGCGGCTACAGTTCGATGCTCATGCCATCGAACGCCACCTCAATGCCGTGTTCGCCGAGAATTTCCCGCTCGGCGGAGTCTTCGTCGAGAATCGGGTTGGTGTTGTTGATATGGATGAGCACCTTGCGTGCCGCCGGCAACCCGTCGAGCACCTCTATCATGCCGCCCGGGCCGCTCTGTGGCAGGTGCCCCATCTCGGTTCCGAGCTTATCGCCGACCTCGCGCACGCGCATTTCGTCGTCACGCCAGAGCGTGCCATCCACCAGCAGGCAGTCGGCGCGGCGCATGATTGCCAGCAGCCCATCGCTGATCTGCCCCAGCCCCGGCGCATAGAACAGTGTGCCGCCGCTGCGCCGATCCTCGATCAACAGGCCGATGTTGTCGCCCGGATGCGGATCGTTGCGATGCGGCGAATACGGTGGCGCTGAGCTGCGCAGCGGAACCGGCGTGATCAGCAGGTTCGGGCACGCCGGAATGACGAAGCTGCCCTGCAGTTCGATACGATTCCACTTCAGTCCGCCATTCCAGTGCTCCAGCATGTTGAACAGCGGAAAGCCGCTGGTCAGGTCCTGGTGGACCATTTCGGTACACCAGACCTCGTGCGGGCAGCCTTCGCGCAGCGTCAGCAGCCCGGTGGTGTGGTCGATCTGGCTGTCGAGCAGGACGATTGCGGCGATGGCGGTATCACGCGGCTTGCGCGCGGGCTGCAGTTTGGGAAAGCCTTCCAGCTGGGCGCGGATGTCCGGCGAGGCGTTGCACAGCACCCATTCGACGCCGTCCTCGCTGATGGCGATAGACGACTGGGTGCGCGACTGGGCCCGCAGCGTGCCGGCACGCAAACCGGCGCAGTTGGCGCAGTTGCAGTTCCACTGCGGAAAACCACCGCCCGCAGCGGATCCGAGAACCTGGATGAACATGGGCTACCCCTGAAAGCGAAGCCCCGGCCGGAGCCGGGGCGGAAACGATCAACGATTGGCGAAATACATCGTCACTTCAAAACCAATACGCAGATCGGTGTATTCGGGTTTGGTCCACATGGCTCGATCCTCTTCTTATACGTGGCGCCGGAAATGCCCGGCACCCTCATTAAGCACCCACTCCGCCACCGGCAGAATGGTACTTTGGAAGTAGATTTCAACCTGCCTTCGTAGTGCCCCGGAACACGCAGCCTGCCGACGAACGCCGCTTCTGCCGCGCATAAAAAAACGCGGCTGAAAAGCCGCGTTGCGAACGAGTCACCCGGGTGACATGAGGGAGAAACTCCCGGAAAGACCCTGCACCCTAAGGTGCCAGCAAAGAAACCGGCGCGGCGGGAGCGCGCTGCGCCGGAGCCCATCCAATCAGAAGAAGCCCAGCGGATTGATGTCGTAGCTGACCAGCAGGTTCTTGGTCTGCTGGTAGTGGTCGAGCATCATCTTGTGGGTTTCGCGACCGACGCCGGACTTCTTGTAGCCACCGAACGCGGCATGCGCCGGGTAGAGGTGGTAGCAGTTGGTCCACACGCGACCGGCCTTGATGCCACGACCCATGCGGTAGGCGCGGTTGATGTCGCGGGTCCAGACGCCAGCGCCCAGACCGAACTCGGTGTCGTTGGCGATCGCCAGCGCTTCGGCTTCGTCCTTGAAGGTGGTGACGGCCACCACCGGCCCGAAGATTTCCTCCTGGAACACGCGCATCTTGTTGTGGCCTTTGATCAGGGTCGGCTGC
>NZ_JAYDXP010000104.1:0-301 GCF_036701605.1 Pseudomonas sp. FIP_A4 | reverse complement strand
TGGTGCAATTAACGAGGTTGCGCGAGAGGAACTGATCGAGGGTATGCAGGCGAACATGCCGAAAGCATCCTGCGCTCCTGCGTGCACTGCGGTTTCTGCAACGCCACCTGCCCGACCTACCAGAAGCTCGGCGACGAGAAGGACGGACCGCGCGGGCGGATCTACCTGATGAAGCAGATCGCCGATGAGCGGCTGGCTCGTCGATTGATGGCGCTCCAGCAGCGACGGGTACGGCTCCAGCAGGCGCTCCACGCAGCAGGCACCTTCCGGGCGGCCTGGTCGTTGCCGGCGTGGTTCTGCT
>NZ_JAYDXP010000103.1:0-60718 GCF_036701605.1 Pseudomonas sp. FIP_A4 | reverse complement strand
GCTCGGCGCCAACGACGTGGTCAACCCGGCGGCCAAGACCGATCCGAAGTCGCCGATCGCCGGCATGCCGATCCTCGAGGCGTACAAGGCCAAGACGGTCATCGTCAACAAGCGCTCCATGGCCAGCGGCTATGCCGGCCTCGACAACGAGCTGTTCTACATGGACAAGACCATGATGGTCTTCGGCGACGCCAAGAAGGTGGTCGAGGACATGGTCAAGGCCGTGGAGTGATCGCCTCGCGCTGAAACGAAAAAACCCCTCCCGGCCATGCCGCGAGGGGTTTTTCTTTGCCTGTAGCGAAGGGTCAGACACTGAAGCCGAACACCTCACCCAGATGCCGCCGATAGCGCTCGACATCCGCCTCGACCTGCGGCCGCTTCATCACGTCGACACAGAGGAAGGTTGGCAGGCCCTGCATGCCGAGAAACTCGTTGGCCTTGTGGAACGGCAGGTAGACCGCATCCACGCCCTTGCCGGCGAAGAAGTCGCTGGGGTCGTCGAAGGCCTGCTGCGGCGCGTTCCAGGTGGCGGAAATCATGTAGCGCTTGCCCTGCAGCAGGCCGCCGCTGCCGTACTTCTGCGACGCGTCCCAGCGGGTGCGACCGTCGTTGGCGTAGAGGCTGCCGTGGCCGGCGGTGAACACTTCGTCCAGGTACTTCTTCACCGTCCAGGGCGCGCCCATCCACCAGCCGGGCATCTGATAGATCAGCGCATCCGCCCAGAGAATCTTCTCGACTTCCTGCTGCACGTCGTAGCCGGCGTCGATCTCGGTGGTGCGCACCTCGAAGCCGGCCGCCGTCAGGGTTTCGAGTGCGGCGTGATGCAGCGTGGCGTTGTAGCGGCCGGCCGAATGGGCGAACGCCTTGCCGCCGTTGAGTAGCAGAATCTTCTTCATGGAGAGGCCTCGGGAACGGATTGGCGCGCAGCTTACTCATCCCCGCGCACCGCACCCAGATCGGAACGGGCAAATGATTTGTGCGTATCCGTCACGAATCTCCAAGCTATTGGTGGCGAACTACACAGCTTTCGCCACCGGCGGCGACTCCGGCCGCGCCGCATAACGCTGAGCGAGCACCGCGCAGACCATCAGCTGGATCTGGTGGAACAGCATCAGCGGCAGGATCAGCGTGCCCAGCGCGCCGCCGGCGAACAGCACCTGCGCCATCGGAATGCCAGTCGCCATGCTCTTCTTCGAGCCGGCGAAGAGGATGGTGATCCGGTCCTCCAGATCGAAGCCCAGCCCGCGCGCGATCAGCCAGGTGATACCCAGCGCCAGCGCCAGCAACAGGCAGCAGGCCAGCACCAGGCCGAGCAGCTGTGGCAGCGGCACCTCCTGCCAGATGCCCTCGACCACCGCGTGGCTGAACGCGGTGTAGACCACCAGCAGGATCGAACTCTGGTCGACGTTCTTCAGCCAGCCCTTGTTGCGCGCCACCCAGTCGCCGATCCAGCGCCGCGCGAACTGCCCGGCGATGAACGGCAGCAGCAGCTGCACGACGATCTTGCCGATGGCATCCAGTGTCGAGCCGCCATCGCCCTGCGCGCCCATCAGCAGCAGCACCAGCAACGGGGTGAGGAAGATGCCGATCAGGCTGGAGGCCGCCGCGCTGCACACCGCCGCGGCAATGTTGCCGCGCGCCAGCGAGGTGAAGGCGATAGCCGATTGCACCGTGGCCGGCAGCGCGCACAGGTAGAGCATGCCCAGATACAGCTCCGGGCCGATCAGCGGCGTCAGCAGCGGTCGCAGCGCCAGGCCGAGCAACGGGAACAGCACGAAGGTGCAGCCGAACACCAGCAGGTGCAGGCGCCAGTGCCCCAGTCCCGCGAGGATCGCCGGCCCCGACAGCTTGGCGCCATGCATGAAGAACAGCAGGCCGATGGCCAGGTTGGTGATCCACTCGAACACCGCTACGCCCTGTCCGCGCGCCGGCAGCAACGTGGCGAGGGCCACCGCGCCAAGCAGGGCAAGGGTGAAGTTGTCCGGTAACAGGCGGGGTCTGGCCATGTGTGCTCCTGAGGACGGTGACTTGCGACGGATTGAGCGCGAGTCTACTGTCGTCTCGGATATCCGACTAACGCCATCGAGCCAGCTAATGTCGACAAACGGACAGACCATCCTGCCGCAACGCCCCATCCCGACGATGGCGTCCCTGCCGCGCCCGCTATTCGCCCGCAGTGAATCGCTGGCCGAGCGCACCACCACGCCGCGCCACAGTCATCCGTGGGCCCAGCTGTCCTACGCCACCAGCGGCGTGTTGCGGGTACACACCGAGCGGCGCCGTTTTCTCGCGCCGCCGCAGCGCGCCATCCTGGTGCCGCCGGGGCTGCTGCACGAGGTGGTGAGTTCGCCACGTACCGAAATGCGCAGCCTGTACATCGATTACCGCGCCGTGTCCTGGGCGCCGCCGCATTGCCAGGTGCTGGCGGTCGGCCCGCTGCTGCGCGAGCTGATCCGCGCGTTCGGCGAACTGCCGGTGGAGTACGACGAGCAGGGCGCCGACGGGCGTCTGGCCGCGGTGCTGCTGGACCAGCTGCGCGCCGCACCGGAGATCGGCTATTCGCTGCCATGGCCCGGCGACGCGCGGCTGCGGCAGCTCTGCGAGGCGCTCTACGCGCAGCCCGACCTGCCGCTCGGCCTGGCGCAGTGGAGCGAGCGCCTGCAGGTGTCGGAGAAGACCCTGACGCGCCGGTTCCAGCGCGATACCGGCCTCAGCTTCCGCGCCTGGCGCCAGCGCCTGCGCCTGCTCAGCGCGCTACCGCTGCTGGAACAGGGCGAGGCGGTCACCGAGGTCGCGCTCGCCTGCGGCTACGATTCCACCTCGGCCTTCATCGCCGCCTTCCGCCTGCACTTCGGCGCCACCCCGGGCGCCGTGGCGCGACCACGACGCGATTAGCGCACGACGAACAGTTGCACCACCGGGCAGCGGTACAGTTTGCCGCGCGCCGCGACTGCACCGGCACAATTGTCTTTCCCTGTGGCTGCCGCGCCGGCGTGACGCGCGCCATCCTGTCTCCCCAGACATCAGCCCCCGCCAGCCGGGAAGGAGAGGCCTCATGGACCGCGCCGCGCCTCGCACCCTCGTCATCATCACCCCGTCCGTAGCCTGGCTTGCGCGCCTGCCGCACACGCTGCGGCTGTGGCAGCAACGCGCGCGTAGCCGCCGTCAGCTGGCACAGCTGGACGCCCGACTGCTGGCGGATGCCGGCATCAGCCCCAGCGAACGCCAGGAAGAGCTGCGCCGGCCGTTCTGGCGCTGAACGCCCAGACGCGGATCGCACGATCCGCTTTGCAGGCCGCGACCGGGCGCCTATGCTGCGCCCAGCCGGCCGCGGGGCGGAACATGCTGCAAGCGGTACGGTCTAGTGCGAACATCTGGAGACTTCGTCATGCACCGCTACCTGCTCCCCTTCTGCGCCGCCGGCCTGCTGCTGGCCGGCAACGCCTCGGCCGCCAGCTTCACCGGCACCACCGACATGGTGGTCGGCGGTCTGATCAACACCGTCGATGCGACCTCCGACCTGACCTCCTCGCTGCGCGACGACAAGCTCGTGCTGGATGCCCGCGACGACGCGGCGCGCTTCGTCGCCAGCCAGGGTGAGCTGAGCGGTGCGCATCTGGAGGCCGCGCTGCTGCACATCCGCGCACAGCAACCGCAACTGGGCGCCAGCGACCTGCAACTGGCTGAGGCGATCCTCGCGCTGTGAGGCGATCGCGGCGGACGCTGGCCCTGAGACCGGCGTTTCGCTAGCCTTGGCGCCGTTTTTTTGCTGCCAGGGTTCCCATGCGTTCGTTGCACCTCGTATTCGCCATCGCCTGCTGCGCCGCCGGCCCCGCGCTGGCACTGGACACCACCATCGCCGGCGTCGCGAAGACCACCTTCGTCGCCAGCCAGCTGACCAGTGCACCGTTCGACAACAAGCTGGTCGCCGCCGCCCGCGACGATGCTGCCAGCTTCGTCGGCAGTGGCGGCCAGATCCGCAGCGCGCGCCTGCAGGCGGCGCTGCACTGGCTGCGCGAGCAGCACCCCGGCCTGCCCGCCAGCGATCTGCAGCTGGCCGAGGCCATCCTCGTTCAATGATCCGGCGCCCGATGCCGTCATCGCGCATCGCCCGCCCCAGCCATGAGACTCGCACCATGCACAGACTGTCGATTGCCCTCCCCCTCGCCCTGGCGCTATGCGCCGGCGCCGCCCAGGCCCAGACGCTGGTGGCAACCAGCAACATCGTGGTGCGCGCGCTGGATCGCAGCCTCGATTTCACCTCCGACACCACCACCTCGATCCGCGACATGAAGGTGGTGGTCGAAGCCCGCGACGAGGCCGCCAGCTTCGTCGCCAGCGAAGGCGAGATCCGCGGCGCCCGCCTGGAAGCCGCGCTCGGCTCGCTGCGCAGCGAATTCCCGGCGGCCCGCGACGCCAGCGATCTGGCCCTGGCCGAAGCCATCCTCGCCCTGTGATTCGCGCCTGGCTGCTGGCGAGCTGCCTGGGCCTGGCCGCCACCGCCCAGGCCGACCTGCGTCTGACGCTGGATGCCACCGCCCTGCAGGCCAGCGAACGCCAGGCCAGCCAGGCGCTGCTGGACGAGGCGCTGGCCGCGCTGCCGCCGCGCCTGCTCCAGCGGCTGGATCGCGACGTGCAGGTGGTGTGGCAGGACGGGCTGCCAACGCAAGCCTACGGTCGCGCCGGTGGCGATCGCCTCGAACTCAATCGACGACTGCTGCCGGCCCTCGTCGACGGCTCCGCCGCCAGCCAGCGTACCGGGCGTACGCACGGCACGGTTCGCCGCGAACTGCTCGCCACCGTCATCCACGAAATCGCCCACCTCTACGATCGCGCCCGCCTGTGGTCGCCCGACCAGCATCTTCTGCAGGCGCAGTGCCGCCAGCGCGTCGGCAGTCTCGGCGCGGTCGGTCTGCCGGACGACTGCCGTGGCCAGGAGCGGCGCCGCTTCACCCTCAGCGACGAACCGCGCCTGCTCGACCTCGCCGGCTGGCCGCAGCGGGTCGGCCGCCGCGGCGCGCGCGAACTGACCAACGCTCAGGTCGCACGCAGCCCGGATCGCTACGAGCTGAGCAATCCGCGCGAGTTTGTCGCGGTCAATCTCGAATATTTTCTGCTTGACCCCAGCTACGCCTGCCGCCGCCCCTCGCTGCAGCGCTACTTCAGCGCGCACTTCGGCTGGACACCGGCGTCCACGGCCGATTGCGCGCCGGGCTATCCGTTTCTCAATGCCGGCCGAGACTTCGGCCGCACACCGTTGCTGACGCTCGATCCGGCGCGGGTCTTTGAGGTCGACTACCTGTTCGCCGAAGCCAACGACGCCTGGGTCAGCCGCTGGGGTCACAGCATGCTACGTCTGGTGATCTGCGCGCCCGGCCGCACGCCCGGACCGGATTGCCGGCTGGATCTGGAACATCATCTGGTGCTGTCTTTCCGCGCCTTCGTCGATGATGTGCAGCTGTCCAGTTGGGATGGCCTGACCGGCGCCTACCCCTCGCGGCTGTTCATCCTGCCGCTGGGCCAGGTGATCGACGAATACACCAAGGTGGAGCTGCGCAGCCTCGCCTCGGTACCGCTGAAGCTACGCCGCGAGGAGATTCGCCAGCTGGTCGAGCGCAGCGCCGAGCTGCACTGGAGCTACGACGGCGACTACTACTTCCTCTCCAACAACTGTGCGGTCGAAACCCTCAAGTTGCTGCGCGGCGGCACCGCGCGCGACGAGCTGCGCGCACTGGACAGCATCATGCCCAACGGCCTGCTGGAGGTGTTGATCCACCGCGGCCTCGCCGATGCCAGCGTACTCGACGACCCTCGCGAAGCGCTGCGTCTGGGCTATCGCTTCGACTCCTACCGCGACCGCTATCAGGCGATGTTCGTCGTACTCAAGGAACGCCTCGGCCTGCCGCAAAACAGCGTTGAACAATGGCTGGAGCTCGACGCGGCCAAGCGCCGGCCGTGGATCGAACGCGCCGACCTGCGCGCCGCCGCCGCGCTGCTGCTGGTCGAGCAGGCCGCCCTGCGCAAGCAGTTGCTGCTGGCCCAGGACGAACTGAAGAACCGCTACCTCGGTGGTCGCGGTCAGGACGCCCGGCTCGACAAGGCTGACGGCGCGCTGCAGGAAATCCTCGCCAGCAGCGGCTACCTCAGCCGCCCGGCCGAACTGCTCGACGGCGACGGCTACGGCCTGCCACAGGCCAGCGAGTGGCGCCGCCTGGAGCGCGAGAGCGAACAGCGCCAGCTGCGCCTGAACCAGCTAAGCGAAGAACTCGACCGCGAAGTGCGCGTACTGCTCGGAGACGAGCGGCGGAAGGAACTGGAAGCGATCGAAGCCAACCTGACGCAGATCGGGGAGCACCTGCGCGGGCTGCATAAGGCTGGAGGTGGGTTGGAATTGCCGTGAGGCCCCTACAGCTGCTGCGCTGAGCCCATGCCATCTAGGCGCTGCACCAAGCTAACCTTGGAGAGCCACAGCATCGTCGCCGCCCTTGCGGGCGACCTGGATGCCCCTGGCCTGCTGGCTACGGTAGTAGTCCTCGATGCTAAGGCTTGCATCGATTCTGGCGCGCAGGGTGCAGGGGTGTTGCTGCCAAGGGTGGCTGGCCAGCTTCTCCCGCAACGCCCTGGAAGCGGAGTTGCGCTTCCAGCCTTCGAGTGTACGGTCGCGCCAGTAGCGCTCGGGGCGGCCGATGGCGGCATCATGGGCAGCAGTAACCGGGTCGAGGTGGCGGCTCTGCTCCAGCACGGGCAGGTCGGGTAACGGCTGCTCGACATCCATATAGCGCTGCAAGGTATCCCAGAAGGCGTATAGGTTGGCTTTGTCGAGCCCGAGGCTATGCATCTTCATGCCCAAGCAGACCTTGGTGTCGGTGTAGCGGTGATGCAGCCAGAGCACGTAGTCATGCCCACCATGGGGCGTGACCTGCAGTTGCATGACCGGATCGAACTCGTAGAAGGGCGCAACGAAGGGAGAGCGGAAGCGCCTGCCGATGCGCAGCATGCCGTCACGCCGGTTGAAGCCGCTGCCGTCGTGGGTGTAGATCAAAGAGTACAGGCCGATCAGCAGGTCGACACCGATAGCTGCCATGAACAGCAGAACCGCTCCAAACCAGAATGCGGTTTGTTCACTCCAGAAACCCCAGAGTGCACCTTGATCCCAGGCAATACTTCCAGCGGTGATTATTGTTAGCGCCCCCCAAAGTATATAGGCCAGCCAGGGCCTTGATGAACTATAGACAATCAAGTTCACAAACATCAGGGCAACTCCAAATATCGGAATGATCATGGAGTCATAAATTACCGAAACTTCCACAACCCATGGAAAAAAAAACAAAGTTATACAACAAAGTCTCGATACAAATAAAAAACTCAATAGTTTGCCACTATTTTCGAAGTTCCAACGCTCTGCATCGCAATAAATATGTTGTTTACGTTTCTCCTTTGCTTGCCGCTCATAAGTCAGATGGGCCTCTCCCATAAGCTGACCTTCGATTTCGGATATCGAGTCCAGATTGGCGTAATGCCCCCATTTCAAGGCGGTGTCGAACAGGCCTTGCTTATCGCGAATAGGTGGCGGTAGTGAGGGCAATGTTTGGCCGCAATAGGCAGCAGGGCCGTAAGTTTTAATCGTCATACCTTGAATTCCTGGATTTCAACCTGCCAGTAAGGTGCATCATCAGGTTGAGTGTTCGGAGCGGGCGGTCGAGAAAAGGCGGGCTGATAGGGACGCCAGGTTTTCGGACTGGGTTGTGGCAGCACCAATTCATCGGATCGGTCGGACGCCTTGGCGAGACGGAACTGGCCAAAAACCTTGAGGCGCTGGGTGATTTTCTGAGCGTGACGTTGCAATGGCGTTTGAGTCATCACGGGAAACTGCTTCGGCAGAATATAGAGCACCGAAGTATTGTCCAAAGGGTGTCCCGTCAACTTCGCCTCGTTGATCGTACGTTGCTCAAGGCGTTCTACGTTGAAGACTCCCGTGAATGGGAGGGCCGCCACTTCTTCCCTGGCGTAGAACTGAAAATGCTGGGCATCGAACATTCCTAGCAGCGGCGAATGGACACGTACCGCCCAGTCTTCACGCTCGAAAGGTTGCGCCGATGCGCGGCGGCATTCCAAACCGGTGTTCAGTGGGGCCCGTTGCCCGTTGAGGGTGCCGAGGCGAGAGCGCACGCTACGGGGTGCTTGGTCGAGCCAATCACCTAGGCGGCTGACCTGAATCACGGGCCTGCCGAGAATGCCGATCAGTTGCTGGTAGGCAGCTTTCGGATCGCTGAGATGGGCAAAGCGCTGGTCGTCACCGAATACCTTGTCGAGCATGCTTGTCTGGCCATGATCCCTGCCAAATGGACCGTTCTTCATTAGGGCCTCGATATCGCTGTCGACCAGCCAGCCCGCCACAATGTTGCCGCCTATGAATAGCATCGCTCCTGCTACCAGCACCACAGGGTTGATGCACATACCCAAGGCGTAGGCCGTCCAGGCTGCGCCACCTGCAGCCGCTACGCCATAGACCAAAGCGGCATCGCGATCACCCTGGTTCCAGGCGCGCTTGGCGTCCCAGACGGTAATCAGCGTTGTCACAAGCATGGCCCCGCCCGAAAGAGCACGCAGTATGGGCAACCGCGGGTTGCCCGTTTGCTCGGTCAGATTTATGGCCCAGCGGGTGGAAAACCTATAAACGTCGACACGAGGCTTGTTTAGCAATGTCACGAGCTGGTGTTCGCCGCCAAGAACAAATTTGGAAAGATTTCCCGAGGCAACCATAAGATCTGCTGCTGCTGATGCATAACCTGCCACATAGCGGCGTCGGCCATCCCCCACTTCCCTTTGCAAACTCTTCATCCCCTCAACCTGCACATTCAGGTTGTACATGGCGCAAGCCACTGCAACCAGTGGCATAGAGGGCGACCGCGCAGCAGTATCGAGTTTGTTGGCAACCGCATGTTTCCAGGCACTGTACTTGGCCACTTCCGGGTGATCGGCAGGCGCCGCAATGATTACTCCTGAGCCATGATTTGGCAGTCCATGGCCTACCTGGCGAGGGCTGGTGGAAGCGACGACCTGTCCCTGAGGGTTGTTGATGTTCAGATATAGATAGTTCTTGCGAGTGATCGCCGCACGCTCGGAAACGGTCAGGCCATTTCTAAGGCCTTCTCCTTGAATACCAAGAATCCTGAGGTTCGCAGCCTGAGCCTGTGACTCGGTGACCAGCTGTATACCGTGCCAGCTAGGGGAGAGCTTATCGAGCACACCGAGCGTCGGCCCAAATAGGCGGTTGAACCGAATCGCTACCGTTACATCGGCGGCATTCAGACGCTGAATCTGGGTCAGCACGGCCATGGAGAAGGTGGTCGTGAAATCGTCGATCAGCGAGTGCAGGTTCTTGTAGATCAACCCCTTGTCCGCATCCTGCGGATCGATGTTGGCAACGTGCAGAAGGCTGCTCATGCCCAGACGTTGCGGGTCGGGTTCACGCTTCTTCGCAGCCAGGGCGACAAGTCGGTTCACGGGCTCAGGCAGCGCGCCATCCGCTTTTGCCAAAAATGGCTGGGTAATAGGGTGATGTCCGCTCAGGAGTCGATCACTCAGTTGAGCGATGCGGCCTTGCAAGGCGTTGCTGCTGCCCGCTTGGGCTAAGGCATCTATGTGTTCCGGCAGCTTCCCCAGCGTGGTGAATATTTCGCTGAACAGTAGATAGGGTTCTAACAGGCGTTCATCGTGCGTGTATTGCCAATCCCACAGACTTGCAGCCAGCGGCACATCCGATATCAGATCGGTGACGCGCTGAAGTTGCGAGGCAAGATGGTTTCGGGCCACCTTGCGCTCCCCGTCGAACACGGTGTCCTGAAGCTGCTCAAGATGAAGGTGTTTCTTGAGCTTACCCAGCGGGCTGCTAGGGCTCTGCAGAACCGAACTGTATAGCGCATGGGCGTATTGACCATTCGGACGATGCGGCACCAATGCATTGAGGGTAAGCAGGTAGGATTCCGCCAGGCGTGCTTGCGCGCAGGCGTGTCTGAGCGCGAACAGAGGATCATCGAGCATGAGCCCGACCAGCCTGGGATAGGAGCGCAGATTGCGGTCTACAAGCACATCCTTGCCGGCCTCCAATGTTGGCAGCGGCTGCGGGGGTTGGCTCTGTGTCGCGGCAGCAAGCTCCTCCAGGCGCATCTGCATGCGGCTGCTCATTTCGTTCGATGGGAGACTGCCAAGGCTGGGCGTGAACAGGGAGGGGTCACCCAGCAAACTTTCGATACTGAAATCCCGTGGCCTGTAGCCCTCTGTCTGGGCACCGATCACGACTGCCGGCATCGCTTGCGTCGGGCGCCATTGTCCTTGGCCGACGACGGCCGCTGACCAAGCGAACCCCACATTCTGCGCACGGCTCTTGATTCTGTTCTGGTCAGCCTCCAGCCATTGGATGTATTCCCACGTCCAGGGCTTTTCGCTGTAGGCCATCAGGTAGTTGTTGGCGACGGATTGTCCCTGTACCAGTATCGGGATCAACAGAATCTGCTGTTGCTTGCCAACGGATCGACGATCATCGGCAGAAGCCTTGTTCTCGGCCCGCTTGCGCCAATGAGCAAGATCGACATCCTTCATGTTGCCCCGGCCGTCGCATAGCACTTCGCGCCAGAGCTTGCCGCTCTGAAATACGTAGATACGACCAGAGCGCGGGAGCGCTCCCTTGGGGGTTTCGTTATAGGCGTTGTGACCAGGAAGTCTGGCCAGCGGCATTACCGCCAGAAGCGTGTTCTGCTGAATGTTCTCTTCTTCATCATGGCTGCGCATGTCCACGGCAATGGGCAAAGAAAGCTCACCACCGTCCTCCCGCTCGATGCTCAGTGCGAGTCTCTTGCGTTGAGCGTCGTCATACTGGGTTCGTTTGCGAACGCCCTGATCAATGGGGTGATCCATCAATTCGCTCATGCGCCTTCCTCCGGGTCGAGCAACTTGACTTGCCCGCCTTGCTCCGGGTCACCCCATACGTCCACGATCAGTTGCTGCGACCCCTTGCCCCCCTTTTCTGAAGGTAGAGACGGTAGGTTGGTGGTGGCAGTACCGGTTTTCTCGCCCACCGGTGCGGTATCTGCTGGTTTGGGCAAGTCAGGTGATATCGGCGCCGCGCCCGCCCCGCTCCCCGACGTACCGCCCGAATTCACCCTGACCACTGGCCCCACCAACGTCACGCCCCCTGCGTCGAGCTTCACGAAGCTGCCGCCTGCCTTGAAGGTGAGTTCGCTGCCAGCCTCCAGGACGACTTTTAGGCCGCTAGAGAGGTGGATTTCCTGGCCCGCTTCGACAAACTGGCCGCTGCCGATCTTCAGGTGCTGGCTGTTGCCCACGGTCAGATGGTCGCTGGCGCGGACTTCGCTCTTGCGGTCGGCGTGGGTGGTGCGGTGTTCTTCGGCCCTGAACTCGCTGTAGCTGCTGGCTTCCACGGTGTCGTGGCGCTCGTGGCCGACGCGGATCTTCTGGTCGTGCTCGATGTTCTCGTCCCAGTCGCGCTGGGCGTGGAGGTAGATCTGCTCGGCGCCCTTGCGGTCTTCGGTGCGCAGTTCGTTGTAGCCGCCACCGCCCGGGCTGCTCAGGGTCTTGAACACCGTGCGGGTCTTGTTGGCCGGCAGGTCGTAGGGGACCTGATGCTCCTTGTGGTACAGGCAGCCGGTCACCAGCGGTTGATCGGGATCGCCTTCGAGGAAAGTCACCAGCACTTCCATGCCGACCCGCGGGATGGCGATACCGCCGTAGCGGTCGCCGGCCCAGCTGGAGCTGACGCGCAACCAGCAGCTGGTCTTGTCGTCGGCCTGGCCGTGGCGGTCCCAGTGGAACTGGACCTTCACCCGGCCGTACTCGTCGCAGTGGATTTCTTCGCCGACGGGGCCGGTGACCTCGGCGGTCTGGCTGCCGAGGATCCTGGGTTTCGGATGGCGAAGGGCCGGGCGGAAGGGGATGTCCCAAGGCGTGGCGCTGAAGCGGTTGCGGTAGCCCTGGACGAAACCGTCACCGCTATCGACATAACTGGTGACCGACTCCTCCAGCACCTGCGGCTGCTTGCCTTCGTGCAGCACTTCGTTAAGCAGCCAGAGCTGGTTCCAGTCGTTGCAGGGGTGTTCGGTGAGCGGGAGGAAATGCCCGCTCACCAGCCTCGGCTGGTCGCTTTCGCCTTCGGCCAGTTCGTAATCGTGGCGGTGGCGCTCCAAGGCGCGTTGCGACAGGTGCTTGCCGCGGGCGCGCTCGGTGAAGCGGCCTGGGTAGTCATAGTCCTCGAGAGCGGGTTGGAAGTCGCTATGGAAAGCGGCCTCCATGGTCAGACGCGGCTTCTCAAAGTCGTAATCGCGGCGCGTGACGCGACTGGTGCGGGTTTCCAGACGCAGGCCAAAGCGCTTGATCACCGGCTGGTCGGCGACCAGACCGCTGTCCTGCTGATAGGCAGTTGTGGCGAGCTTGTGAAAGACCGTCTGATCGTCGCCGAACACCAGCACATGTCCATCTGCGCTGTGCTGGAAGTGATAGTGGATACCCTCCTCCTCGCACAGGCGTTGGATGAAGTGCAGGTCGGATTCATCGTATTGCACGCAGTACTCGCGCGGCGGGTAGATCACCGGACCGAGCTGGAAGCGATAGGCGTCGGCCTGAATGCCGTGTTCCTCGAGCACTTTGGCAACGATATGCGGCACGCTCAGATGCTGGAAGATGCGCTGGTTGGTGCGATGGGCGAGGTAGGCCAGCTGCGGCACGAGCGTCAACCGATAGCGGGTCAGACGTTTGCCGGATTCACCCTGGCCGGCCTGATATACCAAGCCGTGAATGCCGCTGCCATCCGGAGCGAAGGCGAGAAAGGCCGGGCGGTGCAGTAGGCTTTCCAGCTCCAGATCGGGGCGTTCGCTGACCAGCTCCAGCTCGAAGCGATAGGGCTGACTGATGGCCTCGCGGCCTTGGAATTCGAGCACCTTGAAGTCGTGCGCGAAACCGTCAAACGTGAGGCTGAAATGGGCCTGGTTGGCTGGGGCGAACATCCATGTTCCTCCTGTTCAGTCCATGTATCGGCGCAGGGGCGCTGCGGAGCGTCGATGTAGCACAGACCGGCCGCTCGGCAACGCGCGCCTTACGCATTCCGCAACGGCAACGTCGGATTCTGTTCGGTGCTTCGCAAAAAGACGTTCGGCCAGGCGAGCCTGGCCGAAGCGGGACCGCGGCGAATCAGCCGGCGATCGGGGTGCGCCAGTCGTCGGAGCCGGAGGTGCCGGAAACTTCGTGGGTCCAGACGATCTTGCGGTAGGTGAAGTACACGTCTTCCAGATGGGTGAAATGCGACATGTTCGGGTCCTGGCAGTTGGGCATGCGCGACTGCACGTCGACGATCACCGCGTCTTCCAGTTCGATGGTGAAGTAGTGTTCCTGGGTGCCGGTAGACGAGGTGCGGTACCACTCCAGACGGCACTTGTTCAGGCGCTCGCCGGAAGTCAGGGCGTTGAAGATCAGCGGCGACGACTTGTCGAACACCTTGGTGATCATCAGCGGCTTGTGCACGCGCTGTCCGGTCGGCTGGCCCGACTGCGGGTCACGCGGAATGATGACCTGGTGCTGGAAAGCCTGGACCAGAATCTGATCTTCGTGGCCTTCCTGGAAAATGTTACCCACCGAGTCCTCGGTGAAGGTGCCGGCAGTGATCAGGCCTTGCTTGGTGCCTTCCAGGGACAGGTACGCGGGTGTTGGCATGGGTGCTCTCCTTGCTGAATGAAATGCCGTAGTTGGCAACTTGTGTTGTTACAAGCACCATGCCAAAACTATAAATTTGTTTAAATTCAAATAGTTACATATCGACCAGTGGAAAACCGCGCGTCCGAGCGGAAGCACATCACAGAAAGCTGCGCAGGATCTGGCGCAGCCGTAAGGAAAGCTTGCGCAACGGCGCGCGCGTTGCGTACCGCAAGCGCTACACAGGCCTTTCCACAGAGTTATCCACAGAGGAGTGCGCCACTTCTTGCGCAGATGAATGACGACGCGAAGGTTTTTTCAAGGCAAAAAAAAACCTCGAACTTCATTGGGGGAGGGGGAAGTTCGAGGTCCAAATCCGGACCGCTAGGGCGGGGTCCAGAGATCTGCCAACACTTAACACAACAAGGAGCATTGAAGGGCTTTTACACCCTTCGCATGCATTGACCATCGGGTTCCGCAATTGGTTCCACGGGCCGCGAAAAAAACTCAATGCGCCTCGTCCCAGTTGGCGCCGACGCCCGCCTCGACCAGCAGCGGCACGTCCAGATCGGCGGCCGCGCTCATCAGCGGGCCGATGCGCTCGCGCAACGTCTCGACCTGATCCTCACGGACCTCAAGTACCAGTTCGTCGTGAACCTGCAGGATGATGCGCGCGTCCAGCCCCGAGTCCTGCAGCCAGGCGTCGACGGCGACCATCGCGCGCTTGATGATGTCCGCCGCGGTGCCCTGCATCGGCGCGTTGATCGCAGTGCGTTCGGCTGCCTTGCGCATGGCGCCGTTCTTCGAGTGGATTTCCGGCAGGTACAGGCGTCGGCCGAACAGCGTCTCGACGAAGCCCTGCTCGGCGGCCTGGGCGCGGGTGCGTTCCATATAGGCGAGCACACCGGGGTAGCGGGCGAAATAGCGGTCGATGTACTCCTGCGCCTCCTTGCGGCCGACGCCGATCTGCTTGGCCAGGCCGAAGGCGCTCATGCCGTAGATCAGACCGAAGTTGATCGCCTTGGCGCTGCGCCGCTGGTCGCTGCTGACCTGCTCCAGCGGCACGCCGAACACCTCCGCGGCAGTGGCGCGGTGCACGTCCAGGCCGTTGCGGAACGCATCCAGCAGGCCGGCATCCTGGGCCAGGTGCGCCATGATGCGCAGTTCGATCTGCGAGTAGTCCGCCGCCAGCAGCCGGTAGCCGGGCGCCGCGATGAAGGCCTGACGGATGCGCCGGCCCTCCGCGGTGCGGATCGGGATGTTCTGCAGGTTCGGGTCGGAGGACGACAACCGCCCGGTCGCAGTGACCGCCTGGTGGTAGCTGGTATGGATGCGCCCGGTGCGCGGGTTGATCTGCTGCGGCAGCTTGTCGGTGTAGGTGCCCTTGAGCTTGCTCAGGCTGCGGTGCTGCATGATCACCTTGGGCAGCGGGTAGTCCTGCTCGGCCAGCTCGGCCAGCACGCTTTCGGCGGTGGACGGCTGGCCGCCGGCGGTCTTGGACAGCACCGGGCAACCGAGCTTGTCATAGAGGATCGCGCAGAGCTGCTTGGGCGAGCCGAGGTTGAACTCCTCGCCGGCGATGGCGAAGGCTTCGCGCTCCAGCTCGACCATCTTCTCGCCGAGTTCGACGCTCTGCTGGCCGAGCAGCTGCGCATCGACCAGCGCGCCGTTGCGCTCGATGCGCGCCAGCACCGGCACCAGCGGCATCTCGATCTCGGTCAGCACCTTGAGCAGCGACGGCGTCTGCTCCAGCTTGCCGAGCAGGGTCCGGTGCAGGCGCAGGGTGACGTCGGCATCCTCGGCGGCATAGGGGCCGGCCTGCTCGATGGCGATCTGGTCGAAGGTCAGCTGCTTGGCGCCTTTGCCGGCAATGTCCTCGAAGCGGATGGTGCCGCGGCCGAGGTACTTGAGCGCCAGGCTGTCCATGTCGTGGCGGGTGGCGGTGGCGTCCAGCACATAGGATTCGAGCATGGTGTCGAAGGCCATGCCGCGCATCTCGACGCCGTAGTGCATCAGCACGTTCATGTCGTACTTGCCGTGCTGGCAGATTTTCGGTTTCGCCGGGTCTTCCAGCAGCGGCTTGAGCGCAGCGAGCACGGCGTCGCGCTCGAGCTGCTGCGGCACGCCCATATAGCTATGGCACAGCGGCACGTAGGCCGCCTTGCCGGCCTCGATGGCGAACGACAGCCCAACCAGCTCGGCACGCTGGGCGTCGATGCTGGTGGTTTCGGTATCGAAGGCGAAGCAGCTGGCGGTTCGCAGGCGCGCCAGCCAGCGATCGAAGTCGGCCTGTTCGAGCAGCGTCTCGTAGTCGGCTTCGGCCTGGATCGAGCAGTTCTCCGGCGCCACCTCGCAGTTCTCGCCCGCGGCCTTGGCCTCGCGCAGCAGGTCGTCGAGCCAGTTCTTGAATTCCAGTTCGCGATACAGCGCGATCAGCGCCTCGCGGTGTGGCTCGCCGGGCATCAGGTCGCAGACCTCGACGTCCAGCGCGACGTCGAGCTTGATCGTCGCCAGTTCGTAGGACATGAACGCCGCATCGCGATGCTCGGCGAGCTTGGCGCCCAGCGTCTTGGCACCGCGAATCGGCAGCGCCGCGACCTGATCGAGGTTGTCGTAGAGGCCCTTCAAGCCGCCCTCGATACCATTGAGCAGCCCGCAGGCGGTCTTCTCGCCCACGCCCGGCACGCCGGGAATGTTGTCGACCTTGTCGCCCATCAGCGCGAGGAAATCGATGATCAGCTCCGGGCCGACGCCGAACTTGGTCTTCACACCCTCGATGTCGTAGACGCTGCCGGTCATGGTGTTGACCAGGGTGACATGCGGGCAGACCAGCTGCGCCATGTCCTTGTCGCCGGTGGAGATCACCACGTCGCGACCGAGCGCCGCGCATTGCCGGGCCAGAGTGCCGATCACGTCGTCGGCCTCGACGCCATCGACGTTCAGCAGCGGCAGGCCAAGGGCGCGCACGGCCGCATGCAGCGGTTCGATCTGCACCCGCAAGTCATCCGGCATCGGCGGGCGGTGGGATTTGTAGTGCTCGAACAGTTCGTCGCGGAAGGTCGGCCCCTTGGCGTCGAATACCACGGCGAACGGGCTGTCCGGGTACTGCTTGCGCAACGCCAGCAGCATGTTCAGCACGCCTTTCACCGCGCCGGTCGGTTTGCCGGTGGAGGTGGTCAGCGGCGGCAGCGCATGGAAGGCGCGGTAGAGGTAGGACGAACCGTCCACCAGGACGAGGGGCGCTTGGCTCATGAGCGGAATAACCTTTTCGGCGGGCCCGGCGCTAGAATGCACAGGACCACTTATCGACAAAGGGACAAGGTTATCATGCGCGCTCTCAAACCCCTGATGCTGGCCGCCCTGCTGGCGTGCGTGCCTCTGACCGGTTTTGCCCAGGAGTCGGTCGACGGCGAGCCGGACGTGACCATCCGCCAGGAGGGTGACCGCACCGTCGAGGAGTACCGCGTCAACGGCTTCCTCTATGCGGTCAAGGTGACGCCCAAGCATGGCAAGCCGTACTTCCTGGTGCGCGCCGACGGCAACGACGGCAATTTCGTGCGCGCCGACCAGCCGGACATGCTGATTCCCGCCTGGAAGATCTTCAGCTGGTAAGCCGTCGGGAGGCCTGACATGTCGGTATTCACCCCCCTGCAGCGCGACGAGCTGGAAGCCTTTCTGGCGCCGTACCGGCTCGGCCGGCTGCGTGACTTCCAGGGGATCGCCGCCGGCAGCGAGAACAGCAACTTCTTCGTCAGTCTCGAGCAGGGCGAATACGTGCTGACGCTGATCGAGCGCGGCCCGACGCAGGATCTGCCGTTCTTCATCGAGCTGCTCGAGCGCCTGCACCGCGCCGGTCTGCCGGTGCCCTACGCCCTGCACAGCGAAGACGGCAAAGCGCTGCGCGAGCTGGCCGGCAAGCCCGCGCTGCTGCAGCCGCGCCTGGCCGGCAGGCATGTGATCGAGCCCAACCCGCATCACTGCGCAGAGGTCGGCCGCCTGCTGGCACGCCTGCATCTGGCGACCCGCGAGCAGATTCTCGAGCGCGCCAGCGACCGCGGGCTGGACTGGATGCAGGAACAAGGCCCGAGCCTGGCGCTGAACCTGCCCGAGAACCAACTGCCGCTGCTGCGCGATGGCCTGGCGGAAATCGCCGAGCTGCGCCCCAAGCTCCTCGCCCTGCCGCGTGCCAACCTGCATGCCGACCTGTTCCGCGACAACGTGCTGTTCGAAGGCAGCCACCTGACCGGGGTGATCGACTTCTACAACGCCTGCTCCGGGCCGATGCTCTACGACCTCGCCATCGCCGTGAACGACTGGTGTTCGCACCCCAATGGCGAGATCGATCCCGAACGCAGCGAGCCGCTGCTGGCCGCCTATTCCGCGCTGCGCCGCTTCACCCCGGCCGAAGCCGAGCTGTGGCAGCCGATGCTGCGTGTCGCCTGCGTGCGCTTCTGGCTGTCGCGCCTGATCGCGGCACAACACTTCGAGGGCACGCCCGACGTGCAGGTGAAGGACCCGGGCGAATTTCATCGCCTGCTGGTCGCACGCCAGCAGCCGGCGAGTGTCCTACCTTTTGCCTTCTGACGACGCGACCGCGCGGTCGAGTATCGGGCCACGCCCGGGTAAGATGGCGCTCTTTTTCCAGCGGCAACGCTGATACCTGCGGTCCGGACCGACGCTGAGCGTCGCCGGCCGCCCGCTCTTTTGCGCCTAGCGGCGCCCCACTCTTGCGCTGCGGCCGAGCATCGCCGTTCGGTGCAGCGCCTTCAGGGAACGACGAATGACCCAACGCCATGTAATCAATGCCTCGGTCAGCCCCAAGGGCAGCCTGGAAACCCTCTCGCAGCGCGAAGTCCAGCACCTGAGCGAAGTCGGCGCCGGGCGTGCGCACAAGCTGTTTCGCCAGTGCGCATTGGCCATCCTCAATACCGGCGCGCGCATCGACAATGCCAAGACCATCCTCGAGGCCTATGCCGACTTCGAGGTAGAAATCCGTCAGCAGGATCGCGGCGTGCGCCTGGAGCTGTTCAACGCCCCGGCCGATGCCTTCGTCGATGGCGAGATGATCGCCAGCACCCGTGAAATGCTGTTCAGCGCGCTGCGCGACATCGTCTACACCGAGAGCGAGCTGGGCAACGCCCGCATCGACCTGAGCACCTCGCAGGGCATCACCGACTACGTGTTCCACCTGCTGCGCAACGCCCGCACGCTGCGCCCGGGCGTCGAGCCGAACATGGTGGTGTGCTGGGGCGGCCACTCGATCAGCCTGGAGGAATACAAATACAGCAAGCGCGTCGGCCACGAGCTGGGCCTGCGCAGTCTGCACGTCTGCACCGGCTGCGGGCCGGGCGTGATGAAAGGCCCGATGAAGGGCGCGGCAATCGGCCATGCCAAGCAGCGCCTGACCGGCAGCCGCTTCGTCGGCCTCACCGAACCGGGCATCATCGCCGCCGAGGCGCCGAACCCGATCGTCAACGAGCTGGTGATCCTGCCGGACATCGAGAAGCGCCTGGAAGCCTTCGTGCGCGTCGGCCACGGCATCATCATCTTCCCCGGCGGCGTCGGCACCGCCGAAGAATTTCTCTACCTGCTCGGCATCCTGCTGCATCCGGCCAACCGCGAGCTGCCCTTCCCCGTCGTACTCACCGGCCCGCGCGAGGCGGCGCCGTACTTGCAACAGCTGCACGCATTCGTCGGCGCCACCCTCGGCGAGCAGGCGCAGAGCCGTTACCAGGTGGTGATCGACGATCCGAGCGAAGTGGCGCGATTGATGGTCGCCGGTATGCACGAGGTGCGCCGCTTCCGCCGCGAGCGCAACGATGCCTTCCATTTCAACTGGCTGCTGAAGATCGACGAGAGCTTCCAGCACCCGTTCGACCCTACCCACGAAGCGATGGCCAGCCTGCAGCTGCGCCGCGCGCTGCCGCCCCACGAGCTGGCCGCCAACCTGCGCCGCGCGTTTTCCGGCATCGTCGCCGGCAACGTCAAGGACAAGGGCATTCGCCGCATCGAACAGCACGGCCGCTACCAGATTCACGGCGACGCCTGCATCATGCAGCCGCTGGACGAGTTGCTGCAGGCCTTTGTCGAGCAGCACCGCATGAAGCTGCCGGGCAGCGCGGCCTACGAGCCGTGCTACAACGTGGTGAGCTGAGCGCCACACCAACAAAAAGCCCGGGGCATCGACCCCGGGCTTTTTTGTCAGGCGCAGCGTTCGACCGGCGAACTCAGCCGCACTTGGAATGGCCGCAGTTGAGGCACGTGGCGCAACCGTCCATCTGCACCACCGCCTGGGTATTGCACTTGTTGCACAACTGCGCACCCGCCGGGAAACCCTCGCCCGGCTCGACCGCCACCGCGCCCTGGCTGGCCTCGTAGGCGGCACGCTTCTCCGCCAGGTACCTAAGCTGGGTTTCGTCCAGCGCCTGGCCTTCCATCATGCCGATGGCGATCAGATGGCGCTCCAGCACCGCGCCGATCTCGGCGACGATGGACGGCATGTAGACGCCGCCCTTCTTCAGGTAGCCGCCGCGCGGATCGAAAACCGCCTTGAGCTCTTCGACGAGGAAGGTGCAGTCGCCGCCCTTGCGGAACACCGCGGACATGATCCGGGTGAGCGCGACGATCCACTGGAAGTGGTCCATGTTCTTCGAATTGATGAAGATCTCGAACGGCCGGCGCTGCTCGTGCGGCGTACCGGCGTTGAGCACGATGTCGTTCACGGTGACGTACAGCGCGTGCTCGAACAACGGCGACTTGATCTTGTAGGTCATGCCGATGAGGGTTTCCGGACGCTGCAGGCTCTCGTCCATCTCCACTACCTTGACGGGCTTGGCCGCCTTGCTATCGGTGGCAGGCGCGGGCGCGGCGGGACGTTCGAGGGTCTCGTCGACGACCTTGAAGCCCTTGATGCGCTGGGTGATCTTTACGGTCATTGGTGCGGTCTCTCCTGCCGGGCGGCGTTGGCGGCCCGGCGACTATTCAGTTGGCGGCTCGGCTCAGTACTTGCCGTAATAGCCTTCCTTGAGGGCATCGAACAGGTTGGCGGCGGTATTCACCTCGCCGTCGTATTCCACTTCCTGATTACCTTTGAGTTCGACCACGCTGCCGTCCTCGAGGGTGAAGCGATACAGGGTTTTCTCCAGATCGGCTTCCTTGACCAGCACGCCCTGGAATGCCGCCGGGTTGAAGCGGAAGGTGGTGCAACCCTTCAGGCCCTGACGCCAGGCGTAGCGGTAGATGTCCTTGAACGACTCGAACGGATAGTCGGTCGGCACGTTGGCGGTCTTGGAGATCGACGAGTCGACCCACTTCTGCGCCGCAGCCTGGATGTCGACATGCTGGGTCGGAGTAACGTCGTCGGCGGTGATGAAGTAGTCCGGCAGCTTCTCGCCCGGCTCGTCGGAGCCCGGCTTGGCGCGCTCGTTGATCAGCGTGCGATAGGCCAGCAGCTCGTAGCTGTAAACCTCGATCTTTTCCTTGGCCTTGCGCCCGGTGCGGATCAGGTTGCGCGAGTAGTGATGCGCGAAGCTCGGCTCGATGCCGTTGGAGGCATTGTTGGCCAGACTCAGGCTGATGGTGCCGGTCGGCGCGATGGAGCTGTGGTGAGTGAAGCGCGCGCCTTCGGTGGCCAGCGCCTCGATCAGCTCGGGGGCGTACTCGGCAATCTTCTGCATGTAGCGCGAATACTTGGCGTGCAGCACGCGGCCGGCCACCTGATCACCGACCTTGTAGCCATCACGGGCCATTTCCGGACGCTTGCGCAGCATCTCCGCGGTGACCGTGAAGGTTTCGCTCAGCAGCGGAGCCGGACCCTTCTCGCGGGACAGTTCGAGCGCCTGTTCCCAGCCGACGAGCGCCATCTCGCGCGCAACTTCTTCGGTGAACACGCAGGCTTCCGGGCTGCCATAGCGCAACTTGAGCAGCGTCAGCGTCGAACCGAGGCCGAGGAAACCCATGCCGTGGCGGCGCTTGGTCTCGATCTCGTGGCGCTGCTGCTCCAGCGGCAGGCCGTTGATTTCGACGACGTTGTCCAGCATGCGCGTGAAGATGCGCACAACTTCGCGGTACTTGTCCCAGTCGAAGCGTGCTTCGGCGCCGAACGGGTCGATGACGAAGCTGGTCAGGTTGACCGAACCCAGCAGGCAGGAGCCGTACGGCGGCAGCGGCTGTTCGCCACAGGGGTTGGTGGCGCGGATCGCCTCGCACCACCAGTTGTTGTTCAGCTGGTTGACGCGGTCGATAAGGATGAAGCCCGGCTCGGCGTAGTCATAGGTGGAGACCATGATCATGTCCCACAGATGCCGCGCCTTGACCCGCCCGTAGATCTTGCAGGCGACCAGGCCGTCATCGCGCACGATGTAGTTGTCGTGCACCGGCCATTCGCGCCAGAGCACGTGCTCGGCGTCGCTCAGGTCCAGCTCGGCGGCTTCCTTGGCATGCACCGGGAACACCAGCGGCCACTCGCCGTCGGCTTCCACCGCCTGCATGAACTCGTCGGTGATCAGCAGGCTGAGGTTGAACTGGCGCAGCCGGCCGTCCTCGCGCTTGGCGCGGATGAACTCGCGCACGTCCGGATGACCGACCTCGAAGGTGCCCATCTGCGCCCCGCGACGGCCACCGGCGGAGCTGACGGTGAAGCACATCTTGTCGAAGATATCCATGAACGACAGCGGGCCGCTGGTGTGCGCGCCCGCACCGGAGACGAACGATCCGCGCGGGCGCAGCGTGCTGAATTCGTAGCCGATGCCGCAGCCGGCCTTCAGCGTCAGCCCGGCCTCATGGACCTTGCCGAGGATGTCGTCCATCGAGTCGGTGATGGTGCCCGAGACGGTGCAGTTGATGGTCGAAGTCGCCGGCTTGTAGTCCTGCGCGCCGGCGTTGGAAATGATCCGCCCGGCCGGTATGGCGCCGTTGCGCAGCGCCCAGAGGAAGCGCTCATGCCAGTGCTCGCGCTGCTCGGCCGGCTCGACATCGGCCAGGGCACGGGCGACGCGCTGCCACGTGGCGTCGACGTTGTCGTCGACCGGCGTGCCGTCCTTGTTGGTCAGGCGATATTTCTGCGCCCAGATATCTTCGGAGGCCACCTGCAGGGGGATGCTGGAGGTGATTTTGCTCTCTGCCGCGACCGGCCCACCCGTCTTCGCCATGCGCTGCACGTCCTTCGTCGATTGGATAAAAAAGATCGCGAAGCTTATGCCATGAGCGCGTCGGACGCACATGATGGATATCAATCGAGGGTGGGAGCCAACATGAAAACAGCGCAATTCCCGACGGGTGGGCGCGTGCTGCAGCAGCAGCGCACGCCGTCTGTCAGAGCGCTTGCAGGCAGTCGGCCAGGGTGTCGCCGAGGTCCTCGACGAGCTGTTCGTAGCCGCGTGCGCCGACCGTCAGGTTAACGCCGAGCACATCCAGCTCGGCCATCCGCACCGGCAGGCCGCGAGTCAGGGTTTCAGCCAGACGCGGGCGAGCCGGCGGCTCGCTGAACACGCAGCTCGGCCCGGCCTGCTGCAACCGCTCGCGCATCGCCGCGACATGCCGGGCTCCCGGCTGCGCCTCGCCGCCAGCACTGAACACGCCGGCATGACGCAGGCCGTAGGCGGCCTCGAAGTAGTCGTAGGCTTCGTGGAAGACGAAGAATGGCTTGCCCCGCAGGCCCTCGAATCGCTCGCCGAGGCGACCGTCGAGCGCCTCGAGGCGTTGCGCGAAGGCCGCGCTGTTGGCCTGATAGCGCGCCGCGTTGGTCGGGTCGGCAGCGGCGAGATCGCTGGCCATGCGCTCGGCGATTACCCGCGCATTGGCCGGCAGCAGCCACAGGTGGGCGTCGAGGCTGCCGGGACGGTGATCGTGGTCGTGCTCGTCTTCGTCGTGCGCAGCGGCGGTCTCATGCTCATGCGCGTCGTGCCCGTGTTCGTCGTGCTCGTCATGCTCCCCGGCCTCTTCGCTGGCCGGCGCGTCGCCGAAGTGCCGCAGCGTCAGGCCCGGCAGCTGCTGCACGGCGAGGGTCGCGCCGCTACGCCCTTTCAGCACCGGCGGCAGGAAGGTTTCCAGATCCGGGCCGATCCAATAGAACAGCTCGGCCTCGCGGATGCGCCGGACGTCGGACGGACGCAGCGCGTAGTGATGCGCCGAAGCGCTGGCCGGCAGCAGCACGTCGGGCGTGCCAACGCCGTCCTGTACCGCCGCGGCGATCAGCTGCAACGGCTTGATGCTGGTCAGCACGCGAATGTCGGCCTGGGCAACGGCGCTGCATGCAAGCAACGCGGCAAGCAGCGGGAGAGAGAAAAGACGCTTCACGGGTTATCACTCAGGAGGCTGGAAATGGTACATAATAACGTCTCCCCATCAGAACGTCGCCGCCCATGTCCAAGACTCCGCTGGCCTGCACGCCCCACGACCACGACCACTGCGTCAGCCATGCGCTGGCCGAAGCCGATGCGCTGTGCGCGCGCCAGGGCGTGCGCCTGACCGCGCTGCGCCGGCGTGTGCTTGAGCTGGTCTGGCAGAGCCACCGACCGCTCGGCGCCTACGACATCCTCGCCGTGCTGAGCGAGCAGGACGGCCGCCGCGCCGCCCCGCCGACCGTATACCGCGCGCTGGATTTTCTTCTGGAGAACGGTCTGGTGCACCGCATCGCCTCGCTCAACGCCTTCATCGGCTGCATCCATCCGGAGCACCCGCACCAGGGCCAGTTCCTCATCTGCCGCAGCTGCCACACCGCCATCGAGCTGGAGCAACCGTCCATCGCCGAGGCCATCGAGGCCGCGGCGCGCAACGTCGGCTTCGCCGTCGAAGGCCAGACCGTCGAAGTGGTCGGGCTTTGCACGCCGTGCCGGAGCGCGGCATGAGCGATACGCTGCTGCGGCTGGATGACGTCCACGTGCGCTTCGCCGGCCAGGACGTGCTGGAAGGCGCGCACCTGCAAGTGCACCGCGGCGAGATCGTCACGCTGATCGGCCCCAACGGCGCCGGCAAGACCACCCTGGTGCGCGTGGTGCTCGGCCTGCTCAAGCCGGAGCGCGGCGAGGTCTGGCGCAAGCCGAGGCTGCGGGTCGGCTACATGCCGCAGAAGCTGCATGTCGATGCCACGCTGCCGCTGTCGGTGCTGCGTTTCCTGCGGCTTGTGCCGGGTGTGGATCGTGCCCGCGCGCTGACGGCGCTGAGCGAGGTGGGCGCCGAACAGGTGATCGACAGCCCGCTACAGAAAATTTCCGGCGGCGAACTGCAGCGCGTGCTGCTGGCCCGCGCCCTGCTGCGCGAACCGGAGCTGCTGGTGCTCGACGAGCCCGTGCAAGGCGTCGACGTCGCCGGCCAGGCCGAGCTGTATCGGCTGATCGGCCGGTTGCGCGAGCGTTACGGCTGCGGCGTGCTGATGGTCTCCCACGACCTGCATCTGGTGATGAGCGCCACCGATCAGGTGGTCTGCCTGAACCGCCACGTCTGCTGTTCCGGCCATCCGGAGCAGGTCAGTACCGACCCGGCCTTCGTCGAGCTGTTCGGCCAGGACGCCCGCAGCCTCGCGGTCTATCACCACCAGCACGATCACCGCCACGACCTGCACGGCAGCGTGGTGATCGGCAAACCCCATGTCCACGGCCCGAACTGCAAGCACTAGACAGAGCCCCAGATGCCCGATTTCCTGCTCAACGCCCTGCTCGCCGGCCTCGCCCTGGCGCTGGTCGCCGGTCCGCTCGGCTCCTTCGTGGTCTGGCGGCGCATGGCCTATTTCGGCGACACCCTGTCCCACGCCGCGCTATTCGGCGTCGCCCTCGGACTGATGCTCGACGTCAACCTGACGCTGGCGGTGACCGTCGGCTGCGTGCTGCTCGCCCTGCTGCTGGTGACCCTGCAGCAGCGCCAGCCGCTGGCCTCGGACACGCTGCTCGGCATCCTCGCGCACAGCACGCTGTCGCTCGGCCTGGTGTCGCTGAGTTTCATGAAGGATGTGCGCGTCGACCTGATGGGCTACCTGTTCGGCGACCTGCTCGCCGTGGGGCCGAGCGATCTGGCCTGGATCATCGGCGGCAGCGCCCTGGTGCTGCTGATGCTGATTCCGCTGTGGCGACCGCTGCTGGCGATCACCGTGCACGAGGAGCTGGCCAAGGTCGAAGGGCTGCCGGTGGCCGGCATTCGCCTGGCGCTGATGCTGCTGATCGCCGTGGTGATCGCCGTGGCGATGAAGATCGTCGGCGTGCTGCTGATCACCTCGCTGCTGATCATTCCCGCCGCGGCCGCACAGCGCCATGCGCGCACGCCGGAGCAGATGGCCCTGGGCGCCAGCATCCTGGGTATCGTCGCGGTGTGCCTGGGGCTGACGCTGTCCTGGTACGAGGACACCCCGGCCGGTCCGTCCATCGTGGTCAGCGCCGCCGTGCTGTTCCTGCTCAGCTTCGCCTGGCCGAAGCGCGCATGACCGATCTCAAATACCTGCGCGGCTACCCTGAAGCGCTGCTGGCTCAGGTGCGCCAGCTGATCGCCGAGGACCGTCTGGACGATTACCTGCAACGGCGCTATCCCGGCCGTCATGAGGTGCAGAGCGACAAGGCGCTGTACGGCTACGTGCAGACGCTCAAGCAGGAGTACCTGAAAAGCGCGCCACCGATCGACAAGGTGCTCTACGACAACCGGCTGGACCTGACTCACCGCGCGCTGGGCCTGCATACCGCGGTATCGCGGGTGCAGGGCGGCAAGCTCAAGGCGAAGAAGGAAATCCGCGTCGCCGCGCTGTTCCGCGAGGCGGCGCCGGAGTTTTTACAGATGATCGTGGTGCACGAGCTCGCTCACCTGCGCGAGAGCGAGCACAACCGCGCCTTCTACAAGCTGTGCGAACACATGCTGCCCGGCTACGGGCAGATCGAGTTCGACCTGCGGCTGTTCCTGCACTGGCGGGAGCTGCAGGGCAGCTGAGGAGCCGCCCTGCGTGGATGGCTGCGGCCATCCACCCTACGCCCCGCTGGTACCGAAGCCTGCGTAGGGTGGAAAACTCGCGAAGCGATTTTCCACGCGTCAGTGCCTGGTTTGGCCTCATGCCGGACCTCGCGCCTCATCCGCGTGGATGGCTGCGGCCATCCACCCTTACGCTGACCCGTTACGCCGGGATCGCCGCCGCCGCGGCCTCACGCGCCCAGATGCGGTGCTGGCCGAGCGCCTGGGCGAAGTGGCCGAATACCCCATCGACGGCATCGCCCTCCAGCAGTCCGGCATCGGCGGTGAGGTTCAGCGATGCCAGCAGCGGCCGTGCCGCACCGAGCACCACGATGGGTTTCAGGTGCTTGTAGGCCTCCAGCAGGTAGTGCTTGGCCTCGCCGGACTTGGCCATGGCCGCCGCCGCATCGGCACCGCCGGGGACGAACACCGCGTCGAACATCACCGAGGGCATGCCATCCATCGCGGCGTCGACCGGCAGCATCTTGCCGTCCGCCGTTTTCACCGGCGCCGGTGACGGGCCGATGATCTTGGCCAGCGCGCCCTGCTCGGCCAGCTTGGCCTTGAACGCATCGATCGCCGCGCCATCGACGCCGGCAGACACCAGAATCGCCACCTTGCGCGACTTGATATTGCCCGGCACGTGGTTCATCAGACTCAGGGCCGGCGAGCTCTGCGGCGTCGGCACCTTCGGCGCTACGGTCGGTGCGCTCGGCGCCGGCAGGCCGAGGTTCTCGGCCACGCGGCGGGCCAGCTCCAGGTCGATGTTGGCGAGGATCTCGTTGACCTGACGCTCACGGATGAACACCCGCTCGACCTTGCCCAGCTCGAAGGTATAGGCGCCGATGATGTGCTCCTTCTCCGGCGCGCTCATGCTGTTCCAGAACAGCGTGGCCTGGGAGAAGTGGTCGCCGAAGGATTCGCTGCGGTTGCGAATCTTGTGCCCCTCGACCCGCTCCGGATAGCTCTCGAACCCGCCGCCCTGGGCCGCCGGCGGGGTTTCCTTGGGCCAGCCGCCATCGATGGAGTTGGGCTCATAGTTGGCGCGGCCCTTGTGGATGGTCTGGCGATGGAAGGCGTCGCGCTGGTTGTTGTGGAACGGGCACACCGGCCGGTTGATCGGGATTTCGTGGAAGTTCGGCCCGCCGAGACGCAGCAGCTGCGTGTCGGTGTAGGAGAACAGCCGGCCCTGCAGCAACGGGTCGTTGCTGAAGTCGATGCCCGGCACCACGTGTCCCGGGTGGAAGGCGGCCTGCTCGGTCTCGGCGAAGAAGTTGTCCGGGTTGCGATTGAGGGTCATCTTGCCGAGCTTCTGCACCGGCACCAGCTCCTCGGGAATGATCTTGGTCGGGTCGAGCAGGTCGAAGTCGAACTTGTGCTCGTCGGCCTCCTCGACCACCTGCACGCCCAGCTCCCACTCGAAGTAGTCGCCCTTCTCGATCGACTCCCACATGTCGCGGCGGTTGTAGTCCGGGTCCTTGCCGGCGATCTTCAGCGTCTCGTCCCAGACCATCGAGAACGCGCCGGCCACCGGTTTCCAGTGGAACTTGACGAAGCGGCTGACGCCCTCGGCGTTGATCATGCGGAAAGTGTGCACGCCGAAACCCTCCATCGCCCGGAAGCTGCGCGGAATGCCGCGGTCCGACATGGTCCAGAGCACCATGTGCGCGGACTCCGGGGTCAGCGAGACGAAGTCCCAGAAGCTGTCGTGCGCCGATTGCGCCTGCGGGATCTCGTTGTGCGGCTCGGGTTTCACCGCGTGGACGAAGTCCGGGAACTTGATCGCGTCCTGAATGAAGAACACCGGCATATTGTTGCCGACCAGGTCGAAGTTGCCCTCGTCGGTGTAGAACTTGGTAGCGAAGCCGCGTGCATCGCGTACCGTATCGGCCGAGCCGCGCGAGCCCTGCACGGTGGAGAAACGCACGAATACCGGCGTTTCCTTGCCTTCGCCGGCGAGGAACGAAGCCTTGGTCAGCCAGCTGTGGTCGGCGTAACTCTTGAACACGCCGTGCGCGGCCGCGCCGCGCGCGTGCACGATGCGCTCGGGGATGCGCTCGTGATCGAAGTGGGTGAGCTTCTCGCGCATGATGAAATCTTCGAGCAGCGAGGGTCCACGATCGCCGGCCTTGAGGGTGTTCTGGTTGTCGGCGATCTTCACGCCCTGATTGGTGCGCAGCGCCTCGCCGGTGGCGTCGCTGCGGAATGCTTCCAGCTGATCGAGCTTGGCGTTGTGATTGGCGCGGTCGACGGTATCGGTGCCGGCGAGCTCGCTCTGTTTGGGGGTCTTGTGCGTCATGATGGGCCTCGGTTAGCCGATTAGCTGAACCGCGAACGATCGAGCCGGGGCTGGCCAGATGCGTGATCAATTCACGGCGTACCGGTTAGTGACCCCGGCAACGGCTGCAAGGTTGCCGGCTGCGACGATTTGCATTGCCTATGGCAGCGATATATTCAGTCAATCGAATGGGCACATTCGAGCGACCCGCCCGGCAAACGGGTAGAATGCCCGGCTTTCGCCGAATATCCCGGCAACGAACGCCGCACCCACAAGGTTCGCCCGTGATCGAATTCCATCAAGTCCACAAAACCTATCGGACCGCCGGCAGGGACGTCCCCGCCCTGCAGCCGACGCAGCTGGAGATTGCCTCCGGTGAAGTGTTCGGCCTGATCGGCCATTCCGGCGCCGGCAAGAGCACGCTGCTGCGCCTGATCAACCGCCTCGAGGAACCCTCCGGCGGACGCATCCTGGTCAACGGCGAGGACGTCACCGCGCTGGATGCCGACGGTCTGCGGCGCTTCCGCCAGCGCGTCGGGATGATCTTCCAGCACTTCAACCTGCTGATGTCCAAGACCGTGGCCGACAACGTCGCCATGCCGCTACGCCTGGCCGGCAACTACTCGAAAGCCGATATCGACCGCCGCGTCGCCGCCCTGCTCGCGCGCGTCGGCCTCACGGACCATGCGCGCAAATACCCGGCGCAGCTCTCCGGCGGGCAGAAGCAGCGCGTCGGCATCGCCCGGGCGCTGGCCACCGAGCCGGACATCCTGCTCTGCGACGAAGCCACCAGCGCCCTCGACCCGCAGACCACCGCGCAGGTATTGCAACTGCTGGCCGAGATCAACCGCGAGCTGCAGCTGACCATCGTGCTGATCACCCACGAGATGGACGTGATCCGCCGCGTCTGCGACCGCGTCGCGGTGATGGACGGCGGCGCGATCGTCGAGCAGGGTCCGGTCACCGAGGTGTTCCTGCACCCCAAGCACCCGACCACCCAGCGTTTCGTCCTGGAAGACGAGGCAGTGGACGAAGGCGAGCAACACGACGATTTCGCCCATGTGCCAGGGCGCATCCTGCGCCTGACCTTTCAGGGCGATTCGACCTACAAGCCGCTGCTGGGCACGGTCGCCCGTGAAACCGGGGTCGACTACAGCATCCTGTCCGGGCGCATCGACCGCATCAAGGACACCCCCTACGGCCAGCTCACGCTGGCGCTGATCGGCGGTGACATGGCGGCGGCGATCAGCCGTCTGCAGGCCGCCGACGTGCACGTGGAGGTATTGCGCTGATGGATGCGTTGTTCAGCTCTTTGTTAGGGAATGTGGACTGGTACGAAATCTGGCTGGCCTCGCTGGACACCCTGCTGATGCTCGGCGGCTCGCTGCTGTTCACCATCCTGCTCGGCCTGCCGCTGGGCGTGCTGCTGTTCCTCGCCGGTCCGCGTCAGCTGTTCGAGAACGGCCCGCTGTATGCGGCGCTGTCGTTTGTGGTCAACGTGCTGCGCTCGCTGCCGTTCATCATCCTGTTGATCGTGATGATCCCGTTCACCGTGCTGCTCACCGGCACCTCGCTGGGCGTGGCCGGGGCGATTCCGCCGCTGGTGGTGGGCGCTGCGCCGTTCTTCGCGCGGCTGGTGGAAACCGCGCTGCGCGAGGTGGACCGCGGCATCATCGAGGCCACCCAAGCGATGGGCGCCACCACCCGGCAGATCATCTTCAGCGCATTGCTGCCGGAGGCGCGGCCGGGCATCATCGCGGCGATTACCGTCACCGCCATCACCCTGGTGTCCTACACCGCGATGGCCGGTGTGGTGGGCGCCGGTGGTCTCGGCGACCTGGCGATCCGCTTCGGCTACCAGCGCTTCCAGACCGACGTGATGGTGGTCACCGTGGTCCTACTGCTGGTGCTGGTGCAGGTACTGCAAAGCGTCGGCGACCGGCTGGTCACGCATTTTTCGCGCAAATAACCGCAACCAGGGCGAGCGAACCATCGCACCCCGCTCAACTCCTGAAGGAACCGAACGATGAAGAAACTGATTGCCGCCCTGGCTACCGTTGCCGCCTTCTCCGCTCAGGCGGCCGAAGAACTGAAAGTCGCCGCCACCGCGGTGCCGCACGCCGAGATCCTCGAGTTCGTCAAACCCAAGCTGGCCGAGCAGGGCGTGGAACTGGAGATCAAGATCTTCACCGACTACGTGCAGCCGAACATCCAGGTCGCCGAGAAGCGCCTGGACGCCAACTTCTTCCAGCACCAGCCGTACCTGGACGAGTTCAACAAGGGCAAGGGCACCGATCTGGTCAGCGTCACCGGCGTGCACATCGAGCCGTTCGGCGCCTACTCCAGCAAGTACAAGTCGCTGGACGAGCTGCCCGACGGCGCCAACGTGGTGATTCCCAACGACGCCACCAACGGCGGCCGCGCGCTGCTGCTGCTGGCCAAGGCCGGGGTGATCACGCTGAAGGAAGGCGCCGGCATCACCGCCACGCCGAAGGACATCGCCGACAACCCCAAGCACATCAAGGTGCGTGAGCTGGAAGCCGCGACCCTGCCGCGCGTGCTGACCCAGGTCGACCTGGCGCTGATCAACACCAACTACGCGCTGGAAGCCAAGCTGAACCCGATCGAGGACGCCCTGATCATCGAAGGCAGCGACTCGCCTTACGTGAACATCCTGGTCGCCCGGCCGGACAACAAGGACAGCGCCGCCATGCAGAAGCTGGTCGAGGTGCTGCATAGCCAAGACGTCCTGCAATTCATGGCCGAGAAGTACGCCGGTGCGGTGGTGCCGGTGTACTGAACGCTAGCGCTGTGACCGAAAACCCCGCCGCGGCGGGGTTTTTCATGTCCGCAGCTCAGGGTTGCGCCTCGGCCTGACGCAACGCCTGCTCGACCTCGCGCTCCAGCGCGTAAGCGGGGCTTTCCACGGCGCGGTGATCCAGCGTGTAGCGCCGCGCGAATTCGGCCACGCCCCAATCCAGATACTGTTCGACGTGCTTGAGCTCATGCGCCCACAGCGCGAGGTTGTCCTGCGCGTCCGCCGGTCGGCGGAACACGATGACGTCGATCAGGGTGACGGCGTTGACGTCCGGGTTGCGCAACAGCGCGTTGCCGGCATCCAGCGCAACCTGGTCGCCAACGCGAAAGCGCGCCGTCTCCAGCACCGCCAGGTCGAAGTAAGGCTCCAGTTGCAGGCGCAAGTGCAGCGGAATCGGCTCGGCGCCGGCGGCGATCAGCTGCTCGCGCGACTGCTGGATCCAGCTCTGCAGCGCCAGCGCGCTCATCTGCTGCACGCGCTCGAGCACCACCTGGGCGTCGGTGGCCGCGCCGGGCACGCAGAAACAGTTGCCGCCCAGACAAAGCGGCTGCTCGCCGGACGGGCAGCTGGTCTGTGCCGGGACGGCGGCGCTGCCCAGCGCCAGCAGCGTGAGCAGGCCTCGGGTCAGGCGAAGGAACGGCTTGAGCGACACGGTGGTTCTCGCAGAGGGGAGGCGATCGGCGCCGCGCACTATAGCGGCGCGGCGCCGGCCCGCGAAGGGCCGCTCAGATCACCGGCGAGGCCGCGCTGACCACACGCAGGGCGAGGCCTTCGTAGGGATCGAGGTTGAGCGTCAGCTCGCAGTTCTCGGTCAGATCGCCCTCGACCCGCTCGTGGATGATGTCGACCACCGGCCCCGGCGCGACGCCGGGCAGGCAGATCGTCTCGCTGATCGGCGCGGCGCCGAAATTCAGCGCGGTGAGCTGTACGCCCTTGCCGGCCGGCAGCTCGTGGACCATCACCAGCAGGCCCGGCGCCTGAACGTCCGGAATCAGGATCTGCCGGCTGGCGGCGATGTCGTAGGCGCGCCGCACACTGAGGATGCGCTTGAGCTGGCAGGCGAAGGAACCGGGGTTCTGCAGCTGCTCGACGAGGCTGCCGTACAGCGCGCGAGCACGCGGCAGGCCCTCGGCGGAGGCCTCGGCCTCGGGCGCAAGATCGGCCAGGTCATAGGCGCCGCGGTTGATCCAGCGCGTGTCGCCGTCGCCCATCAGGTGCGCGACCTGCCCGGGGGCCAGCGGCAGGGCGCCGACCAGATCCCAGCCGGAGAGGGCGAACACGCCTGGCTGCATGGCGTTGAACATCACCAGCAGGAGGTGCAGACGCTGGATCTGCTCGACCTCGGCCGGGCCGATGGCGTCCAGGTCGCGGATGCCCAGCGCGGCGGCGATCAGGCTGGCGCTGGTGCAGGCCACGCCATTGGTGACGAACTTGAGGTTGTAGGGCGCCTGCTCGCCGGTCAGGCGTTCGTACATCTCCTCGCGGATCAGTTCGCGCAGATGCCCGCCGGGCAGCGTCTGGCCGCGGAAGTGGTAGTGGTCGTAGGCGTGCAGCGTCCAGAAATGCACCAGCTCCAGAGTCAGCTCGTCGTGGTTCTGCAGCGCGTGGATCAGCGACGCCGGGTCGATGCCGATGGTGTGCATTTCCCTGAGCATCAGCCGCAGGAATTCGCTGTCGCCGGTGAGCAATGCGTGCTGGTAGGCGGGGCGGGTGATGAAGTCGTAGGACAGGTCGGCGCCGCCGTGGGACATGGCCGCGATGTCGTCCAGGGTCAGGTTGAGCTCCTGGAAGCTGAAGCCGCCGGCTTTGCGGATCATGCCGGCGATCAGCTGGTTACCGGTCACCGACAGCGGGTGGCTCTCTGACCAGGCGCTGCCTTCGGCACGCCGCTCGACACCGAGAAAGCCGTTGGCGTCCAGCCGCAGCACGCGCGCGCCGCCGACGTCGATGGCGTGCAAGGCATCGCCGATGATCAGCTGCTGCGCGGCGAAGGTCGGGTCGAGCCAGTTCAGCGACGGCTGGCCTTCCTTGAAGTAGTGCAGATAGACCCAGCGGCGCACCTTGCCGTCGACCCCGATGATTTCGCCGGTGGCGCTCCAGTCGGTGTCCTTGATGCCGGGCTCGAAGAAGATCACCCGTTGCAGCTGGCCGACGATGTAGTGCTTTTCCTTCAGGCGGTCGACCACTGGCGGCAGCAGGTTCACCGCGTCGCGCTCCGGCGGCACCTCGGGCAGCAGCGCCCAGTCTTCCTCGCGGATCTCCACCATGTGGTAGAGGCCGGGATAGTCCTCGTAGGCCATTTCGGCGAGGCGGAAGTCAGCGCCCTTGCCGGTGTGCGCCGGGACGATGTCGTCGATCACCACGGCGTTGTGCGCGGCGGCGACGCGGCTGAGCTGGAGCATCTGCTCCTCGCTGCCGAGCGCCGGGTCGATGTCGAAGCCGATGCGGTCGAAGTTGCCATCCACCGTGGGCGTGTACTCGCGGCCGCGCAGGCCGCCGGAGCGTTTCATCGGGCCGTTGTGGATGCCCTGCACGCCGAGCTCGGACAGCGCGCTCCACAGCCGTTCGTCACCCAGCGTCTGCAGCACCGAGGCGCCGTCGGCGGTGATGATTGCCGCCGGGTAGGCGGTGAACCACACCGAGGCGATCGCGCTGGCATCGCGCGGCCGCGCCTGAGCGTAGGGGCGCTGCCAGAGGCGCGACTGGCCGGCGTAGAGGCGCGCGCTCTGGCGCGCCGCGTGCAGCATGGACTGGTCGACCAGCCACTGGATGTAGGCGTTGTCCGGGTTGCTCATGCGTCGATCCGTTGGGGCAAGACAGGGGCGATGTAGAGGTTGGAGTCGAGCGCCTCGCCATCGTTGCATCCTGCCTGCCTAACGTGACGACGCAGCCGCCGCCTTGGCCCTGACCTCCGCCCGCCGCCGCGGCTTGCGCCGCAGCCGCCGCCAGCCGAGCAGCACGCCGCTGGCGCCGAGCAGCAGCACCCCGGCGCTGCCCGCCAGCAGCAGGCAATCGCGCAGCCACGGGCGCTGCAGCAGCGGCAGCCAGTCCCAGCTGTGCAGCAGCTTGAACACCCAGCGCACCGCACGCCGGCGCTCGTCGAGCTGCTCGATGACCATGCCGCTGTAGGGATCGATGTGCAGCCAGGTCGCCGCCGGATCGTCGAAGCGCACGCGCAGCACTGGCAGGCGCCGCGGCAGGTCGCTGTAGAGGCTGGGTTCGCTGCGCGCGTAGTAGTGCCGGTCGGCCTGCTCGAGCCAGTCGAACTGTGGCGCCTGCTCGGGCCAGGCCTGCTGCACGGCGCGCTCCAGCTCGGCGCGCGGCAGGCGCAGCCGCGCCGCAGCGGCGTCGCCCAGCGCCAGTACGCGCGTTGCGCCGTAGGCATCGCGGCCGAGCAGATACGGCTCGCCAGCGAACATATACCAGTCCAGCTCGACCGCCTCGATACCGGCCGCGCGCAGGCGCTGCAGGCTGGCGCGCAGCTCGCCGGGCAGGGCACCGGCCGCCAGCGGCGCGCCAGCCAGCGCCCCGGCATTGATGCCCGAACGGTTCTGGAACATCCCCCAGGGTTCCATCGACAGCATGCCGCTGAGCAGCCAGACCAGCAGCACGCCGCCGCCAAGCAGGCCGCCGAGGTGATGCACGCGGCCGGCGCCGCCGGGGTAGGGCGAGCGCGAACCGTTGCGATAGCGACCGGCGAAGCGCCAGCGCAACACGCCGATCAGCAAGCCGAGCAGCACCATCAGCCCCGCCAGCAGCGCGCCGTAGATCAGCGCAATGGCCCAGGCGGCCTTGGGTAGCACCTCGCGCAGCGGATACAGCCAGTGCAGCCAGGCGCCCAGATAGTTCCAGGCACGTTCCTGCGCGGTCGCATCGCGTACCACCAGCCCGCTATGGCTGGAGACGTAGAGCAGGCGGCCTTCGGCATCCGAGCTCTGCACGCGGTACAGCGGTCGCTCCCGCGCCAGCGCGTGGTTGCGCGTCCAGGCGTCCTCGTCGATCAGGTCGATGAGACGAACCGCGGCGCCGTCGGAGAACTGCCGCGCGCTGGCCAGCGCCTCGGCCGGACCGATCCGCTCGATACGCCGGCCGCTCTGTGCATCGACCGCGACCAGCGGACCCTCGCCATAGTCGAGCAGGTAACGCGGCGAGCCACCGGCGCTGGTCAGGCGCAGACGGCTCGCTGGGCGTGCGCCGCCCGCGGCCGCCAGCGCCACCCCGGGTGCGACGCAGCAATCGCCGGCCAGCGGTGCCAGCCGCGCCAGGTGCTCGGCGCTGGTCAGCTTGGGATAGCCGACGTAGAGCATCACCATGCCGCTGACGATCCACAGCAGCACGAACACGCCGAGGACGATGCCGAGCCAGCGGTGCGCCAGGAACAGGTAGCGCTTCATGCCGCTCAGAAGTCCAGGGTCACGGCGGCGTACAGCGCGCGGCCGTCACCCGGCGCATGCAGCGACTGCACGCCGTCGTACCAGACGTACTCGTAGTAGCGATCGGTGAGGTTCTTCAGCTGCAGGTCGACGGCCAGCTGCTCGGTCAGCTGGTAGTTGGCACCGAGGTTGAACAGCACATAGCCGCCGTAGGTGCCCTGGGTGTTCTCGCGCTCGAGGTAGTAGTCGGTCTGGCCGTTGAGCCAGGCGCTGAGCTGCAGGTCCGGCGTCGCCTGGTAGGTGCTGCCGGCCGAATACAGGCGCTGCGGCACGTGATCGATCTCCTGGCCCTGGCTGGCCGGCAGGCTCGGGTCGGCTTTCTCGATCTCGGAGAACTGCCAGGAGTGCGCCAGCCACAGGCTCAGCTCCGCGCTCGGGTAGAGGTTGAGCTGGGCGTCGTAACCCCAGCGACGCGTCTGCCCGAGGTTTTCCGATTCGCCGCTGGGGTCGTTGAGCCGGCGCCGCACTTCGTCGGAGGCGACCTGCTCCCAGTAGGCGATGCGGCCGTCGAGCCAGGGCGTCGGGTTGAACTTGAGGCCGGTTTCCCAGCCGTCGTTGATCGACGGCGACAGGTCGGTGGTGCGCGGCGGCACCTTGTACGCCGCGGCGCCGGTGCCGATCTGGAAGCTGCGGCCCCAGTTGCCGTAGAGGCTGAGCGCCTTCACCGGGGTGTAGACCAGGCTGATCTTCGGCTGCTCGATGCTGCCGTAGTCGTTGATCGAATAGTCCTTGCCGGTCAGCTCGTCGGTGTAGTCGCCCTCGATGCGATCGACGCGAAACGCCGGGATGAGCTTCAGCGACTCCACCGGCTGGATCACCGCCTGCAGGTAGGCGCCGTAGCTGTCGTAGTCGAAGCGCTGGTCGCGGGTCTGCGTCACCGGCTCGCGTTCGACGGTGGTAAAGCGCTCGCTGCGGTTGCGTTGCTGCTCGGTGTCGAGCCCGCCTTCGAGGGAAAAGTCATGCAGCCAGGCCACCTCCGGACGGTAGGTCAGCGAGCTGCGCGCACCGTAGTGGCGCTCCTCGGTGGTGCGCTGCTGCTGCGGCGCCGACTGCGAGAAGCGCACCCAGCGGTCGTCGTCCAGGGTGTTGAGCCAGACCTTGGTGGCCCACGACAGATCGGTGGCCAGCTCGCTGTCCAGGTGCAAGCTGAGCTGGTTCATCTCGCGCTCGCCCATGTCGGTGGCCGACAGCGCGTAGGACTCGCGCGGCGAGCGGCGCGCATCCTCGCGTGACAGGTAACCCGGCTCGTTGGCATCGGCCTGGTAGTGGCGGGCGATCAGGCCCAGGCGCCAGGCGGCGGCGTCCGGTTGGTAGAACCACTTGCCGGACAGGCTGGTGCGCTCGGCGTCGGCGTGGTCGCGATAGCCGCCGCTCTTCTGCTGGCCGATGAAGTAGTTCTGCGTCCAGTTGCTGCCCTCGATGCCCTTGGCCACCTGCAGTTCCTGGGTGTCGAAGCTGCCGTAGCGCAGCCGCGCCTTGCCGTATTCGCCGCCGGTGCGCGAATGCACGGTGACGTTGCCGGCGATGTTGTACAGGCCGTAGCGCGGGTCGTTGGTGCCACGCACCACCTCGATGCCGTCGATCTCCAGCGGGAACAGCATATCCAGGTAGGGCATGTTGCCGTCGTTGCTGTTGCTCGGAATGCCGTCGATCAGCAGCTTGACCGCGTTGACCTCGCCCTCGCCATTGAAGCCGCGGAACGACAGCTTGCCGGAGCTGGTGCCCTGGCCGAACTCGGTGAGCATCACGCCCGGCGCGCGGCGGAACAGTTCCCAGCTGTAGAGCACCGGCTGCTGCTCGAGGATGTCGCCGCCGAGCAGGTCGACCGAGCTGATGACGCTGCTGGTCTGCAGCGGACCGCTGCCGTCGGCGGTGACGGTGCTGCTGCCCAGACTCAGGGCGGAGTCGGCGCGGTTGTCGGCGTGCGCCATTGCGCAGAGCGACAGCAGGGCCGAGCTGGCCAGCAGGCAGGGCAGGGTGGAGTGGCGCGGGGCGCGCGGGTGAAAGACCATCGATGAGTTTCCTTGAAGCGATTCGTGTCCCGACGCTCAAACGCCGGGTGATCGGGTACGGGCGCGCGGCCACAGCCGCGGCGGCAAGTACGGTTCGATGAACGAAAGGGCCGGTCGGCCCGCTTCAGGCGAGGGGGGATGCGCGCGGGTTGAGCGCCGGCCATTGCTGGCGCGGCGCTGGCAGCGATGCGGGCTCGGCGGGCAGGCGCACCCGCAGCAGGGCATGTGGATCGGGCAGCGACGGCGTGGCACTGGGCAGAACGGCGAGCCCGGCGAAACCGGCACCGCAACAGCACTGCGGCATGCTGGCGTGGTGCGCAGCCGGCCCGGAATCGTGCTGATCGGCCGCCGCCTGCGCATGGCCGGCATGTTCGAGCTGCTGCGCCAGCGGACAGTAGCCGCCCCAGCCGAGCAGGCGCTTGGTCTCGGCCGACAGGCTGCCGGCAAGCGGCATCGCCAGCAGATGCAGGAGCATGGCCGCGAGGGCAATCCAGGCTGTCGTACGGCTACGGCGCATGAGCGATCCGCGAGTGGAGGAGGCGAGTGATCTTAAGAATTAATATCAACTAATGAAATTGCGCAAACGCAAGAAATTCGCGCGGAGGCTTCGCAGGGTGCGGCATTGCGTCGCAGATGGGACAGGGCTAGAGTGAAATCGAGCGCGGCATTCGCAAGCCGCCTCGTCCACGCCACCCGCAGTGTCCTGCGGATGATGGCCGAGCCCTCTGGAATAAGGATCGCAGCCATGAAATCGTCATCCCCACTGGCTTCCCTGTTGATCAAACGCCCGCTGGGCGTGGTGTTCTGGCTCTATGGCGTGATCCCCAGCCAGATTCTCTGGGGCATGGCGCTGTTCGCCTATTTCAACGGCGCCTCGCTGGCGACCAACCTGCTGATGTTCGGGCTGATTCTCGGCTACACGGCCTGGATCATCATGGAAATCTGGCTGTGCGCCGACAACGTGCGCAACAGGCTTTATGGCGACATGGCGCGACTGCTGACCGCCGCCTGGGCGATCAATAGCGTGCTGCTGGTGTTCTTCCTGTTCGTCCAGCGGCTCGGCTCACTCTGAGCCGGCAACCATAAAAAAACGCCGCGATGCGGCGTTTTTTCATTTCTCCATCCTGCTACTGCGCGGCCTGCAGCATCTGTTGGCGCTGGGCCATCTTCTGCTGCTTGTAGGCCAGCGCCGCCGCCGGCACCGGCGTGACGGCACCGGTCTCGACCCACTTCTTCAGCCGGTTGGCGTCGGCCATGTGCGTGTACTTGCCGAACGCATCCAGCACCACGAAGGCCACCGGGCGCCGATTCATGGTGGTGCGCATCACCAGGCAATGACCGGCGGCGTTGGTGAAGCCGGTCTTGGTCAGCTGGATGTCCCAGTTGGGCTTGCGCACCAGCGCGTTGGTGTTGCGAAAACCGAGGGTGTAGCTCGGCTTGCGGAACGCCACGGTCTTCTCGGTGGTAGTGCTGAACTGCTCGATCAGCGGGTAATGCTGGCTGGCGCGGATCAGTTTGACCAGATCGTTGGCGCTGGAGACGTTGCGTTCGGAGAGCCCGGTCGGCTCGACGTAACGCGTGCTGCTCATGCCCAGCGCCCGCGCCTTGGCGTTCATCGCCTGGATAAAGGCGCCGTAGCCGCCCGGGTAATGGTGCGCCAGGCTGGCCGCCGCGCGGTTCTCCGAGGACATCAGGGTCAGCAGCAGCATGTTGCGCCGGCTGATCTCACTGCCCAGGCGCACGCGCGAGTAGACGCCGCGCATCTCGACCGCTTCGCGAATGGTGACCGGCAGCACCTGGTCCAGCGGCAGCTTGGCATCGAGCACCACCATCGCGGTCATCAGCTTGGTCACCGAGGCGATCGGCACCACCAGGTCGGGATTGCTCGAATAGAGCACTTCACTGGTCCGCAGGTCGACCAGCAGGGCGCTGCCGGATGCCAGTTCCTGCTGGCCCTTGGGCGCGGCGCAGGCCAGCGTGGCCAGCACGATACCGCCGCATCCCAGCAGCAGCCCCAGGAACGATTGACGTAGCTTCACGGATTTCACCCACAGAAAGGTTCGGAAACGGGACGCGCCGCAACGACAGACGCGGCGCGCAGTATATGCGCGCCCCAGGCGGACCGCAGCTTTCGCGTGCGATGCGCCGAGGCGCCACGCCGAGGCCGCAAGCATCGACTACGCTGAGCGTAGCGCGGCCAGCTCAATCGCGCCGCCCCGTCCCCGGGCGGAGTGGCACCTTTGGTAGGGCGCAGAGTCCAAATTGGCTCACATCGATTGCAGGGGAGGCCTCACATGTCGCGATTCAGCCACACACCCACCACGCGTGCCGAAGTCCAGCACGAGATCGATACCCTCATGCGCGCCCTAGACGAGCTCAGACACGACGCCACGCGCGGCTCCCGCCACGGTCTGCAGGATCTGCGCTCGCGCGCCGAAGCGCTCTGGCACGACGCTCACTGGGACGAACACTGCGCCGACCTGTCGCGGCGGACCCGCGATGCCGGCCGCATGGCCAAGGACTGCGCCCGCGCGCATCCGTGGACCACGGTGGCACTGGCCGCCGGTGCCTGCGCGTTGATCGGCTATCTGGTCACACGTCGCTAAAAGGACGGCCGCCATGCTCAACGCCGAAACGCCGCGCCTGAAGTTCGCGCTCTACGGAGCGCATTCCAGTCTGGGCAGTGCCGTGCTCTGCGAACTGCTGAGCCGGCAGCATGAAGCCGTGGCCCTGCTCAACGACTGCAACTCGATCACCGCGCGTCCCGGGCTGCGCACCAAGCCCGGCGACCTGTTCGACGTCGCCAGCGTGGCGCGCAGTGTCGCCGGCATGGATGGCGTGATCTGCCTGTTCGACAGCCCGTCGGTGCCCAGCGCCCCGGATGCCGCCATCGTCGGCCAACCGCAGGACCTCTACCAAGCGGTGTACACGCTGCTCAACGGCATGACCGAGGCCGGTGTCGAGCGCCTGCTACTGGTGGCCGATTTCGCCGCGCATGCCGAGGAATCGGAACTGGACGCCGCGCTGAAGCTGATCGCCTCGCACCCGCTGAAATGGACGCTGGTGGACGCCGGCACGGCGGGCGAGGAGCTGTCCATCGATGACCTGAGCGACATCGCCGGACTGCCGCGCAACGATCCGCGCGTGCAGCTGCGCCGCATCGCTGCCGGCATGCTCGACGAGCTGGAGCGTCCGCAGCATCTGCACCAGCGGATTCAGTTCCGTCTCTGAGCGCCCTCAGCCGGCGAGTTGGCGGCGCAGTTCGGCGAGCACCGGCGCGGTTTCGGGACGCACGCCGCGCCACAGCTCGAACGCCGCCGCGGCCTGTTCCACCAGCATGCCGAGGCCGTCACGCACCCGGGCGCCGCGCGCGCTCGCCCACTGGCAGAACGCCGTCGGCGCGGCCGCGTACATCATGTCGTAGCAGAAGGTCCGGCCGGGAACGATCAGCGCGTCGGCCAGGGGCGGCACGTCACCGCCCAGGCTGGCCGAAGTGCCGTTGATGATCAGGTCGACCGGGGCCGGCACGTCGGCGAAGCTGCAGGCGGAGATCGGCCCGAGTTCGGCGAATTCGGCCGCCAGCTGTTCGGCCTTGGCCGGCGTGCGGTTGGCGATCAGCAAGGCGGCGGGGCGCTGTGCCAGCAGCGGTTCGAGCACGCCACGCACGGCACCGCCGGCGCCAAGCAGCAGCACGCGCCGGCCGGCCAGCTCGACGCCGGCGTTGCGCAAATCGTTGACCAGGCCGACGCCATCGGTGTTGTCGCCGAGCAGGCGCCCGTCGGCGAGCTTCTTCAAGGTATTGACCGCACCGGCGCGGCGGGCGCGCTCGGTCAGCTGGTCGGCGAGGCGATAGGCCTGTTCCTTGAACGGCACGGTGACGTTGGCACCCTGACCGCTCTCGAAGAACGCCCGGGCGAACGCCGGGAATTCCTCCAGCGGCGCCAGCAGCGGGTCGTAGCGCAGCGCCTGGCCGGTCTGCGCGGCGAACAGCGCATGGATCTGCGGCGACTTGCTGTGGCCGATAGGATTGCCGAAGACGCCGTAGCGGTCCATCCAGAATTCCTTCTACATCAACGAGTTATTTTTACGGGCACTAGGCGCAGGGTTGTACTCAGGAGCACTCTGCCAGCCAATCGCGGTCCTTGAGGAAGTATTCGGTCAGCCGCGCTTCGGCCGAGCCGGCTTGCGGCTGCTTGTCATACCCCCAGCTCACCCGCGGCGGCAGTGACATCAGGATCGATTCGGTGCGCCCGCCCGATTGCAGACCGAACAGCGTGCCGCGGTCATAGACCAGGTTGTATTCGACATAGCGGCCGCGGCGCAGGGCCTGGAATTCACGCTGGCGCTCGCCATAGGGCGTGTCCTTGCGCCTGCGGACAATCGGCAGGTAGGCCTCCAGATAGGCATCGCCGACCGCGCGCAGGAAGGCGAAACAGGTATCGAAGTCCCACTGGTTGAGATCGTCGAAGAACAGACCGCCGACCCCGCGCGGTTCGTTGCGGTGCTTGATGTGGAAATAGCGGTCGCACCATTCCTTGTAGCGCGGATAGACGTCGGCGCCGAACGGTGCACAGGCATCGCGCGCGACCCGGTGCCAGTGCACGCAGTCTTCCTCGACGCCGTAGTAGGGCGTGAGGTCGAACCCGCCGCCGAACCACCAGACTGGCTCCTCGCCTTCCTTCTCGGCGATGAAGAAGCGCACGTTGGCATGCGAGGTCGGCACGTGGGGGTTCTCCGGGTGGATCACCAGCGATACACCGAGCGCCTGGAAGCCGCGCCCGGCCAGCTCCGGCCGATGCGCGCTGGCCGAGGGTGGCAGACCGGTGCCGAACACGTGGGAGAAGTTGACCCCACCCTTCTCGATCAGCGCGCCGTTCTCGATCACACGGGTGCGACCGCCGCCCCCGCCGGGCCGAGTCCAGGCATCCTCGATGAAGCGCGCGCGGCCATCTTCGGCCTCCAGGGCGGCGCAGATGCGGTCCTGCAACGAGAGCAGGTAGGCTTTGACGGCTTCGGTTCGAACGTTCACGAATCACCTTGCGAATGACGGCACCGCGCGCGAGCGGAGCCGGGCGCAGGGGTGTCGGGGCGTGGATCGGGCCGGCAAGCATAGCATCCGCTCGATTGACTAAAGCAGGCTCGGCAGGTTGGATAGGTCTCTTTGATCCCCAGCAGGAGCCTGAGATGTCGCAGCGCATTCAATTCCGCCAGCACGGTGGCCCCGAGGTTCTCGAACTGGTCGACGCGCCGGTGGCCGAGCCGGGGCCGGGCGAAGTTCGCGTACGCAATCACGCCATCGGCCTGAACTTCATCGACACCTATTTCCGCAGCGGCCTCTACGCACCGCCGAGCCTGCCCTCGGGGCTGGGCAACGAAGGTGCCGGGGTGGTCGAGGCAGTGGGCAAGGGCGTCACTGCCTTTCAGCCCGGCGACCACGTTGCCTATGGCACCGGACCACTGGGGGCTTACGCCGAGCATCACGTGCTGCCGGCGGGGAATCTGGTGAAGCTGCCGGACTCGATCAGCTTCGAAGAGGCTGCCGCGGCGATGCTCAAGGGCCTGACCTGCCAGTACCTGCTGCGCCAGACCCACCCGCTGCAGGCCAGCGATACCGTGCTGTTCCACGCCGCGGCCGGTGGCGTCGGCTCGATCGCCTGTCAGTGGGCCAAGGCGCTGGGCGTGCGGCTGATCGGGGTGGTCGGCTCGGCCGAGAAGGCCGAACGTGCGCGGGCGCTGGGCGCCTGGGCGACCATCGACCGCAGCCGGGAAGACGTCGTCCAGCGCGTGCTGGAGCTGACCGACGGACGCAAATGCCCAGTGGTCTACGACTCGGTGGGCAAGGACACCTGGGAAATCTCGCTGGACTGCGTCGCCCCGCGCGGATTGCTGGTCAGCTTCGGCAACGCCTCCGGCGCCGTCACCGGGGTGAACCTCGGCGTGCTGGCGCAGAAGGGCTCGCTGTTCGTCACCCGGCCGACGGTCGCCGGTTATGCCGACTCGCCCGAACGCCTGCAGGCGATGGCCGATGAGCTGTTCGCGATGATCGAAAGCGGCCGGATCCACATCGAGATCGGCCAGCGCTATCCGTTGCGCGACGCCGCCGAAGCCCAACGCCGCCTGGCCGCACGGGAAACCACCGGCTCGACGATCCTGCTGCCGTAACGGCGCACCGCGCGGGCGCCTCAAGTCGGAGGCGCAATGACCGGCCGCTAGCTCGCGCGGATCACCTCGCCGCTGCGCACGTCGCGGATCGTGCTCGGATTGCGTCGCCCGCCCAGCGGACCGTTGAGGACGGCGTCCAGCTGGCCGGGGAAGTACTGCTCGACCCGCAGCCGCGAACGCGCGGCCGGGCGACCGGCAGGGTTGGCCGAGGTCGATACCAGCGGCCCGGTCAACGCGCAGAGTCTGGCCACCAGCGGATGATTGCTGACCCGTAGCGCCACGCTGTCATGCTGACCGGTGATCCATTCCGGCAGCCGTTCACGGTGCGGCACCAACCAGGTGTTCGGCCCCGGCCAGGTGCCGACGAGGCGATCGAGCCAGCGTTCGGGCAGATCATCGAGGAGGAAGTCGAACTGGTCGATGTGCGCGGCGACCAGGATCAGGCCTTTCTCCATCGGGCGCATCTTCAGCTCCAGCAGCCGCTGGACGGCGTCCGCAGCCCACGGGTCGCAACCCAGCCCCCAGACGGCCTCGGTCGGATAGGCAATCACGCCACCGGCCCGCACTACCCGGGCGACCTGTTGTATACGCCAACTGCCGATCATGGCGACCTCCACGCAAAAGACCGCGGCAGTGTACCCAAGCTCACGGGAAAATCACCTGACGCTCAAGGTTGGCGCGCGCACCAGAGACCATTCTCGTTGGCGACCAGGCCGTCCAGCTCGAGGTCGGTGAGCTGGGCCAGCAGCTGCGCCAGCGGCAGCTGTGCCTCTGCCGCCAGGGCTTCGCTGGTCATCGGCGCGGCAAGCAGTGCGGCAAGCAGCGGATGCGAAGCCGGCGCGGCTGCCGACAGGTCGGCCGGTGCCAGCTGCCGCCAGCCACGCAGGCCTTCGAGCACGTCCTCGACGCTTTCCACCAGCGTCGCACCCTGGCGGATCAGCTGGTGGCAACCGCGCGCGCCCGGATGATGGATCGAGCCCGGTATCGCGTAGACCTCGCGCCCCTGCTCGGCCGCCAGGCGGGCGGTAATCAGCGAGCCGCTCGACGGGCTCGCCTCGACCACCAGCACGCCGAGCGCCAGGCCGCTGATGATCCTGTTGCGCCGCGGGAAGTTGCCGGCCTGCGGCGGGCAATCCAGCGGCAGCTCGGACACCAGCGCGCCACCGCCCTCGACGATGGCTTCAGCCAGGCACAGATGGCGCTGCGGATAGAGCCGCTGCAGGCCGGTGCCGAGTACGGCGACGGTCCTGCCGCCCGCATCCAGCGCACCCTGATGCGCGGCACCGTCGATGCCCAGTGCCAGTCCGCTGGTTATCACGAAGCCGCCACCGGCGAGGCTGCGCGCGAACGCTCGGGCATTGTCCAGCCCCGGCCGCGACGCGCGGCGGCTGCCAACCATCGCCAGTTGCGGCTGCTCGAGCAGCGTGGGATCACCGGCGACGAACAGCAGTGGCGGCGCGTCGGCCAGTTCGCCGAGCAGCGCCGGGTAGTTCGGGTCGTCCCAGCACAGCAGATGATGGCCCGGCTGCTCGAGCCAAGCCAGCGCGGCACTGGCTCGCTCGCGAACGGCATCGCTACGCCGCGCTTCGGCACAGCCGGCCGGCAACCCCAGCGAACGCCAGGCACTGGCCGGCGCACTCAGCGCCGAAGCGGCATTGGCGAAGGCTCCAAGCAGGCGCTGCCAGCGCCGCGGCCCCAGCTCGGGCAGCAGATGCAGGCGTAGGCGGGCATCGAGTTCGGCAGGCGAGAGGGACGGCATGGGCGAGCACTCCTTGCTCAGCACACCGCATCCGTGCGGTGTTTTTTGACGGTGGATAGAACAAGCCCCGCATCGGCGGGGCTTGTGGTTCAGGGGTTGCGGATCTTGTCGCGCACCGCCAGCGAGCGGGTGGCCTGCAGCACCAGGCCGTAGCTGAGCTTCTCGTAGGTGCGAAAGACCATCAGCAGGCCGGAGCGCTCGTCGGGAATCTTCACGTTCTCGCCGGTCACCCGGTCGCGCACGGTTTCGCCAGTCTTGTACACGGCCAGCACGTTACCGTCCTGCAGGCCATCACGGCGACCCTTGTTCAGCGTCACCACGTCGAACTGGCCGATCTGGGTCACGCCGCGCGGCACGTCGATGATCAGTCCATCGATTTCGCTGGCCGGCGCACTGGGCATGAAGGTGGAATTCACCGAACGCTCTTCGCTGGCGAACAACCGGTCGCCGAGGCGTACTTCCTGGCTGGTGCGGCTGAGCTGCAGAGTGGCGATGTCGCCTTCGCGCTCGACGATTTCCGCCGTGCCGACGTCGTCGGCGTTGATGCCGAGGAACTCGCCGCTGTCCGGATCGACGTAGCTCTTGCCCTGACGGAAGATGCCGTATACCGGGATGTCCTCGGCGAACGCGCCACGCCCGTAGACGCGGTCACCGGCGCCGCTGACCACGCGCTCGGCATTGCCGGCGACGATGTACGGCGCGCCCTTGAACTGTTCTTCGCTGTCGACGATGCGGTTACTCAGCAGGAAGCTGTTGATCGCCTCCAGCGGAATGGTTGGGATGGCGTCGGCCATCGGTGTGGTGCGCACCGTTGGCGAAAGCTTGATGGTGCCGCGCGAGGCGCCGCGGTTGAGCACCAGCCGCGGCTGGCCGTCGATGTAGACCAGGCTCAGGCTGTCGCCGGGATAGATCAGATGCGGGTTCTCGATCTGCGGGTTGGCGTGCCAGAGTTCCGGCCATTTCCAGGGTTCCTTGAGGAAGCGCCCGGAGATGCCCCACAGGGTGTCGCCTTTCACCACGGTATAGCGCTGCGGATGGTCGTCCTTCAGCTGCACCGCGGCCTGGGCGATACCGCCCACCGCCACCAGCAGCAGGGCGAGTAGTGATTTCCTCATGTGGTGAATCCCTTTATGATGTGCCTTCGCCTGAAGCGCCCTAGCGCCGCGGAACCCTTGTGGAATGCGGCGTGAAGCCGGTTTCCGAGCTGCCGGGCATCTTAGCAGCGGCTTTTGACTTTATTCCATAAGTGCATCACAAACGCATATGGCCATTCTGAACATCCTTGAGTTTCCCGATCCGCGCCTGCGCACCATCGCCAAACCGGTGGATGTGGTCGATGACGGCATCCGTCAGTTGATCGACGACATGTTCGAAACCATGTACGAGGCACCGGGAATTGGCCTGGCCGCAACGCAGGTCAACGTGCACAAGCGCGTGGTGGTGATGGACCTGTCCGAGGACAAGAGCGAACCGCGGGTATTCATCAATCCCGAATTCGAAGCGCTGACCGAGCAGATGGACCAGTATCAGGAAGGCTGCCTGTCGGTGCCGGGCTTCTACGAGAACGTCGATCGCCCACAGAAGGTCAAGGTCAAGGCGCTGGACCGCGACGGCCAGCCCTACGAGATCATCGCCGAGGGCCTGCTCGCGGTGTGCATCCAGCACGAATGCGATCACCTCAACGGCAAGCTGTTCGTCGATTACCTGTCCAGCCTCAAGCGCGACCGGATCAAGAAGAAGCTGGAAAAACTGCACCGCCAGCAGGCTTGATCACCGTTCCCCCGAAAGGCTTGCTGCGGCAGGCCTTTTTTCTTAGCGAGCCCCCCCCATGACCCAGTCCATGCGCATCGTTTTTGCCGGTACCCCGGAGTTCGCCGCCCAGCATCTGCAGGCACTGCTCGATGCGGGCCGCACCATCGTCGCCGTCTACACCCAGCCGGACCGCCCCGCCGGGCGCGGGCAGAAGCTGGCGCCGAGCCCGGTCAAGCAGCTCGCCGTGCAGCACGGCATCCCGGTGTATCAACCGCAGAGCCTGCGCGATCCGGCGGCGCAGGCCGAGCTGGCAGCGCTGCAGGCCGATCTGATGGTGGTGGTCGCCTACGGCCTGATCCTGCCGCAGGCGGTTCTCGATCTGCCGCGCCTGGGCTGCATCAACAGCCACGCCTCGCTGCTGCCCCGCTGGCGCGGCGCGGCGCCGATCCAGCGTGCGATCGAAGCCGGCGATGATGCATCCGGCGTGACGGTGATGCAGATGGAAGCGGGGCTGGATACCGGACCGATGTTGCTCAAGGTCAGCACACCGATCACGGCCGAAGACACTGGCGGCACGCTGCACGACCGCCTCGCCGCACTCGGCTCGCAGGCCGTGGTGCGGGCAGTCGACGCACTGGCTGTCGGCACACTGCAACCCGAGCCCCAGGACGATGCCCTCGCCACCTATGCGCACAAGCTGAGCAAGGACGAGGCGCGCATCGACTGGCGCCGTCCGGCGGTCGAGCTGGAACGGCTGGTCCGCGCCTTTAATCCGTGGCCGATCTGCCACACCACGCTTGGCAGCGATGCGCTGAAAATCCACGCCGCGCGCGTCGGCGCCGGGCAGGGCGAGCCGGGGCACATCCTCGAGGCGAGCAGGCACGGGCTGACCGTCGCCTGCGGCGAGGGCGCGCTGAGCCTGACCCGCCTGCAGCTACCCGGCGGCAAGCCGCTGGACTTCGCCGACCTGTACAACAGCCGCCGCGAGCAGTTCGCCGCCGGCCAGGTCCTCGGCCAATGAATCCGCGCCTGGCGGCGGCCCGTGCGCTGAGCGTCGTGCTGTCGGGCAAGGCCTCGCTGGGCAGCAGCCTGCCCGAGGTGCTCGGCAAGGTCGATGCGCGCGATCGCGGCCTGACCCAGGAGCTGGCCTTCGGCACTGCACGCTGGCAACCGCGGCTGGCCGGGCTGGCGGCCAAGCTGCTGCAGAAACCGTTCAAGGCCGCCGATCACGACGTCGAGGCGCTGCTGCTGGTGGGCCTCTACCAGTTGCTGCACACCCGCATCCCCGCGCACGCCGCCATCGGCGAGACGGTCGGCTGCGTCGACAAGCTGAAGAAGCCCTGGGCCAAGGGTCTGCTCAATGCCGTGCTGCGTCGCGCCCAGCGCGAGGGCGAGGCGCTGCTGGCCGAGCTCGAGCACGACCCGGTGATCCGCGTCGCCCATCCGCGCTGGTTGCAGAAGGCGCTCAAGGCGCATTGGCCGGATCAGTGGGAAGCGGTCTGCGCCGCCAATAATGCGCATCCGCCGATGATGCTGCGGGTCAACCGTCGCCAGGGCAGCCGCGAGCAGTATCTCGCCGAGCTGCAGGCCGCCGGCATCGAAGCCTTCGCCTGCGATTTCAGCGAAGACGGTATCCGCCTGGCCAGCCCCTGCGACGTGCAGCAGCTGCCCGGCTTCGCCGACGGCCGCGTCAGCGTACAGGACGAAGCCGCGCAGCTGGCCGCCGGGCTGCTCGATCTCGGCCCCGGCCAACGCGTGCTGGACGCCTGCTGCGCGCCGGGCGGCAAGACCTGCCACCTGCTCGAACGCGAGCCGCAACTGGCCGAGGTGGTCGCCCTGGATCTGGAACCCAAGCGGCTGGCCCGGGTACAGGAAAACCTCGACCGCTTGCAGCTCAGCGCCCGCCTGCTGGCCGCCGACGCCCGCGCCATCGACCAATGGTGGGACGGAAGGCCGTTTCAGCGCATCCTGCTCGACGCGCCCTGTTCGGCGACCGGGGTGATCCGCCGGCATCCGGACATCAAGCTGACCCGGCAGGCCGAGGACATTCCACCGCTCGCCGCGCTGCAAGGCGAGCTGCTCGACGCCTTGTGGCCGACGCTGGAGGTCGGCGGCGTGCTGCTTTATGCGACCTGCTCGGTGCTGCCGACCGAGAATCGCGAGGTGATCGCCGCCTTCCTCGCCCGCACGCCGGGCGCACGCGAGCTGGACCTGCCCGCCGGCTTCGGCGTGACGCAGCCGCACGGGCGCCAGCTGCTGCCGCAGATCGACGGTCACGACGGTTTCTACTACGCAAAGCTGATCAAGATCGCCGCGCAGCCACGTGGCGTATCCGGCGCTAACGCCGGTTCGGGAGTCCAGTCTTGAAGATCATCATCCTCGGCGCCGGCCAGGTCGGCGGCACCCTCGCCGAACATCTCGCCGGCGAAGCGAACGACATCACCGTGGTCGACACCGATGGCGACCGCCTGCGCGACCTCGGCGATCGCCTGGACATCCGCACCGTGCAAGGGCGCGCCTCGTTCCCCACCGTGCTGCGTCAGGCTGGCGCCGACGATGCCGACATGCTGGTGGCGGTGACCAACAGCGACGAGACCAATATGGTTGCCTGCCAGGTCGCCTACACGCTATTTCACACCCCAACCAAGATCGCCCGGGTGCGCGAACCGGCCTATCTGGTACGTAGCGGCCTGTTCAACAACGAGGCGATTCCCGTCGACGTACTGATCAGCCCCGAGCAGGTGGTCACCAACTACATCAAGCGGCTGATCGAACACCCCGGCTCGCTGCAGGTGATCGATTTCGCCGGCGGCAAGGCGCAGCTGGTAGCGGTGCGCGCCTACTACGGCGGCCCGCTGGTGGGTCAGGAGCTGCGCCAGATCCGCCGCCACATGCCCAACGTCGATACGCGGGTGGCGGCGATTTTCCGCCGCAACCACGCGATCCTGCCGCAAGGCGACACAGTGATCGAAGCCGACGATGAGGTGTTCTTCATCGCTGCCAAGGGCCATATCCGCGCGGTGATGAGCGAAATGCGCCGTCTGGACGAGAACTACAAGCGCATCGTCATCGCCGGCGGCGGGCACATCGGCGAACGGCTGGCCGAGGCCATCGAAAGCCGCTATCAGGTGAAGATCATCGAGATGAACCCGGCGCGCTGCCGTTATCTGTCGGACGCGCTCGACAGCACGGTGATCCTGCAGGGCAGCGCTTCGGATCGCGATCTGCTGGTGGAAGAAAACATCAACGATGCCGACGTATTCCTCGCGCTGACCAACGACGACGAGGCCAACATCATGTCCTCGCTGCTGGCCAAGCGCCTCGGCGCGCGCAAGGTGATGTGCATCATCAACAACCCGGCCTACGTCGACCTGGTGCAGGGCGGCGATATCGACATCGCCATCAGTCCGCAGCTGGCGACCATCGGCACGCTGCTCACCCATGTGCGGCGCGGCGACATCGTCAGCGCGCATTCGCTGCGCCGCGGAGCGGCCGAGGCCATCGAAGTGGTCGCCCACGGCGATGCGCGCTCGAGCAAGGTGATCGGCCGCATGATCAGCCAGATCGCCCTGCCGCCCGGCGCCACCATCGGCGCGGTGATCCGCGACGAAGAAGTCCTGATCGCCCACGGCGACACGGTGATCGCTTCCGGCGACCATGTGATCCTGTTCCTCGTCGACAAGAAACACATCCGCGACGTGGAACGGCTGTTCCAGGCCGGCCTGACGTTCTTCTAGACGGCCGTCGCCGGCGCACCCGCGTGAAGGCGGTGCGCCGCCTCAGACCAATGGCGTATGCTGCCGGCCTTGCCCGGCAGAGGCCGTGCACTACAGTGTGAAAAGCACCGCGCACTCTGCGCTAAGGGTCTGATGATGCTCGAATCCCTGGAAAAGATGCTCTCGCAAGGCATGGACAATCCGATGCTGCGCTTCGGCCTCGGCAAGGGCTATCTGGATGCGGGACAGCCGGGCCGGGCGGCCGAGCATCTGCGCCGCTGCGTGGAACTCGATCCTAAGTATTCGGCGGCCTGGAAGCTGCTCGGCAAGGCACTGCAGGCCGCCGACGATCTCGCCGGAGCGCGTCAGGCCTGGCAGCAGGGCATCGCCGCCGCCGTTGCGCGGGGCGACAAGCAGGCGGAAAAGGAAATGACGCTGTTCCTGCGCCGCCTCGACAAGCTCACGCCTGACTGAGCGCGCGCGTCAGTCGTCCTGCAGAAAGCGCAGGCCGGCGCCCTCAGCATCCACTCGCATCACTTCCAGCCGCAGCACCGGCGCCGGGATCGGCAGATCCTGCACCTGGCCGGTCACCACGCTGCCAGGCGCCAGCGCCGCCAACTCGGGATGCCTGATGTAGACGCCGCCATCCGACAGATCGCGGGTGTGCGCGAAGACATCGCCGAAGGCGGGATGGCTGATACGAATCCGGCATTTCATGCTGGTGCGCGGGTACTGGCGTTGGTTGCTCATGCTTGCTCGTCCTTGTTGTCGTTATCGTCTGGCCCGCTCAGTACCAGCGTTTCTCCCCCGGTGGGCGCTTCTTGAAGCGCTTCATCGTCCACATGTACTGGCTCGGATAAGCGCGCACGTATTTCTCGATCGTCGCGCTCATGGCCGCCACGGCGGTTTCCACATCCTCGCTGTACATACCTTCGGGCGCCGCTTCGAGGATCACCTTGAAGCCGGAACCATCCTCCAGGCGCAGTGCGTGCAGGAACACGCCGACCGCCTTGCCGCCGGCGAGCATGCCGGGCACGAACTTGCTGGTCAGCGCCTGGATGGCGAAGAACGGCACGAACAGGCCGCTGCCTTCGCTCGGCTCGGGATCGGCCGGGATGCCCACCGAGCCGCCGCGGCGGACTTCCTTGATCACGCTGAGAATGCCTTCGCGGGTCGACGGCGCGACACGGTTGCCCAGCTGCACGCGCTGCTCCTGCAGCAGATCGTCCACCGCTTTGAGCTTCGGCGGACGGTAGAAGATGATCGGCTTGCACTGCGCGCAGTAGAAGTGATTCAGCACCTCCCAGTTGCCCAAGTGGCTGGTGATGCCGACCACGCCCTTGCCGGACGCCAGCGCCTGTTCCAGCACGTCGAGGCCTTCGACCTGCTTGATCAGACCGAGGGTCTTGTGCGCCGGCCAGATCCAGGCGCAGGCACTTTCGGTAAAGGTCTTGCCGATATCGCGCAGGGTGCGGCCGAGCAGGGCGTCCAGCTGCCCGGCGTCGAGTTCGGGAAAGCACCTGTGCAGGTTGGTCCGTGCGACCTCACGCGAGCGATTGGGCAGTTTCCACATCAGCCAGCCGATTGCCGAGCCGAGCCCCTGCACCGCCGGCCAGGGCAGCATCGCCACCAGGCGCAGCGCGCCGACCACCAGGGCACCTTTGAGTTTTTCCACGCCGCACTCCGGTAGCAAAAACGCGAGTTTACCTGCTTGCGCCGGACAGGGTGGAGCGGCGGCGTTCCACCGCCACGCGATCGCTAAACGTCATCCGCACGCCACGTGCCGAGCGGGATCGGTCCAGCCAGTGCGGCATGCCGCTCGCAGTCGATCAGATGGTCCATGACCATGCCGCAGGCCTGCATGTAGGCGTAGCAGATGGTCGGACCGACGAAGCTGAAACCGGCCTTCTTCAGCGCCTTGCTCATGGCCTCGGCTTCGGCGGAGACCGCCGGCACCTGATCGATGCGCGCGAAGCGGTTGATCTTCGGCGCACCACCGACGAATGACCAGACGAAGCCGGCCGGATCGTCCAGCCGCAACCAGGCGCAGGCGTTGCCACGCGCGGCTTCGAGCTTACGGCGGTTGCGAATGATGCCCGGGTCCTGCATGCGCTCGTCGATCTCGGCGTCGCTCATGATCGCCAGACGCTCGGCATCGAAACCGAACAGCACCTGCCGGTAGCGCTCGCGCTTGCGCAATACGGTGATCCAGGAGAGCCCGGCCTGGAAGGCTTCGAGCAAGAGGAATTCGAACAACACCTGTGGGTCGCGCGTCGGCACGCCCCATTCGTGATCGTGGTAGGCGATGTACAGCGGGTCGCTGCCGCACCAGTTGCAACGTGGCATAGCCATCCTCGCGCCGGCGTGCCGTGCCCGGAAACCGTCGCAAGCGCAGGGGCGCGGGAGGTATACTCCGAGGCTTTCTGTCGAAGCCCAGCACAGGTGAAATTTTGAGCCAGACTACGCCTGCCGTGCGCACCTTCCAAGACCTGATCCTCGCCCTGCAGAGCTACTGGGCCGAGCAGGGTTGCGTGGTTCTGCAGCCCTACGACATGGAAATGGGCGCCGGTACCTTCCACACCGCCACCTTCCTGCGCGCCATCGGTCCGGAGACCTGGAACGCCGCCTATGTGCAGCCTTCGCGCCGCCCGGCCGACGGCCGCTACGGCGAGAACCCCAACCGCCTGCAGCACTACTACCAGTTCCAGGTGGTGTTGAAGCCCAACCCGGACAACATCCAGGACCTGTACCTGGAGTCGCTGCGCCGCATCGGTGTCGACACCTCGGTGCACGACGTGCGCTTCGTCGAGGACAACTGGGAATCGCCGACGCTCGGCGCCTGGGGCCTGGGCTGGGAAGTCTGGCTCAACGGCATGGAAGTCACCCAGTTCACCTACTTCCAGCAGGTCGGCGGCGTCGAGTGCTACCCGGTCACCGGTGAAATCACCTATGGCCTGGAGCGCCTGGCCATGTACCTGCAGGGTGTCGACTCGGTCTACGACCTGATCTGGGCCGACGGTCCGTTCGGCACCGTGACCTATGGCGATGTGTTCCACCAGAACGAGGTGGAGCAGTCGACCTACAACTTCGAGCACGCCAATGTGCCGAAGCTGTTCGAACTCTTCGATTTCTACGAGAGCGAAGCCAACCGGCTGATGGCCGCCGAGCTGCCGCTGCCGGCCTACGAGATGGTGGTCAAGGCCTCGCACACCTTCAACCTGCTCGATGCCCGTCGCGCCATTTCGGTCACCGCGCGCCAGCAGTACATCCTGCGCGTGCGCAGCCTGGCCCGTTCGATCGCCCAGAGCTACCTGCTGGCCCGCGCCAAACTCGGCTTCCCCATGGCCACCCCCGAACTGCGTGACGAAGTGCTGGCCAAGCTGGAGGCTCAAGAATGAGTGCATTGGATTTTCTGGTCGAACTGGGTACCGAAGAGCTGCCGCCCAAGGCGCTCAAAAGCCTGGGCGAGGCTTTTCTCGCCGGCATCGAGAAGGGCCTGAAGGACGCTGGCCTCGGCTATGCCGCAGCACGCTTCTTCGCCGCGCCGCGGCGCCTGGCGGTCGTGGTCGAGCAGCTGGCGACCCAGCAGCCCGATCGCAGCGTCAACCTCGACGGCCCGCCGATCCAGGCCGCCTTCAATGCCGAGGGTGAGCCGACCCAGGCCGCCCTGGGCTTCGCCCGCAAGTGCGGCGTGGACCTGGCGGAGATCGACCGCAGCGGGCCGAAGCTCAAGTTCAGCCGCACCATCGAGGGCCAGCCGGCCGCGCAGCTGCTGCCGGGAATCGTCGAGACCTCGCTCGCCGAATTGCCGATTCCCAAGCGCATGCGCTGGGCCGCGCGCAAGGAGGAGTTCGTGCGTCCGACCCAGTGGCTGGTGATGCTGTTCGGTGAGCAGGTGCTCGACTGCGAGATCCTCGCCCAGCGCGCCGGTCGCGAATCGCGCGGCCACCGCTTCCACAGCCCGGGACAGGTGCATATCTCCAAGCCCGCGAGCTATCTGGAAGATCTGCGCGGTGCGCATGTGATCGCCGACTTCGCCGAGCGCCGCGAGCTGATCGCCAAGCGCGTCGAGCAGCTGGCCGCCGAACAGCAGGGCACAGCCATCGTGCCGCCGGCGCTGCTGGATGAAGTGACCGCGCTGGTGGAGTGGCCGGTGCCGCTGGTCTGCTCGTTCGAGGAACGCTTCCTCGACGTGCCGCAGGAGGCGCTGATCTCCACCATGCAGGACAACCAGAAGTACTTCTGCCTGCTGGATGCCGACGGCAAGCTGCTGCCGCGCTTCATCACCGTGGCCAACATCGAATCGAAAGACCCGGCGCAGATCGTTGCCGGTAACGAGAAGGTGGTGCGCCCGCGCCTGACCGACGCCGAGTTCTTCTTCAAGCAGGACAAGAAGCAGCCGCTGGAGCGCTTCAACGAGCGCCTGAAGAACGTGGTGTTCCAGGCCCAGCTCGGCAGCGTGTACGACAAGGCCGAGCGCGTCTCGCGCCTGGCCGGACTGATCGCCGAGCGCACCGGCGGCGACAAGGCACGTGCCATGCGTGCCGGCCTGCTGTGCAAGGCCGACCTGGCCACCGAGATGGTTGGCGAGTTCCCCGAGATGCAGGGCATCGCCGGCTACTACTACGCGCTGCACGAGGGCGAGCCGCAGGACGTGGCGCTGGCGCTCAACGAGCAGTACATGCCGCGCGGCGCCGGCGCCGAGCTGCCAGGCACCCTGACCGGTGCCGCGGTGGCGGTGGCCGACAAGCTCGACACCCTGGTCGGCATCTTCGGCATCGGCATGCTGCCGACCGGCTCCAAGGACCCCTACGCGCTGCGGCGCGCGGCGCTGGGCGTGCTGCGCATCCTCATCGAGAAGCAGCTGGACCTCGATCTGGTGGAAGCGGTGAACTTCGCCATCGGCCAGTTCGGCGACCGGGTCAAGCAGCAGGGCCTGGCCGATCAGGTGCTGGAATTCATCTTCGACCGCCTGCGCGCGCGCTACGAGGACGAGGGCGTCGACACCGCCGCCTACCTCTCGGTACGTGCGGTGCAGCCGGGTTCGGCGCTGGACTTCGACCAGCGCGTGCAGGCCGTGCAGGCCTTCCGTCGGCTGCCAGAAGCCGAGGCGCTGGCAGCCGCCAACAAGCGCGTGTCCAACCTGCTGAGCAAGTTCGAGGCGAAGCTGCCGGAAGCGGTCGAACCGCGCTGGTTCGACAATGCCACCGAGTTCTCGCTGTATTCGGCGATCCAGCAGGCCGAGCAGGCCGTGCAGCCGCTGGCCGCCGCGCGCCAGTATCGCGAGGCGCTGGAGCGCCTGGCGCACCTGCGCGGCCCGGTGGATGCCTTCTTCGAGGCGGTGCTGGTCAATGCCGAGGACGCCTCGGTGCGCGCCAACCGTTATGCCTTGCTGGCCCGGCTGAGAGGACTGTTCCTTGGTGTCGCCGATATTTCCGCACTTGGCTAGGCCCGTGAAGCTGATCGTGCTGGACCGCGACGGGGTGATCAACGAGGACTCCGACGAGTACGTCAAGTCGGTGGCGGAATGGATTCCGATTCCCGGCTCGCTGCAAGCCATCGCCCGGCTGTGCAAGGCCGGTTGGACGGTGGCGGTGGCCACCAACCAGTCCGGCGTGGCGCGCGGCAAGTTCGATGCAAGCACCCTCAGCGACATGCATTTCAAGATGCAGCAGCTGGTGATGGAGCAGGGCGGTCGCATCGAGCTGATCGTGCATTGCCCACATGGCCCCGACGACGGCTGCGACTGCCGCAAACCGAAACCGGGAATGTATCGCAGCATTGCCGAGCATTTCGGTCTCGCGGACCTGAAAGGCGTGCCGGTGGTGGGCGACAGTCATCGCGATCTGCATGCCGGCATGCTGCTGGGCGGCGTCCCCTACCTGGTCAGGACCGGCAAGGGCCTGCGCACCCTGGAAGGCACGCTGCCGCCGGGTACCCAGGTCTTCGATGACCTGGCCGCCGTTGTCGATCATCTGCTCGAGAATCCTCGATGAGCCTGTTGCCCCTGCGCATCGCGCTGTTCTACTTCCTGCTGGCGTTCACCGCCTTCGCCTGGTGCCTGGTCAGTCTGGTCTGCGCACCGTTCATGACGTTCCGCCCGCGCTACCGCTTCGTGGTACAGAACTGGTGCCGCTGCGCCGTCTGGCTGGCAAAAACGTTGGTCGGCCTGCGCTATGAGGTGCATGGCACGGAGAACATCCCGACGCGCCCCTGCGTGATCCTGGCCAAGCACCAGAGCACTTGGGAAACCTTCTTTCTTTCTGCCTATTTCGAGCCGCTGACCCAGGTGCTCAAGCGCGAGCTGCTGCGTGTGCCGTTCTTCGGCTGGGCGATCATGCTGCTCAAGCCGATCGCCATCGATCGCGACAACCCCAAGGCGGCGCTGCGCCAGGTCGCCAAGCAGGGTCACGAACGCCTGGAGCAGGGTGCCTGGGTGCTGATCTTCCCGGAGGGCACCCGCGTACCGGTCGGCCAGCCGGCCAAGTTCTCCCGCAGCGGCGCCTCGCTGGCAGTCAATGCCGGTCTGCCGGTCCTGCCGATCGCGCATAACGCCGGGATGTTCTGGCCCAAGGCCGGCTGGGGCAAGCGCCCCGGCACCATCCAGGTGGTCATCGGCCCGGCCATGTACGCCGAGAGCGAAGGGCCGCGTGCGGTCGCCGAACTCAACCAGCGTGCCGAAGACTGGGTCAACGCGCAGGTCAGCCAGCTCGAAACGCAGGGTCGTCCAACCCCCTGATCACGTCGGGGCCGGCAGGGACGCCCGCCCATCCTAGCGAGTCCCTATGCAGCAAATACCCAACCATCAGCTGGTCGCCGAATGGCTGCGCCTGCTGGACGGCTATCCCGCCGAAGCTGCCGCCGCGTTGCAGGCGGTGTCGGCCGAGAAGAGTCAGGAACTGGCCGAGCACTTCTATTCGCAGATGCTCGCCGATCCCCATTCGGCCAGTTTTCTCAGCCATGAACAGGTCAAGACCCGTCTCGGCCAGTCCATGCAGAAATGGATCGTCACGGTCTGTTCTTCGACGGCCCACAGCGACCTCGACGCGGTAGTCGACCTGCAGCGCAAGGTCGGCGATATCCACGCGCGCATCGAGATACCGGTCAGCCTGGTGCTGCGCGGTTCCAGGCTGCTCAAGGGGCGCCTGCGCCAGCTGCTGGAACAGCGTGAACTCGACGAGCCGGTCAGGCGCAAGGCCGCGCGCATGGGCGCCGATCTGATCGATCTGGCGGTGGAGATCATCTGCTTCGCCTATTCACAGTCCCACGACCGCAATTCGCGGGCGGAAGAAGCCTATCGGCTGTTTTCGGTTTCGCAGAACATCGGCGTCGAGAAGGAGCGACAGCGCGCCGCACTGCTCGATTGGGAAAATCAGCTGATGTTCGATCTGGCCATCGGCAACCTCACCGGTGCACTGCCGCAGCTGGCCGGTTCCGAATTCGGCCTGTGGTTTCGCCACAAGGCATCCCATGCCTTCCAGGGTTCGCCGGAAAGCACAAGCATCCTCGACTACATCGCGCAGATCGATGAAGAGCTCCAGTCCATCGCCACGCTGGAAGATGCCGCCGGACGCCTGAGCAAGCTGCACCAGATCCGCGAGCAGACGCGCTCGATCAAGTTCCTGCTCGACAGCCTGTTCGAGCAGGCCAACGACCTGGAGGCAGGCCGTGACGTGCTGACGCGGCTGCTCAACCGCAAGTTCCTGCCAGTGGTGATGGCCAAGGAGGTGCTCTACGCGCGCCAGTCGAGTAACACCTTCGGTGTGCTGGCGATCGACGTCGATCACTTCAAGCGCATCAACGACACGCATGGCCACGATGCCGGCGACCAGATCCTGCAGCAGGTTGGCGCGCTGCTGGCGAGCAACACTCGCGGCGGCGACTATGCGTTCCGCCTGGGCGGCGAGGAATTCCTGCTGGTGCTGGTGGACATCGATGCCAACAAGGCACTGGCGGCGGCGGAGAAGCTGCGCGAGCGCATCGCCCGCGAGCACTTCCGTCTGTCCAGCGGCGACGTGCTGCAGGTGACGGTCAGCATCGGCATGGCCGTCCATGACGGTCATCCGGACTATGAACGCCTGCTGCAACAGGCCGATCAGGCGCTTTATCAGGCCAAGCACGGAGGGCGCGATCGCTGCGTGCTGCACGCTGGCTGAAAGCAGACTCCCGTAAGAACAAAAGGGGAGCAACCTCGCGGTTGCTCCCCTTCTTTTCGCGCTTCGATCAGGCCGGCGCGGAGCTGCGGATCAGGTGATCGAAGGCGCTCAGCGAGGCCTTGGCGCCTTCGCCAACGGCGATCACGATCTGCTTGTACGGCACCGTGGTCACGTCGCCGGCGGCGAACACGCCGGGGATGCTGGTCTGGCCCTTGGCGTCGACGATGATCTCGCCGAAACGGCTCAGCTCCAGGGTGCCCTTGAGCCAATCGCTGTTGGGCAGCAGGCCGATCTGCACGAAGATGCCTTCCAGCTCGATGCTGTGCATTTCTTCGCCGGCGCGGTCCTTGTAGACCAGGCCGGTAACCTTCTGGCCGTCGCCCTTGACCTCGGTGGTCTGCGCCATCTTCAGCACGGTGACGTTGGGCAGGCTGAACAGCTTGCGCTGCAGCACGGCGTCGGCACGCAGTTCCTCACCGAACTCGAGCAGGGTCACGTGAGCGACGATGCCGGCCAGGTCGATGGCCGCTTCCACGCCCGAGTTGCCGCCGCCAATCACCGCCACGCGCTTGCCCTTGAACAGCGGGCCGTCGCAGTGCGGGCAGTAGGCGACGCCACGGCCGCGGTATTCCTGCTCGCCCGGCACCTTCATTTCGCGCCAGCGCGCGCCGGTGGCAAGGATCAGGGTCTTGGCCTTGAGCTCGCCGCCGTTCTCGAACCGGACGCGGTGCAGGCCGTCGTCGCCGGCCGGGATCAGCTGGCTGGCGCGCTGCAGGTTCATGATGTCGACGTCGTACTCGCGCACGTGCTCTTCCAGCGCGCGGGCCAGTTTCGGGCCTTCGGTTTCCTTCACCGAGATGAAGTTTTCGATGGCCATGGTGTCCAGCACCTGACCGCCGAAGCGCTCGGCCGCGACGCCGGTGCGGATGCCCTTGCGCGCCGCGTAAATGGCCGCTGCGGCGCCAGCCGGGCCACCGCCGACCACCAGCACGTCGAAGGCATCCTTG
>NZ_JAYDXP010000083.1:0-516 GCF_036701605.1 Pseudomonas sp. FIP_A4 | reverse complement strand
GCGCGCTTCTTCAGCACCTTGAGCATGCCGGCGTCGCACACGTTGACGTTGCCGGTGGCGCCGTACACCACATCCAGAACACCGCGCCGGGGCCGCCGAGGAAGATCGCCGTGGCCACGCCCGCGATGTTGCAGTGCCGACGGTAGCGGCCAGACAGGTCATCAGCGCCAGGAACGGGCTGATAACGCCGGATTCGTCAACTTCCTTGAGTCGCCCTTTCCAAAGCACCGCCAAGCCTTCCTGGATCTAAAGCCAGGGCATGAATTTCAGATACATCATCAGGAACACACCAATGCCGAGGATCAGCACCAGCATGGGTACGCCCCAGACTAGGGCATTGATGTCGTTTACCAACGTATTGAGGGTTTCCATAACTACTCCAATCTTGTTTTTATTTGGTAGCCGGTTATTGGCGTGGCCCGGAGGCGGTGGGTGCTTGTGGCTCCCGCCGAGCGCGGCCCGATCGCCATCGAGGCGATCAAGGACAACAAGGCCGTGTACCTGATGGCCGTCGGC
>NZ_JAYDXP010000003.1:0-203 GCF_036701605.1 Pseudomonas sp. FIP_A4 | reverse complement strand
TGGCCGAGCAGCTGGCCGGCTTGCTGGGGCTGAGCTATGGCGGTGAGTACGATCCGACCCGAGGTCACGAAACCCAACCCTCTCTGGTGCCGTCCGGCACGGTGATCGGCCAGCGCGAGGCGCAGGAGCTCGGCCTTGCTGCAGAAGACGATCTGTTCGGCGGTGTGGTGGGCACGGTTCGGGTGCTCGCGGCGACGACGGTT
>NZ_JAYDXP010000102.1:0-594 GCF_036701605.1 Pseudomonas sp. FIP_A4 | reverse complement strand
ACCCGGCCCCCTTCCCCGTCAGGAGGCCGAGTAGAGGTGTCGCGCAGGGGGCCGCGAGGCATGGACGACAAGCGTGTCATGAAGGCCGGGGCCGCCTAGGCAGGGACGTCCCTTCATGAGGGAGCGCCGAGCCCGGCCCCGGCCTTCATGACACGCTTGTCGTCCATGCCTCGCGGCCCCCTGCGCGACACCTCTACTCGGCCTCCTGACGGGGAAGGGGGCCGGGTCACCTGTAATCAGTTGTTTGGGAGTGAAGAATGAAAGCGCTGCACCTGAGTGTCGCGCTGCAGGTGTTCGACGAAGGCGGCGACCCGTGCGTCCAGCTCGGCCGCGATGCGCTGGTAGCCGCTCTGCATCGCATTCAAGGCGCTGGCCATATCTCCAAAGGTATACGTCCGCCGAAAGGCCGGCACCATTCAAGCCGCACATGGTGCTGTTCATTGCCCACGGCGGGCCAGAAAAAATTGCCAGATAGCTTAACATGCACGGTTCGAGTGCTGAGGACTGCACCCCCGACCAAAGGCGCGTTGACCGACTGCGTAACTCTGTCGCAACTTCGGTTGGTTAAATTTCGTCTGATAAGCTGGCCTCTGC
>NZ_JAYDXP010000101.1:0-29248 GCF_036701605.1 Pseudomonas sp. FIP_A4 | reverse complement strand
GCTGAGGCCGGCGATGTCCTGCAGCAGGCTCAGCAGCTCCCGGGATTTCTCGCCGTCATCGAGGGACGCGACGATCTCGAAGGGCTGGGTGACCTTCTCCAGGTAGGCTTTCAACTGGGTCTTGAGATTGGTGTCCAACATGAGCAGCGGTACCCCGTACGGAATTCAGGAAATAAAACGCCCGGACGGTTCGCGTCCAGGCGTTGGGTTGCCAGAGGGCTTTGACCAGCCCCCCAGCACGCAGGGCAGATAGGCGAAGCCTTAGATCTTGCCGACCAGGTCCAGCGACGGAGCCAGGGTCTTCTCGCCTTCTTTCCACTTGGCCGGGCAGACTTCGCCCGGGTGAGCGGCGGTGTACTGAGCGGCCTTCAGCTTGCGCAGGGTCTCGCCGACGTCACGCGCGATCTCGTTGGAGTGAATTTCCAGGGTCTTGATGACGCCTTCCGGGTTGATGATGAAGGTGCCACGCAGCGCCAGACCTTCCTCGGCGATGTGCACATCGAACGCGTTGGTCAGCTGGTGAGTCGGGTCGCCGATCAGCGGGAACTGCGCCTTACTGACGGCCGGAGAGGTCTCGTGCCATACCTTGTGCGAGAAGTGAGTGTCGGTGGTGACGATGTACACCTCGGCACCGGCCTTCTGGAACTCGGCGTAATTGTTGGCAGCGTCTTCGATCTCGGTCGGGCAGTTGAAGGTGAACGCAGCCGGCATGAAGATCAGCACGGACCACTTGCCCTTGAGGGATTCTTCGGTGACTTCGATGAACTTGCCGTTGTGGAAAGCGTTGACCTTGAACGGCTGGACTTGGGTGTTGATCAGAGACATCTGCTCACTCCTTTGGGGGTTCAGAAAACTTAACGGGGCCTACGATAGCGCAACCAGCCGCATACGGTTAATTGATTAAGGGAATAAACCGAATAGCCGTTATCTATCACCGAAGATCAGCAGCAGACACAATTGCATGCTACATCCGCAAAGACCGACGATCCGTTCAGGGGTTCACTCAGGCCAGAACGCCCGGATTCCCGCGACTCCCTGCGCACCGGCATGCAGCGCACGAGCCAGATCGCCATGCCCGAGCCCACCCAGCAGATAGGCCGGCTGATTGAAGCCTAGCAGCAACTCGCTGGCCCGCGACCAGCCTAACGGGCCTGCGTCGGGGTGCGTTGCGGTGGCCTGCACCGGCGAAAGGGTCACGAAATCGACGCCGGCTGCCGTGGCCAGCGCCAGTTCCGCCGCATCGTGGCAGGATGCCGCCAACCAGCGCTCCGACGGCAACGGCCGGCCCTGGGCGGCCATTCGCCGCAGCTGCGCCGACGTCAGATGCCAGCCGGCCGCCGGAAAATCCGCGGCCCACTCCAGCGGCCCCTTGAGCATCAGTTGCGCGCGGCCGGCACAGAGCGCCAGCGCGTCGTTCGCCAGCGCCCGGTACGCCGCATCCGACAGGTCAGGCGCTCGCAGCTGGAGCAGGTGGATACCGGTATCCAGCGCCGCGGCGATGCCCTCGAGCAGTTGGCGCGGCGAGCGGTCTTCCGGGGTGATCAGGTAGCGGCGCGGCAAGCGCGCCGCGGCGATGATCGGCTGGTTGGCGGCCGGAAACGCGTACTCGGGCAGCGCCGCGGGCTCGACCCAGGCCAGAGGCTGGCCCTCGGCGCCATGCGGCTCGCCGGCGAAAGCCAGCACTTCCCAGACATCCAGCAGCACCTGCTTGTCCGGATAATCGTGACGAACCTGGATCAGCGGACGCGCGCTCGTGACCTCGATGCCCAGTTCTTCCTGCAGCTCGCGCGCCAGCGCCGCCTCGACGCTTTCGCCCGCCTCGACCTTGCCGCCGGGAAATTCCCACAGCCCGCCCTGATGCTTGTCCAGCGGGCGTTTGGCGATCAGGACACGACAGTCGGCGGATCGAATGACCGCCGCGGCGACATGGATTCGGTGCATGACAGTTCCAGAACCGCAGCCCGGGCCACCAAGCCCGGGTTGCGGCATGCTACGCGGTCAGGTGCGGTATTCGGCGTTGATCTTCACGTACTCGTGCGACAGATCGGTGGTCCAGATGGTCTCGCTGCAGTCACCACGACCCAGCTCGATGCGGATGGTGATCTCTTCGCGCGCCATCACCGCCGCGCCCTGCTCCTCGGTGTAGCTGGGCGAACGACCGCCCTGGCTGGCGATGCAGACTTCGCCGAGATAGACGTCGATCAGGCTCACATCCAGGTTCGGCACGCCGGCATAGCCAACGGCGGCGAGGATACGCCCCCAGTTGGGGTCGGAGGCGAACAGCGCGGTCTTGATCAGCGGCGAGTGGGCCACGGCGTAGGCCACGTCCAGGCATTCCTGATGGTTGGAACCGCCGTTGACCTGCACGGTGACGAACTTGGTAGCGCCTTCACCGTCGCGCACGATGGCCTGGGCAACTTCCATGAACACTTCGCACACCGCCTGCTTGAGCTTGGCGAACAGCTCGCCGGCGGCTTCGGTGATTTCCGGCAGCTTGGCCTGGCCGGTGGCGATCAGCATGCAGCAGTCGTTGGTGGACGTGTCGCCGTCGATGGTGATGCGGTTGAACGACTTGTTCGCCGCGTCACGCACCAGGTCCTGCAGCACCTCGCGCGCCACCTTGGCGTCGGTGGCGATGTAGCCGAGCATGGTCGCCATGTTCGGACGGATCATGCCGGCGCCCTTGGAAATGCCGGTCACGGTGACGGTCACACCGTCATGCTGGAATTGGCGGCTGGCACCCTTGGGCAGGGTGTCGGTGGTCATGATGCCGGTGGCGGCCTCGGCCCAGTGGTTCTCGGCCAGATCGTCCAGGGCTGCCTGCAGGGCGCCCTCGATCTTGGCCACCGGCAGAGGTTCACCGATCACTCCGGTGGAGAACGGCAGCACGGCAGACTCGTCGACACCGGTCAGCGCTGCCAGCGCGGCACAGGTACGGCGGGCATTGGCCAGACCATCGGCGCCGGTGCCAGCGTTGGCGTTGCCGGTGTTGGTCAGCAGATAGCGCACCTCACCCGCCATGCGCTCGCGGGTCACCAGTACCGGAGCCGCGCAGAACGCGTTGGTGGTGGTCACGCCGGCGACGCGCGAGCCTTCGGCGCAGCGCATCACGACGACATCCTTGCGCCCCGGACGCTTGATGCCGGCCGACGCGATGCCGAGTTCGAAACCGGGAACCGGATGCAGAGTAGGTAGGGGACCAAGACCGACCGCCATGAGCGCGCTCCTTCAGACATAGATGGCCCGCAGGCCGAAGAACAGGGAGAAAAACGCCGCGAGCGGCAAGACCGGTCGCGGCGCGGGTTCGCAGGGGACGGGACCGCTTACTGGACCTGCCCGTGGCAATGCTTGTATTTCTTGCCCGAGCCGCACGGGCAGAGCTCGTTGCGACCGATCTTGGGCTCGGTGCGCACCGGCGTCGGTGCGATTTCCGCCACAGGCTCGCCCTGTTCGGCCTCTTCCGGCTGCTGCAGGGCCGACACTTCCTCGTGCTTGAACTGCATACGCTGCGCCATCTCCTCGGCCTCGCGGCGCAGGCGCGCCTCCTCCTCGGCAGGGTCCTCACGGCGCACCTGCACATGGGAGAGCACGCGGATGCTGTCCCGCTTGATGGAGTCGAGCAGATCCTGGAACAGCGCAAAGGACTCGCGCTTGTACTCCTGCTTGGGGTTCTTCTGAGCGTAGCCGCGCAGGTGGATGCCGTGGCGCAGGTGATCCATCGTCGACAGGTGGTCCTTCCACAGATCATCCAGCACGCGCAGCACGATCTGCTTCTCGAACGTGCGCAGCGCGTCGGCGCCCGCAAGCTCTTCCTTCTCGCGGTAGGCCTCGACCAGCTTCTGGGAGATGCGCTCGCGCAGGGTTTCCTCGTACAGCTTGTCGTCTTCGTCGAGCCACTGCTGCACCGGCAGACGCAAGCCGAAATCGCTGTACAGCACCGCTTCCAGACCGGCGATGTCCCACTGCTCGGGCAGCGACTGCGGCGGAATGTGCTGGCTGATGGCGGCATTCAGCGCTTCGTCGCGGAATTCGCTGATGGTCTCGCCAATCTCCTCGGCGGCCAGCAGGCTGTTGCGCATGTGGTAGATCACCTTGCGCTGCTCGTTGGCCACGTCGTCGAACTCGAGCAGCTGCTTGCGGATGTCGAAGTTGCGGCCTTCGACCTTGCGCTGCGCCTTTTCGATCGCATTGGTAACCATGCGGTGCTCGATCGCCTCGCCCGCTTCCATGCCCAGCGCCTTCATGAAGTTCTTCACCCGGTCGGAGGCGAAGATGCGCATCAGGTTGTCTTCCAGCGACAGGTAGAAGCGGCTGGAGCCCGGATCGCCCTGGCGACCAGCACGTCCACGCAGCTGGTTGTCGATACGACGCGACTCGTGACGCTCGGAGGCGATCACGTGCAGGCCGCCTGCCTCGATCACCTGCTGGTGACGCTTCTGCCACTCGGCCTTGAGCTGAGCGACCTGTTCGTCCGTGGGGTTCTCCAGCTTGGCGACTTCCACTTCCCAGTTGCCGCCCAGGAGGATGTCGGTCCCGCGGCCGGCCATGTTGGTGGCGATGGTCACCGCCCCCGGACGCCCGGCCTGGGCGATGATTTCCGCTTCCTTCTCGTGGTATTTGGCGTTGAGCACCTGATGCTCGATGCCTTCCTTGATCAGCAGCTGGGAAACGTATTCCGAGCTCTCGATGGTCGCGGTACCGACCAGCACCGGACGCCCCTGCCCCTGGCATTCCTTGATGTCGGCAATGATCGCGGCGAACTTCTCTTCCTGGGTCAGGTAGACCAGGTCGTTGAAATCCTTGCGCGCCAACGGTTTGTTGGTCGGAATGACCATGACCGGCAGGCCGTAGATCTGCATGAACTCGAACGCCTCGGTGTCGGCGGTACCGGTCATGCCGGACAACTTTTTGTACAGGCGGAAGTAGTTCTGGAACGTGGTCGAGGCCAGGGTCTGGCTCTCGGGCTGGATCTGCAGGCCTTCCTTCGCCTCGATAGCCTGGTGCAGGCCCTCGGAGAGGCGGCGCCCCGGCATGGTGCGACCGGTGTGCTCGTCGATCAGCAGCACCTGGTTGTTCTGCACGATGTACTCGACGTTGCGATGGAACAGCTTGTGCGCGCGCAGGCCGGCATAGACGTGGGTCAGCAGGCCCAGGTTATGCGCCGAATACAGGCTCTCGCCTTCGGCCAGCAAGCCTGCCTGGGTGAGCATTTCCTCGATGAACTGATGCCCCTGCTCGTTCAGCTCGACCTGGCGGGACTTCTCGTCGATGCTGAAGTGGCCCTCCTGGGTCACGACGCCCTCTTCCTCCTCGATGTGCTGAGTGAGGCGCGGAATCAGCGCGTTGATCTGCTGGTAGAGCTTGGAGCTGTCTTCGGACTGGCCGGAGATGATCAGCGGCGTGCGCGCCTCGTCGATGAGAATCGAGTCGACTTCGTCGATAACCGCGAAATTGAGTTCGCGCTGATTCTTCTCCTGCAGGCTGAACGCCATGTTGTCGCGCAGGTAATCGAAACCGAATTCGTTGTTGGTACCGTAGGTGATGTCGGCAGCGTAAGCGGCGCGCTTCTCCTCCGGCGGCTGGAACGGCGTGACGATACCGACCGAGAGTCCAAGGAATTCGTATAGCGGACGCATCCAGTTGGCGTCGCGGCGGGCCAGATAGTCGTTCACTGTGACCACGTGCACGCCCTTGCCGGCCAGCGCATTGAGGTACACCGCCAGAGTCGCCACCAGCGTCTTGCCTTCACCGGTGCGCATCTCGGCGATCTTGCCTTCGTGCAGGGTCATGCCGCCGATCAGCTGGACATCGAAGTGACGCATGCCCATCACCCGCTTGCCGGCCTCGCGGCAGACGGCGAAGGCTTCCGGCAGTATCTGATCGAGGGTCTCGCCTTTCTCGAGACGGGCCTTGAACTCTTCGGTCTTGGCGCGCAGTTGCTCGTCGGTGAGCGACAGCATCTGTTCTTCGAGTGCATTGACGGCCTGCACCGCCTTGAGCATGCGTTTGACTTCACGCTCGTTCTTGCTTCCAAAGAGTTTCTTCAATAAAGGCGCAAACATACGACAGGGACTTCCATGCTGAGGATGGAGGCACGACCGTGGGTGACCCCGCCAGCGTGCAAAGCGGCCATTCTACTCGGAAACGTCTATGAGGAAAGCAGCACGACTGCGCAGCCCGGAGGACCGGCAACGCGCGATTTTCCAGCGTTCGCACCGGCACAACGGCCGGCGGCGCGACCGGCCGGCTACAGGCATCTGCTACCATTGACGCCCCATCTTTCAGGCAACCGCCATGGCCTCTCGTCCGCTGCCCGCACGCGCCACCGGCGCATTGCTCCGCGAAGCGAAACCGCTGCGCGCGCTGTTCGGCGAGGCGCGGCGCATCGATCGCCTGCAGCACCTGCTGGAAAGCCAGCTACAGCCGGCCGCCCGCGAGCACTGCCGCGTGGCGTCGTGGCGCGAGGGCTGCCTGCTGCTGATCGTGACTGACGGTCACTGGGCCACGCGCCTGCGTTATCAGCAACGTCGTCTGCTGCGCCAGCTGCAAGCCATCGAGGAGTTCGCCGGCCTCGAACGCATCCACTTCAAGGTGCAGCCGCCGCCCCCGGCGCGTCACGAGCCGCCTCGCACGACGCCGTTGTCGGCCTGTGCGGCCGACAATATTCACGCAACCGCCGAAGGCATTCGCGATCCGCGGCTGCGCGCCGCGCTGGAGCGCCTGGCAAGCCGCAGCAAACCCGACTGAACTGCAGCCGGCGCGGCAGCAACCAGGCGGGCGAGCGGATACTCTCGGAGGGGCGAAGCGAATGCTTCGGCCACTGCCTTTCAGGAGCGAAATTTCATGTTGATCGGCGCCCTACTCCTCCTCACCTGGCTGGTGTTGCTGGTTCGTTATCCGCTGCGGGCGGTGCCGATCTCGCTCGGCGCGCTGCTGATGCTGGGACTGGTAGCTGGCTGGGTGCTGTGGCAGGAGCATCGCGAGCGACAACTGCTCGGCAGGCTCGAACTGCACCTGAACTACGCACCCGGGCCATGCCCAGCCGCGCAGCCGCTGCGCGTCACCCTGCGCAATAACAGCGGACGCGCGCTGCGCGGCCTGCGCTGGGATGTCACGGCGCACGTGCCTGGCACCCGCATCAACCTGGTACAGAACGCCTACGACGCCCCCATCTATCAAGGCCCTGGTGATCTTCAGAGTGGAGCGCAGTGGCAATCCTGCCTGCCGCTGCCACCGCTGCGTGCAGGCTATCGCGCCAGCACGCTGGAGTTCCAAGCCGAGAACCTGCGCGGCCGCTTCGGCGACGATTGAACGCACGCCTTCCCATCCGACACCTCAGCCTTTATCCTGTATGGATAAACAGTATCAATCTGCCAACTGAGCCGAGGTGGTTAATGGCCGTCGAAGTGGTATACCGCAGCAGCCGGGACCTGGAGCGTTTGTTCATGGATAAAGCCGAAGCAGACCGTCACGACAAGATGCTGGAACTGGCCGAAGCGCTGGCGACCGTTCTGCAACACGCGGTACCGTCGCTGAACGAACAGCAGAGCGAGGATCTCGGCATCTTCATGGCGCGCCACCGTGACGTTTTCTCCAGAGCGTTCAAGAACAACGCCGAGGCGCTTGCTGAGCTACCGCCACGCGACGCCTGAAGCGCGCTCGATCTGTCGGGGGCCGGGCGGCGGAAACTTGTAGGGCCCAGGCCGGGTCAATGACTCGCAGCCTTTCCAGACAGGTATTCCGGCATGACGAATTCATTCCAGCGGATCAGCGATGCATTCCAGCCGCACTACTGCGTTAACTTCAGCATCGCGAAGCCCGACGGCAGCATTCTCCTGACGCTCACCGACGCCAAAGGCGTGGCCGTGAAGCGCTTCATCAGCGCCGAGCAATGGCGCGACCCGCAGCAATTGCAACGGCTGATCACCAGCCTGCGGGTCAGTCTGACGATCGAGCGTGGTGAGTCGCCACCGCTATCCGGCTTCGCCGAAGGGACCCGCGTCGCGGCGCTGTAATCCTTCGGCCGGCGACAAATCGCTCGCCATGCTCTCCTGCCACAACAAGAACAACAAGCATCCTGAAACCCGTCATGCCGCTCGCTCGAGCCGGCACGCTTCGCCCCACCTGAACCCCGGCGCCCGGCGCTAGCACCCACTTGCCCGCATCGTTTCAGAGCCAGGCCAGCGCCTTGGCCTTGGCTACTGCCTGGGTACGGCGCGCCACGCCGAGCTTGGTGTTGATCCGTCGCGCATGCGTCTTGACGGTATGCAGCGAGATGAACAGCTGCTCGGCGATCTCCTGATTCGAGCAGCCCTGCGCGATCAGCCGCAGCACCGTCAGCTCACGGTTGCTCAACAGCACGTCGTCGCCACAGACAGGCGTCTCGCCCGGCTCGCGCTCGTACTGCTGCAATCGGTCGCGCAGACTTTCGCCGCGGGTCGCCGCGGGAAGGATGCGCGCCAGCCATTGCGACTGCCGGTGCTGCAGCTCATACAGCGGTTTGACCAGTTGCTGGCGTACCGCCTCGCTGAGCGCCTTGCGCAACTCCTGATCGGCCTCCAGCGGCTGGCCGCATGCCAACAGCGCTTCAGCCAGCGAGAAGCGGCACTCGCACGCCAACCCCAGCCGCTGCGCTCGCAGATTCCGCTCGATCAGCCCATGCAGCGCCTGAACTGCCGCCTCCGGCTGCCCCTCCAGCATGTCGATGACGGCCAGATAGCGGCGCAAGCGCGGCAGCAGCTCGTAGAATCCCGACGGCGGCAGGAAGCGCTGGCCCTCGAACAGCTGCCGCACCTGCTCCAGCGCCGTGCGCGCCTTCTTCAGCTCGCCCTGATGCAGCCAGGCAACGCCGGTAATCAGCCGCAGGATGCCGCGAAAGCGCGCCTCCGGTACGTGTCGCCATTGCGTGAGGCGCTCGGCCTCGCGCAGCCAGTGATACGCATCGGCAAACTCATGATTGCGCGCAGCCAGTTCGGCGAGACCGACGTAGCCGAAAAAGGCGTAGGAATCGCCACAGGTTTCGGTTTCCAACCGCCCCTGCTGATAGGCCTCGCGGGCCTGTTCGTCCAGCCCCTGATACGCCAGCAAATGCCCCTGCAGCAACTGCAACCGGCCGATGATCGGACTGTGCCGAACCGTGTCGCGCAGCGCACGCAACGCCTCGTCGAGCACGCCGACGGCGCGCTCGAACTCGCCAGTCAGCTCCAGCAGCTGGATGCGATCGACGCTGAGCATCACCTCGTACAGCACGCTGCCCTTGAGCCGCGCGAGCTTCATGCCTTCGCTGTTGTAATGCTGAGCCAGCTCGAGCTCGCTCTCAGCCATCGCGTGCTGGGTAAGCGCTTGCAGACACAGCACGCGTTGCGCCCAGGCATGATCGGAAAGCACCTCGAGCGCCTGCAGACAGTGCTCGCGCGCTTCGGGCTCACCGCGCAGACGCGCCAGGAAGCCGCGCAGCGCCTGCCATTGCGCCAGCAACTGGATCTGCCGACGCGCATCGGGTTGCGGGAAGAACTTGGCGAGCTCGGCCAGACAGTCGTCGACCTCGTCGAGCCGCGCGGAAACGATCAATGCCCACCCCTGCAGCACGATCAGTCGCGTGGTACTGGCGAACAGATCCTGCGGCAGCTCGCTGCGCCACTTGAGAAAATGCGAGACGTTGTCGCCGATCAGCAACTGCTCCTGCCCGTAGCGCTGCAGATAGTTCGCCGCCACCTCAGGCTGGCCCGCCCACAGCGCATGCTCGACTGCCTCGCGCATATCGCCGCGGCTGGCGAACCACTGACAAGCACGCAGATGCACCTGTGTCGACGACGTCGCCTCGGGGAAACGCTGAAGCAGCAGCGCAAGCGGTCGCCACAGGCGAAACCATTCGCCGCAGTTGTCGATCTGCCGCACGAACAGCTGGAAGGTCTTGAGTACATCGAGCAGATCGGCGCCGGTGCAATCGAGCACGTGATCGCAAAGCTCGGCGGAAAAGCGCGGCATTCGTGCCAGGGCGAACAGTGCGCGCCGGATATCCTCGCTCTGGCCCTGCAGCACTTCGCGCTGGATGTAATCGCGCAGCAAAGGCGTACCGGCCAGCAGGCGTTCGCGCAGCGCCTGCTCATCGGCGTTGAGCAGCATCAGGCAAACGCCCGCCGGCCAACCTTCGGTGCCCGCCAGCAATTGCTGGAAACTGTCCGCGGGCAGTTGCAGCCGATAGGCGCGCAGAACCTGCGCCAACTCCTCGGCCGTGAGCGCGAGGGACGCGGCGTCGAGCTCGAACAGATGCCCCTGCAGCAACAGACGCGGCAGCTTCCACGCCGGCTGCCGCCGACTGTTGACCCACCAACTCACCGAATCCGCAGTCTGCTCCAGCAGCATATCCAGACAGGCGTCCAGAGCCGGGCAAACCTCGCGCGGATAATCGTCGAGCATGATCCAGAGCGGCTGGCGAACCTGCCCGAGCAGCGCAATCAGCTGCCGTTGCACATCGCCGTCCATGATCGGAAAGCCCAGCGCCGCGGCCAGCTGGGCATACAGCTCCTGCGGCGAAAAGAATCGACCGCTCAGGTCCAGCCAGACCAGCGTGGTATCGGCCGGCATGCGGCGGGCACATTCGCTCATCAGTACCGTCTTGCCGAAACCAGCCGGTGCGCAGATCAACCGCAACCGGCAGTCCGCGGCAAGCAGGGCGTCGGCCAGTCGCGGCCGGGCAACATGCGCCGGCGGCAGACGTGGAATATTCGCAACCTGCGCCTGCGCCGTCGCGGCGCTGATCGCATCGGGGAGGAGGCGTACGGACATGGCAACGTTTCTCTTATTCGTATATTCAGTCCATGAAATGGCCAGCGGCCGGCCAGGCGTATCCCTTTCTGGCGGTCCGCTCCACCTGTGCAACCTGACGTATCAGCAGCGTTTTGTCGACCTGCTTGTGCAATCAGCGGCCCCGTTGCACGCAGGATCGCACCCAGTTCTTCATGTTCCCTCATCCCTGCGCGCACAAAAAAGGCGGCCTGCTGGCCGCCTTTTTTACACCGAATAGCCCCTCGAGACTCAGCGCACCCCAGCGTTACGCAAGGCCGCTGGCGTGAAGTCGCGGGCGGATGCCTTGTAACCCCAGTCGAACGGCTTCTCCTCGTTGCTCATGCCGATTGCGATGTAGCGGCCGGAAATGATGTCGTAGAGCGACTCGAACGCATAGGCCGGCACCTTGTGCTGGTAGTACTGCAGCATATGCCCCTCACCCACGCGCCACAGCTGGCCACGCCCGTCGTACAGCTCCGACTGGACGATGGTCCAGGTGTCCTCGTCGACGAAGAAACGACGCTTGGCGTAGATGTTGCGCTCGCCGCTCTTCAGGTTCGCCTCGATTTCCCACACGCGGTGCAGCTCATAGCGAGCGAGATCCTGATTGACGTGCCCGGCCTTGATGATGTCGGCGTACTTCAGGTCGCTGGAGGCAATTTCAAAACTGTTGTAGGGAATGTACAGCTCCTTCTTGCCGATCAGTTTCCAGTCGTAGCGATCTGGCGCGCCGCTGAACATGTCGAAGTTGTCGGTGGTACGCATGCCGTCCGACGCAGTACCCGGACCGTCGTAGGCGACCTGCGGCGCACGCCGCACACGGCGCTGGCCGGCGTTATAGATCCAGGCCTGACGCGGATCTTTCACCTGATCGAGCGAGTCGTGCACCAGCAGCACGTTGCCCGCCAGGCGCGACGGAGCCGTCACACGCTGCTTGAAAAACAGCAGCGCGTTCTTGGCGCGCTCGGCATCCAGATCGCTCATGTCGCTCGGGAAGGCAACCTCATCCTCGAAATGAACCAGCGTATAGCTGCCGTTGGTTTGCGGGGTCGCCTGAACGATGTTGCGGCGCACGTTGCCACCGCGATAACGGGTGATGTGGTTCCAAATCACCTCGAGGCCATTCTGCGGAATCGGGAAGGCGTAGTAGCGGCTCTCGGTGAAGCCACTGACACCGTTTCCGCCTTCGACCAGCGAGACGTTCAGCGCACTTTTCTTCGCCGCTTCATAGATTTTGTCCGGTACAGCGGCGCTACGGTGCGTCGGGAATACGCGAATCTTGTAGGTTTCCGGATAGCGCTTGAACATCGCCAGCTGGCCCGCAGTCAGCTTGCTCTTGTGCTGTTCGGCATTCTGCGCGGTGATGACGAGCTTCGGCTGCTCGCCCTTGAATGGATCGGTGAGGTGGCCGTTTTTCAGCGGTGCGGCATCAGTCGTCAGACCGCCGGTCCACTCGGGAATGCTGCCGTCGGCGTTGCCGGCTTTTTCTGCACCCAGCGGCGTCAGCGTCGTACCAAGCTTGGCGGCCTCCTCAGGAGACACCGCCGCCATGACGCTGCTGGCAAGCAGGGAAAGAGCCAAGACACTGAACAGTTTTCTTGTTGTTTTCATACGATTCCAGTTCCTCTGATCTGTTTGGCCGGAGGCCATCGGTAACACTTGTCGCTGACCGGATATGCCATCCGACGCACCGGTCAGCGAACGCCCCCTTTAGAAGTTCACGCCCACGCTGAACGCGAGGAAGTCGCGGTCGACCAGCATGTTGTAGTCGCCATCGAAGAAATCGGTGTAGGACAGGCTGGCGGTGTAGGTGTTCTGGTACTCGGCATCCAGACCGATACTGAGCGCCTTGGAATCCTCGTTGAACAGACCGTTCGGGCCATAACCGTCGACGTCGTGGGAGAAAGACAGGTTCGGCTTCAGGTTGATACCGGCGAAGACGTTGTTGTAGTCGGCGATGGCGCGCAGGCGATAGCCCCAGGAGTTGGCGGTGACGAAACCATGCCAGCCGTTGGCAGCCAGCGCGGCAGCGTCGGTAGGCGTACCGAAGTTGGCGTCGCGGCCATAGCGAACCTCGCTTGTACTCTCCAGTCCGCCAACATGCGCGTAACCAATCTCGCCCACCACAGTCACGCGCTCCGCCCCCAGCACCTGGTCGAAGAAATGGGTGAAGGTAGTTTGCAGTTGGGTGATTTCCTTGCGGTTATAGCCGCGATTATCTAGCCCTGCCTGAGTGGGGTCAGTTAGCTCAAGCGTGACGTCGGTGGTATTGATCTGGATAGGCGCGTTAGGCCGGTAACTCATTTCACCGGACCAGGCTGTGCCGGTGGGCAACGTCGTAGAGAAGCTCAAACCGTAAAGCTGGATGTCTTCAGGATATTCCAAGTAGTACTGACCGTTGCCGAGCAACACCGCGCCGCCGATCGCGGTGCCGGCCTGAGCAGCGAGTCCTCCCGCCATCTGCTGAGCCATCGGAATTGCTTGAGCCAACGGAATCCCTGCCTGCACGAGCTGCGCCACAACCGACTCGATTACCGCTTGGCCGGCTGCAGCTCCAGCCCCTTGGGCAGCAGCAAAGGTCCCAAGGCCGGCAGTATGGGTGCTCACGATCGGCGTACGACTGTGATAGTTCATGAAATAGGCACCGTACTCGGTGCTGTCGCCAAGCCAGCGCAATGCCAGGCCATACTGACCGGAGTCACGAGCATCACGGTCACCACCGCGCGGGATCATCACGCCCTCGTCGGAATAGGAAACGCCGGCGGCCGTGGCGAAGCCTCCCAGTGGCCCGTTCAATGTCGAGGCAAGCGCAGCCGGCCCGACGTTGTAATTATTGTCACAGCCATCCGCCGCGACATCAGCTCCCGAGAAGAACGTTCCGCAGTTATCGACAATCGTCTGATCCCATTCCAGCTGATAGAACGCCTCCATGCTCAGGCGGTCGGTCAGGCTCTGCGAGACGTAGAGCATGTTGACCGGAATCAGGCCTTCCTTGATCTCCGCGCCCGGGCGACGGAACGCCGCGGCGTCCAGCGGGTTGATCGAGTTGATGGAGTTGCCGATGAAGGTGCTCTCGCCCCAGCTCACCACCTGACGACCGATCCGCACGGTGCCCGGCAGCTCGCCCAGGTAATAGTTGTGATAGAGGAACGCATCGAGGATCTCGGCGCCGGAAGACTGGGCGGCTTCCTTGCGGTTGCTGTCGCTGATGTCCTTGAACAGGCGGCTCTCGTCCTTAAGCTCGAAGTCGTACCAGTACTTGCCGCGCACGAACGCGCCGCTGTCGCGATAGCGCAGCTCGAGGTCATGCACACCCTTGAAGATCTTGGAGAAGGTCTCGCCCTTCTTGAAGTTCAGTCGCCCGTCGTCACCAGTCTGAGTGAAGCCAGTGCCGCCATTGGCTGCGCCAACCAGGTCCATATCCCGATCCGCCATCGACCAGCTGGCGCCGATCGACATGGATGAGTCGAACTGGCCTTCGATCTCACCAATGTTGAAGTTGACCGCGTAGGCCGGTGCCGCGGTGCTCAGGGCAATCGCCAGAGCGAGGGATGTGGGCTGGAAGATTCCTTGCCTTGTTGTTTTTGTCATGAGGCGCTCCTGGTTGGTTCGATGTACGCCAACCCTACCCAGAGCTCTGCGGAGGGTTAAGCGCACGAAGGTTTGATTTAGCCTGTCATCCTTAAGTATGAAAGACCGTCCCAGCATTGGATTTGAGCGCGATGGCACAGCGCCGCGCCGGGGTGTGGCACATCGAGCTTAGCCATGATTCCCCGGGCGGCAAAGGCCGATATAGAGCGGCCGTGACAAAACGACACGCAAACTTGTGACGTTTATCCGAAAGTCGTAGGTGTAGCTGGAGTGGTCTCGCTGTCGCGAGCACTACGGCGCGGAAAATGAAGGCGGGACGAAGGGAAGGCGCGCAAGCGCAAAACGCCTGATGCGTGTGGTTGCGTTACGCGGCCGCGGAGCGTTTGAGACGAAACGAAACACGATGCCGCGACGTAGCGTCATAGCGACCCGAACTTCGGGTCGCCAGGAATGGCTCTGGTGCTATCGGATACGGCGTTCGAAAGCGACGGCGGCTATCACAGCCCTTTGACGGCGAAGATACCCGGCGCGTTGCGCCAATAGCCCTTGTAATCCATGCCGTAACCGAAGATGAACCGGTCGATGCAGCGCAGGCCCACATAGTTGGCCTTGAGATCCGGGCGCGCCTTGCGCTGATGATCCTTGTCGATCAGCACTGCGGTGTGCACCGCGGCGGCACCGGCATGCCGGCAAAAATCGATGATCGCGCCCAGCGTGTGACCTTCGTCGAGGATGTCATCGATGATTAGCACATCGCGATCGATGAAGGAGATTTCCGGCTTGGCCTTCCAGAACAGCTCGCCGCCGCTGGTTTCGTTGCGATAGCGCGAAGCGTGCAGATAGGACAGCTCCAGCGGGAAATTCAGCTTGGTCATCAGCTTTCCAGCGAAGATCAGCCCGCCGTTCATCACGCAGAACACTACCGGATTACGCTCCGCCAGCTCGGCATTGATCTTCCCGGCGACGGCGTCGATGGCCGCTTCGACTTCGGCTTCGGTGTACAGGCAGTCGCTTTCGGCCATGATCTGGCGGATGTGTACGAGATCGACGGACATGGAGCATTTCTCCAGATGGGCAAGCGTTGAGAAGTCAGAATCGCGGGTACGGGCCTGGTTGAAAAGTCGCCAGGCGCTCGACCGCCTGAAAAAACGACCCGCTGCCCATGTAATCTGCCTGATCGGTCAGTCAGTTCAGACCACTGTGCGGTCCTGAAGCGAAGGGACGGCACGATACTCAACCGCCCCCGGCTCAGCAAGTCGTGAGATCAACGTAACCCGCGTAGCCCGTGGCACGGCGATGCTTTACTCTACGCCGGTTTAATCGAGCGCCGGAGCCGCCCCCATGTCTATTCGAGAGATCCGCCATCCGCTGATCCGCCACAAGCTCGGCCTGATGCGCCGTGCCGACATCAGCACCAAGAACTTCCGGGAACTGGCCCAGGAAGTCGGTTCGATCCTCACCTACGAGGCGACCAGCGACCTGCCGCTGGAGCACTGCAGCATCGACGGCTGGTGCGGCCCGGTGCAGGTCGAGAAGATTTCTGGCAAGAAGATCACGGTGGTGCCCATCCTGCGCGCCGGCATCGGCATGCTTGACGGCGTGCTCAGTCTGATTCCCGGAGCGAAGGTGAGCGCGGTCGGCATCGCGCGCAACGAGCAGACCCTGCAGGCGCAGACCTACTTGGAAAAACTGGTGCCGGAAATCAACCAGCGCCTGGCCATCATCATCGATCCGATGCTGGCGACGGGCGGCTCGATGGTGGCCACCATCGACATGCTGAAGAAGGCCGGCTGCAAGGAAATTCGCGCACTGGTGCTGGTGGCCGCACCGGAAGGCATCGCCGCGGTCGAGCGCGCACATCCCGACGTGATGATTTTCACCGCCTCCATCGACGAGCGTCTGGACGAGAACGGCTACATCGTTCCCGGCCTGGGTGACGCCGGCGACAAGATCTTCGGCACCAAGCAGAAGGACGTCTGAGCATGACGAACCCGCAAGAACCTGTCGCCCGCCAGGTGCTGGCCGGTGCGCAGATGCTGTTCGTCGCGTTCGGCGCGCTGGTGCTGATGCCGCTGATCACCGGCATGGACCCCAACGTCGCACTGTTCACCGCGGGTCTCGGCACACTGCTGTTCCAGCTGGTGACGCGCCGCCAGGTGCCGGTATTTCTGGCTTCCAGTTTCGCCTTCATCGCCCCGATCATCGCTGCCAAGGGCGAGTTCGGCCTGCCGGCTGTACTCGGTGGCGTGGTCGCGGCGGGCCTGGTGTATGTGCTGCTCGGCTTCGCCGTGCGCCTGAGAGGACCGGCCTTCATCGACCGCCTGCTGCCACCAGTGGTGATCGCACCGGTGATCATCTCCATAGGTCTGGCGCTGTCGCCGGTCGCGGCCAACATGGCGATGGGCAAGGCCGGCGACGGCAGCGCCCAGTTGGTGCCCTATGCCACCGCGATGATGATCTCGATGCCGGCGCTGGTCACCACGCTGCTGGTCGCCGTGCTCGGCAAGGGCCTGTTCCGCCTGGTGCCGATCCTCGCCGGCGTCAGCGTCGGCTACGGACTGTCGCTGGCCTTCGGCGTGGTCGATACCGATGCCATCGCCGCCGCGCCCTGGCTGGCGATGCCCAACTTCGTCGCACCGGAGTTCCATCTGGGCGCAATCCTGTTCATGGTGCCGGTCGCGCTGGCTCCGGCCATCGAGCACATCGGCGGTGTGGTCGCAATCGGCAGCGTCACCGGTAACAACTACATCAAGCAGCCCGGCCTGCATCGCACCCTGCTGGGCGATGGCCTGGCCACGTCGGCCGCCGGTCTGTTCGGCGGCCCGCCCAACACGACCTATGCCGAGGTAACGGGCGCGGTGATGCTGACCAAGAATTACAACCCGAAGATCATGACCTGGGCAGCGATCTTCGCCATCGTGCTGGCCTTCATCGGCAAGTTCGGCGCGGGCCTGCTGAGCATTCCGGTTCCGGTGATGGGCGGAATCCTCTGCCTGTTGTTCGGTTCGATTGCAGTGGTCGGCTTGAGCACCCTGATTCGCCATCAGGTAGACCTGTCCGAGGCACGCAACCTGATCATCGTCTCGGTGACGCTGGTGTTCGGCATCGGCGGCATGGCGTTCGGCCAGGGCGAGTTCAGCCTGTCCGGCATCTCGCTGTGCGCCCTCGTCGCCCTGCTGCTCAACCTGCTGTTGCCAGGCGGCGAAGGCTGGCGCAACAAGCAGCTGAACGACAGCGTTTGAAGCGGTTGACGTCAGGCGGCGACGCGATCGACACCCGCCTCGCCAGTGAAATTCCGCATCGGCAGCTGGAGGATGCGCCGGTGAGCTGCAGCAGCTGCGCCGCCTGCTGCTGTCGTCTGGAAGTGCTGCTGTTCGGCGAGCGCGACGTGCCAGCCCGCTTCATCGACATCGACGCCTGGGGTGGGCAGGTCATGCGCCGACTGGCTGATGGCTGGTGCGCGGCGCTCGATCGCGACAGCATGCGCTGCACCATTTACGCGGTACGCCCGTTGATCTGTCGCGAATTCGAGCTGGGGGCGGCGGACTGCCTGGAAGAACGCCAAGGCAGTGCCTCGGCCTATCGCTGAGTCCTGAGAAAGGTCGCGCAGCTCCGGCCCGGAGCTGCGCGCCCGGCGGGAACTAGAAGTCCATCCGGTAGTGCAGCGCGTAGCTTTCCACGCCATCGTTGGGATTTTTCAACCCGGCGTTGGAGTAGTGCAGTGCACGGATACCGATCTCGTGCCCGCCGGCCAGACGCAGGCCGACACCGATGCGATCCTCGAACTGGAACGACGAACCCAGTTCGCGATCCTCGACCTCGGTGCTCTCGAACGCAGCGATGCCGATGCCGGCCTCGATGTAGGGCTTGACCGACTCGCCAGCGAACTCGTAGACGAATACCGGCGCCAGCGACAGGCTGTGGTTGGCGGAGGTTTCGTCGCCCTCCCAATAGGTGTAACCGGCATCCCAGTAGCCGGTCAGCCGGCCAACATCGCTCTGTAGCCAGCTACGGTTGAAATCGAACTGCACGCCAAGCCGATAGGTCATGGTCGATTCGCCGGTCTGGCCGACGGCCGCGGTCACGCCCATTGCCTGCGCGGCCGTCACCTGACCTGCGCAAAGAGCCGCAGCGACGGTAAAAGGGATCAGTTTTTTCATCGGAACTTCCTTATTTCAAGGATGGCTATTTTTGGTTGTTGTACTTCGTTGAGAAACGCAACCGCATCGCGAGTTCCTAACCGGAGAAGAACTCGACGCCCGCCTTTTCACCCCAAAGTATAGGCAGCACCCCTTCCATTCGCAGCGGATCGCCGCTACAGAAGAAGCGCACCCGCGCCTCGCCGGTCGCCAGCAGCTGCTGTGCGGCCAGCACCTCCTCCAGACGCCGGGCGACCGCCGCGCCGGTATCGATAAGTTGCACGTGAGACGGGACCAGCTGCGCCAGCAGTGGCCGGATGAACGGATAGTGAGTGCAGCCGAGAATCAGCGTATCGCAGCCCTCCGCCAGCAGCGGCTCCACCCAGCCCGCCAGCAACTCGCGCGTCGCGGCGCCACTCAGCTCCCCGGCCTCGATACGCTCGACCAGCCCGGGACAGGGCTGCGTTATCACCCGCACATCGCTGGCGAAGCGGTCGAGCAAGGCCGCGAAGCGGGCGCTTTTCAGCGTTCCGGTGGTCGCCAGCACGCCCACCACGCCGCTACGCGTCGCCCGCGCGGCTGGCTTTACCGCTGGCTCCATGCCGATGATCGGCAACTGCGGGTGGCATTCGCGCAACTCGGCGATGCCGGCTGCGGTGGCGGTGTTACAGGCCAGCACCAGCGCCTTGGCACCCTGCTCAAGGAGAAAATCGGTGATGGTACGGCAACGCTCGCGGATGAATTCCGGGCTCTTCTCGCCGTATGGCACATGCGCGCTGTCAGCCAGATACAGCAGCGATTCGTGCGGCAGGCGATGGCGAATTTCGCGCAGCACGGAAAGCCCGCCGACGCCGGAATCGAACACGCCGACCGGCGCCGAGCACTCAGCCATCGTGGTGTCCGCAGACGGCGCAGGCCGGATCGCGCTTGACCCGCAGCTCACGCATGCGCGTGGCGAAACCATCGACCAGCAACAGCCGCCCTACCAGCGGCTCACCGAAGCCAGCCAGCAATTTCAGCGCCTCGAGTGCCTGCAAGGTGCCCACCAGGCCGACCAGCGGGCCCAGCACACCAGCCTCGCTGCAGGTCAGCTCGGCCTCACTGCCATGGCCATAGAGACAGTGGTAGCAGGGGCTCGCCGCATCACGCGGATCGAATACCGACACCTGCCCTTCCAGGCGAATCGCCGCACCGCTGACCAACGGCTTCTTCGCCGCGACGCAGGCGGCGTTCACCGCTTCGCGAATCGTGAAGTTGTCGGTGCAGTCGAGGACCAGATCGACGCCGGCAACGGCCTGCGCGAGGGTATCGGCGTCCAGTCCCGCACGGTAGGGCACCAGCCGGACATGCGGATTCAGCGCATGCAGGCGGCCCATCGCCGAGTCGACCTTGTGCATGCCGAGCGCCTGGCTGTCGTGGACGATCTGGCGCTGCAGATTGGTCAGGTCCAGCGTGTCGAAGTCCGCCAGGTGCAACTCACCGACACCGGCGGCCGCCAGGTAGAGCGCCACCGGCGAGCCCAGCCCGCCAAGCCCGACGATCAGTGCGCGGCTCTGTTTCAGCCGCAGCTGGCCCTCGACATCGACCTGCTTGAGCAGAATCTGACGGCTGTAACGCAGCAGTTCTTCGTCACTGAGCATGAAATGTCTCGCAAGATGAAGGGATCACGGCAGGCGCCCCAGGCTGATGCGCTCGTGGCCGCCAAGATCGCGGCGGCTTTCGACGGCGACGAAGCCCTGATGGCTCATTAACTGACGTACCGCAGCGGCCTGATCGAACCCGTGTTCGAGCAGCAGCCAGCCGTGCGCTTCGAGGTGCGTGGGAGCCGCGACGATGATCCGGCGGATGTCATCCAGTCCGTCGGTGCCGGCGACCAGCGCACTGCGCGGTTCGAAGCGCACGTCGCCACGCGCCAGGTGCGGATCGCTGGCCGGGATGTAGGGCGGATTGCTGACGATCAGGTGATAGTGCTCGCCGTCCAGCGCCGCGAACCAGTCGCTCGCAACGAAGCGCGCATTGCTCAGTCCCAGACGCAGTCGATTGCGCTCGGCCAGCGCGACCGCTTCGTCGACCCGATCCACGCCAGTCACCTGCCAGGCGGGACGCTCTGCCGCCAGCGCCAGTGCGATAGCTCCCGTGCCGGTCCCGAGATCGAGCAGTCGCGCCGGTGTTGCCGGCAGCCGCTCCAGCACGGTCTCCACCAGTAGCTCGGTATCCGGACGCGGAATCAGCGTATGCGGCGCCACCTCCAGGTCGAGACTCCAGAACCCCTGGCGCCCCAGAATGTAGGCCACCGGTTCACCCGCACGGCGCCGGCGCAGCAGTTCGGCGAAGCGCGCGCAGGCCTCCGCATCCGGCTCCCGCTCCGGCCAGGTGCGCAGGAAGCTGCGCGATTTGCCCAACGCCTGCGCCAGCAGCAGCTCGGCGTCCAGCCGCGCGGTCGGCGAATCGGGCAGCTCGGCGGTGTCGAGCAGCGATTGGATGGTGGGCATAACCTTCGAGCCTCAAGCGGCACACTGCAATGGCCACGGAGCCCCGTGGGTCATGCGGCGGGTAGCCTTGTCGTTAATCTCCCAGCGCCGCCAGCTGATCGGCCTGGTACTCCTGCAGCAGCGGCTCGATGACCTGCTCCGCAGCGCCGGCAATCACTTCGTTGAGCGAATACAGCGTCAGGTTGATGCGGTGATCGGTCACCCGGCCCTGCGGGAAGTTGTAGGTGCGGATGCGCTCGGAACGGTCGCCGGAGCCGACCAGCAGCTTGCGCGTCTCGGATATTTCCTTGTGCGCCGCGGCATCCTGGCGATCCTGCAACTTGGCGGCCAGCCAGGCCATCGCCTTGGCACGATTCTTGTGCTGCGAGCGCTCTTCCTGGCACTCGACGACGATACCGGTGGGCAGGTGAGTGATGCGGATCGCCGAGTCGGTCTTGTTGACGTGCTGGCCACCGGCGCCCGAGGAGCGATAGGTGTCGACGCGCAGATCGGCCGGATTGATCTCGATCGCCGCCTGCTCGTCAGGCTCGGGCAGCACCGCGACGGTGCAGGCCGAGGTGTGGATACGGCCCTGGGATTCGGTTTCCGGCACGCGCTGCACACGATGGGCGCCGGACTCGAACTTGAGCTTGGCGTAGACGTTGTCGCCCTCGACGCGGGAGATCACCTCCTTGAAGCCGCCATGCTCGCCCTCGTTCTCCGAGAGTATCTCGACGCGCCAGCCCTGTTTCTCGGCGTAGCGCGAATACATGCGGAACAGGTCGCCGGCGAAGATCGCCGCCTCGTCACCACCGGTACCGGCACGGATTTCGAGGAACACGTTGCGCCCGTCGTTGGGGTCCTTGGGCAGCAGCATGCGCTGCAGATTGGCTTCCAGCGTCTCGAGCTGCGCCTTGGCCTCGGCGACTTCTTCCTCGGCCATCTCGCGCAGATCGGGATCACTGTCCTTGAGCAGCGCCTGCGCGCCTTCGAGGTCCTGCTGCACCTTGCACAGCTGGCGATAGGCGGCGATCACCGGCTCGACTTCGGCGTACTCGCGCGAATAGGCGCGGAAGCGATTCTGGTCGCTGATGATCTCGGCGTCGCCGAGCAGCGCAGTGAGTTCCTCGAAGCGGTCCTGCAGGACATCCAGCTTGTTCAGCAATGAGGGTTTCATGGTTTTTCCGTGCCCTCGTGCAGGGCAAAAAGGTCCTGAGCCATGCTCAGGGCTTCGACGCGCCCTTCGGCCGAGAGCTTCTTCAGCTGCACGCTGGGCGCATGCAGCAGCTTGTTGGTCAGCCCGCGGGCGAGCTGGGCGAGGACGTCCTCGGGATTGCCGCCATTGGCCAGCAGACGCTGCGCCTTGGCCAACTCCTCATCGCGAATTCGCTCGGCACTCTGCCGGTAGGCCTTGAGCACGTCCACCGCAGCCAGCTCGCGCAGGCGCAGCATGAAGTCTTCGGTACCGGCGGCCACCAGCTCCTCGGCCGCCTGGGCTGCGCCCTGGCGGCTCTTGAGATTCTCCGCGACCACCTCGTGCAGGTCGTCGACCGAATAGAGGTAGACATCGTCCAGGTCGCCGACCTGCGGCTCGATGTCCCGCGGCACGGCGATGTCGACCATGAACATCGGCTTGTGCTTGCGCTTCTTCAGCGCCTGTTCCACCGCGCCCTTGCCGAGGATCGGCAGCTGGCTGGCGGTGGAACTGATGACGATGTCGCTGTTGTGCAGCTCCTCGGGGATGTCGGCCAGCAGGATCGCCTGCGCACCGAACTCGGCCGCCAGGGCACTGGCGCGCTCCAGGGTGCGGTTGGCGACCACGATCTTCTTCACGCCCTGCTCGTGCAGATGGCGAGCGACCAGAGTGATGGTTTCGCCGGCGCCGATCAGCAATGCCCGGCTGCGCTGCAGATCGCTGAATATTTGCCGCGCCAGGCTTACGGCGGCGAAGGCGACCGAAACCGGGTTCTCGCCGATCGCCGTGTCCGTGCGTACGGTCTTGGCAGTGCTGAAGGTCGCCTGGAACAACCGGCCGAGCAGCGGGCCGATGCTGCCGGCCTCGCGCGCCACGGCATAGGACGACTTCATCTGGCCGAGAATCTGCGGCTCGCCCAGCACCAGCGAGTCGAGCCCGGAGGCGACCCGCATCATGTGCCGCACCGCCTGATCGTCGACATGCACGTAGGCACAGGCCTTCAGCTCATCGAGGCTCAGGCCGTGGTAATCGGCCAGCCACGCCAGCACGGCATCGGCCTCGATCTGATCCTGCTGCAGGTACAGCTCGCTGCGATTGCAGGTCGAGAGAATCGCCGCCTCGCGAGTCGGCGTGACGCGACACAGCTGCTGCAAGGCCTGGACCATCTGTTCGGGAGTGAAGGCCACGCGCTCGCGGACGTCCACCGAAGCGGTCTTGTGATTGATACCAAGCGCGAGGAAAGCCATGCAGGATCGCTGATCAGACTAACGGAGCGCGCAATTCTCCTACTTCGCCTGACTCAGAACAACCATTGCCCACCATTGTCCGATACCCCTGGAACCCGCCGGCACTGCGCAAACCGCGCCCCATGTGCTTGCCTGGCGGCTTGTGTCATCATGCCGCGACCGCAGACCAGCCGTATCCTCTATATGAACAGACTCGCTCCCCTCGTCGCCCTGCTGTTTCTCGCAGGCTGCCAGTCCATTGCGCCGAACGCCCCCGACGAGGTGCCGCCGGCACAGGACGCCGCGCCTGCGACCGAACAAGCCGACGCCGGCGAGCGTGGCTCGTTCAGCCAGGAAACCCTGTATGCCCTGCTGGTCGCGGAACTTGCCGGCCAGCGCAACCGCTTCGACATTGCCCTGGGCAACTACGTCCAGCAGGCCAACGCGACCCAGGATGCGGGCGTCGCCGAACGCAGCTTCCGCATCGCCGAATACCTCGGGGCGGAACAGGCGGCATTGGATAGCGCGCTGATCTGGGCGCGCAACGCCCCGGACAACCTCGACGCGCAGCGCGCCGCGGCGGTACAGCTGGCACGCGGCGGTCGCTACGAAGAGTCGCTGGAGTTCATGGAGAAGGTCCTGCAGGGCCAGGGCGACACGCATTTCGACTTCCTCGCGCTCTCCGCCGCCGAAACCGACCCGGACACCCGGGCCGGCCTGCTGCAGAGCTTCGAGCGCCTGCTGAAGAAGTACCCGGACAATCCGCAACTGGCCTTCGGCAAGGCCGTTCTGCTGCAGCAGGATGGCAAGAGCGAGGAAGCACTGGCCCTCCTGGAAGCGCAACCGAGCGCACAGCAGCAGGTGCCGTCACTCCTGCTGCAAGCACGCCTGCTGCACGCGCTCGAGCGCGGCGACGAAGCACTCGCACTGTTGGAAAAGGGCCTGCATCGCCATCCCGAAGACAAGCGTCTGCGGCTGACCTACGCGCGCCTGCTGGTGGAGCATGAACGCCTGGACGAGGCCATGAGCGAATTCGCCACGCTCATTCAGCAGAACCCCACCGATGACGACCTGCGATTCTCGATGGCACTGGTGTGCATGGAGGCCGAAGCCTGGCGCGAGGCCATCGTCTACCTGGAGGAGCTGATCGAGCGAGGCAGCCACGTCGACGCCGCGCAATTCAACCTCGGCCGTGCGCAGCAGGCGCTGGGCGACCAGAACAAGGCACTGCAGGCGTTCGCCGAGGTCGGTGCAGGCAACGAATACCTGCCGGCCAAGCTGATGCAGAGCCAGCTGCTCTATTCGCTCGACCGCGACGAAGAGGCATCCCGGGTGCTGGCTAAGGCACGCGACGAGCAGCCCGACTACGCGATCCAGCTGTACCTGATCGAGATCGAAGCGCTCTCCGAGCACAACCGCACCACACAGGCCTGGAAGCTTGTCCAGCAGGCCCTGGAGCAGTACCCCGACGATCTCAGCCTGCTCTACACCCGCGCCATGCTCGCCGAGAAGCGCGGCGATCTCGATCAGCTGGAGCGCGACCTGCGCTTCATCATCGAGCGCGAGCCGGATAACGCGATGGCCATCAACGCACTGGGCTATACCCTCGCCGATCGCACCGAACGCCACCAGGAAGCGCTGGAGCTGATCGAGCAGGCCTACCGAATCAATCCCGACGACCCAGCCATCATGGACAGTCTGGGCTGGGTGCATTTCCGTCTGGGCAACCTGCCAGAGGCGGAGCGCCACCTGCGCAAGGCTTACGCGCAGTTCGCCGATCACGAGGTCGCCGCCCACCTCGGCGAAGTGCTCTGGGTCCGCGGTGAGCGCCGTGAAGCCCGTACGATCTGGGCGCAGGCCCTGCAGAGGGAACCGGACAGCGCGATCCTGCGCAGCACCCTCAAGCGCCTGACCGGCTCGGAGAAGCCCTGAACATGACGCTGCTGAACAAGCTTCTCGCCCCCTGCCTGGCCCTGCTGCTGGCGGGCTGCGCCGGCCTCGGCCCACGCGAATCGGTCGAAGGACCGGGCAACGCGACCGCCTGGAAGGAGCACCGCCGCCAGATCGCCAACCTTGATGGCTGGCAGATCAGCGGCAAGATCGGCATCCGCGCCCCGCAGGAATCGGGTAGCGGCACGCTTTTCTGGCTGCAGCGCCAGGATTACTTCGACATTCGCTTGTCCGGCCCGCTTGGCCGGGGCGCCACCCGCCTCACCGGACGCCCTGACGCCGTGGCGCTGGAAGTCGCCGGACAGGGTCGCTTCGAGGCCGACTCACCGGAAGCGCTGGTGGAGACCCAACTGGGCTGGCAGCTGCCGGTATCGCATCTGCTGTGGTGGGTGCGCGGCCTGCCCGCACCGGACAGCCGCAGCCGCTTGAGCCTGGACAGCGAAAGCCGCCTGGCCCGCCTGGAGCAGGACGGCTGGCAGGTGGTCTACCTCGCCTACGCCGAGCACGACGGCTTCACCCTGCCCGAGCGCATCCGCCTGCAAGGGCACGACCTGCAGATCACCCTCGTGGTCAAGGACTGGCAGCCGCGCCAGCTGGGACGCTGAATGCCCACGCTCACCCTGCCAGCACCGGCCAAACTCAACCTGATGCTGCACATCCTCGGCCGTCGTGCCGATGGCTATCACGAGCTGCAGACGTTGTTCCAGTTCCTCGACTACGGCGACGAGCTGAGCTTCAGCCCGCGTGAAGACGGCCAGATTCGCCTGCACACCGACCTGCCGGGAGTCGATCACGACAGCAACCTGATCGTCCGCGCCGCACGCCTGCTGCAGCGCGAGAGCGGCTGCACACTGGGCGCCGACATCGCGCTGACCAAGCGCCTTCCGATGGGCGGCGGCATCGGCGGCGGCAGTTCGGATGCCGCCACTACGCTGCTCGGCCTCGATCACCTGTGGCGGCTCGATCTCGGCGAAGACCGCCTGGCGGGGCTGGGACTCGCGCTCGGCGCCGATGTGCCGGTGTTCGTCCGCGGCCACGCGGCCTTTGCCGAAGGGGTCGGCGAGCGCCTGCAACCAGTCGATCTGGAGGAACCTTGGTTTCTCGTGCTAGCGCCGCAAGTCTCTGTTAGTACAGCGGAAATATTTGCCGACCCGGAGTTGACACGTAATACCCCGGCCATTACAGTTCGCAGCCTTCTTGCTGGGGGCGGTCATAATGACTGTCAGCCGGTGGTTGAGAGGCGTTATCCAGAGGTTCGTAACGCCTTGAGCTTGCTGAACAAATTCGTTCCGGCAAGCATGACCGGCACTGGAGCTTGTGTGTTTGGGAGCTTCCCAAACGAGGGCGAGGCTGATAAAGTCCGCCGCCAACTTCCAGCCAGTTTGCCAAGTTTCGTGGCCCGCGGTCGTAACGTTTCAATGTTGCATCGCAGTCTGAAACAGATGGCGCAGGAAGCCAGTGCGTAACAAGCGAGCGGTACGATACAGGGGCGTCGCCAAGCGGTAAGGCACCAGGTTTTGATCCTGGCATGCGTTGGTTCGAATCCAGCCGCCCCTGCCATAACCTCTATCAGGTTCGTACGCGTCGAATCGCACGCGATTTTTTACTCTACAGGGGCGTCGCCAAGCGGTAAGGCACCAGGTTTTGATCCTGGCATGCGTTGGTTCGAATCCAGCCGCCCCTGCCATACACTTGAAGCTGTTCAAGAGCTCGCCTTTTGAACAGCTTTTTATTCATCGGACCCACCCTCAGGCAGGTACTGCGCGTGTCCAAGATGATGGTCTTCACGGGGAACGCCAACCCCGATCTGGCCCGGCGTGTCGTACGTCAGCTGCATATCCCCCTCGGTGATGCCTATGTCGGAAAATTTTCCGACGGCGAGATCAGCGTCGAGATCAATGAAAATGTCCGCGGCAAGGATGTCTTCCTGATTCAACCGACCTGCGCCCCGACCAACGACAACCTGATGGAGCTGGTGGTGATGGCCGATGCCTTCCGCCGCTCCTCGGCCACCCGCATCACTGCCGTGGTGCCCTATTTCGGCTATGCCCGCCAGGATCGCCGTCCGCGTTCGGCTCGTGTGCCGATCAGCGCCAAGGTTGTGGCTGACATGCTCGACGTCGTCGGCGTCAACCGTGTCCTGACCGTCGACCTGCACGCCGACCAGATCCAGGGCTTCTTCGACATGCCGGTGGATAACATCTACGGCTCGCCGGTACTGGTCGATGACATCCAGGCCCAGCGCTTCGAAAACCTGATGATCGTCTCCCCCGATATCGGTGGCGTGGTACGCGCTCGCGCCGTAGCCAAGTCCCTCGGCGTCGACCTGGCGATCATCGACAAACGCCGGCCGAAGGCCAACCAGTCCGAAGTGATGCACATCATCGGCGATATCGAAGGCCGTACCTGCATCCTGGTCGACGACATGGTCGACACCGCCGGCACGCTGTGCCACGCAGCCAAGGCACTGAAGGACCACGGCGCAGCCAAGGTCTACGCCTACTGCACGCACCCGATCCTGTCCGGCCGCGCCATCGAGAACATCGAAGGCTCCGTGCTCGACGAGCTGGTGGTGACCAACACCATCCCGCTGTCGGCCGCCGCCCAGTCTTGCACCCGAATTCGCCAGCTGGACATCGCGCCAGTGGTGGCTGAAGCGGTACGCCGCATCAGCAATGCCGAATCGATCAGCGCGATGTTCCGCTAAGCGAAAGCTATCGAACACGCCCTGACGTAATGTGCCCCGCCTCGCGCGGGGCTTTTTGCCCAACAGCCCGAGCGCTGGTCGCAAGCGCGACGGGTATTGTTGTTACTGGAGAAACGAAATGACTGACTTCACCCTGAATGCCCAAGAGCGTTCCGACCTGGGGAAAGGTGCGAGCCGCCGCCTGCGTCGTAACGCCAACCTCGTGCCGGCCGTGATCTACGGTGGCGAAGCTGCGCCGCAATCGATCAGCATTCTGGCCAAAGATCTGGCCAAGATGCTGGAAAACGAAATCGCCTTCAGCAACATCATCAACCTGAACGTCGACGGCAAAGGCCAGGACGTGGTGATCAAGGCGCTGCAGCGCCATCCGGCCAAGGGCTTCGTGCTGCACGCCGACTTCCAGCGCGTCATCGCCGGCCAGAAGCTGACCGCCACCGTCCCGGTGCACCTGATCAACCAGGAAACCTCCATTGGCGTCAAGCAGCAGGGTGGCGAGATCTACCTGAACCTGCCGGATGCCGAAGTGACCTGCCTGCCGCAGGATCTGCCGGACTTCATCGAAGTCGACATCGCCCAGATGGAAGTTGGCCAGGTTCTGCACATGAGCGACCTGAAGCTGCCGAAAGGTGTTGCCTTCGTTGCCCTGCAGCATGGTAGCGACCTGCCGGTCGTGAACATTCACGCACCGCGCGTGAGCAAGGAAGACGCTTCGAAAGAAGAAGGCGCTGCCGAGTAATCCACTCGCAGCTGCCCGCTGAGAAAAGAGGCCCCCGCCGTGACCGCCGTCAAACTGATCGTTGGCCTGGGAAATCCAGGCCCCGAATACGACCAGACCCGGCATAACGCGGGGGCTCTTTTCGTTGAGCGCCTGGCCGCCCGCGAGGGCGTCCAACTGAGCGCTGACCGCAAGTACTTCGGCCTGGTCGGCAAGTTCAGCCATCAGGGCGAAGACATCCGCCTGCTGATCCCCACCACCTATATGAACCGCAGCGGTCAGGCGGTGGCGGCACTGGCCGGTTTCTTCCGAATTCCCCTCGAGTCCATCCTGGTTGCCCACGATGAACTCGACATGCCCCCCGGCGTCGCCAAACTCAAGCAGGGCGGCGGCCATGGCGGACACAACGGGCTGCGCGACATCATCGCCAAGCTCGGTAATCAGAACGGCTTCCATCGCCTGCGCC
>NZ_JAYDXP010000095.1:0-1894 GCF_036701605.1 Pseudomonas sp. FIP_A4 | reverse complement strand
CAGCGCGTCCGGGGTCAGGGTTTCCAGCGGCTTCTTCTTGGCCTTCATGATGTTCGGCAGCGACGCGTAGCGCGGCTCGTTCAGACGCAGGTCGGTGGTGACGATCGCCGGCAGGCTCAGCGCGACGGTCTGCAGACCGCCGTCGATTTCGCGGGTGACGTTGACCTTGTCGCCAGCCACTTCCACCTTGGAGGCGAAGGTGCCCTGGGCATAGCCGGTCAGCGCGGCCAGCATCTGGCCGGTCTGGTTGTTGTCGCTGTCGATGGCCTGCTTGCCGAGGATCACCAGCTGCGGCTGCTCTTTGTCGACCACCGCCTTGAGCAGCTTGGCAACCGCCAGGGAGCTCAGTTCGTCGTTAGACTCGACCAGCACGGCGCGGTCGGCGCCCAGTGCCAGTGCGGTGCGCAGCTGCTCCTGAGCAGCGGCCGAACCGATGGAGACGACAACGATCTCGCTCGCCACGCCCTTTTCTTTCAGGCGCACGGCTTCTTCCACAGCGATTTCGCAGAAGGGGTTCATCGACATCTTGACGTTGGCGAGGTCGACGCCGGAGTTGTCCGCCTTGACGCGAACCTTGACGTTGTAGTCGACCACTCGTTTGACAGCTACAAGAACCTTCATGGATTCCTCGTTACTCTCCGGTGAATAGAATTTCGCCGAGGCGAACCGAACCCGGCGCGAAGGCTCTGGGATCGTCAGTCATCTGCCTGTGCGGCGAGCGCAAACCGTTCGTATCTTGACCGCAGGCCGCAGATGGGGTCAACAACGCATATGCCCCGTCATAACCTTGCGGTACAGGCGATTCTAACAGGCTTCGGAAAAATTCAAACAAACGTTTGTATTGGACCGGTTCGAGCGTCTATATATAATGCGCCGGCCGGTTCGATCAGGGAACGATTGCGGCTTTGCCACTCACATAACAAACAAGCCTTGACTAGGAGAAAGCCCAATGGAACGCGAATACATGGAATTCGACGTTGTCATCGTCGGCGCCGGCCCTGCAGGCCTATCCGCAGCCTGCCGCCTGAAGCAGAAAGCCGCCGACGCTGGTCAGGAAATCAGTGTATGCGTCGTCGAAAAGGGCTCCGAAGTAGGCGCCCACATCCTCTCCGGCGCAGTCTTCGAGCCGCGTGCGCTGGATGAACTGTTCCCCGATTGGAAAGAACTTGGCGCCCCGCTGAACACTCCGGTCAAGCGCGACGACATCTACCTGCTCAAGAACGCCGAAGCCGCCAGCAAGCTGCCCAACGCACTGGTTCCCAAGACCATGCACAACGAGGGCAACTACATCATCTCCCTCGGCAACCTGTGCCGCTGGCTGGCCCAGCAGGCCGAGAACCTGGGTGTCGAGATCTACCCGGGCTTCGCCGCCCAGGAAGCGCTGATCGACGAGCAAGGCGTGGTACGCGGGATCGTCACCGGTGATCTGGGCGTCGACCGCGAAGGCAATCCGAAGGACGGCATGTACACGCCCGGGATGGAACTGCGCGCCAAGTACACGCTATTCGCCGAGGGCTGCCGCGGCCATATCGGCAAGCAACTGATCAACCGCTTCCAGCTCAACGCCAACGTCGATCCGCAGCATTACGGCATCGGCATCAAGGAGCTGTGGGACATCGACCCGGCCAAGCACGAGCAGGGTCTGGTCGTACACACCGCCGGCTGGCCACTGGACGATGAGAACTCCGGCGGCTCCTTCCTCTATCACCTGGAAAACAACCAGGTGGTCGTCGGCCTGATCGTCGATCTGTCCTACAGCAACCCGCACCTGTCGCCGTTCGACGAATTCCAGCGCTACAAGCATCATCCGGTGATCAAGCAGTACCTGGACGGCGGCAAGCGCGTGTCCTACGGCGCCCGCGCCATTGCCAAGGGCGGCCTGAACTGCCTGCCG
>NZ_JAYDXP010000094.1:0-316 GCF_036701605.1 Pseudomonas sp. FIP_A4 | reverse complement strand
GTCTGCAGCGAAGCGATGGACGGATGAACGAAAGCCATCTAGTCCAGACGCGGGGTCACCAGCCGCGCATCGGCCAGGATTTCGACCCGACCGCTGCGCACTTCGTCGAGAGCGTTGCTGGCATCGACGCTGGCGCCGACGCGCAGGTTGCCGCTGTCGAGTATGCCGTGGTGCAGAAACGCCCCGCCGGCCTTGCTGGTGTCGCGCCGCTCGACGAAGTGCGCAGCGGTCGGGTCGATATCCTGGCCGATGCGCGGCTGGTGACGCTGCGTCTTGTCGAGATGGTTTTCGTTCATCCGTCCATCGCTTCGCTGCA
>NZ_JAYDXP010000093.1:0-472 GCF_036701605.1 Pseudomonas sp. FIP_A4 | reverse complement strand
CGTTGCTGCCGGTGATGGTGATGGTCAACGTTGCGCTGGACGGGTCGCCGTCGGCGTCCTGCATGGTGTAGGTGAAGGTTTCGGTGAGGGTTTCACCTTCGTCCAGGCCCTGCACAACGCCTCGGTGCTGAGCAACGCCGCCGAGGGCATCCTGGTGGTGGGTGAGGACGGCTATGTCACGTTCGCCAATCCGGCCATCGCCGAGCTGCAGGGCGAAACCTTCGCCGGTGACCAGCGGGTTGTCGGCAAAGCGTGGGTCCTGCTGCGCATCGGCAACTTCGAAGATGCCGCTGCCGGCGATGGTGTGGGTGCAGAAGGAGATTTCCCGCGGGGTTTCGCGCAGCAGCTGCAGCATGCCCAGCACCCCGTTGAGCAGCTCGAGCTGGTCAGCCTGGTCTACCGCGACACCCCGCTGTCGCTGGTCGGCGATCCGCAGCGGCTCAAGCAGGTGCTGACCAATCTGGTCAGCAAT
>NZ_JAYDXP010000092.1:0-41047 GCF_036701605.1 Pseudomonas sp. FIP_A4 | reverse complement strand
TGATCCCATCCCGAACTCAGTAGTGAAACGACGCATCGCCGATGGTAGTGTGGGGTCTCCCCATGTGAGAGTAGGTCATCGTCAAGCTTCTATCCCAAACCCCCGATCCGCTTGCGCGGTTCGGGGGTTTGTCTTTGTGCGGAAGAAATTACCTGCGATGCAGCACTAGGTTGACCAGGTGAACGTTGGAGGCGAACAGCTACCGAGTTGGCGCAGTCGTGGGCGGCCCTGCAAGTCCGTACGGATGGGACGTTTTGCGAGTAGTCCTAAAGATGCTTGGAATGCCAAGCAACCCACCACGGTACGCGGGGCGGCGATCCAGCTTGGCTAGCCGGCCGATAGCATTCGATTAGAATGACTTCTTTATCTGGATAGCGTGCATGTCGACCGCAGGCTGCGTAGAGTGACCACTCCATTGGCGAGTTTTCCCAGCAGATGCCGCGACGGCTCATGTTCCGTCGATATCAACACAGCTGTCGTCGAAACAGGCAGTTGGCGTATTGCCCTAATCGGATGAAACAGGATTTGGCGGCTTGCCTCGTCGCTCATGTGCCATATCCAAAAGTGTTGATAACCTTTTTCTGCATCCGACGGAAAGCGCCCAGGCGACCACTTGCTTGGATGCGATCTACTACCGCCGCCAGGTAAAGCCAGCAGCCCTGCGTCAAGATATAAGTAATTTGGCGAACCACACCTACTGGGACCTTTTAGCGTGAGCTCGCGGTTCAGTTGGTAGGAATTGCGTAGCCTGGCTGTAGGCCGAGCTTGCAGGATCCAGCTTCACGTATCAACCGACGCCCGCGGAAGCGGGCGATGCTTACGCCATCCGCCCATAGTCCGAACTACTCCGGCTGCCAGTGGGATGTTGGCCACGGCGGCATCGAATGCGATGCCCGTAGCAGCAAGAGCGCGCCGAAGGTCGAACAGACCACTTCCACCGGCTCTCGCTCACTCGATTGGGTTCCAGCACAAGGGACTCAGCTATGACCTACGAGAGGCGGATAACTGGCTTACTGAATAAAAAAGCCGCAGATCAACCAAGTTGATCTGCGGCTTTGGGGTTCAACCAGCCCTTACTTGGACAGGTTGTACTCGGCTGCAGCGCCGGTGCCAATCACGCTGGCCGAAGGTAGCAGCTGGCTGATGAAGCGGTTCCAGCGGGTGATATTCGCTGGGCCGACGAACACCACGTCCTGGGGCTGGAGCGGGAAGTGCTTCGCCAGGGCAAACGCGGTAGGCGACTTGGCATTCAGCTGAAATACCTTGGCTGGTTCTTTGGCCATGTCTTCTGCGCCGCGAATGACATACAGCGCCTCGCCGTCGGCGGTTTCCTGAGCGATGCCGCCTGCGGTGCCGATCGCATCCATCAGATTCATGCTGGTTGCCTTGAAGGAAAGAGCCTGTGGCTGCCTGACTTCGCCCAACACGTAGATTTTGCGCTGGTCGTTGTAGGGCAGGTGGAGCTGATCGCCATCCTTCAAGTAAACCTGATGCAGCCAGGAGTCCGGGCGATTGAGTGAGTCGACGTCCAGCATGTACTCGCGACCGTCACGCTTGAGCATCAGGCCGGTGAGGTCGGCGGTTTCGGTGTCGACGCCGGCCTGGCCGATTGCCTGAACGATCGTCATCGGCGCGGTGGTCACCGGAACTTCACCAGCGGTGTCGAATGCACCGGAAACGATTACGCGCTGGCTGCCAAAGCGCAGGATGGAGACGTCGACCTGCGGGCTGTCGATGTAGTTGGTCAGGCGCCGGGCGATGGTCGAGCGCAGCTCTTCGATGGTCTTGCCTGCCGCTTCGACGTTGCCGATATAGGGGTAGAACAGTGTGCCGTCCGGCCGGACGAGGCGGCCGTTGGCGTCGAGTTGCTGCTGCGGACCGGACGGGGCGGTCAGTTCAGGATGGTCCCAGACGGTGATATAGAGCAGATCGTTCGGGCCGATGCGATACGCCGATGGTTTGTAGCTCAGCAGTTCCTGCTTGCTCGACGTACCCGCGTCAGAGGCGAGGTCCCCCTTAAGCATCTCGGGAGTGATTCGGATCAGATGCACGGTGCCGTGTTCCGCTTCGGCGCCTTCGGTGAACTCATCCGGATCGAGATACTGGCCAGGCGCGAAGGCACAGCCCTGAAGCGCCAGGGCGGAAGTCAATGCAAGAGCGGTAAATGCTTTCATGGGTATGTTCATCCTTGACGGAGTGGTTTTTGTTCAAAGAGTGAGACGGCATGTTTCACTGGTCTGGGTAAGGCATCGCGTTCGTTCTGCCTGGCAAAGACGACAGCCAAAATTTCTCTCCTTCTGACCGTTCCTTCCTCGCCGGGTGCGCAGCGAAGAAAGGGTCTGTTTCTGAGTAGCCTCCGCGCTACCAGCGTCGGCGGTTGAAGGGCAGGAATCCCGGATATCTCGGGCGTTAGAAAGCGCTCAAACGACAATGTCGAAACGCCATTCCTGCCATTCGCTTCAGTACGGATAGACCGTCTCGCTTTAGTCTGGTTCAAATCACTTTCGTGTCGTTACGCCAGATTTTTCGATGTTTTCGCTACAGATCCTGATTTATCGGCGCGGCCCGTTGAGTACGATTGCTTTTCTCCCTGCGATAGGCCGGGACGATGAACAGCGCATCGTGAACGTAGCGCCGGACCAGCCGGCGAGGCTCGGAAAGCATGCGGTGCAGCCATTCCAACTTGCAGTTCTGCATCCAGCGCGGCGCCCGCTTGATACTGCCGGTGGCGAAGGAAATGGACGCGCCGATGCAGAAGCCCATGCCTGTACGCTCATGACTTTCGATGGAGCTGGCCAGAATCTCTTGGCGCGGCGCCCCGACGGCATAGAAGACCAGCTCGGAAGGATGTTGGCGGATAAACTCCAGGCAGCGCCTGACTTCATCGGGTCGGTCGATGAAGCCCATCGGCGGGTTGTGGTGATAAACCGTGATTCCCGGATAGAGGTTTCGCAGCTTGGTGCATTCCTCGTTCGACGCGCCGACCAGGACAATCCGCAGCCGCTCGCTATCGGCCCAGCGAAGCAGGTCGATGGTCAGATCGCTGCCCGGAATCACCTCTTCCACGGCCACGCCCAAGCGCTGCAGCAGTGGCATCAGCACTCGGCTATCGCACAGTCGCAGCCGGGCTTTCGAATAGGCTGCGCGCAGTGCCGCGTTGTGCTGCAGCTGAGCAAGGTGGTCCACGTTGGGCGTCACCACGAACGAGTAAGGCTGTTTCACCCCCTCGCGGACAGCGGCGAGCAGAGCCGCCTTGCTACCGGTGTAGAAGGACACGCCGAAGGCATGGTTCGTATCATTCGACACGCATCGTTACTCCCTTGAAAGCGCCCTTGATGCCCGACCATGCGAGGCCGGGATGGTTGAATTCCTTCATGACGGTTATCGCCGACAGGAAACACGCCGAGGCCAGCGCGAACGGCGCACCGTAGAAGCGTTTGTTGAAGCGCGTGGCCGCGCGATTGCGGTAGTAGTGGTAGAACGCCGAGCGCCCGCCCGAACTGAGCGAGCCGTAATGGAACAACCGGCTCTGCGGTACGACCTGGATGGAGACGCCGAACTTCTTGGCGTGGTATTGCCAGTCCACTTCCTCGGAGTACATGAAGTAGGCCTCGTCCATCATGCCGATGCGCGCGAGTAGGGCCGCGGAGAACGCCAGGCTGCACCCCATCAGGTAATCGGGCTTTTCCCGGGTTTGCTGCATGGCTTCCAGGGTCTGGTCCTTGCCGAGCAGCTTCGCCTTGCCCAGCAGTGGATAGAGCTTGCCGCCGCCGTAACACTCCAGACGGCCGCTATCGGCGCTGAGGATCACCGAGCCGACGAACTGGTTGTCGTTCTGCTTCAGCGCCTGCAGCAATGGCGCAAAGGCATCGGAGTCGACGTAGGTGTCATTGTTGACGATCCAGAAATACTCGGGCTGTAGGTTCTCCAGCGCCCAGCGCAGGCCGTAGTTGTTGCCGCCGGCGTAGCCGTTGTTCTGCGGGTTGGCGAGAACCGTGACGTTCTGCAGGCCCCGGTCTTCGCGCCACTGAGTGAAGGCCGCGAAGGAGCCGTCCTGCGAGTCATTGTCGATGACCACCACATGGTCGACCGCCGGGCAGTGCGCGAGCAGACTCTCTACGCAACTGATCGTTTCAGTAGCAGCTTTGTAGTTGAGAATAAGTGCGACGTTCATGGATTCGTTCCTGGCTGCGGAGGTGGCGAGCTTTCAAGGCGTGGATGACAAAGAGCATGGCGATGACGGGTTGCCCGTACTCCATCAGGCCATTGAGCGGCCAGATGACGAAGTACGCGAGCATGACGGGGTAGATGAAACTCATGTCCGGACTGATGTTCTTGGCGATCCGGCGATAGATCATCAGCGTCAGCGGAATCACCAGAAAAGTCAGGAAGCCGAAGCGGAATAGCGTGCCGATGATTCCGACGTCGGAAAGGAAGAAGTGTTCCCCGAAGTAGGGAATGAAACCGTCCTGCCACATCAGCGACAGCGAGCCGCTGGGCAGCCAGTTGACGATATCCAGATGGTTCATGATCGCCGCGATGGTGATCGAGCGCGCACCGTCCTCCACGCTTTCCAGCGAGCTGTCGTAGAACTCGACATTGAGGCCCAGGAGCTCGAGCAGGCTCGGGTAGAAGTAGAACGGCGACAACAGGATGGTCAGCGAAGCGGCCCAGATGATCGCCTTCGCGCGTAGGCAGAACAGCGTGAATGCCAGGCAGAGCACGATCAGCTGGCGAGTCTGGGTGGCGAATACCAGCGTGAGCAGCAGTAGGGCGGCCAGCACCAGATACAGCGTCTTGCTGCGCGCGGCACCGGAGATCGGCGAGGCGCCCTTGGACCAGATCTGGATGCAATAGAAGTAACCGAAGCAGATCAGGAAGGGGCCGATGGACGAGCGGTCCGGGCGGTCATCCGAGCGCACTTCCGGGCGCATATCTGGAATCACGCCGAACTTGAAGCACCATGAGAAGAACGCGGCGAACAAGGCGGCGTAGATGAAGGCGCGCTCGAACTGCAGCGTGCTGACCCGTTTGGAAAGAAACAGCACGGGCGCGAAGCCCAGGCAGAACAGCACGCGCCGCTCTTCGATCAGGCCGTAGACGATCGGTTGCCCATACGTGAAGTACGCGAAGACCGCCGGCAATACCCAGAACACCACCATGCTGTACAGGCAGTAGTACATCAGGACGCGGAATTCGCGCGGTGCCTCTTCTGCCGAAGCGAGCACCAGCAACAGCGCGAAGATGATGCAGATCGCCAGGTACAGCTCGTTCACCCCCTTGAGACCGTAGGGATTGTGCGGGCTGTCGCCGAACACGGAGAAATGCAGCACGATCACCAGGAACAGCAGCGGGAAATAGAAGAAGCGCGAAGTGAATGTGTTCATCAACCTGAATCCTTAGGTTTGAGGTCCCTGTCCGCAGGGCCGCTTCATGCGGACTCCAAGGTCCGCCGCTTGATCTTCTTGCGCCGTACCAGCAGGCCGGTGAACGCCTTGAAGCTCTGGTAGAGACCGATTTCTCTGATCCCCTTGCCCAGCTCGAACCCCTTGTAACTGGGCGTCTTGAGCATCAGCAGCTTCATGGCCCACAACCGCGGCAGGATCGTGGTGCGCCGGTAATACTGGAACGGCTGGATCGCGAAGATGCCGGCCGTATCGAAAGCTTCCGCTTGGACAACGCCATCGGTCTCGGCGTTGCGAAATAATTCGCGCCCCTTGTCGGTGCGGATCAGAATCAGCGAATTGCCGTCGCGCTCCTCGAACGACGGATAGCCTTTTTCGTCACCCTCCCAGCCGTCCGCGCAGACGATATCGGCGAACTCGCCGATGCCGTCCGGGCAGATCTTGCAGCGCGTCTGCAGGTGGCGGTTGAGCACCTTTCCCCAGGAGTCGTTGTAGGTCATGGTGCGCGCGTCACCGTTCTTCAGCGTCGCCTTGGTCAGCCCCGGCCAGCCGTCGCCGCGGTACCGGAAGCTGGTGACGTCCTCGCGCTCGACACCGAGCTGGTCCAGAACCTGCTCGGTACCGTGCAGGCTCGGCGTGCCGGCGCACATGAACGAGACCACGTAGGGGATGTTCTGCTTCAGGCGCGGGTCGTGCGCCTGCATCTGCCGTACCGCGGCCACATCGCAGGGTTTGCCGATGAACAGGTACTTCTCGGTGGACATCGCCACCCACTTCAACGCCTGAGCCGGCGAGGCCGGCGCGTAGCGCGAACCCGACGAGGCGATGATGTTCTGCCGCGAGCGACTGATGGTGGCGACGTTTTCCAGCGGATCGGTTTGCGACGCCTGGATCTGGATCACCCCATCGACCAGTTTCTGCTCCAGGCAGTACTGCGCCAGCGCCGAAATCACTCCGCCTGAAGAGCCGGCCTGGCGCACTTCGTTGTCCAGCGCGTGGCCCTTGAGCGTCTCGAGGATCTCGCCCCACACCGGGTGATAGTTGGCCGTTTTGTATGGACGGATATCAAGGTTGAGTGCCGGGCAGGACTTGGCGAAGGCGCTGCTGGCCTCCTCGCTGGCAATCGACTTGCCCGCATAGGCCTTGTTCAGCACCGGGCGGTGGTAGCCATCGGCGTTCAGCCGGATCTGTACGGCATCGTCCGAGGCAACCGAGCTGCACATGCCGCAGCCGCTGCACAGGTCGTTCTTCAGGACGCGATTCAACAAAGCTTTCATACCAGCCTTCCCTTGAGCTGCGGGACGCGCGCGAAGCGGTCCCGGTGTTTGACGATGCCGGTCATGCGTTGCGCTGCCTGCGGTAGATGTTCTGCACCGCATAACCGTAAATGAGGGTCAGCACCGCCATGCCCAGAGTGGACACCCAAGGTGCTGCTTGTATCCCGTGGCCGGGAATGAAAATCCAGTAACAGGCGACCGTGATCACCCCGGAGAAGATGATTCCGAAGGTGCGCAGGAAGCCGGTGCCCATCGCCATCAGCTGCACACCGAGGCCCGCGGCGACGAAACGGGCGAAGGTGAAGCAGGCGAAGGCCAGCCACAGCGTGTTGAGCTCGGCGTAGCTGGCGCCGAGGAAGTAATCGGTGAACAGCGGACCGATGAAATAGAAGGCGAGGGCGAATATCAGGCCCATCGCGACGTACTCGCCGAGGATGCGCGCGCCGTAGCGCACCAGTTCGCGGCTCTGGTTGTGCAGCCGGTAGGCGAAGCGCGGGATATGTACGCTGGCCAGCAGCACGCTGAACGGTACCGCGCCCTGCAGCAGGCGCGAGCCGGCAAAGTAGATACCTGCAGCCTCGCGTCCGGCCAGGTGGTTCACGAGGATGACGTCCAGTTGCGCGAAGATGTTGGTAGCGCCACTGTCCACGGCAAAGCTGGTCGAACTCTTGAAACGTTCGGCCAGCACCTGCCAGGAATTGCGCACGATGCCCGCCAGATGGACGATCTTCGCCAGCGCGCGCAACGCGCCGGCCGCATAGATCAGGCGCGAGACCAGGAACGCCAGGCCGATTGCGACCACATCGTTACGCAGCACGATGGCCAGCCCGATCAGCACGAAATGGATCAGTGCGGTGACGACCACAATGCGCGTCTCGCGCTGGAACTGACCGATGCTGCGAAACACCGTCAGCGCCAGATCGCCATACGACGAGGCCAGCGTGCCGAGCAGGAACAGCACCGAGGCCACGCGCTCGGCCATGCTCAGGTCCAGCACGAACAGAATCACCGGCAACAGGAGCACGCACGCCGGCAGCACCAGCAGCGTCTTCGCCGCCAGGCTGGCCGACATGATCGCTCCGGCACGCTCGCGCTCGGCGCCGATGTCGCGTAGCGCGCGCATGCCGAAGCCGTAGTCGGTCACCAGCGCGACGATGGTCGACCAGGTGATGACGATCGAGATGAACCCGAAGTCAGTGGGGCCGAGCGTCCGTGCCAGGATCAACAGCGTGCCCAGCTGCACGGCAGTTCGGGCCGCCGTGGTGACTCCCATCAGGGCGTGGTCGCGCATGCTTATCTCTGGTACGCGGGCTGGCCCTGGTTCAGCGAAACCAGGATCTGCTCGAGCCCGAGGCTGTAGGCATCGAGCTTGCGGCGGATGATCGCGCCGCTGGCGGCGACTTCCGCTTTCAGCTGCTCGCGGTTGTCCAGGTGCTCCAGCACCGCTTCCAGTGCGCTGGCGGTCGACTCGGTCTTGAGGTCCACCACGCGGTGGTAGTCGAGCGACTGGTAGAGCCCGGAGAATTTGCGGCTATAGGCCAGCGGCACCACCGGCACGCCGGCAGAGAAGGCTGCGATGGTTGCGTGCATGCGCGCGCCGACGAAGAAGTCCAGCCCGCTGATGTACGACTTTGCCTCGATCGGCCCCTTGAAGCGCGGCGCCAGTTTCAGCTCCGGATAACGCTGCTGCAGTTGCAGGGATACCGTGTAGTCGTCTTCGGCGGGAAAGCCGATGGGGATCACGTGCGGCACCAGATGCACCTCATGGCCGCGTGCCAGCAGCGCGCGGATCAGCTCATCGGTGAGCTGCTTGTAATCGGCACGCAGGCCGAACTGGTTGGCGCTGCCTTCGTAGCCGCCGTGATGCAGCAGCGCCGAAACGCTGATGCCGATGGCCAGCCGGTCCGGCTGACGCTCGCGTACCTGGCGCTCGAAGGGAAGGTGGAAGGCGACGTCGATCACCTCGTCACGGTTAACGATGCCGAGCTGCTTGAGCACATCGAACGACTGGTGATCGCGGGCGAACACCAGCGTGCTCTTCTTCATTACCCAGGCCGACGCCTTGGTGCCCCAGCCCGACTTGAACGGGCCGATGGTCTGCGGCGAGAGGATCAGCGGCACCCGTGCACCCAACGCCATGCCCTTGCTCACCAGCAGCTTGATCAGCCGCTTGGCACCGTAGATATCGGAGAAGCTGTCGCCCTCGCCGATATCGAAGATCGCGTCGCACGAGGCGATCGCCCGGTACAGGCCGTGCGGGTTCTTCAGCAGGTTCTGCTCGTTGAACTCGATGAATTCGTACTTGAAGCGCTCGGTCGACGGCGGGTAATCGCAGGGGCCCGACGAGCCGATGATGAGGAATTCAGGGGTGATGCCACATTTACGCGCCGCCTCGTCGATCAGCAGCATGTTGGAAATGCTCAGCGCGCCGACGCCGAGATTGCCGGAAGAGAACGAGTGCCAAAGCAGTCCGAATTTCATGTTGATCACTCCAGAAAAAGTCAGGGCCGGTTAGCGGGCGCGGGGCCGATGGCCGTGCAATCGTTAGCGAGGTGCTTGCGCATGAGCGCCATCTGCGGGCGGTCCTGGCCGTTGCGCGGCTCGACCGCCAGCTTGTAGCGGCCCCAGCCCGGGCCGCCGGCCCAGTAGGCACTGGGTATGCAGTGTTGGTTGAGGTAGGCGAGCAGGTTGTCCATGGCCACCGCCGCCTCGGGGTTGTCGTCGGGAATCCCGTATTCACCGAGAAAGCCCTTCTGGCCGTGCTTCTGCAGCCATTCGACGAATGGCCGGGCGCGCTCCACGCCGAGCATGGGGTCGATCTTGCGGCTCTTGCCCGGCAGGTACTTGCCGGAGAAGTCCTCGTCGAAATACAGGTGCGCTTCGTAGACGATGCGCCCGGCCGGATCGTCGATCAGCAGGTTGGCGTTCACCAGTGGCCAGTGGTAGGCGCTGGCCCAGCGCTCGCCCTCGATGAAGATCAGTGTCTGCCCGTCCACCTCGCGGATGGCATCGACCGCCGCCTGCGCCGCGCCGGGCCAGAGCCCGACGGTGCCATGCGGTTCGTTCATGATGTCGTAGCCGTACAGCGCCGGATGGTCCTTGAAGCGCTCGGCGAGCTTGCGCCAGACGTCGGCGTACGCGGCGTAGGGCACCGCTGCCGAACCGATCAGCTCGCCCTGATAGCGGCCGTAGTTGTGCATGTCGAGGATGACTTTCTGGTCATGCTGCATGGCCAGGTCGAGGGTCTTCTTCAGCAGGCGCACCTGGTCGAAGTTCAGCCCTTCGCCCTGGCGGTGCTGCACGCGCTCCCAGAGGAACGGGAAGCGAATCAGGCGGATGCCTTGCTGACGGTAGTAGGCGAAGTGCTTTTTCTCGGGATAGAAGTAGTGCGTGCCGTTCTTGCCTGGCACGACGTGCGGTGCGAAACCGGCGCCGGACAGGTTCACGCCGATCAGGTCGATACCGCGCTGCGCGTCCTCGGCCGCCTGCACGGGCAGGGCCACGAGCAGCAGCGCAGCGAGGGCGGCAGCCAGTCGTGTCGCCTGTTTCGGTCGCTGGCGGAAGTGGAGCGTCATTGCGTTGCACCTGTCGATCGGCAAAAGGAGGTCCGCCGAGGCACGCAGCCTCGCAGCGGGGAACGGGAAAATTGGGCCGGCTATGCGGCGCGGACAGGCACCGCAGCCCTCAGGCCGCGGTGCCGTTGCGTCATTTGCTGCTTACGTATTCGTACTGGTAGTAACCGTACTCGCCGTAGGTGGAGGCTTTGCGGATCACTGCGTTGAAGATCACGCCCTTGACCAGCAGGCCGTTCTGCTCGAGGCGGCGCTTGGCGGCCTCGATTTCCTTGATGCCGTTCATGCCGTAGCGGGTGACCATCAGCGTGGTACCGGCCTGGCTGCCGACCAGCGCGGCGTCGGTGACAGCGAGGATCGGCGGCGTGTCGAAAATCACCAGGTCGTACATGGTGCTGATTTCTTTGACGAACCGCGCGAAGTTCTCGTGCATCAGCAGTTCGGACGGGTTCGGCGGCAGCTGGCCGTGACTGATCACGTGCAGGTTGTTCAGCTGGGTCTTCTGGATCGCATCGAACAGGGTGATGCGGCCGGAGAGGATGTCGGACAGGCCCTTTTCGCCGTCGGCGCGCATGACCTTGTGCAGGTAACCCTTGCGCATGTCGGCGTCCACCAGCAGCACGCGCTTGCCGGACTGGGCGATGACCGCGGCCAGGTTGGTGGTGACGAACGACTTGCCGACCGCCGGGCTCGGACCGGTGATCATCAGCACGTTGTTCTTCGCCTCGATCATCGCGAAGTGCAGGCTGGTGCGCAGGCTGCGCATGGCTTCGGTGGCGAGATCGGCCGGGTCGTTGACCGTCAGGAGGTAGGAGGCCGTGCTCTTGTCGCGCTTGAAATTGGCCAGGCGCTTCTCCAGACCGGCCTGCTTCTCGCTGAACGGAATCGCCGCGTAAACCGGGGTGCCCGCGCGCTCGATGTCTTCCGGGTTCTCCACGCCACGCTTGAGTGCTTCACGCACGTAGACGAACGCCACGGCGAGCAGCCCGCCGAGCAAGGTGGCGACGATGACCACCAGCGGCTTGTTCGGCTTGACCGGGTTTTCCAGGTCGGCAGCGGCATGGTCGATGATGCGCACGTTGCCCACGGTGCCGGCGCGGATGATGTCCAGCTCCTGGGTCTTGTTCAGCAGCATCGAATAGGTTTCCGACGACACTTCGACGTCGCGGTTCAGGCGCAGCAGCTCCTGCTGGGTCGACGGCAGCGTGCCGATCTGCTTCTCCAGTTCAGCCTTCTGCGTCTGCAGCTGGTTGATCTGGTTGATCAGTGCCTGGAAGTTCGGGTGCTGCCGGGTGAAGCGGCGCTCCATCTCGGTACGCTTGAGATTCTGCTCGGAAATCTGCGCTTCCAGATCGACGATGCGGTCGAGTACCGACTGGGTTTCGGCGGTGATGTCGACGGTCTTGGAACCGGTCTGGTACTTGTTCAGGGCGGTCTGAGCAGCTTCCAGCTGCTTGCGCACAGCCGGCACCTGCTCGTTGAGGAACTCCAGGCTCTGCGTGGCTTCGGCCGCGTTGCGCGCGACGTTCTGCTCGACATAGCGCTGCGCGACTTCTTCGAGCACGCGGACCGCTTCTTCCGGGTCGGTGTCCTCCAGCGTCACGTTGACGATGCCGGACTGCTTGCCGTGCTCAGCCGCGGACAGACGCTGCTGGTAGCTTTCGGTGGTGTTGTAGGTGCGGTTCTTGATCACCGTGAAGGTGGTGCCGGGACGGGCGATCAGCTTTTCCACGTTGACGCGGAATTCCTCGGTTTCCACCGGCTCGCCGACCACGCCCTGGACCACGACTTCGTCGTCCGGGTCGCGCAGGATGAAGCCGTTGTTTTCCGCTGCCTCCAGAACCAGTTCCTCGCCGTGCAGCTGGTCCGGCACGTCCAGCTGAGTGATCTTCAGCTGTTCGCCACCCCAGGCGTACGACTCGAAGCCGTCCGGGTACCAGCCCAGCTCGCCTTCTTCCTTGGGCTCGAAGCGGCGAGCCATGAAGCCGCCGATGATCGGGAAGTGATGCGGCTCGATGATGATGTCCAGATTCAGGCTTTGTACCGCGCCACCAACCACCGAGCGCGATTTCAGCAGGGCGATTTCGGTCTGTGCCGGCGAAACCGGCGGATTGGTGTTGACCACGTCGGTCAGGCTGGGCAGGCCGTTCTTCGGTTCGATCTGGATCATCGCGCTGGCGAGATACACCGGGGTCGACAGCAGCGCGTAGGCGATGCCCAGCGCGGCGAAGAAACCGGTGATCCCCATGATCAGCGCACGGTTGTTGAGGAAGGTGTCAAAGAGGTGGGCCAGGTCGATGTCCTTGTCCTCTTTGGTTTCATAGATCGGGCGGGGCATGGTTGTCATCGAAGTTCCTTCTTCTTATTTCAGGTAAGGAAGCCAGCTTTCGACGGCTTGCGTCAGAAGCGTGTGTACGTGTTCAAAGGCGGGCCGGGACTGGCGATAGGGATCGGGGATCTCTAGCTCGTCCTGCCACTTGCCGATCAGGAATGTCTTGCCATGCACTTCCGGCGCGATCTGGCGGATATGCTGGATATGGCTGTGTTCCATCGCCAGGATGAGGTCGGCCTCGTGCAGCATGTGACTGTCGACCTGGCGGGCGCGGTGGGCGGTGAAGTCCAATCCGTGCTCCTGCAGTACGTCATGCGCGGTTTTGTCCATCGGGTTACCTACTAATGCACCGATACCTGCCGAACCGATCGTCAGGCCTTGTCCGCTGAGTCTGTGGGTCAGCAACGCCTGCGCTGTGGGGCTGCGGCAGATGTTTCCGACACAGACGATCAAGATGTTTTCAAACATGTGCGTTCCGCCTTTCCGGCTGGTTGCCGGCCACGGCGGAGCCCGCCGGTGCTGAACGCCAAAGTGAGATAGTGGTGGGATTCATTAGTTCCTTCCTGCCGCGCCCGCCGCGCCATGGGCATCGCTGCCCATGAAACGCGGCCCGGCGGGCGCATGCGGATCAGTAGACGTCTTTGTTGAAGAGCAGCGCCGGAACGGTGCGAAAGAGGATGTAAAGGTCGAACCAGACCGACCAGCGTTCGATGTAGTCCAAGTCGTACTCGACGCGTTTTTCGATCTTTTCGAGGGTGTCGGTTTCACCGCGATAGCCGTTGATCTGCGCCCAGCCGGTGATGCCCGGCTTGACCCGGTGGCGTGCCGAGTATTCGGCCACGGCATCTTCGAACAGCACGCCGGCGGCCTTGGTGGCGGTCGCGTGCGGACGCGGACCGACCATCGACATGCTGCCGAGGAACACATTGATCAGCTGCGGCAGCTCGTCGAGGCTGGTCTTGCGGATGAAGCGGCCGACGCGGGTGATGCGGTCGTCGTGGCGCGTGGTCTGGCGGTCGGCGTTGGCGTCGCTCTTCTCGTGGTACATCGAGCGGAACTTGAACACCTCGATCAGCCGGTTGTTGTAGCCGTAGCGCTTCTGCTTGAAGAACACCGGCCCGCGCGAATCGAGCTTGATCGCCAGCGCGATCAGCAGCATCACCGGCGCGGCGGCCAGCAAGGCGATGCTGGACAGCACGAGGTCTTCCAGACGCTTGAACAGCGGCGACCAGCCGCGCAGCGGCAGGTCCGAGGCGATCAGCGTGGGCAGACCAGCGACTTCGGTGATGCGCTTGTTGGCGTGGCGGAAGGCGACCATGTCCGGCACCAGCAGCACGTTGACCGGAAGCTTGCGCAGTTCATTGATGACCTGGCCGATGCGGCTGTCAGCGAACCAGGGCAGGGCAACCAATACCTGAGTGACCTTTTCCTCGCGGATCATGCGCTCCAGGTCCCGGGTGTTGCCCAGCAGCGGCAGGTTGCACAGCTCGTTCGGCAGGCGCTCCAGGCGGTCGTCGATGAAGCCGAGCACGCCGGTGCGGATGTCGCGGTTGTGCTGCAGGTATTCGGCGACGCGCTGGCCGTTCTCCGTGCCACCGAGGATCACCGCGTTCTGCAGATACATGCCGCGCGCCATCAGACGGCGGAACAGAGCGAGCATCGCCAGACGCTCGGCACCGAACAGCACCGCGCTGGTGACGAACCAGAACGCCAGATGCTCGGTGTCCAGGTAGCTGAACAGGCCCATGCCCTGGTGCATGAAAATCAGCAGGCTGAACGCAGCGGCCCAGGCCAGCAGCATGATGCGAAAGCGCAGCAGGGTGCTGAACACTTCTTCGCTGTAGATGCCGACCGATTGGAAGATAACGATGCTCAGCACCCCGAAGAACATCAGGAATGCACTGAACGCGCCGCCACCGGCCGGCAGGTCCTGTAGGAACATCAGCAGCAGCAAACCCGGCAGAATGGCCGTCAGGCCGTGGATCAGGCGGACGCTGGCGAGAAAGTAATCGACGAAACTGGGGTGAGCGTACTCAAGTGTTCCCACGGACTGTAAACGCATTACAAGGCTCCCTTCCTCAGCTACTACGGCTGGTCTTTGCTCGTTTCGAATCGCCGCGGCACGCACTGCCTGATGGCAGGCGGCTATCGCAACCTCATTTAGGACAATGGCTCCGACCGTCCTCGGTGAAATGAGTTCATTGGCTCGCGAGGCTCCGCCAGGAATCTGTAAAAAATCTGTTCTGTCCTGTAACTCGTTGATTTTCATGGGGTGTCGCTATTCCGGCGCACCCTCGAGGCTGCGCCGGAGCGGCGTGGGCTGCCGACCGGTGGCCGCACCTATCGAAGTTTTGGGTTAATCCCGAACGAGCCGCCGGCTACAACTTTCCACCGGCGCGACAGGTCTGATCTGCGTATCCGACAAGAAGGAAGCGCTTTCATGAGCCAGCCCAAAGCCTTGCTCATCCTGCATGGCAAGCAGTCGCTCAATGACGAGGTGCGCACCGCCGTGGACCGGCAGCGTGAACTCGGCTGGGACCTGGCCGTGCGCGTCACCTGGGAGGCCGGGGATGTCGAACGGCTGGTCTGCGAGGCGCTCGATGCCGGCCATCGCCTGCTGATTGCCGGCGGTGGCGACGGCACGCTGCACGAAGTGGCCGAAGCCATGCTGCGGCATCCAGCCGACGCCAGTCTGGCGTTGCTGCCGCTGGGCAGCGCCAACGATTTTGCCCGCGCCGCGGGAATTCCCTCGGAGCCCTTCGACGCGCTTGGGCTGCTGGACCAGCCGGCAGTGGCGATCGACCTCGGTGAAATGAACGGCAGTCCATTCGTCAACATGGCCACTGGCGGATTCGGCTCGAAGGTCACGGCCAACACCTCGGAAGATCTCAAGCGCGTGCTCGGCGGTGGTGCCTACCTGCTGACCGGGCTGACGCGCTTCGCCGAGATCCATTCCGCCTATGGCCGTTTTCGCGGGCCGGATTTCGAGTGGGAGGGCGACTTCCTCGCGCTCGGCATCGGCAATGGTCGTCAGGCTGGGGGCGGACAGCTGCTCTGTCCACAGGCGCTGATCGATGACGGCCTGCTGGATGTCTGCATCGTGCCGGCCCCGGAAGATGCCGTGGGCACGCTGGGTACGTTGCTCAGCGGCGGATTGCGTGGCGTCGAGGCGGTCTCGGTCAACGCGCGGCTGGCGTGGCTGGAAGTCGAGGCGCCGGAGCCGATCGACATCAATCTGGATGGCGAGCCGGTAGCCCAGGCCAACCTGCATTTCCGCGTGCGACCCGGCGCGTTACGCATGCACCTGCCGGCGGATTCGCCGCTGCTGCGGCAGGATTGAGCCGCTGCGCGGACGGGCGAGGACGGATCTGGCGGTCGATTTCACCAGCGGATCGACATCGTGCTTAAAGGGCGCGGCAATGTGGCCGATATCACGATATCCACTTCGTCCAAGGAGCCCGCAATGGCCGGCATTCTCGATTCAGTCGATCAGCGCACCCGCTTGGTGGGCCAGAACCGGCTGGAAATCCTCATGTTCCGCCTGTCCGGGCGGCAGCGGTTCGCCATCAACGTGTTCAAGGTGCAGGAAGTCGTCCAGCTGCCGAAGATGACGCTCATGCCGCATCGTCACAGCTCGGTATGCGGGGTGGTCAACCTGCGCGGCCAGACGCTGCCGGTGATCGATCTGTCGCGCGCCATCGGGCTGCGTCCGCTGGTGCCGGACGAGCGCAGCACCATCATCGTCACCGAGTACAACCGCACGGTGCAGGCCTTTCTGGTCGGCGGCGTCGACCGCATCCTCAACCTGAACTGGGAGGAAGTGCTGCCGCCGCCGGGAACCGCCGGACGCCAGCATTACCTCACGGCGATCACCAAGGTCGACGACGAACTGGTCGAGGTCATCGACGTGGAGAAGGTCCTGGCCGAGATCGTCCCTTACAGCACCAGCATTTCCGCCGATCGCCTGGCCGATCCGCTGCTCGAGCGCGCGCGCGGCCGCGAGGTGCTGTGCGTCGACGATTCCAGCGTCGCCCTGGCACAGCTGCGTGAAACACTGACCCAGCTCGGCCTGACGATCCATACCGCCAGCGATGGCCTCAAGGGCCTGAATCAGCTCAAGGCCTGGGCCGACGCCGGCGAGGTGCTGACCGACAAGCTGCTGATGGTCTTCACCGATGCCGAAATGCCGGAGATGGACGGCTACCGGCTGACCACCGAGATCCGCCAGGACCCGCGCATGCGCGATCTCTATGTGGTGCTGCACACCTCGTTGTCGGGCAGTTTCAACCAGGCGATGGTGCAGAAGGTCGGCTGCGACAACTTCCTCTCCAAGTTCCAGCCGGAGAAGCTGGTCGACGTGATCCGCGAGCGTCTGCTGCGCGACGAACCGGCCTGATCCGCTCTGCTATGCTGCTGCGCTTTCCGCTCGCTGGAGGCGCAGCATGCACCTGTCCTCGCTGTACCGTTTCCCCCTCAAATCCGCCGCCGGCGAATCCTTGCAGCGCTGCGCCAGCGACTCCCTCGGCCTGATCGGCGATCGACGCTGGATGGTGGTCGCGGCCGGTACCGGGCGCTTCCTCACCCAGCGCGCGGTGCCGCGCATGGCGTTGCTGCGTGCGCACTGGCAGGGCGATACGGCGTTGCAGCTGGCGGCGCCGGGCATGCCCGAGCTGCTGGTGAGCGTGCCGGGTGACCAGCTGATGCGCTGTGTGCAGGTCTGGAACAACCACCCGGTGGTGCCGGATGCCGGTGAAGCCGCAGCCGCCTGGCTGTCGGATTTTCTCGGCCAGGCCTGTCGTCTGGTGTACCTGCCGGAGGATTACGGCATCCAGGTCGACCTCGACTATGCGCGACTCGGCGAGAACACGGCCTTCAGCGACGGTTTCCCCTTTCTGCTGATCGGCCAGGCCTCGCTCGATGACCTCTGCGCACGCGTCGGACGGCCGCTGGAGATGCTGCGCTTTCGCCCGAATCTGGTGGTCGCCGGCGCCGCGCCCTATGCCGAGGATGACTGGAAGCGCATCCGCATTGGCGCGCTGACCTTCCGCGTGGTCAAGCCCTGTTCGCGCTGCGTGATTCCGACCATCGACCCGCACACCGCCGAGCGCAGCGCCGACAGTGAGCCGCTGGCGACACTGCTGGGCTATCGCAAGCGGGCGGGCGGGGTGTTCTTCGGCCAGAACCTGATCGCCGAAGGCCGCGGGCCGCTCGAAGTCGGCATGCCGGTGGAAGTCCTCGAATGATTCGGTCGGCGCGGCGCTTGCTGCCGCTCCGGCTTCGCCTTACTGATTCTCGAAATAGCGCTCGTGCCACTCCACCAGCGGCTGTGGCGCGTTGAGCTTCTGCCCGTAGATCACCGAATAGGTGAGCACGTTCTGCACGTACTGGCGGGTCTCGTCGAACGGGATGTTCTCCACCCAGACATCGAACGACAGGTGCCCGGCATCGCGCAGCCACTGCCGCACGCGGCCGGGGCCGGCATTGTAGGCGGCCGAGGCCAGTACGCGATTGCCGTTGAACTGCGCGTAGATCTGGCTCAGATACGCCGCGCCGAGCTGGATGTTGACGTTCGGGTTGAGCACCTGCTGCGGCGAGGACAGCGGAATGCCGAAGCGGCGCGCGGTTTCCTTGGCCGTGGCGGGCATCAGCTGCATCAGCCCGCTGGCACCAACGTGCGAACGCGCATCGGCCATGAAGGCGCTTTCCTGGCGAGTGATGGCGAACACCCAGCTCGGATGGATTTCCCGCGCCTTCGCTGCGTTGACCAGCGTGCTGCGGTGCGCCATCGGGAAGCGGATGTCGAGGTCATCCCAGTACTGTGCCTGGCTGATGCTGCGGATCGCCGGAAAATACCAGCCCATCTCGTAGGCCAGTCGCGCCTGAGCCACCAGTTCGTCACGGCTGAACAGTCGGCTGACGTGATACCACTCGCGCCGGCCATCGACGATCTGCCCACGTGCGTGGAATTCCAGCGCGCGGCGGATGCCGGCGGTGTTGCGGACCTTCTGTACCAGCTTGGGTGGCAAGGCCAGTGGCTGGTGGTTGAGCTTGTACGGCGCCTGTATGCGATCGGCCGAGAGGAAGCCGTAGAAGTCGCGTTCGGCGGCGACCGGCTGGTACAGCGAGATCGCCTGCGGGCTCTGCGGCTTGGCCAGTTCCAGGCTGCGCGCCTGCCAGTAGCGCCAGCGGTTGCTCTTGGCCAGCTCGTCGGGGAAACGCTGGGTCAGCGCATAGACATCTTCCCAGCGGCCCAGGCGCAGCAGCAGGCGCGCCCGCCATTCGCTGACGGTGTTGTCGCGCAGCTCCGGGTCGTACTCGGCCATCACCTGCAGCGCGCGGCTGTCGAAGCGCTTGGCCAGCGTCAGGCCGATCTGCCGGGCGATCGCCACCTTTTCTTCGGCGGAGAAGGCGTGGCGCCGGGCATAGCCGTCGAGCAAGGCCAGTGCCTTCTCCGGGTCCTGGCGGGCGAGGCGGCGCAGGCCGATGGCGACCACGTCGGCCATGGCCGGATGGCTGCCGGAAAAACGCGCGGTCTGGCTCAGCATCTGCGGCTTCTGCGCGACCTCGACGAGTAGCTCGCCGTGGCCGCGCAGGCTCGACAGGTTCTTGCTGAGGAAGCTGGCCAGCCCGTAGTTGCCGGCCTCCACCGCGAGCTTGGTGCGTTTCCAGCGGCGCTCCTCGGTGAGCCCGCCCTTGGCGGTCCATTGCGTGAACAGCACGTCGCAGGCTTCGGGCTGCGATTTGCCGACCAGCCAGAGGCGCTCGGTGGTGGCATCGCCTTCAGGCAGGCCGCGGCCGAGCTGATACTGGCCGAACAGGCAGTCCAGCTCGGTGAAGTTCAGCTTCGGATCGTAGTACTTGAGGAACGTGGGCCAGTCGCCGCGCGCTGCCAGAAGACGCAGCCAGCGCAGTTTCATCCAGCTGATCTGCGGCAGGTCGCCGTGTTCGGCGAGAAACTTCTCGATCTCCGCGGTGCTCGCGGTCTTGAGCCGAGCGGTCAGCTCGTCGTAGGCCAGGTACGGTTCCAGCGGATAGTCGCGCAGTGCGCTGGCGTGGCGCCGGTACGGTGCGCTGTCGCCCTTGGCCAGGGCGCGCTTGGCTTCATCGTAGAGTTGGCGCTGCTGAGTCAGGCTGGCGGCCGAGACATCCACGGCCAGCGTTGAAAAACACAGGCAGAGCAGCAGGTTGGAGAGTCGACTGCGCATGAGACTTCCGGGAAGAGGCGGGTGTATTACGGCGCTAGCTTAGCCTGCCGGGACGGCCAGTTAAATGCGCTTTGGACGAGTGCCGGGAACTATTGCGCGGCGTCTGGCCGAAGCTTGCGCGAGCTGCTCCGGATACGCCTTCGGGATGGGCGTATCCGCGGCCGGCAGGCGCGCATCTGCTAGACTGCGCGCCCTGTTTTCCGGAGGTAGTCATGACCCTGCTCAAGTTCACCGATGTATCCCTGGCCTATGGCACCACGCCGCTGCTCGACGGCGTGTCCTGGCAGATCGCGCGGGGTGAGCGGGTCTGCATCATCGGCCGCAACGGCACGGGCAAATCGAGCATGCTGCGCCTGGTCAAGGGCGATCGCAGTGCCGACGACGGCGAGATCTGGCGCGCGCCGGGGCTGAAGATCGGCGAGCTGCCGCAGGAGCTGCCGCGCGCCGATGACCGTACGGTGTTCGATGTCGTTGCCGAGGGCTTGGAAGGCGTCGGCGAACTATTGGCCGAGTACCACCACCTCAGCCTGAACATCCAGGACCAGGCCGATCTCGACAAGCTGATGCACGTGCAACAGGCGCTGGAAGCCAAGGATGGCTGGCGCCTGCAGCAGCTGGTCGAAAGCACCCTGAGCCGCCTGCAACTGCCGGCCGACCGAACCCTGGCCGAGCTTTCCGGCGGTTGGCGGCGGCGCGTGCTGCTGGCCCAGGCGCTGGTTTCCGAGCCCGACCTGCTGCTGCTCGACGAGCCGACCAACCACTTGGACATCGGCGCCATCGCCTGGCTGGAAGAGGCGCTGACCGGCTTCAACGGGGCGGTGCTGTTCATCACCCACGACCGGGCGTTCCTGCAGAATCTGGCCACGCGCATCCTCGAACTCGACCGTGGCCATCTGATCGACTGGAACGGCGACTACGCCAGTTTCCTGGTGCACAAGGAGCAGCAGCTGGCGGCAGAGGAAACCGCCAATGCGCTGTTCGACAAGAAGCTGGCCCAGGAAGAAGTCTGGATTCGCCAGGGCATCAAGGCGCGCCGTACCCGTAACGAGGGCCGCGTGCGCGAGCTGAAGGCGCTGCGCGTCGAGCGCAGTCAGCGCCGCGAGCGGCAAGGTAAGGCGACTTTCCAGCTGGAAAGCGCGGACAAATCCGGCAAGCAGGTGATCGCTGCCGAGCAGGTGAGCTTCGCCCATCCGGGTGGCGAGCCGCTGATTCGCGATTTCTCCATGGTCGTGCAGCGTGGCGACCGGATCGGTCTGCTCGGCGCCAACGGCACCGGCAAGACCACACTGCTCAAGCTGCTGCTCGGCGAGCTGCAGCCGACCGCGGGCAGCATCGAGATCGGCACCAAGCTCGAAGTGGCGTATTTCGACCAATTGCGTCACCAGCTGGAGCTGGAAAAGACGGTGATCGACAACCTCGCCGAGGGGCGCGAATTCATCACCATCGACGGACAGAACCGGCACGTGCTGAGCTACCTCGGCGACTTCCTGTTCAGCCCGCAACGTGCGCGCACGCCGGTCAAGGCGCTGTCGGGGGGCGAGCGGGCACGCCTCTTGCTCGCCAAGCTGTTCAGCAAGCCGGCCAACCTGCTGGTGCTGGACGAGCCGACCAACGACCTCGATGTCGAGACGCTCGAGCTGCTCGAAGAGGTGCTGCTGGGCTTCCCGGGTACGGTGCTGATGGTCAGCCACGACCGGGCCTTTCTCGACAACGTGGTGACCAGCACGCTGGTGTTCCAGGGCAACGGCGAGGTGCGCGAGTACGTCGGCGGTTATCAGGACTGGCTGCGTCAGGGTGGTTCGCCACGCCTGCTTGGGGTGGGTGAAGCCGCCGAAAGCAAGGCCAGCGCCCAGCCGCGGACGGAGCCTGCGCCTGTGGCACCGGCGGCTGCCGAATCGGCACCGGCGAAGAAGAAGCTCAGCTACAAGCTGCAGCGCGAGCTCGAGGCGTTGCCGGGGCAGATCGACGCAGCGGAGCAGGCTATCGCGGCGTTGCAGGCGCAGGTGTCCGATCCGGCGTTCTACCAGCAGCCAGCCGAGGTAACGGGCGCGGCACTGGCGCGCCTGGAAGCAGTGCAGCAGGAGCTCGATCGGCTGCTGGAGCGCTGGGCCGAGCTGGAGGACTGAAACGGCCTCCACGGGCGCCGGTCGTGCTTGAAGATGTCCGCAGCGCGCAGCGGGCTTCCTGAGGTGGATCAATACCTTACGGAAGCCTGCTGGTTAAGTTCGCTGCGGTTTGCAGTCATGACGATGGAGCATTGATGGCTATTGAATACCGCATCACCCTGGATGATGAGCACGATTTCAGTTACCGGATCGAACTGGATCGCGCCTACGACAAGGAAGCTGCCGCGCGGGCACCGAAGTGGACACGCCTGGAGCATCAGCGTTGCAGCAATTGTCCGTTGAGTCAGAACGAATTCAGCCATTGCCCGGCGGCGGTCGACCTGCACCGGGTCATCGAGGACTTCCAGGGCCTGCCCGCGATCCAGAAGGCGCTGGTCTGGGTACGCACACCGGAGCGCGAATACACCAAGCTGGTCGGTCTCGAAGAGGGCCTGCGGGCGTTGCTCGGGGTGATCATGGCCACCAGCGCCTGTCCGGTGCTCGGCCGGCTCAAGCCGATGGCCCAACAGCACCTGCCATTCGCCAGCAATCGCGAGTTCGTGCTGCGGGCGGTGTCGCTGTACCTGGCCCGTCAGTATTTCAACCTGCGTGAAGGGCGGCATGCCGACTGGGAACTGCGCGGGCTGGTGCGTTCGTTCCAGCAGCTGCAGCTGGTCAATCAGGCATTCTGGCAGCGGATCTTCGACACCTGCGAGGGTGACAGCAACCTCAAGGCGTTCCTCAGCTTCTTCTCGATGGCTTCGAGCCTGACCTACTCGCTGGAAACCCAGCTGCAGAAGATCCGCCCGCTGGTGATGAGCGCCGGCGAGGGAGCCGAAGCGCTCTGAGCGGGACTTGGCCCGCTCAGGCCGACTCGATCAGTCGACTTTCTTCAGGCGTACCGCGAGCACATCGCATGGCGCGCCATGCAGAATGTCGTTGGCCGTCGAGCCGAGCAGCAGCGCCAGCCCGTGGCGGCCGTGGCTGCCGACGACGATCAGGTCGCACTGCTGTTCCTTGGCCAGCCGATGTACTTCCTGACGCGGCTGACCGTAGGCCAGGTGGCGCTGCTCCGGCGTGAGGCTGGGGTAGATATCGGCGAAGCCGTCCATCCGTTCGCGGGCTTGGTCGAACTGCTGCTGTTGCAGCATCGACAGGTCCATCGGCACGTCGCCGCCGAAGGCCATCGCCATCGGTTCGATGATATGCACCAGCGTCAGCGTGGCGCCGGTAGTGGTGGCCAGGGCCTGGGCTCGCGCGACTACCGCGTGGCACTCGTCGGTCAGGTCGACGGCGACCAGAATGTGCTGGTAGGGCATGATGACTCCTCCTGAGCGGGTCGGCCTGGGCAGTGCGGTGGGCCGACGGGGTTGGCATTGAACCGATGTATTGAAGGGTTTATACGGCGTTGCCGATGGCTTCGCCAGTGCCCGTTGCGCCGCTCAGGGCGCGCCGGACTGTTATCATGCTGCGTCGCGCCAGCCGGTCGGTCCGGCAGGCTCACCGAGAGAATTCCGATGTCGATGCCATACACCGATTATTCCCTGGCCTGGGCCGTCTACGGCGTGGCCGCGCTGGGCTGTCTGCTGGTCTGGTTCCGCGCGACGCGCTGGATGTGGCGCTGGCTGCGCGAGCCATTGCGGTTGCTGGCGGCGATCCTGCTGCTGACGCCGACCATTGTCGATCCCGCCAAGGAACTCTTCGCCCCCGCCGTGGCCATTACCGCAATGGACGTGTTGCTCAAGGTCGGCAACAACGCCTGGCGCGCGGTAGCCGATCTGGCGCTGTACGGCCTGATCGCGTTCGCGCTGTACCTGTTGCTGGTGGCTATCCGCTGGCCGCTGGAGCGGCGCAAGCGCGCCGACAGGCCGACCGCCGCGCCCGATGACGATCCGCGTACCCTGCGCGAGCGCATGGCCGACGACGAGGATGACGACTATTTTCCGCAGCCGGGTCGCCGGGTGCGAACCGAACCGCGCCTGTAATACCTTCGCGTTTTCACGGGGAATCAACCTATGTGCGAATTGCTCGGCATGAGCGCCAATGTCCCCACCGATATCGTCTTCAGTTTTACCGGACTCATGCAGCGCGGCGGCCGGACCGGCCCGCACAAGGATGGTTGGGGCATCGCATTCTACGAAGGACGCGGCCTACGGCTCTTTCAGGACCCGGTGGCCAGTTGCGAGTCGGAAGTGGCGAAGATGGTCCAGCATTATCTGATCAAGAGCGAGGTGGTAATCGGCCACATCCGCCATGCCAATGTCGGCAGGGTCACGCTGGCCAACACCCATCCATTCATGCGCGAGCTGTGGGGGCAATACTGGTGCTTCGCGCATAACGGTCAACTGAGCGATTTCGTCCCCTCGGGCAGCTTCTACCGGGCGGTCGGCGAGACGGACAGCGAGGCGGCTTTCTGCGATCTGCTCAACCGCATCCGCTCCGACTTTCCCGAGCGCGTCGAGGCCGAGGCGTTGCTGCCGACGCTGCTGGCGGCCTGCCGGCATTACCGCAGCAGGGGCGTGTTCAACTGCCTGCTGAGCAACGGCGAATGGCTGTTCAGTTTTTGCAGCACCAAGCTCGCACAGATCACCCGGCGCGCGCCGTTCGGCCCGGCGCAGCTGAAGGATGCCGAGCTGACGGTGGACTTCCAGGCCGAGACCACGCCGCGCGACGTGGTGACCGTGCTCGCCACCGAGCCGTTGACCGACAACGAATGCTGGACCATCCACGAACCCGGCCAGTGGAGCCTGTGGCGGCGCGGTGAGTGCGTCGCGCAGGGGCGGGACGTCGCATGCTGAGGAGCTATCTGCGCCTGCTGCTGTTCGCCTTCGGCCTGCTGGTTGGCGTGCAGGTGCCGGGCTTCATCGACGCCTACGCGCAGCGCGTCGAGGCGCACCGGCAGGAAGCGCAGCGCGGCCTGCAAGGCTTTCGCGATACCGCGCAGCGCTTCTTCGACGGCGATCTGAATGCGCTGGTCGAGCACTACCGTGCCAGTGACGATGCGGTGATCCAGAGTGATGCGCGTAGCCTGGAGGCGCTGGTGCAACGCCTGCGCCTGCTGGATCGCGAATGGCAGGCCATGCAGCAGCCCTGGTTCGTGCGCAGCTGGCACGTGCTGCTCGGTGCCGATGCGGAACTGCGCCGGGAGACGCTCGCCGGCTACCGCTATCAGGTGCTGCTGGCGCCGGAGGCGATTGCCTGGGGGCTCGGATGCGCGCTGCTGCTGGCCTGGCTGGTGGAAAGCGTATTGTTGGCGCTGAGCTTTCCGCTGCGCCAGCGTCGGCGTCGCCATCGCCTGTATCGCTGAGCGGGCGCGTCATTTCGCGACCCGCCCGGCGTCAGCCCGGATTCACTTGGCGAGGAAGCGCATGCCGTCTTCCAGCCCGCTCAGGGTCAGCGGATACATACGGTCTTCCACCAATTCGCGGATGATGCTGGTGGACGCGGTATAGCCCCAGGTGTCCTTCGGGTAAGGGTTGATCCAGATGAGCTTCCGGTACTTCTCCATGAAGCGCTGCATCCACACGTAACCGGCTTCCTCGTTCCAGTGCTCGACGCTGCCGCCGGGCTGGGTGACCTCGTAGGGCGCCATCGCGGCGTCGCCGACGAACACCACCTTGTAGTCCGGGCCGTACTTGTGCAGCAGGTCGAGGGTGGAGGTGCGCTCCGAGGTGCGGCGGAAGTTGTTCTTCCACACCGACTCGTAGATGAAGTTGTGGAAGTAGAAGAACTCCAGGTTCTTGAACTCGGTGCGGCAGGCCGAGAACAGCTCCTCGCAGACCTTGACGTGGGCGTCCATCGAGCCGCCGATATCCATCAGCAACAGAAGCTTGACGGCATTGCGTCGCTCCGGACGCATCTGGATGTTGAGCAGGCCGGCGTCGCGCGCGGTGTGATCGATGGTGCCGTCGATGTCCAGTTCTTCCGCCGCGCCCTGGCGGGCGAACTTGCGCAGGCGGCGCAGGGCGATCTTGATGTTGCGTGTGCCCAGCTCGACCTGGTCGTCGAGGTTCTTGTACTCGCGCTGGTCCCATACCTTGACTGCCTTGCCCTGGCGCTTGCCGGCATCGCCGATGCGGATGCCTTCGGGGTTGTAGCCACCCGAGCCGAACGGGCTGGTGCCGCCGGTGCCGATCCACTTGTTGCCGCCGGCGTGCTTTTCCTTCTGCTCCTCCAGGCGCTTCTTGAACTCCTCGATCAGTTTGTCCAGCCCGCCGAGCGACTGGATCTGCGCGCGCTCCTCGTCGGTCAGGCTGCGCTCGAATTCCTTGCGCAGCCATTCCTCGGGGATTAGCGCTTCCAGATGCCGGTCGAGGCTCTGCAGGCCGTTGAAGTAGGCGCCGAAGGCCCGGTCGAACTTGTCGAAGTGGCGCTCGTCCTTGACCATCACGGTGCGCGCCAGGAAGTAGAACTCGTCCATGTCGGCGAACACCACGCGGTGTTTGAGGGCGTCGATCAGGTCGAGTAGTTCACGCACCGAGACGGGAACCTTGGCGGCACGCATTTCGTTGAACAGGCCAAGCAGCATGGCAGAACCTCAGGCGCGCACTTGGCGGTGCGCGATGGCGATGGGGTTAAAGATCACGGTCGTGCTGGGGCAGGCCGTCGCGAATCTCGTACCAGTCGGCCTTGGAACCGACGAAGATGTGCGATTGCGCAGGTACCGGCAGCGGCGAATCGAGCGTGCCGGCAGCGACGCCGACCTCGTGCTCGCGGTTGTCGACGAACAGCAGGTTGGCGCCGCAGCGGATGCAGAACGTACGCGTGACATGCTCGGAGGAGTGGTAGACGCCGAGCTGATCCTTGCCGGACATGAAGTGGAAGGCCTCCAGCGGCACGCTCGCGTAGGTGGCGAAGGCGGCGCCGTGGGCCTTGCGGCACATCTTGCAGTGGCAGTGGGTCAGCGCGTCGATGGGGGCGTCGATGCGATAGCGCACGACGCCACACAGGCAACTACCGGTATGCGTTTGCATGGTTTCTTCCTCCAGTGAGTGCGCGGCCGGCTCCACCGGAAACCGGCGTCGATCAGCGGCTGTTGGCGCGTCGGCTCATGAAGGCTAGACGCTCGAGCAGCATCACGTCCTGCTCGTTCTTGACCAGCGCGCCGGCCAGCGGCGGAATGGCTCGCGTCGGATCGCGCTCGCGCAGCACGGCTTCGCCGATGTTGTCGGCCATCAGCAGCTTCAGCCAGTCGACCAGCTCGGAGGTCGAGGGTTTCTTCTTCAGCCCCGGCACCTTGCGCACATCGAAGAACACGTCCAGCGCCTCGCTGACCAGCGACTGCTTGATGTTCGGGTAGTGCACGTCGACGATCCGCTGCAGCGTCTCGCGATCCGGAAAGGCGATGTAGTGGAAGAAGCAGCGACGCAGGAAGGCGTCCGGCAGCTCCTTCTCGTTGTTCGAGGTAATGATGATGATCGGCCGCTGGGTGGCCTTGATGGTTTCGTTGGTCTCGTAAACGTAGAACTCCATCTTGTCGAGTTCCTGCAACAGGTCGTTGGGGAACTCGATGTCGGCCTTGTCGATCTCGTCGATCAGCAGGATGACCCGCTCCTCGCTCTCGAAGGCCTCCCACAGCTTGCCCTTCTTGATGTAGTTCTTCACGTCGTGGACCTTGTCCACGCCCAGCTGCGAGTCGCGCAGGCGGCTCACCGCATCGTATTCGTAGAGGCCCTGGTGCGCCTTGGTGGTGGATTTGATGTGCCAGGTGATGAGCTTGGCACCGAAGGATTCGGCCAGCTGCTCGGCAAGCATGGTCTTGCCGGTGCCGGGCTCGCCCTTGACCAGCAGCGGACGCTGCAGGGTGATGGCGGCGTTGACGGCGAGCTTGAGGTCGTCGGTGGCGACGTACGACTGGGTACCTTCGAATTTCATCGCGGATTCCTTGGGCCGGCCTGGCACGCAGGCGCTTGGTGTGGAATGAAAGAGCCCGACTATAAGTGATGGGCCGTCGCCTGTGAACGCGAGGGGATTATTCAGTCACTGAATGATCGTTGCTGCGGATTTCGGCCAGATTCAGCGATCGTGGTTTGAGGAACGCTCGAAGCGGGCGGTGAACGCTTCGACGAAGGCGTTGCGCAGTATGGCAATGAACGCCTGGAATGGGCTGACGTCCGCATCGCGCGTGCTGCCGGACAGCTCGATACGCGTGGCGAACTGGTCCTCGCGCTGGTTCTGCAACGCTTCCTGGCCGCCGCCGACCACCGCTTCCCAGAGTCCGCGCAGCAGGCTCTTGTCTTCGTTTTCCACGTCCTGTTCGAGATCGAACACATCGACATTGCGGAACAGCGGCTTGATGTAGCCGTTCAGCCGGCCGTCGGTGGCTTGCACCTCGACGACCAGGTCGCCGCTGCCGCCGGCGAAATCGAACTTGCCGTAAGCGCGGCTGAAGTCGTTCAGCTGTTTGAGCGCGATATCGGTGGCGCGCAGGTTCAGCTCGAAATCCTCCCACTCGGTGAACGGGTCGAAACGTGCCGTGGCTTCTATGGGCGAGCGGTTGAACAGCCTGCCGGTGCCTTCGAACGTCGCCACCCGACGGCCTTGCGCGTCGGTGGTATTGGTCAGGTTGTAGAGCGTGGCGTTGATGCCGCTGGCATAGACGTGTACCGGCGGTTCGGCGGTGAAGTTGCGAAACGACAGCTGGCCCTCGATCACGCGGATTTCGTTCAACGTGATCGGCAGCAGGGCGTCCAGCTGGTCGCGCCAGTCGACGCCTTCGCCGGTCTGCGACTCGCCTTTGTCGCCACCGTCGACGAAGTTCAGTGTCGGCCGCTCGAATTCCACCTCGCCGACCACCGCATGCTCGTGCCACAGCGCGCGCCAGCTGATGGCGATATCGATGCCGGGCGCGGTGAACAGCGGTGCCTGCACCTGCTTGTCCTTCTTCTCGATCAGCAGCCCCTCGATGCGGTAGGCACCACGCCACCAGGCCAGGTCGACATCTTCCACCTGGCCGCGGTACTCGCCCATGTCGGCCAGGTTCTGGTTGAGGTAGTGGCGCACCAGCGGCGGCAGCGCCAGGTGCAGCAGCACCAGCAGCGTGGCGAGGACGAGCAGTAGCCACAGTGGCAAATAGCGTCGTTTCATGGCGATCCGGTAGCGCGGTCTGTTCAAGATGGACCGCCGGCCCGCGCGGCGAGTTCGGCTGGACGACGCGCAGGAGTGCGCATAGGCTTTCTGGCCTTGGTTTTCTTTCGCGCAGGGACAGACTGATGAGCCGCATCTACGCCGACAACGCACGCTCCATCGGCAACACGCCGCTGGTAATGATCAACCGCCTGGGTCCCAAGGGCGTGAGCATCCTGGCCAAGATCGAAGGCCGCAACCCCGGCTATTCGGTCAAGTGCCGCATCGGCGCTGGAATGATCTGGGACGCCGAGGAGACTGGCCGTCTCAAGCCGGGCATGACCATCGTCGAGCCGACCTCCGGCAACACCGGCATCGGCCTGGCCTTCGTCGCCGCCGCGCGCGGCTACAAGCTGATGCTGACCATGCCGGCATCCATGAGCCTGGAGCGGCGCAAGGTGCTCAAGGCGCTCGGCGCCGAGCTGGTGCTGACCGAGCCGGCGCTCGGTATGAAGGGCGCGATCGACAAGGCGACCGAGATTGCCGCGTCCGATCCCGAACGCTACTTCCTGCCGCAACAGTTCGAGAACCCGTCGAACCCGGGCATTCATGAGCGCACCACCGGTCCGGAAATCTGGAACGACACCGACGGCGGCGTCGATGTGCTGGTCGCCGGCGTGGGCACCGGCGGCACCATCACCGGCGTTTCACGCTACATCAAGAACACCAAGGGCAAGCAGATCGTCAGCGTGGCGGTCGAGCCGACCAGCTCGCCGGTGATTACCCAGGCCATGGCGGGTGAGGAGATCAAGCCGAGTCCGCACAAGATCCAGGGCATCGGCGCCGGTTTCGTGCCGAAGAACCTCGACCTGTCGCTGATCGACCGCGTCGAGCTGGTGGATGACGAGGAGGCCAAGAATATGGCCCTGCGTTTGATGCGCGAGGAAGGCATTCTCTGTGGCATTTCCTGCGGCGCGGCGATGGCGGCTGCCGTGCGTCTGGCCGAGCGCCCGGAAATGCAGGGCAAGAACATCGTGGTGATCCTGCCGGACTCGGGCGAGCGCTACCTGTCGACCATGCTGTTCGCCGACCTGTTCAGCGAGCAGGAGCTGGTGCAGTAACCCCTCCCCACGGCGGGCTTGGGACGCATGTGCCTGCGTCCACTGGCTCGCCCGGCGGCGTTCATGTCCGTCCATCCGTGGCGGGCACCGGTTGCGCCGGCGCCTGCTTCAGGACCAGCCACAACGCCAGCGCTATCAGCGCGCCACCATAGACGTAGGCCCAGGACAGCGGCTCGCCGAGCAGCAAAGCGCCCCAGAACACACCGAACGGCGGAATGATGAAGGTGACGGTCAGGGTCTTGACCGGGCCGATATCGGCGAGCAGGCGGAAGTACAGGATGTACGCAAACGCCGTGCAGACCACGCCGAGGCCGATCAGGCTCAGCCATACGGAACCGCCGCCCCAGCTTGCCGGCGGCGCCTGCAGGAGCGATACACCGAACAGCGGAAGCAGGCAGAGCGTGGCACCGGCCTGACTGCCGAACGCCACCAGCTCGCTACCGAGGCCGCCGTGATGGTTGATCCAGCGCCGCGTCAGAAAGCCACCGAGCCCGTAGCAGGCGGTCGCGCCGAGGCAGGCGAGGGCGCCGATCAAAAGATCGGCATCGAATGACACCGGCCCGGTGCGCGTCAGCACCATCACGCCGGCCAATCCGCAGAGCACCCCGACGACCTTGGCCAGCGTCAGCTCCTCGGCGAAGAACAGCGCGCCGATGAGCACGCCCATCAGCGGCGTCGTCGCATTGAAGATCGCCGAATAGCCGGCCGGCAGCAGCTGGGCGGCGAGCGCGTACAACGCGAAGGGAACGCCGGAATTGATCACGCCGAGCAATAGGCACAGGCCGAGCTTGCCGCGAAAATCCCAGCGAGTGCACCACGCCAGCAGGATCACCAGCAGCCCGAGGGTGGCCAGCACAACGCGGAAGAAGGCGGTGGGAAAGGTCCCGAGCACCGGGGCGATCACCCGCATGAACAGAAAGCTGGCACCCCAGATGGCGGCCAGGCTGATGAGGCGGAACAGGTCGATGGCTCGCATGTGGCGCTCCTGTTGCGGAGCGGCAAGTGTTGTCGGTGCCCGCGCAGCCGGCAAGCCGGAAGCGACTTTCAAAGCCAGTGCCTGACGGTCGGCCGACTTTCCTTGCGCGGGGGCACTGGCTAAGCTCGCCATTCCTTCCTTGCCGCAGAGACTCCCATGGAGCAGCAACCGGCTACCGAAATCGCCCGGCAGATACTGCTGGGCTTCGATGACTACCGCGAGCAGTTCCGCCTGATTACCGAGGGCGCGCGGGCGCGCTTCGAGCAGGCGCAGTGGCAGGAGGCGCAACAGGCCTCGGCGGCACGGATCGCGCTCTACGAGCAGAAGGTCAGCGAAACCCACCGCCGCCTGCTGGCGCGTTTCCCCAAGGAGCCGCTGCTGCAGGTCGAGTACTGGCCGCAGATCAAGAGCGCCTACATCGAGCAGATCAATCCGCGCTTCGACGATGAGCTGTCCGAAACCTGGTACAACTCGATCTTCTGTCGGCTGTTCAGCCACGATTGCGTCAGCGACGGCACCATGTTCATCCATACCACCCGCCCGTCGGCTCAGGCCCGCCAGCGGATGGCGCAGACGCGCAAATATTTGCCCAAGGGCGATCTGACCGGCGCGCTGGAGCAGATACTCGACGACTTCGCCTTCGCCGTGCCCTATGCCGACCGAGCGGGCGATCTGGCGCGGCTGCAGGGGCAGCTCTGCGATTCGCTGCCGGACTGGGTGTGCAAGGACCCCGAGCTAACCATCGAGCTGTTCGCTTCGGTGCTCTACCGCAACAAGGGCGCCTACCTGATCGGCCGCATCTTTACGCGTGACGAGCAATGGCCGCTGGCGATCCCGCTGCTGCACCGCGAGGGCAAAGGCATCGTCGCCGATGCGCTGATCACCGACGAGGCGGAAGTGTCGATCATCTTCTCCTTCACGCGCTCGTACTTCATGGTCGAGGTGCCGATTCCGCTGGAGTTCATCGGCTTCCTCAAACGCATCCTGCCCGGCAAGCACATCGCCGAGCTGTACACCTCGATCGGCTTCTACAAGCAGGGCAAGTCGGAGTTCTACCGCGCGCTGATCAACCACCTGGCCGGTACTGACGACCGATTCATCATGGCGCCCGGCGTGCGCGGAATGGTGATGAGCGTGTTCACCCTGCCGGGCTTCAACACAGTGTTCAAGGTCATCAAGGACCGCTTCTCGCCGATCAAGAGCGTCGACCGCGCCACCGTGATCGAGAAGTACCGCTTGGTGAAGAACGTCGACCGGGTAGGGCGCATGGCCGATACCCAGGAGTTTGCCGATTTCCGATTTTCCGTTTCCAAGTTCGACCCCGATTGCCTGGCCGAACTGCTGGAGGTTGCGCCGTCGACCGTGCAGGTACAGGGCGACACGGTACTGGTGCGCCACTGCTGGACCGAACGACGCATGACGCCGCTGAATCTCTACCTGGAAAACGCCAGCGAACAGCAGTGCATCGAGGTACTGGAGGACTACGGATTGGCGATCAAGCAGCTGGCGGCGGCGAATATCTTTCCCGGCGACATGCTGCTGAAGAACTTCGGCGTCACCCGCCACGGCCGCGTGGTGTTCTACGACTACGACGAAATCTGCTTTCTCACCGAGGTGAACTTCCGACACATCCCGCCACCACGCTACCCGGAGGACGAGATGGCCTCCGAGCCCTGGTACTCGGTCGGTCCCAACGACGTGTTTCCCGAAGAGTTTCCGCGCTTTCTCTTCACCGATCCGGCGTTGCGTCGGCTGTTCGCGCGGTTGCATGGCAACCTGTACGACGCCGATTACTGGAAGGGGCTGCAGGAGGCCATTCGCGCCGGCAAGGTGATCGACGTGTTCCCGTATCGTCGCAAGGGTGAGCGCTACTGAGGCGCGTGCCGGCGAGCGATCTTTGAACGCCTGCGCACGGGCGGCGGTCGCAACTAGCAGGAGGCGCGGATCATGCGTGGCCGAGGAGCACCGCGTGCGTTACGAGGCGGGCAATCGGCCCCGAGTTGGATTACGCTGTTGATGAAGCCGGCATGGCTCCGATGTGGCCCGTTATCAAGCAGGAGGGTTCGACCATGAAAGCAAGGCTCAGAGAAATGTGCTGGAAGCTGGCTGTTACGCTCGGGCTGGTCGAGCTGCCGCGCATGCAGCCCATCCCCATCCGCGCGGAACGCGACCCCGCCGCACGACGGCGCCGGTAAGCCGATAGCGCAATCGTCAGCCCTGCCGTTGCGGTTGCGCCGGTCCGCCTCGTTCGGTGGCACGCTGGTAAGCCGGGCGTTGGCGGATGCGCTGGAGAAAATCCATCAGACGTGGACGGCTTGCGTCCAGGCCGGCGCGGGCCTGCGCCGCCTCTAGCGGAAAACTCATCTGAATGTCGGCGGCGCTGAACGCATCGCCGGCAAACCACTTCGATTGTTCCAGCGCCGCTTCCATGTGATCCAGATGCGTTTTCAGCTGCGGCCCGATGAAGGCCGATTGCGCGCCTTTGGCGATGGCGCGCGCCACCGGCCGCACGAAGAACGGTAGCGGCCCCTCGGCGATCCGGTCGAAGACCAGCTTGAGCAGCAGCGGTGGCATCGCCGAGCCTTCGGCATAGTGCATCCAGTAGCGAAAGCGCAGGTGCTCGGCGCTGCCGCTGGGTGGCATCAGGCGGCCATTGCCGTAGCGCTCCAGCAGGTATTCGAGGATCGCCGCCGATTCGGCGAGCGTCAGCTCACCGTCCGTCACCACCGGCGATTTGCCGAGCGGATGAACGGCCTTCAGCTCCGGCGGAGCGAGCATGGTCTTCGGGTCGCGCGCGTAGCGTTCGACTTCGTAGAGCAGTTCCAGCTCTTCCAGTAGCCACAGAACGCGGTGCGAGCGGGAATGCTCCAGATGATGGACGGTGATCATGGCGTTTCCTCGTGACGGCCCGCGGCAAGCATAGACGGCCTGCGCCGATCGGCTCGCTATGGCAGACTGCGCCGCCGAGGTGAAGCCATGTCCCGACCCCGCTGCCCGCGCTGCCAGCGCCCCCTGATGCAGTGCCTGTGTGCGCTGATTCCGTCGCTCGAGAGCCGAACGCAAGTGCTGATCCTGCAGCACTCGAGCGAGGCCGGGCACGCGCTCAATACCGCGCGGCTGGCGGCGCTCGGCCTGTGTAATGCGCAGTTGCTCGTCGGCGAATACTTCGAAGAGCCGTGCGGCGATGGCCGTCCCACCTATCTGCTGTTTCCCGGCGAGGATGCGCTTGAGCTGGACAGCCTGGCCGGCCGCACGGAGCCGGTGCGCCTCGTCGTGCCGGACGGCACCTGGCGCAAGGCGCGCAAGTTGCTGCATGTGAATCCCTGGCTGGCGGCCCTGCCGCGAGTGGCGCTGCCGCCTGGACAGCCGTCGCGCTATCGCCTGCGCAAGGCGCCGGCGGCCGATGCGCTGTCGACCATCGAGGCGGTGACCTGTGCGCTGAACGGCCTGGAGGGCACGACGCGTTTCGAGGCGCTGCTGCGACCGTTCGAGGCGTTGATCGAAGGGCAGATAGCGGCGATGGGGGAGGAGGTCTATCGCCGCAATCACGAGCGCTGACAGCCTTGTGAGCACCGTTAGTGCATAGGCTGCCTCGCCCTTTCAACAACCGGTTAGCGCTCGCGTAGTGCCTCGTAACGGGCCTTGAGCACCGGCTTGAGCATGTAGTCGAGCACGCTCTTCTGCCCGGTGATGATGTCCACCGTGGCGACCATGCCGGGGATGATGACCAGCGGACGCTCGGGCGAACCCAGGAAGTTCTTCTCGGTGCGCACCTGGATCAGGTAGAAGCTGCGGCCTTCGCGGTCGGTGATGGTGTCGGCGCTGATCAGCTCCAGGTTCGCCTTCAGGCCGCCGTAGATGGTGTAGTCATAGGCGCTGAATTTCACCATCGCGCGCTGGCCCGGATGCAGGAAGGCGATGTCCTGCGGGCGTACGCGCGCTTCGATCAGCAGGTTGTCTTCCAGCGGCACGATCTCCAGCAAGTTGCTGCCCGGTTGCACCACGCCGCCGATGGTATTTACGTTCAGCTGCTTGATCACGCCGTGCACCGGCGAGACGACGGAGGTGCGGCTGACGCGATCCTGAATCGCCACGCTGGTGGCGGTGATCTTCTGCAGGTGCGTGCGGGTCTCGTTCAGTTCCTTGAAGGCGTCGGCGCGAAAGGCCAGTTCGGACTGCTCGATGCGGCTCTGGATTTCCTTCGCCGCCGCTTCGGCGCGCGGCAGGGCGAGGGTGGTTGCATCCAGCGCGCCGCGCACGTCCACCATGCTGCGGCGCAGGCGCAGGATCTCCACTTCCGATACCGCACCGGCCGAAACCAGCGGGCTGGACATGTTCAGTTCCTGCTGGATCAGTCCGAGACTGGCGCGGTATTGCTGCTGCTTGGAGCGGAACTCCGCGACTTCCTGCTGCTTCTGTGCCAGTTGCTCGCGCAGGATGCTCTGCTCGCTCTGCAGGCGCTGCTGGCGTGACTGATAGAGCGCCATCTGATCCTCGGCCAGCTGCGGCTGGGCGCGCGTGATCGCCTCCGAGAGCACCAGCGGCGTGCCTTCGGCCTCCGCGGTGAGCCGCTCGACGTGGGCTTGCAGGGCGAGGCGCTCGACTTCCGACTCCTCCTGATTGGAAAGAAAACGGGTGTCGTCCAGGCGCAGCAGCATGTCGCCCTTGTTCACCACCTGGCCCTCACGCACGAAGATTTCCGCGACGATGCCGCCTTCCAGGTTCTGGATCGTCTGCACCTTGCTCGACGGAATGGCCTTGCCTTCGCCAGTGGTGACTTCGTCGAGCACGGCGAAGTGCGCCCAGGTCAGCGCGGCGGCGATCAGCAATGCCACCAGCCATACCGTCAACCGGCTGATCCACGGCGAATCCTCGAGGATCGCGCCCTGTAGTGCCGGCATGAACTCGGCGTCCTGCCGCGTTCGCGCGGCGCCGGGGAAATAGACCCAGGGAAAGAATCTCATGCCAAAACTCCCGCAGACAGGGCACGGAGATACCGCATGGCACAGACCGTCATACCGACGCCTGACCGATATGGCCTTTGCGCAGCGCCTCGATCACCGCCGCCTTGGGGCCATCGGCGACCACGCGGCCGTGGTCCAGCACGACCAGCCGCTCGACCAGGCTCAGCATGGACATGCGGTGGGTGATCAGCAGCAGCGTCTTGCCGTTCGCCCAGGCCTGCAGGTGCTGGCGCAGGGTGTCTTCGGTGCTGTTATCCAGCGCACTGGTCGGCTCGTCGAACAGCAGGATCGGCGGATCGAGCAGCAGCGCGCGTGCCATCAGCACCATCTGCCGCTGGCCGCCGGAAAGCAGCTGTCCGCGCTCGCCCACCGGGCGGTCGAAACCCAGCGGATGCTGGCGCGCCAGTTCGTGTGCGCCGGTCAGCTGAGCGACCTCGAGCATGCGTTCGTCACTGACGTAATGCGCGCCGAGCGTGAGGTTGTCGCGCAGGCTGCCGGCCAGCAGCGGCATGTCGTGGGAGACATAACCGATCTGGCTGCGCAGGTCGGCGACGTCGATCTGCCGCAGGTCCAGCCCGTCGAGCAGGATCTGCCCCTCGGTGGGCGTGTGCAGGCCCATGATCAGGCGCGCCAGGGTGCTCTTGCCCGAACCGCTGCGCCCGATGATCGCGACCCGCTCGCCGGGGGCGATGCGCAGGTTGATGCCACGCAGCGACGGCGTATCCAGGCCGGGATAGGTGAAGTTGAGCTGCTGGATATCCAGCGCGCCCTTGAGGCGGGTGCGCTCCAGCGGTCGTTGATTCTCCCTTCGCTCCTGCGGCAGGGCCATCAGCGCATCGGTGCTCTTCATGGTCAGCCGCGCCTGCTGCAGACGGGTGATCAGGCTGGCGATCTGCCCGAGCGGCGACAGCACGCGGCTGCCGAGCATGTAGCAGGCGACCAGTGCACCGACGCTGAGCTGGCCGGCGATGATCAGGTAAACGCCGCCGACGATGGTCGCCATGCCGGCGAACTGCTGCAGAAACAGCGTGCCGTTGATGGCCACGGCCGACAGCAGGCGGGCATCGCTGTCCAGCCGGGTGAGCGCGCCGTGGGTGGTTTCCCAGCGGTGCTGGCGCTCGCTTTCGGCCCCGCAGGCTTTCAGCGTTTCCAGTCCGCCGAGGGTTTCCACCAGCAGCGCCTGGCGTTCGGCTGCCAGCGTCAGGCTGCGGCGCACGGCGTCGCGCAGGCGTGTCTGGATGATGAAGGCGAACAGCGCGGTGATTGGGAAGGCGAGCAGCGGGATCACCACCAGCCAGCCGCCGATCAGGCCGATCACCAGGATGATCAGCAGGGCGAAGGGCAGGTCGATCAGGCTCGTCAGCGTGACCGCGGTGAGGAAGTCCCGCAGCCCCTGGAAGTCATGGATGCTCTGTGCGAAGCCGCCGACGGTGGCCGGCCGGGCGCTCATGTTCATGCCGGTGATGCGCTCGAACAGCGTGGCCGAGAGCACCATGTCGGTCTTCTTGCCGGCGGTATCCAGCAGATGCGCGCGCAGCACGCGCAGCAGCAGCTCGAACGATGTGCCGATGAACAGGCCGATCGCCAGTACCCAGAGCGTGGCGGTGGCCTGGTTGGGCACTACGCGGTCGTAGGTCTGCATGACGAACAGCGGCACCATCAGGCCGAGCACGTTGATCAGCAGCGACGCCAGCATCGCATCGGCATACAGCCAGCGCGACAGCTTGAGCGTATCGCGAAACCACGCGTGCACCCGCGGTAGTAGCGGGCTGCGCGCCTCTTCGAGTTCATGTCGCGGGCGGGCGAAGAACGCGTAGCCGCCGTACTCGGCCTGCAGGGCGGCGACGTCGACCCATTCCTCGCCGCCGTCGGCCTCGCACGGCAGGATCAGCGCCTTGCCGTTGTCGCCCCACTTGCTGAGCACCGCGCTGGTGCCGTCACGCAGCAGCAACAGCACCGGCAGGTTGAGCGGATTGATTGCCGTCAGCTCGCGCTTGAGCACGCGCCCCTGCAACCCCGCGCGCGCCGCGGCGCGGGGTAGCAGGGCCGCTGACAGGCGCTGCTCGGGCATCGGCAAACCAGCGCTGAGGCTGGCGCGGCTGGCGACGCAACCGTGTTGCCGACACAGGATCAGCAGGCCGTCCAGCAACGGATCGTCATGACTGAGCCGCGGATCGGCCGAAGGTGCTACCCGCTCCATCGTGGTCAAGTTGCGTACTCCAGTCGAACAATCAGCGCAGATCGGGCAGTTGCGCCTCGCTTCTCACTTCCGTGAGCGCGGTGGCTTCGGTTGGAGCCACAACGTTCTTCATCCGCAACAGATCACCCATCGCGGCGACCACGCGGTACATCGAGTACTCCTCGGTGTAGCGCACGTCGGTGTAGCGACGGTTGGCGGTGAACAGTTCGTTTTCGCTGTCCAGCAGGTCGAGCAGCGTGCGCTGCCCGAGGCCGAATTGCTGCTGGTAGGCCTGGCGGACGTTGCTGGTGTAGTCGGCGTACTCGCGAGCCTTGGGCGTTTGCAGACGGGCGTTTTCCATCGCGTTCCATGCCAGCGAGAGGTTCTCGTTCAACTGGCGCAGGGCGTTGTTGCGAATGTCCATGGCCTGGTTGATCTGGTGTGAGGTGGCACGCAGGCGGGCCTTATCGCGATTGCCGTTGAACAGGTTGTAGTTCATCACCACGGCGGCCCGCCACTTGTTGTAGTGGCCTTCCTCGCCGCTGATATTGTCGTTGGCCATCGTCGCCAGCTCGATATCGAAGCGCGGATAGAACGGCGACTTGGCGATCTCGTACTGCTTCTCCGCGGCCTGGACGTCGGCCTGTGCGGATTTCAGGTAGGGGTTGTTCTCGACCACCCGCTGCCTGGCTTCCAGCACATTGCCCGGCATCTCGCCACGCAGCGATGGCGGTGCTTCCAGCTCATCGGGGATACGGCCGACCACGCTGATGAAATTGGCTTCGGCGTCGGCGAGATTCACCTGCTCGGTGTACAGGTTGTTCTCGGCCAGCGCGCGACGGGCCTCGGACTGGTCGGAGTCGGCGCTGCTGCCGACGCCGCGCTGGCGGCGCAGGCCGATCTGATCGTTGATTCGCTGGTGGGCTTTCAGGTTGTTCTCGGCCAGCGCAACCATCTCGCGACGCTTGAGCACATCCAGATAAACCTGAACGGTGCGCAGCGCCAGGCTTTCCGTCGTTCCCAGCACCTGGTAGGCGCGCGCGTTGACAACGGCCTCGGTGCGATCGACTTCGTTCGGCGTGTTGAAACCGTCGAACAGCATCTGCCGCAGACGCAGCTCCGCGTTACGCGCATTGAGCGTTTCGGAGTGATTCCCGCCGATGCGTGTGCTCGGGCTGTCGGTGTTCTCCCGGCCATATCCCAGCAGCATGTCGACGGTCGGCAGGTAGCCACCCTTGGCCATCTTCGCCTGTTCATCAGCCGTCAGCCGGCTGTTGATGTCCGCGCGTAGTTCGGGGTGATTGGTCAGCGTGCTCTGGATGGCTTCCGTGAGGTTCATGGCCTGCGACTCGGAACAGGCCATAGCAATCAGCATCGCGCTCCAGAGGGGGGTCAGTTTACGCATTTTTCGAGCCCTACCTGTTGAGTAAAAGAAGCAGATGGTCGATTAGTTGAGGCTATCGATCGTTGTTTCGTTTTGTGATTAATTCCACATTGTTGTTTTTAGTATATGTGGAGCTAAATAAGGTTTGGTTATGAAAAATTTTCCTATAAAAAAACTTTTGATAGCGATTTGATATGCATCGTAGGCCCCGTAAACACGGGGCTGCATTGATTCATATCATTGTCTGGATTTCTTTGGGAGATAGCGTGAAAGCATGGAAACCGATGCTACGGTATTAATTGAATTCGTTTAAAACGAGGTGGTCGTCAATCTGCGTAAATGTTTCTGAAATAGTGATTATTAATTGATTGGTTCAAATTAAAAGCAGAACGCCACTATTGCGCTATTACGGTATGGCGTTCATCGCAGAGGCGATTCGGAGGGCAACATGGCCAAGTTGATCGGTACCGTCAGGCAGGTTGTGGGTGAGGCTTTCGCGGTCGGTGAGGACGGCGTACGCCGGTTGCTTATCGAGGGCGATCGTCTGTATGCCGGCGAGCGGGTGATAACCAGCGCAGGCGGGGCGGTGGATATCGACCTGGTCGGAGCGGGCGAACTCATGCTGGGGCGCGAATCCGACCTGCTGCTCGACGAGCAACTGCTGGTCGCTGCCGAGGGCGGTACCCAGGCGGCACCACCGATCACATCGGCGACCGAGCTGGCCGACGTCGAGGCTCTGCAGCGCGCCATCGCGGCCGGTGAAGACCCGACCCTGGTCGCTCCAGCCACGGCCGCGGGTCCGGCAGCTGGTGGCGCGGGTGGCGCCGGTGGTGGTAATTCCTTCGTGCTGTTGAATGAAGTCGGTGGGGCTATCGATCCCACTATCGGTTTCCCGACCCGGGGCCTGGGCGGTATCCCGGAGTTTCCCGATCTGGAAGTGGCACCGCTCGAGGAAACGCCCGAGCCGGTGGATGGCGTTCCCCTGGCTGTCGATGACCTGACGCAGATCAGCGAGGACACACCGAGCATCGCAGGCAATGTGCTGAGCAACGACCAACCGGGCAGCGATGGCGGTATCCGCGTCGTTTCGGTCGGTACCGTCGCCGGCACCTTCGGTCAGCTGGTTCTCAATGCCGACGGTACCTACAGCTATGCGCTTAACAGCAGCCTGCCGGCCGTACAGGGCCTGGACGAGGGCGAAACCCTCACCGAAACCTTCACCTACACCATGCAGGACGCCGACGGTGATCCGTCCAGCGCGACGCTGACCATCACCATCACCGGCAGCAACGACGGCCCGACCCTGAGCCTCGTCGCCACCGACAGCCTCGTCGACGAAGCCGGCCTGAGCAGCGGCTCGGCGGCGGCCGGCGAAGGCGAGTTCGCCTCCGGCAGCTTCACCCTGGCCGACACCGATGGCCTGGACGACCTGCAGAGCGTGACCATCAACGGCAAGACCGTG
>NZ_JAYDXP010000069.1:0-365 GCF_036701605.1 Pseudomonas sp. FIP_A4 | reverse complement strand
ACGATCTCAGACGCGAGCAGATAATCGCAACCGGATAAGCGCATTGCACCGAGGGCCATATAAACACATTCGACCGAGACAACAGCGAGAACACCTTAGCCCAGAACCCAGCCGCCACCGTCACGACCTAGACGAACATCCAAAAGGAATTCCACCTCAGCAGCGCCGACCCGACCCTGGTCGGCGTCGACAAGGTGGTCACCATCGGCCGCACCAACTACGACGTCGCCGATCAGCTGTCGAACCTCGGCATGGAAGCGACCGCCGCGCGCACCGCGTACCGTCCGAGAAATGGTCGAGCGCTGCCAGCAGGCACTGCCGCTGCCGGACCTGATGGCCTGGCTGCTGGAGCAGGAACCCGAGGG
>NZ_JAYDXP010000058.1:0-325 GCF_036701605.1 Pseudomonas sp. FIP_A4 | reverse complement strand
GCGGTGTTGCCCGCGACCAGCGGCTGACCGTTGACCAGCGACACGCTGAGGCTGCCGTCGGCGGCTTCCAGGTGAAGCGCGATCCGGTCGCGACCAGGGCCATCGCGTTCTGCGGCCCGGAAGTCATCACCTTGAGGTCGTAGCGCCGTCGCAGGTAGCGGCAATCCGCAGCGTTTCTGCTCCACGCTCGAGGCGGCGCGCCTACATGGTAGGCCCGAGGAGTTGCGCTCCGCACGGTTGGCCTCGGTGGCTCACGACCTGCGTGCGCCACTGACCGCGATGCGAGGCGCAGTCGACCGTCGGTTGCTGCGCGGCGCCGCGATCC
>NZ_JAYDXP010000052.1:0-585 GCF_036701605.1 Pseudomonas sp. FIP_A4 | reverse complement strand
ATTTCGGCGGCCTGAGCCTCGGCGCCGCCGGCCAGGGCGGGGATGCCGGTCTGCTGCTGGCCGGTACCGGCACTCTGCTCGGCGGCGTCGTCCCGGTCGCTGGCGTGCTGCTGAATCTGGCTGACCACGGCGCCGCTCGGCGCGCATCTGCTCGATCACGGCCTTGTAGTCCGGCTGGTTGAAGATGGCCGAGCCGGCGACAAAGGTGTCGGCACCGGCTGCCGTCGGTGGTACGGAAGTAGAACTGCGGACGGTAGCCCTTGAAGAACGGAGTATGACGACCACCTTCTTCCTTGGACAGCACGTACACTTCGGCTTCGAACTTGGGTCTTCTGCACGTCCTGATCTTCCAACATCGTAAGCAGCTGTTGGCGATCGACCTGCTGTTGCTGCTCGGCAATAACTTCGGGCGTACCAATCATCGCCGCCTGCGCCATCGGAATCTGTGCTGGCCGATGCCAGCGCGGGTTTCTCCGGAGCCGAGATCGAGCAGGTGGTAGTCAGTGCCGTGTATGCCGCGCAGGCTCGCCAACGGGCGGTCGACCTGCCGCTGCTGGTGGAAAGCATCCAGGCGACGTCACCGCT
>NZ_JAYDXP010000036.1:0-414 GCF_036701605.1 Pseudomonas sp. FIP_A4 | reverse complement strand
GGTAACGGCCTACAATGCCGCCACCGGCGTGGCGAGCTACACCTACGAACTGACCGAGCCGACCACCGACGGGTCCGGTACCGAGACCGACAGCTTCAGCCTGAGCGTGACCGACGGCACCGGCAGCTCGACCTTGATCCGGCCGTTCTCGCGGCGGTCGAACGCCTCGCTCGCAGCGATCGCGGCGGTCATCGGCTTGACCTGCGGGAGCACCGTGGCCGGGGCGTGGCGCCGCGCCTGGATCATCTCGATCAGCCGCGGGATGTACTTGCGTCGAAAGACTCGCAGACTTTTGCCCTGCAACTGGTCAAGCAGTACGCGCGGATGATCGAAGACGCCTACTTCCTGCGCCTGTACCGCGACCGGCCGATCCTCTGCTTCGATGCCTCGCGCGAGTTCGTGCTGATCAACCGC
>NZ_JAYDXP010000031.1:0-749 GCF_036701605.1 Pseudomonas sp. FIP_A4 | reverse complement strand
GGCGGTCTGCAGACCGTCGCGCTGAGCCTGCCGGCGATCGTCACCACCGACCTGCGTCTGAACGAGCCGCGCTACGCGTCGCTGCCGAACATCATGAAGGCCAAGAAGAAGCCGCTGGAAACCCTGACCCCGGACGCGCTGGGCGTCGCCACCGGTTCCACCGTGAAGACCCTGAAGGTCGAAGCGCCGGCTGCCCGCAGCGCCGGTATCAAGGTCAAGTCCGTGGCAGAACTGGTCGAGAAACTGAAGAACGAGGCGAAGGTAATCTAAATGACTATCCTGGTTATCGCTGAACACAACAACGCAGTCCTCGCGGCCGCAACCCTGAACACCGTGGCGGCTGCCGCGAAAATGGGTGGCGACATCCATGTGCTGGTCGCCGGTTCCGGCTGTGGTGCCATTGGTGAAGCGGCGGCCAAGATCGAAGGCGTGTCCAAGGTGCTGGTCGCCGACGATGCCGCCTACGCCCATCAGCTGCCGGAGAACGTCGCGCCGCTGATCGCCGATCTCGCCAAGAGTTACAGCCACGTGCTGGCTCCGGCCACCACCAACGGCAAGAACTTCCTGCCGCGCGTCGCTGCGCTACTGGACGTCGACCAGATCTCCGAGATCACGTCGGTCGAAAGCGCTGACACCTTCAAGCGCCCGATCTACGCCGGCAACGCCATCGCCACCGTGCAGTCCACCGCACCGATCAAGGTCATCACCGTGCGTACCACCGGTTTCGATGCGGTCAGCGGCGAAGGTGG
>NZ_JAYDXP010000009.1:0-601 GCF_036701605.1 Pseudomonas sp. FIP_A4 | reverse complement strand
TCGATGACGGCGGCCTGCACCGCGGCGGATGCCAGCAGGCCGGCGAGCAGGGCCGGGGCGAAAAAGATCGGGTGCATCTGGAACATCCTTTATTAGCGCGAAGGGGCTCGCCGCAGGGCCCGTCGAACACGCCACGCGGCGAAGCCCAAATGACACGACGCCCACGCCGCAGATCTGCCTCGGCGCCGGGTCAACCCGCCGACGCGCGCGCCGCCATCCGCACAGGCTAGACCGCGCTCAGCGACCTCCCGCGCGTCCCGGTGGACTACGAGACGATCGACCGCCCCCTCATATGCGAGCTGGAGCATTCGGCCGAGGACGCGGCTCCCGAGCTCCTCGGCCAGCGCCTGCCACGGCTGCCGCACGAGTGGCAGACCATGCTGCAGGCGGTTGCCGTTGAGATTGGTCAGGGCGCGGCGGGTGTCCTCCAGAACGTTGAGAATCTGGTAAGCACGTGGCTGCAACGCGCGGCCGAGATTGCCGGTGAGTACCTGCGCAAGGGCTCGCAATGCTACATCGAGGGCCGCTTGCAGACCCGCGAGTGGGAGAAGGATGGCGTCAAGCGCTACACCACCGAGGTTGTAGTGGACATGAACGGCAG
>NZ_JAYDXP010000077.1:0-281 GCF_036701605.1 Pseudomonas sp. FIP_A4 | reverse complement strand
GCGGTTGAGTAGAAAAGAGATTTTCGAAAAACAGCTTGACAGCGAGAAAGGCTGCTGTAAAATTCGCGGCCTCGGTTGAGCCGAAAGGCTTGATCGAAACGCTCTTTAACAACTGAATCAAGCAATTCGTGTGGGTGCTTTTGAATGTAAGACTGATAGTCGCATGATTATCAGCATCACAAAGCAACACTCGTTAATTCGAGAGTTACTCTTTACTTGTAAAGAGATTTGCGATTGCTGAGCCAAGTTTAGGGTTTTCTCAAAACCCAAGCAGTATTGAA
>NZ_JAYDXP010000070.1:0-332 GCF_036701605.1 Pseudomonas sp. FIP_A4 | reverse complement strand
CGCAGGGTGGCGTACCGGCGCGAGCGGTAGCCCGCCGCGATTGGCTGGGGGGGCACGCTCGGGCGCAGCGGGGCGGGATGTGCCACCAGATCGAACTCCTCGACCAGCACCGCCAGCGTGGCGTCCGTCGAGCCGTCGTTGATCACGAGCGGCCGACCTGCAGTACCGATCATCAGCGACAGGGTGAACAGGATCATGTTCAGCCGGTTATCGGTGTCGGCGGTGTAGGCCGCACGTGATCATCCGCTTCTTCACCGTACCGAAGGTGGCTGATGCGCGCTGGTCGGCTGGCTGGACGCTGATCTTCATCGCCCTGCTCTACCTCACCGCTC
>NZ_JAYDXP010000059.1:0-550 GCF_036701605.1 Pseudomonas sp. FIP_A4 | reverse complement strand
GTGGATAGAGATTCCGCCGTCCTGGAACCCCTGGACGCCGCTGGATGTGCGCGAGCCGCCGAATCGCTGGCCAACCAGCCGCCTGACGCAGATCCTCGAGGACGCGGTGCGCGAGCACCAGCCGCCGATGGTCGCCGGTGCGCGCCGATATCAGCGTGCACGAGCCGCGCCAGCCGCAGGACGTCGACTCGCCTTTCGCCTTCTCCATGGAGGGCTATTCAGCCGGTGCGCCGCCCAGCGGAAGCGCCGTGCTGCTCGGTGCCGCCGCATCCCGCTCCCCCGCGCCACGAACCAGCAACGCCAGGCGCGCGCCTGATCGATCCGGCTACCGAGAAGGCCGCGGTGATGGACGAGTTCAAGCAGGGGCGCCTGCAGCTGCTGGTCGCCACCACCGTCATCGAAGTCGGCGTTGAAGATGCGCCCGATGGAGAAAGGCCTGATCCTGGTCGCCGCGCACATCGACCAGTTCGACTTCCTCCTCGATGATCTGCCCGAACGCTGGCTCGATCGCCTCGTCGGCACCTGGCCGGGGCCGAACACCTGGTTGGTG
>NZ_JAYDXP010000046.1:0-950 GCF_036701605.1 Pseudomonas sp. FIP_A4 | reverse complement strand
ACACCAAGACATCGAACGTGGCATTGGCAGCGGGCGCTGAGCGCGCGGATTTTCGGGGTTTTGCAGACGTAACGGTGGAGCGCGTCATCAGCTTCTGTCCCTATTTCCAGGACTCCTCCGCGGGTGCGGAGAAGCTGGTGCCGGAAGGTATCGAGGGCCGTCAACGATACCGTCTGGACGCGCCAGGGGCGCTTGCAGTTCGGCATCGAACTGCGGGTGGTGGACGAAAAGGGCCGTCGCCAACTTCAACATGGTGTCGAGCATCGGTGCCTTCATGTTCGGCGCCACCCAGCTGTTGTTCCTGTTCATCGTCATCAAGTGCATCCGCGGCGGCGTGCCCCAGGCGGGGGCGGCTTCGACTGCACCTTCGGCTTCGGCGTCGGCTTCGGCTTCGGCCGCGGCGCCGGCAGCGACTGCGGTGGCGACCTCACTCGCATCGTCGCCGACGCCGGGGAAGTTCTTCGGCCAGGAGGTGACCATCTTCCAGTTGAAGGTCTGCTGCTCGGCGGCGGGGGTCGATCTCCCCCATGCGGCTGTCGAGCAGCTGCACACTCTGCGCGGAACGCTGCACCACGTCGCGGATCGATTCGGTGCCTGGGCGGCCGAACTGCTGGCGCTCGTTCAGGTAGGCGAGCGTCAGGTCCAGGCACTGCTGGGCGCTGCCGGTCTGCTCGCAGGCGAGCGCGATGGCGCCCAGCTGCAGCGTTTCGCCGTGTCGCTGGTACCGGTGCCGGTGGCATCGATGTTGGTGCCGATCAGCAGGTTGACGCCGAGCACGATGCCTTTGAGCTGCAGCGCAATGTAGGGCATAGACCGAGTTCACCTGGATGGTGCTGGTGAGCCTGGTGCAGCAGTTCGGCATCGGCATCGCCCTCGGCCTGGGCGGCGGCTGGCTGCTGCTGCAGCTGATCAACCGGCTGTCGGTGGCCGACGGCCTCTACCCGCTGCTG
>NZ_JAYDXP010000022.1:0-456 GCF_036701605.1 Pseudomonas sp. FIP_A4 | reverse complement strand
TTTCCGGAACGGTTGCTGGGTAGCTCATCGCCATTGCCGACGTCCAGCAGGCGCTCCGCGCGGTTCATCTCGTTGCGGACATAGTCGGTGACCTCGTTGTAGAGGTCAGCTTCCATCCAGGACAGCTCGTAGTTGGCGGTGTAGGCGCGGCGCTCGGCGGCGACGTTCTGCGCCAGCGCCTCGCCGTGCAGCCAGGCCTGGGCAATGGGCGCCTGCTGCACCAGCTCGGCCTCGACCCACTCCGCGTTGACGGTACGCACGAAGGAGGTGAACAACTGCAGCTTCTTGCGCCCGTGCAGGATCAGGAAACCGTCCTCGACGAGGCCTATATCGCAGGTGGCCAGCCAGTCTACCGACCGCGGTGGCACGCCCAGATAAACGAGCAAGAGCCGGCCGCTCACCACCACCACTCCGACAACGGCCAGGCTCAGCAGCGCGATGGCGCCGACGATCCAG
>NZ_JAYDXP010000048.1:0-420 GCF_036701605.1 Pseudomonas sp. FIP_A4 | reverse complement strand
GGCCGGCGTTATGTACCGCTACTCGCCGACGCTGATCTTCAGCCCGGCGGCAATCCCGCGCAGCGGGAAGGTCTTGATCGGCCCGTCGCCCACGGCCATCACACCGTTGTATTCCTGCGGCTCGTAGAAACGCTCGGTTTGCAGATCATGCATCAGGTTATCGGTGTACCGGCCGGCGGCAGCGCCTCGATGCAATCGCCGGCCTGCAGGTTGTCCAGCAGCCAGTTCGACGCGCGGCCGCTGGGCATGCTCACCGACAAGTTCGGCGGGCGCATCGTGTTCTTCATGCTGATGCTGATCTGTGTGCTGCCGATCTACCTGATCAGCGAAGCGACCGCCTACTGGCACTTCCTCGTGCTGGGCCTGTTCGTCGGCTATGGCGCTCGATCATGGTGATTGTCTGGTTACCCGAGTTGCCAC
>NZ_JAYDXP010000045.1:0-282 GCF_036701605.1 Pseudomonas sp. FIP_A4 | reverse complement strand
TTTTGAACGCTGTATGATTCGCCTCCCGCTGACGAGAGATGAAGATTGATCGGAGCGGCAAGCGGTTGAGTAGAAAAGAGATTTTCGAAAAACAGCTTGACAGCGAGAAAGGCTGCTGTAAAATGCGCGGCCTCGGTTGAGGCGAAAGGCTTGATCGAAACGCTCTTTAACAACTGAATCAAGCAATTCGTGTGGGTGCTTGTGAATGTAAGACTGATAGTCGCATGATTATCAGCATCACAAAGCAACACTCGTTAATTCGAGAGTTACTCTTTACTTGTA
>NZ_JAYDXP010000034.1:0-282 GCF_036701605.1 Pseudomonas sp. FIP_A4 | reverse complement strand
TACAAGTAAAGAGTAACTCTCGAATTAACGAGTGTTGCTTTGTGATGCTGATAATCATGCGACTATCAGTCTTACATTCACAAGCACCCACACGAATTGCTTGATTCAGTTGTTAAAGAGCGTTTCGATCAAGCCTTTCGTCTCAACCGAGGCCGCGCATTTTACAGCAGCCTTTCTCGCTGTCAAGCTGTTTTTCGAAAATCTCTTTTCTACTCAACCGCTTGCCGCTCCGATCAATCTTCATCTCTCGTCAGCGGGAGGCGAATCATACAGCGTTCAAAA
>NZ_JAYDXP010000021.1:0-356 GCF_036701605.1 Pseudomonas sp. FIP_A4 | reverse complement strand
CGGCATCCGACGTTCGTGCTGTTCCTCGACGTCGATCCGGCGGTGGTGGACGTCAATGTGCACCCGACCAAGCACGAGGTGCGCTTTCGCGACAGTCGCATGGTGCATGACTTCCTCTACCTGTGCTGTCGGAAGCAGATTGGCAGACCTCGCATTACTACCGAGAGCTGTGCCGCAACTACGACGTCTATCACCTGATGGGCGCGGACATCTCGACGCCCGATGCCGGTCTGGCCGACCTGCATGTCGTTCGGCACGAAGCCGGCATCGACCGCGGCACGCGAGGCACCGACCGCCGCGCCGAGCTTGTCGGCCAGCGAATACAGGTGCTTGAAGTTATCGCCGTTCTGCATGCC
>NZ_JAYDXP010000004.1:0-342 GCF_036701605.1 Pseudomonas sp. FIP_A4 | reverse complement strand
CGTGGTCCAGGCGCTGAACCTGATGGCCGTGCTCAACCCGAACATCAAGCACGTCGCCATCGACGGCGCGCTGTTCCAGGACGAGGTCGAAGCCCGCCAGATCATGTCGGTGCCGAGCATCTACCTCAACGGCGAGCTGTTCACCCAGGGCCGCATGAACGAGGAAGAGATCCTCGCCAAGCTCGACACCGGCGCCGGCGCACGTGACGCCGAGAAGCTCAAGGCCAAGGATGCCTTCGACGTGCTGGTGGTCGGCGGTGGCCCGGCTGGCGCCGCAGCGGCCATTTACGCGGCGCGCAAGGGCATCCGCACCGGCGTCGCGGCCGAGCGCTTCGGCGGTCA
>NZ_JAYDXP010000068.1:0-408 GCF_036701605.1 Pseudomonas sp. FIP_A4 | reverse complement strand
GTCAGCAGCCCAGGCACGAATTGCTGGGCGCCTACCATATCTAAGACAAGTTCCATGGTCGTTTCGCTCCTTGCGTTTAATGGCAGCGATTAAAGGATTGCGGATCACCCAGCGGGCGATAGTGGTCATCGTAGAATTTGTAGTTGCCGGGCAGGGCGCCACCCCCCTGCGTGCGCAGATGGTGCAGGAGAAATCCCGCTGTGGTCTCTGGCTGCGCTGATCGTCTGAGCGTCTGACCACCGCGCCGGGATTCGTGCAGGTAGCCGCTGATCGCGGTCAGCGCCTGCAGCGGCAGTGCGTCAGCGTGCTTGAAGTAGTCACCCGCTGGTCGAAGGGCTACAACGCGACGGCGCCACGAACCGGCCGGTGCAATGGTACTTCGACAACCTGCTGCCCGAGGAAGGCCAG
>NZ_JAYDXP010000056.1:0-649 GCF_036701605.1 Pseudomonas sp. FIP_A4 | reverse complement strand
ATGGCACCGAGCAGCGTCTCGCGCGGGGTCACATAGTGGCTCTTGGGGTAGAAGGTAAAGCGCGGCAGCTTGCGGATCACCTCGCCGGTCAGCGGATCGAACGCCGACAGGCTCTCCACTTCGTCGTCGAACCCCAGGGCGAGACCGCCGTGGTGCCGCAGTCGGACGTCGCCGTCGAGCAGGACCGCAACGCCATGTTCAAGTGGCCCGAAGGCGCCAGCCTGGAAAGCATCATCAGCACCATCAACAGCCTCGGCGTTCAGTGCGCCGGCGCGTTCCAGCGACTGCAGGATGCTCATCACGTCATCCTGCGTGGCGCCGAGGCTGTTGATGGTGCTGATGATGCTTTCCAGTCTGGCGCCTTCGGGCCACTTGAACATGGCGTTGCGCACCTGCTCGACGGCGACGTCCGACTGCTGCACCACGGCGGTCTCGGTTGACCCAGCTGGTGGCTGACAGCGTGTGTTCGGTGTATCCGTTCTTCGCGCCGGCCGTGGGTGCGCTGGGCGCGTTCACGCCCCACAGCTTGCCCTCGACGTAGAGGCTGACGCCCATGCAATCGTGCACCGGCAGCGGTTCGCCGATGCGGACCTGGCTGAAATCGCCCTTGCTGGTGATCAACTCCACCGGCTGCCCCGACTGCAGCGTG
>NZ_JAYDXP010000033.1:0-341 GCF_036701605.1 Pseudomonas sp. FIP_A4 | reverse complement strand
CCGAAGAAGCCGGGCTGATCAGCGGCTCGGCCGCCGCTGGCGTTCGCGGGGTACTGGAGGGGTTGACATGCAACATTCCTGGCGGTGTTGAATCGTGTCGGCAAGCCATGCCGAAAACGGATAAGAGTTGCGAAAAGCGCTGCGTGTATCCAGGCGGATGCGCTCGTCCTCGACCAGGCTCCAGCCCACCAGACGTGTACCGATGAACATGCAGACCGCCGGCTGGTTCAACAAGGAAATCAACTCGGTCGAGGATTTCCAGGGGCTGAAGATGCGTACGCCGGGTCTGTCCAGGCCATCGGTGTCGGCCAGGGTGAAGCTGCCGGAGGCGAACTCGCCAG
>NZ_JAYDXP010000026.1:0-438 GCF_036701605.1 Pseudomonas sp. FIP_A4 | reverse complement strand
GGTCGGCCAACCCCTTGCGCGCAACGATCACCACATCCCATCCAGCCACTGCATTATTAATTTCGAGAGGCGATTAAGGCTACTTTCACTAGTATGTTTCTAAACAATCAATTTGTCATTAAATGCCTTATAAAACAGCTATAGATTGCATAGAAGAGCTAGCTACTCAATGCTTTTTGTCAAAGCTTACTGATGATGATGTGTCTACCTTCAGGCGGGCCTGTAGTAGGGAAAATGACATTATAAAGCTGGCACTTAAGGTTCCGCAGACTGTAGACTATACAAGCATACTCCGTCTATTGTACGATACACTTCCGCTCAAGTTCTTGTCCTTTAATGAGGCATTACCACTCTTTTGTTACTCCATTGATCCAGCTCAGCAAAGGCAGTGTGATCTACGATTCTATCTTCGCGATGTAGTAAAACTAGCTAAACCGA
>NZ_JAYDXP010000018.1:0-406 GCF_036701605.1 Pseudomonas sp. FIP_A4 | reverse complement strand
GTCAGGGTGCCGTGGTCGCCAGCGAAGGTCTCGCCCTGCAGGTCACCAATCGCCACGGTCTTGCCGTTGATGGTCACGCTCTGCAGGTCGTCCAGGCCATCGGTGTCGGCCAGGGTGAAGCTGCCGGAGGCGAACTCGCCTTCGCCGGCCGCCGCCGAGCCGCTGCTCAGACCGGCTTCGTCGACGAGGCTGTCGGTGGCGACGAGGCTCAGGGTCGGGCCGTCGTTGCTGCCGGTGATGGTGATGGTCAACGTTGCGCTGGACGGGTCGCCACCGACAGCCTCGTCGACGAAGCCGGTCTGAGCAGCGGCTCGGCGGCGGCCGGCGACGGTGAGTTCGCCTCCGGCAGCTTCACCCTGGCCGACACCGATGGCCTGGACGACCTGCAGAGCGTGACCATCAACGG
>NZ_JAYDXP010000108.1:0-322 GCF_036701605.1 Pseudomonas sp. FIP_A4 | reverse complement strand
CGGGGAAGTACTGCTCGACCCGCAGCCGCGAACGCGCGGCCGCGCGACCGGCAGGGTTGGCCGAGGTCGATACCAGCGGCCCGGTCAACGCGCAGAGTCTGGCCACCAGCGGATGATTGCTGACCCGTAGCGCCACGCTGTCATGCTGACCGGTGATCCATTCCGGCAGCCGTTCACGGTGTGCACCAACCAGGTGTTCGGCCCCGGCCAGGTGCCGACGAGGCGATCGAGCCAGCGTTCGGGCAGATCATCGAGGAGGAAGTCGAACTGGTCGATGTGCGCGGCGACCAGGATCAGGCCTTTCTCCATCGGGCGCATCTTC